>CALVDL010000001.1 GCA_944326305.1 uncultured Bacteroidales bacterium
AAGGGAATGAAGTAATAATGCCAAATCCTTAACAAACAAACACCCGACTTTACATTCTTGGGTGTAAAATCGGGTGTTTGTTTTGTAAAACATTGATTCTCAATGTTTATTGCGGAGAGGGAGGGATTCGAACCCCCGGAGCCTTTCAGCTCAACAGTTTTCAAGACTGCCGTAATCGACCACTCTACCACCTCTCCAATATTGTCAATCATTCCGGATATTTGTACTTGTTTCCCGAAACGGATTGCAAAGGTAGTGATTTTTTGTAAACAAGCAAATTTTATTCAATGTATTTTGAAAAAAATCACAACTCTTTTCTCAGCCGCGCCTTAGGGATTCCGAGCTGGTCGCGGTATTTCGCTATTGTTCGGCGGGCGACCTTGTACCCTTTGCCGCTCATTACGGACACCAGCTGGTCATCGGTAAGAGGGTGGCGTTTGTCCTCGTTGTCCACACACTCCTGGAGAGCCTTTTTGAGCTCTCTTGTGGATACCTCTTCTCCGTCCTGGTTTTCAAGCCCCTCGGAAAAGAAGTATTTAAGAGAATAGATCCCGAAGTGGGTTTCAATATATTTGCTGTTCACTACTCTGGAAATCGTCGATATGTCGAAACCGGTCCTTTCTGCAATGTCTTTGAGTACCATAGGCTTCAGGTGGCTTTCATCCCCGTCGATGAAATAGTCGTGCTGGTAGTCTATGATAGCTTTCATGGTGCTTTCGAGGGTGTTGTGCCTTTGTTTGATGGCTTCCACGAACCACTTGGCCGAGTCGAGTTTCTTTTTGACAAAGGTGGCTGCTTCCTTCTTTTCCCTTTCCGAAGAGTTTGCCGCTTCCAACAGTATGTCTGCATACTTCTTGTTGACACGGAGTTCCGGGATGGAGAATCTCGGCATTGTGAGCTTCAGTTCTCCGTTTTCGAGCGTCAGGACAAAGTCCGGGACAATCTGCTGTGCCTGGTCGTTGTATGAGTCGTCGATCTGGCCGCCAGGGGAAGGGTTCAGCTTCAGTATCTTGGACATCGCTGCCTTCATTTCCTCTTCGGAAATGCCCATGCGCGAGATTATCTTCTGGAAATGCTTGTTTGTGAATTCCGTAAAAAAGTCCTTGAGTATCCTGGTGGCATTGATGACCTCCGGAGTCTGTTTCATGGTGCGTATCTGCAGGAGGAGGCATTCCCTCAAGTCTCTTGCCCCGACACCTGCCGGGTCGAACTCCTGTATGACCTTAAGCATGTCGAGCACTTCCTGCTCGTCGGTCTCGATACCGGCCCTGAAGGCCAGGTCGTCCACCAGGCTTTCAATGCTGCGCCTCAGGTAGCCGTCGTCGTCAAGGCTGCCGATGATGAATGCGGCCACGGCGTGCTGGTGCTCGGTCAGGTTCCTGAACCCGAGCTGGTCCATCAGGCTCTGGGTGAAGCTCTCCTTGACGGAGAATGTATTGTACTGCGGGCGTTCGTCCTTGCCGTAGTTGTTTATCCTCAGCTTGTAGCTCGGGATGGAGTCGTCCTCCTTGTAGTCGGACAGGGACACTTCCCTCGGCCCGTCATTGTCGTCATCGCTGTCATTAGAGACATTCTCGTCAAGTACGGGGTTCTCTTCCAGCTCTTTCCGTATCCTCTGTTCCAGTTCCTGGGTAGGAAGCTCGATGAGTTTTATTGTCTGGATCTGGAGAGGGGAGAGCTTCTGAGTCTGTTTAAGTTCCAATCCTTGTTTCAGCATAGCATCAAAACATTAGATTATCATCAGAAGACATCATAGTGAGGTGCGCTGCCCGTCCGGTGCCGGCCTCAATACTTTCACCGTGTCGGTGACTGTCGGTCTGGTCCTGTCCACTGCCGGGTAATTTATGTTTTCCTTGACGACGAATGCCGTAGGGTATTCCTTCACGATGGACCTGAGCAGCTGCATTGCCTCCGACTTCGTCCTGAAGTCTCCTACCGTGACCTTGAAATAGGGGTTGACGTAGCTCCTGTAGACCGGTATGTCGGGATGAGCGGCGGAGAAATCCTTTTCCATCTTCTCGGAATCGGTCCTTGCGCTCTGCCTGTTGTCAAAGAAGATTCGGATACGGTATCCGTCCAGGGGCCTTCCGGAGTTTGCGGCTATGTGGTTTTTAAGGGAATTGCGTATGAGCTGGGACTGGTGTACCTTCACATCGGCGGCGCATCCTGCGTCCTTTGCAGGCATGATGTCGAAGATGTCCTTGCCCACCAGGCTGCTGTCCACCCTCGGTGCCGGGACGGTGACCACAGAATCCGCAAGCGTATAGCCTTCCGGAATGACGAGAGTGTCGAGCTGCTGGGCGGCAGCGGCAGCCCCGCAAGCGAAATATACGGCAACCAGTGACGCGGTATTGATGAGTATTTTCTTTATATATTCCATTTTCAGTTAATTAGAGCGAGTTTATGATGTTTTTGACAGGAATGTCTTTAAGTTCGAACTTCTTCCAGGGGCTTTTCCCTATCCGGGCCCGGGCGTTCACGTCCATGGTGCAGTCGGATATGTCGAAGTCACGGGCCAAAGACATAAGTGCCAGGGGCGAGAGGTCAGGCGAGAGCTTCAGGGAGCAGCTGACTGTCGCCGTATCCAGTCCGCGTCCGCCGATCTCGAACGGTGCTATGGTGAATGTACCTAAATTTTTCCCGGACTTATACAGGGCCCCGTCGATGCCGGATACGGAAATGTCTTTCGCGGGATTGTCCACCGAGACCGACGCAATGGCTTCGGCCGAATCAAGTCCTTTGATAGACAATGATTTGATATTGAAAGACTCTATGCGGATATTCCTGATGTCTTTCAAACTTGTACAACCGGTGCAGCATATCATCATCCAGACTGCCGCCAGAACCGCAATTCTGCAGGTAATTCTCTTTCCCATATCCTTGCAAAGATAGAAAAAATATAAGTCAGATAAAAATCTTATCTTTGCCCTGTCAAACCAGGGATTGTCATATAATATTATAATATGGAGAACAGCATAAGACCTATATCGGACCCGTCCAGGCCGAAAGTATATATAGAGACATACGGGTGCCAGATGAATGTGAATGACAGCGAAGTGATACTGTCTATCCTGCAGGATGCCGGCTACGCCCTGACTGAAAATATAGAGGAGGCGTCCCTCATCCTTGCCAACACCTGTTCGATCAGGGACAATGCGGAACAGCGCATCTGGGGCCGCATCGAGCAGTTCCGCCTGCAGAAGCGCAGGAGGGACGGGGTGGTGATAGGCATAGTCGGCTGCATGGCCGAGAGGCTCAAAGAGAAGCTCCTTGACTCCCATGTTGTCGACCTGGTGGCCGGTCCCGACTCATACAGGTCCCTTCCGGAGCTCATAGGCAGGATAACACCGGACTCGCCCCAGATCAATGTGCTCCTTTCGCACGAGGAGACATATGCGGACATTTCTCCTGTCAGGATGGACAAGAACGGTGTCAGCGCGTTCATTTCCATTATGCGCGGATGCAACAACGTATGTTCCTACTGCGTGGTCCCTTATACAAGGGGGGCGGAGCGCAGCCGCGATCCGGAGACCATCCTCCGTGAGGCGGAGCAGCTGTATGAGAACGGGTACAGGGAGGTCTGCCTGCTTGGGCAGAATGTCGATTCCTATTACTGGGAGCATCCGGATTCCGCTGACAGGAATGTGGATTTCGCAGGCCTGCTCGAGATGGTCGCCAAGGTCAGCCCGGACCTGAGGGTCAGGTTCTCGACATCGCACCCCAAGGACATCAGCGACGAGGTCATCTATACGATGGCTATGTATGACAACATCTGCAAGCATATCCACCTCCCTGTGCAGTCCGGCAGCAACACCATGCTGGAGAAGATGCGCCGCAAGTACACCCGCGAGTGGTATCTGGAGCGTGTCGCCAAGATACGGTCGGTGATTCCGGACTGCGGGCTCACTACTGATGTGATTGCCGGTTTCTGCGGAGAGACGGAGCAGGATCATGCGGATACGCTCTCGCTGATGGAGGAAGTCTGCTTTGACGGGGCTTTCATGTTCCAGTATTCGGAGAGGCCCGGTACGCTTGCCGCAAGGAAATACAAGGATGATGTCCCGGAAGATGTCAAGACTGCGAGGCTGAACGAGATCATTGCGCTCCAGGGGAGGATGAGTCTCAAAAGCAACGAAAAGGAGATAGGCAGGAGGCATGTTGTACTTGTCGAGGGCGTCTCCAAAAAGAACAGCGGTGAGCTTTTCGGAAGAGCCAGCAACAACAAGGTATGTGTCTTCCCTTCAGGAGGACATGAAATAGGAGAGTATGTTACGGCTGAAGTAATATCTTGTACATCAGCGACTTTGATTTCAAGGCTGGTGTGATTCGCCATAGAAGGCTGTCATAAGGGGTCCGGGATCGGCTGCACTTATTTCATCAAGCTGCACTGTTTCCCGGATTTTTTATTAATTTCAACCTCTGATTAACCACATTCATATATCTTATTATGAAAGAGAACAGCTCAGAGAAGTATATCCTTGCCCTGGACCAGGGGACAAGCAGTTCCAGGGCAATCGTATTCGACCGTTCCGGCAGGATCATTTCGGTTTCACAGAAAGAATTCACCCAGTATTTCCCGAAGCCCGGATGGGTGGAGCATAACCCGTCGGAAATCTGGTCTTCACAGGCGTCCGTCATAGCCGAGGCCATCACGTCTGTCGGGATAAACGGAAAGAATATCGCCGGAATCGGCATCACGAACCAGAGGGAGACTACCATTGTCTGGGATGCGGAGACCGGACAGCCCGTGTATAACGCCATAGTCTGGCAGGACAGGCGGACATCGGGATATTGTGATTCTCTGAAGAACGATGGCCTCACCGGATATATCCGGCAGAGGACAGGCCTTATAATCGATGCTTATTTCAGTGCCACGAAAATCAGGTGGATCCTTGAAAATGTGGAAGGGGCAAGGGCTAAGGCCGAGGCCGGGAAGCTCCGTTTCGGCACTGTGGATTCATGGCTCGTGTGGATGCTGACAAGAGGGGAGAAGCATGTTACCGATGTCAGCAACGCTTCGAGGACAATGCTCTTCAATATACATACCCTGCAGTGGGACCCTGACTTGCTGGAGCTGTTCGGCATTCCGGAGACGATGATGCCGGAGGTACGTTCCTCAAGCGAGGTATACGGATACACCAAGACTACGATTTTCGCCCATGAGGTGCCTATTTCGGGAATTGCCGGAGACCAGCAGGCCGCCCTTTTCGGGCAGATGTGCACAGAGCCCGGGTCTGTGAAGAACACATACGGGACAGGCTGTTTCCTTCTTATGAACAGCGGAAGCAGGCCCATACTTTCTTCCAATGACCTTCTTACCACGATCGCATGGAAGATAGGGGATACCGTCAATTATGCCTTGGAGGGCAGCATTTTCGTGGGCGGTTCCGTGGTCCAGTGGCTTAGGGACGGACTCGGTGTGATCAGCTCATCTTCAGAAGTTGAGGCACTTGCCGCAAGTGTCCCTGACAGCGGTGGGGTATATTTTGTCCCTGCCCTTACGGGCCTCGGAGCCCCGTACTGGGACCAGTATGCGAAAGGATGCATATACGGTATTACGCGGGGGACTAAGGCGGCACACATCGCACGTGCCGCGCTTGAAGGCATCGCGTTCCAGACCATGGACATAGTCAATGCGATGCAGAAGGACTCCGGAGTAGCCCTCAAGGAGCTGAAAGTCGATGGAGGGGCCTCGCGGAACAATCTCCTGATGCAGTTCCAGGCTGACATTCTCGGCGTGCCTGTCATAAGGCCGTCCGTTACAGAGACAACCGCGCTCGGTGCCGCCTATCTTTCCGGCCTTGCGGTAGGGTACTGGGATGACCTGTCCAGCATCAAGACACAGTGGAGTGCGGAGAGGACTTTCTCTCCTCAGGCTCCGGAAGATTTCGTAATTGCGGAGAAGGCAGGATGGGCAGATGCCGTTTCCCGTACATTGTCAGACAGACAGGAGGATTGAGTATGGAACTGTCATTATTCTCAAAATGCGTATTCGAGTTTCTCGGTACAATGGTCCTTATCCTTCTCGGAGACGGAGTGGTGGCATCGAATTCCCTCGCCAAGTCCAAAGGGCAGAACGGCGGCTGGATTGTCATAACCATGGCATGGGGATTCGCGGTAATGTGCGGTGTCTTTATCGCAGGCCCTTATTCAGGGGCGCATCTCAATCCTGCCGTATCGGTGGGGATGGCCGCGGCCGGCATGTTCCCGTGGGCTTATGTGCCCGGGTATGTGGTTTCGCAGCTGCTCGGGGGATTCGTGGGGGCGGTCCTTGTCTATCTGTTCTATAAGGACCATTTCGACGCCACAGATGATGCGGACACTAAGCTCGGTGTGTTCTGTACGATGCCTGCCATCCCGGGCAAATGGCGTAACCTTTTCTGCGAGTTTGTCGGCACCTGGCTACTGGTGTTTGTAATACTTGCCTTTTCTAACAAGGAGAACACGCCGGAAGTCGGTATGGGCAGTCTGGGCGGCTTCCCTGTGACGATGCTCATCATGTCCATAGGCATGTCTCTCGGAGGAGCTACGGGCTATGCCATCAATCCGGCCAGGGACCTTTCTCCTCGTATTGCCCATGCCCTGCTCCCGATAAGGGGCAAGAGGGACAGCGGGTGGAAGTACAGCTGGATTCCGGTGCTGGGACCGCTTCTGGGCGGCCTTTTTGCCGCGGCCATGTATCTTTGTGTATATGATTGTGTGCTTTAACTGATTCATGGAATGGCACTTCAAATCTTCTCCAATGTTTTTTCGATATTGTATATCCTGCTGATTGTAGGGACTATTCTGATTATCCTGACTGACAACCAGGATTCCGGACGCAAGATTTCATGGATACTTGTCATAGGCCTTCTGCCGATAGTGGGCCTTCTGTGCTATGTGGTCTTCGGTTTCAACTGGAGAAGGGCGGGCTTTTTCCAGAGACGGCACAAGAACTTCCTTAAAGAGTTCGATGAAATGGCCGACGGACGGATAAAGGACCTTCTGTTCGGCCATTCCGTCGAGGAGAAAATCAGGGAGGACTACAGGGAGGTCGCCCGTCTGCTTTCAGAGGTCGACAAGATCACTGTGAGCGATGACAATGACATTGAGATCATCACCTCCGGAAAGCGCAAGTTCGATGCCCTGACCGAGGACATCCGCAATGCCAGGGACCATATCCATATGGAGTATTTCTATTTCAAGAAGGACATGGGCAGCCGCAAGATACGCGCCCTCCTCATGCAGAAGGCTCGGGAAGGGGTGAAGGTCAGGTTCATACATGAGAATATCGCCAATATCGAGATCAGCTCCCGGTATTACAATGAGATGAAGAAGGCCGGTGTCGAAGTAGTCCCTTTCACCAATACGAGGATAACCCATTTGACCATCGGTGCCCAGCTGAATTACCGTGACCACAGGAAAATAGTAGTGATTGACGGCAAGATAGGCTATACCGGGGGGATGAACATCAGCGATGACTATTTTGTACGCTGGCGTGATACGCACATGAGGATTACCGGTGAGGCGGTATCTAGCCTGCAATACAGCTTCATGAATTCTTTTATAACATCAGGGGGCAAGATCCGGGAAGACTATTCCAGGTATTTCCCTCAGCATGTTAAACTTAGTCCTGCAAAGCTGATCCAGATTGTCCCGGACGAGCCTGACAACCAATGGCCTGTAATCCAGATGGGGACCGTGTGGGCCGTACAGCATGCCAGGAATTATATCTATATCCAGACTCCGTACTTTGTGCCTCCCGAGCCATTGCTGCAGGCCCTTGAATCTACAGCCTTGAAGGGCGTGGATGTACGTATAATGATTCCGAAGAAAGCCGACCTGTGCTATATGGGGCCGGCCAACAGGTCGTACTATACTGAGTGTCTGGAAGCCGGGATAAAAATATACGAGAAGACAGGCAACTTCATACATTCTAAAACTCTTGTTGCGGATGACTATCTCTCGATTCTGGGGTCTGCCAATATGGACTACAGGAGCTTTGACCTGAACTATGAGATAAATACATACATTTACGACGAATCTGTCTCCAGGGAGAACAAGGCCATCTTCCTGTATGACCTTGAATCATGTGAGGAGGTGACGCTTGAGAAATGGCGGAAGATACCGTGGTACAGCAAGCTGCTTCAGTCTCTGATCCGGCTTTTCGCCCCGTTGCTGTAGGTTTTTTGGGGGGCATGAGGCAGCCCAAAGAAGAATGTAATGTCAAAAAAAAGAACTGACCATTTCCGGATCAGTTCTTTTTTTATTGAATTACAGGGAACAAGGATTATTCCTTTCCTCCTCCGAGCGCCTGGTAGAGGGTTACGACAGACTGCAGCAGCTGGTACTGGTCGCTGATGGCGTTGAGCTGTGCGCTGAGCAGGGACTGCTGTGCAGTCAGAAGCTCAAGGTATGTAGTCCCGGATGAGTTCCTGAACAGGTATTCCGTAGAAGTAAGTGTCCTTTCTAGGTCCTTGCACTGGGCCTGATGCTTTTCGAGCATGGTCTCATGCGTCTGGATTGCAAAGAGGGCATTGTTGACCTCCTCTCCTGCCGTGAGCAGGGCCTGGCGGTAGTTGAGCCTTGCAATCTCTTCTTCAGCCTTGCTTACTTTGAGGTTGGCCCTGAGCTGCCCGTGGTTGAAGATAGGGACAGTCAGCTGGCCGAGTGCGGAAAGGAGCCATCCGGAAGGGTTGGTGATTGCCTGTCCCAAACTGTTCGTCCATCCTGCGCTGCCTGAAAGGTTGATGCTCGGATAGAACGCGGACCTTGCCATGCTGGTCGTATAGTAGGAGCTGGCGTATGCCATTTCCGCCTGGATGACATCAGGCCTGTTGGACAGGAGCTGGAGCGGTACGGATACTGAGATGTTGTCCGGTATGGTCTGCTCGGCAAGGGTACCTCTTTCAATCTGGAAGTACGGCTGTCCGAGCAGAGAGCAGAGGGAATTCTCTGTCTCTCTCTGCTGCCTTAGAAGATCGGCATACGATGCTTCAAGGGCATAGAGGTTGGCCCTGGCCTGTGTCACGGCGCTCTCGTTTGTCTGCCCGACTTTCAGCATGGCCTCCATGGTCCTTACCTGTTCTTTCCAGATCTCGACATTTTCTGCGCTTATCTTCACCTGGTCATCCAGCATCAGAAGTGCATAGTATGAGTTGGCTATTGTCCCGATGATCTGGGACCTTACTGCCTGCTGGTATGCCTGCTGCTGCAGGAGTGTGGCCTGCGCCCCGCGTTTTGAGTTGAGGAGCGAACCGAAAAGGTCCACATCCCAGCTGACTGCGCCGCCTACGTTGTAGGTCCAGCTCGCCTTATTTGCGTCTATGCTGCTGAGTCCGCCCTGCGGTGTGAGGTTGAGGCTCGGGGCATAGGCCCATTTGGCTGCGGCAAGCTGGGCTTTTGCGGATTCGACCCTCAGGATTGCGCTCTGCAGGTCAACATTGTGCTCGAGGCCTGTCCTGATGAGGTCCTGCAGATGCGGGTCCGTGAACATTTCATCCCACGGCATATATCCGAGCGATGTAGAGTCTTCTGTCGCTACATCCATTGCTTCAGCCCGGTAGAGGCTATCTACAGGGAGGTCTTCCGGCCTCTGGTATTTCCTGTAGATAGAACAGCTGCTGGTGAGTGCTACTATTATTGTAAATAAGACTATCTTTTTCATTATGCTCTGTCCTCCTTTCTTTTGCCCATTACTCTCTCTTCAATATACTGGAATATTGTGAAGAAGACAGGGGTTATAAATACGAGCGCGATGGTACCGATTACCATACCTCCGATGACCGGAATACCCAGTGAGTGGTAGCCGTTGGCCCCGACTCCGCTGGCTATTGCCAAAGGAAGGAGTCCGAATACCATGGAGAATACGGTCATGAGGATAGGCCTCAGCCTTATGCCGGCCGCGGATATGCCCGCCATGCTGAGGGACATGCCGGCCTTGCGCCTTTCGCTTGCATATTCCGTGATAAGGATTGCCGTCTTGGAAAGCAGTCCGATCAGCATGATGATGCCGACCTGCATGTATATGTTGCTTTCTATACCCCATATCCTGGCTGCCAGGAATGACCCCATAAGTCCGAACGGTACGGAGCAGATGACCGCGAGCGGCAGGAAGAAGCTCTCGTACAGACCGCAGAGGATAAGGTAGATGAACACGATACACAGGATATATATCAGGGTGGTGGTATGCGACTCGGCAAGCTGTGCCTCCTCTCTGGTCATGCCGGAGAACTCGTATCCGAATCCTGTAGGCAGGACTTCAGCAGCCACTTCCTGGACTGCGATGATCACGTCTCCGGAGCTGTATCCGTCCTTAGGCATACCCTGTACGGTGATTGACGGGAACAGGTTGAACCTGCTGAGTATCTCGGAACCGTACGATTTTGTCAGGGTAATGAACTGGCTTACAGGAGCCATCCCTGATGCAGTCTGTACGAATATGTTGTCAAGCGACTGCAGCTGGTCACGGTCTTCCGGCCTTGCCTGGAGGATTACGCGGTACAATTTGGTGAACCTGTTGAAGTTGGAGACGTATGAACTTCCCAGGTAGCTCTGCATCACGGACAGCACCTGGTCTGCAGTGGTACCTGCCCTCAGGCACTTGGCGGCATCCACATCCACTGTATACTGAGGGAACTCTGTACTGAAAGATGTATATGCCATCTGGATTTCCGGCCTCTGGTTGAGGGCTGCAATAACGCCGTGCGTCACTTCGTTCAGCGCCTCGATACCTTTGCCGGACCTGTCCTGGATGTCGACCTGGAAGCTGTTTCCAGTACCGTAACCTGATATCATAGGAGGGGCGAAGATGAAGATCTGTGCATTCTTGATGTGTGCCGTCCTGGCGTAGATCTGGTTCATCACCGCTGTGTTGCTGTGCTCTTTTCCTTCCCTCTGGTCCCAAGGCTTGAGCTTGATCATGAGCATACCGTGGGACGCTCCGCTACCTGCGAATGAGAAACCTGCCACCTGGTTGAATGTCCTGATCTCAGGGATGTCCTGGATGCTCTTCTGGACCTCGGTAAGGATCTGGTTGGTTTCGTTCAGGGTGCTTCCAGGAGAGGCGTCCACGCTCATGAAGAGCGAACCTGTATCCTCATTCGGCACGAGGCTGGTCTTGGTGGTGCTCATAAGGAACATCAGGAGACCTATCGCGCCCAGTATAAGCAGTCCGGAAAGCCATTTGTTGCCGATGAAGAACTTGACACCGAACTTATATTTGCGGACTATCCGCCCGAACACCGTATCGAATGCGATCCTGAACCTGGTGGAGAACTGTTTTGGCCTTTCTCCCGGTTTCACTACTTCGTTCGGCTTCAGGAGCAATGCGCAGAGTGCAGGTGAAAGGGTGAGGGAGTTTATGGCCGAGAGGCCTACTGCGGCGGCCATTGTAAGACCGAACTGTGTATAGAACACTCCTGATGTGCCGCCCATGAATGATACAGGGATGAACACCGCCATGAATACCAAGGTGGATGTGATGATGGCGGACGATACTCCCTGCGAGCCGTCAACTGCCGCCAGATATGGGGACGTGTAGCCTTCATCCAGTTTCACCTGGACAGCTTCCACCATGATGATGGCATCATCCACAATGGTACCGATCGCCAGCACGAGGGCGAAGAGCGTCAGAAGGTTTATTGAGAATCCTGCGACAACCAGGAATGCGAATGTACCTATGAGGGCGACGAAGATACTGATGGTAGGGATGATTGTCGCCCTGACATTCTGCAGGAAGACATATACCACCAGGACGACCAGGATGATAGCCTCGAAAAGGGTCTTGATGACCTCGTGGATAGACGCATCAAGGAAGTCCTTGGTACTCATGATGTCCACGATTTCGACTCCCTTAGGCAGGTCTTTCGCTGCTTCTTCCAGGTATGCGTCAATGGCGTTGATGATCTCGTTGGCGTTACTTCCCGCTGTCTGGTTAATCATCATTGTGACGCCTGGAGCACCCATTACACGTCCTTCATACGAGTAGGTCTGCGCCCCGAGTTCCAGGTCGGCGATGTCCTTGAGCTTGAGGACACGTCCGTCACTGTATGCCTTGATGATGATGTTGCCGAACTGCTCCTCCGTTTCAAGACGGCCCCTGTATTTAAGGGTGTACTGGAACACGTTCTTCGAGTCTTCTCCGATGGCTCCGGTGGAAGCCTCTATGTTCTGTGCCGACAATGCAGCACTCACATCGCTCGGCTGGACGTCGTACTGGGCCATGATGTCCGGCTTGAGCCAGATACGCATTGCATAGTCACCGCCCATTACGTTTGCCTCACCGACTCCGGAAATACGCTGTATCTCAGGCTTGATGTTGATGCTCAAATAGTTGGTAAGGAATGTCTCGTCGTAAGTGCCGTCAGGGCTTGCAAGAGCGAATACTTTCAGGGTACTGCTCTGGCGTTTCATGGTCTCCACTCCGACCCTGGTCACTTCCGCAGGCAGGAGGGACTGTGCCCTTGAGACGCGGTTTTGCACGTTGACCGCCGCCATGTCCGGGTCGACACCCTGCTTGAAATATACGGAGATGGATGCGCTTCCGGTGTTACTTGCCTCGGAAGTCATGTATGTCATGTTCTCGACACCGTTTATGGCCTCCTCGAGCGGCACGATCACACTGTTCTGGACCGCAGTGGCGTTCGCACCGCTGTAAGTTGTGCTCACACGTATGGTAGGAGGGGCAATATCCGGATATTGCTCGACAGGCAGCACCGAAAGCCCGATGACACCTACCATCACGATGAAAATCGATATTACCAATGACAGGATTGGCCTGTCGATGAATGTTTTAAGATTCATATTCCTTATTCTCCTTCTTTTGTGGAAGCGGGTGCGGCAGCAATAGGGGTGCCTTCCCTGAGCAGACCGGCTCCTTCAGCTACGATAACATCACCTTCTTTCAGTCCTTCCTCCACGATATATTCTTTGCCGTCATTGACTTTGAACACTTTAATCTGTGTGGATGTCGCTTTCCCGTCCACAACCTTGTAGGCGAAAATCTTGTCCTGGACCTCGTATGTCGCCTCCTGAGGGATCACCAGGCATCCTGTCCGTTCGTAAGGGATGTTGACAGTCGCCGAACCTCCGCTCATGAGACGTCCTTCCGGGTTGCTGAACACGGCCCTTAGGCTGACAGAACCGGTGGTCTTGTCCACAATGCCGCTGATCACGTCGATCTTGCCCTTGTGCTCATATGTGCTGCCGTCATTGAGTGTGAGTGTTACTTCAGGATATGAGGCTACGGTCTTTTCTATTGATCCGTATTCTGCGATAAGCTTCAGGACTTCCTTCTCCGGAAGGGAGAAGTATACGTACATCTGGGAATTGTCTGAAACGTTTATAAGGGATTCGCCCATTGCCGAGACGATAGTGCCCACACGGATTGAGGTCATGCCTGCGGAACCGTTTACAGGGCTTTTTACTTTTGTGAACGACAGGTTGTTCGCTGCACTGGCCTCCTGTGCCTTTGCATTGGCGAGATTCGCTACTGCCGTATTATAGGAATTCCTTGCTGTCTGCAGCTCGAAATCGGAGATGACTTTCTGCTTGTATAGCTCCTCGCTTCCCGTGAGGTTCAGCTTTGCCGTAGCTTCCTGGGCCTCTGCGGATGCCACTGCTGCAAGGGCCTGCTTGTACGCAGCCGCATAAGGGATGGTATCGATAATGAAAAGGGTCTCACCCTTCCTGACATTTGCTCCTTCCTTGACAAGGACATCCGTGATGATGCCTGAAACCTGCGGGCGGACTTCAACATACTGCTTTCCTTCGATAACCGCCGTGTAGCTTTCGGAAAGTGTCCTGTCTTCAGGGGCCAGTTTGATTACTGGATAAACGCTGGCCTGAGCCTGCTGCTGTTGAGCTGACTGCTGCTTGCAGGAAGTCATACCGATAAGCAGGCACAGCCCGATTGTCATAACATTTAAACCTTTCATTTTACTGTATAATTTTTTCCTTGTAATTCCGCGCACAAAATTATTATATACTTTTTCTTTGAGTTTGTATAAAATTCATATATATTTGTCCAAATGGCGTATTTTTATGTGCACCTGATATTAATAATATGGTGCGTTTGTCAAAATTTGACACCAACAAACAAAAACTTTGCCATAAAATGCAATATTTGAATACCTTACAGCTTTCCACCTTTGCGGACGAAAAGAAGAAGCTCGGGGATGCCTTCCTTCTGCTTTCAGGGGAGGATATCAGACGTCTGGCAGAATGTCAGTTCATAGGTGCCAGGGTGATAATCTTTGTCCTGAGCGGGACAGTTGACCTCTTTATAAACGGGAATATCCACCGTCTGCAGGCGGACAATTATTCAGACATCTTTGATGGGATGCTGTTCCGGTTCGGGGAAGTCTCTCCTGATGCAGAGGCGTACTGCATATTCACGACCAAATCTTTTATGCTCGATTCACTGCAGGGGATGATCCACGAGAAGGACAATTATCTTTTCCAGGTCCTTTCCAACCCTGTGATGGATTTCAGCGGAAGTCCAAGGGCAGAGAGCTTCCGCATGTTGCTAAAGATGCTCAGCCTGTCTGTCGCGGATGTTTCCCACAAGTACAGGGCCGATATGGTCAGGCTGTATTTCAAGGCGCTGGTGCTGGAGGTCAGCAATTTCATTTCCAGTATAGATGAAGATTCCATGGTCTTCCACAAGATAGGGAAGCGGGAACTCCTGATAGCTTCGTTTGTCGACCTGGTGTGGAAGCACCTGACGGAGACACGCGAAGTGTCGTTCTATGCCAGGGAACTGTGTGTCACGCACAAGCACCTGTCGCGGGTGGTCAAGGAGGTGACTGGCAAGACCCCTCATGAAATCATCGCGGGGGAGACGCTGTCTATGGCTGTCCAGCTTCTTCAGAACAATGGCCTGCTGGTACAGCAGGTGGCTGATGTGCTGCATTTCTCTGACCAGGCCGCGTTTTCCAAGTTCTTCAAGAAATATTTCGGGCTGTCACCGGCCGAGTACAGGAAGAAATATTACGAGGACCCGTCTGAAACGGAGTAGGCGTTATTTCTCTTTCCAGACTTTCAGGTATTCCTGGAGGGCCCACATCTCGTCCCTGTATTTTGCCGCCGCCATGAAGTCAAGGTCGGATGCGGCTTTCTGCATGTTTTTCCGGGCCTGCTCCACCGCCTTTTCCACCTGGCTGCGGTCCATGGACCGTATCACAGGGTCCTGGAGTACAGCCGCGAGGTCGGCTTCTATGTAACCGTCCTTATATGCCGAGTTGCTTTCCCTCCTCGAGTCGTGCCCGAGTCCGACGCTGACTGTGCCCTTGCCCAGGTCACTCGGATCGGGGATATAGTGCGGCGCCTCGTATGAATTTGCCGCGCTGACTTTTCCTGAAACTGTATTTGCAAGTCTCGGGTTACGTTTCTTCCCGGCGTCCTGTTGCGGATACTCTTCCGTCAGGACATTCTTCTTGAGTGCCACCTGTGTCGGAGTGATGTTGTGCAGTTTGTTGTATTCCATCTGTTTGGCCCTGCGGCGGTCTGTCTCATAGATGGTCTCCTGCATGGATTTGGTGATGCTGTCTGCATACATTATCACCAGCCCGTTCACATTCCTGGCTGCACGCCCCGCTGTCTGTGTGAGGGAGCGTCCGGAACGGAGGAACCCTTCCTTGTCGGCATCAAGGATGGCTACAAGAGAGACTGTCGGGATGTCGAGCCCCTCGCGGAGCAGGTTGACTCCCACAAGCACATCGAACAGCCCGTTCTTGAAATCCTCGATTATCTCCACCCTTTCCAGCGTATCTACGTCGGAGTGTATGTAGCGGCACCGTATGCCCATGCGGGTGAAATATTTCTCGAGCTCTTCGGCCATCCTCTTGGTAAGGGTCGTCACCAGCACCCTTTCGTCCTTCTCCGCCCTCTGCCGTATCTCTTCCAGCAGGTCGTCCACCTGGTTTTTTGTCGGGCGCACCTCAATAGGCGGGTCAAGAAGGCCGGTAGGGCGCACAACCTGTTCTACTACAAGGCCTTCTGATTTCTCAAGTTCATAGTCGCCCGGGGTGGCGCTTACATACACCTTCTGTCCTGTGACGGCTTCGAACTCATCAAATTTCAGAGGCCTGTTGTCCGCTGCCGCCGGAAGCCTGAAGCCGTATTCTATAAGGATGGACTTCCGTGAATGGTCGCCTCCGTACATTGCCCGGATCTGGGGCAGCGTCACATGGCTCTCATCTATGAAAGTGATGAAATCTTTCGGGAAATAGTCTATGAGGCAGAACGGCCTCATCCCCTCGCTTCTTCCGTCGAAATATCTGGAATAGTTCTCGATTCCCGGGCAGTAGCCCATCTCCTTTATCATCTCCAGGTCATATTCCACCCTCTGTTTCAGCCTCTTGGCCTCAAGCGGCTTTCCTATCTCCTGGAAGAATTCGCATTGCTTCACCATGTCGTCCTGTATCTGGCTGACGGCTTTGATGCTGCGTTCCCGTGTGGTGACGAAATTATTGGCAGGGTAGATGGAGACCTCGTCCATGGTGTCGATGAAGGCTCCCGTTACAGGGTCAATTATGGATATGCTGTCCACCTCGTCCCCGAAAAACTCTATCCTTATTGCGTTCTCCCCATAGCCGATACATACGTCTACTGTGTCGCCCCGCACCCGGAATGTCCCTCTTTTGAAATCGGTTTCCGTCCTGGAGTACAGGGCGTCTACCAGCTGGTACAGCAGCCTGGTCATGCTCCTGCTTTCCCCTTTGCGCACAGTGACCGTCTGCGCGTGGAAATCCTCAGGGTTCCCGATGCCGTACAGACATGACACACTGGAGACTACTATCACGTCGCGCCGTCCGGACAGGAGTGATGACGCGGCGCTGAGCCTCAGCTTCTCTATTTCATCATTGATGCTCAGGTCCTTCTCTATATAAGTATCCGTAGTGGGGATATACGCCTCCGGCTGGTAGTAGTCGTAGTAAGACACGAAATATTCAACCGCATTGTTAGGGAAAAAGGATTTGAACTCCCCGTACAGCTGCGCGGCAAGGGTCTTGTTGTGGCTGAGTATCAGGGCCGGACGCTGCAGCCTCTCGATTACATTCGCCATTGTGAACGTCTTTCCGGAGCCTGTTACCCCGAGCAGCGTGACGGCATCCACCCCGCTGTCCAATGCAGAGCACAGTCCTTTTATCGCCGCTGGCTGGTCGCCGGAGGGTTTGTATTCCGATTCTATCTTGAATTTCATTGTAAATCTCCCAATCCAGTGCAAAGGTATATAAAAAGAAAGAGAGTCATCATAATGATGCTCCCCTAAAACAGATGAGGTTGGTGCCACTCACGTGGGACTCCTCTTTAACTAACCACATAATTAATAACACTAAAACTAATAACCGAATGCAAAGGTACAGCATTTTTTTAAAACTCCAAATTTTTCTCTTTCATTTTTCAACAGTTTTTGCAGAGGAAGTTATGTTTATTATAGTATAATATTGAAATACAATAATTTATGTAAATGTTAAATTTCTGTTACAATGTAGTCTTCATATTATCGTGCAACCTTTATGGAATAGAACCGTTAAATATTTCTTGTCGGAATGTATTTTCCCTTGTTGTCTTTTGAATGATAAAAATCCTTATATTTGCACCCGGTATTCTGCCGGGTGCCTTTATATAATAATAGGTGCATTGGTCCGGAGGAATATTTAAAAAAGGAACTAAATTTTTAACAGGTTATGGTTTATTCACACGAAGTGCAGCAGATGTGCTGCGTCAAAAAGGGACCTAACCATGGTCCGGCTCCTATTCCAGAGGAGGGAAAATGGGTAAAATCCAAAGAAATCACTGACATCTCAGGTCTTACTCACGGTGTGGGCTGGTGCGCCCCTCAGCAGGGAGCCTGCAAGCTGACCCTCAATGTGAAAGAGGGTGTGATCCAGGAGGCTCTCGTCGAGACCCTCGGATGCTCCGGCATGACACATTCAGCCGCGATGGCTTCCGAGATCCTCCCTGGCAAGACTATCCTTGAGGCACTCAACACTGACCTCGTGTGCGATGCCATCAATACTGCAATGCGCGAGCTTTTCCTCCAGATCGTCTACGGACGTACCCAGTCCGCATTCTCAGAGGGAGGGCTTATGATCGGGGCAGGTCTCGAGGACCTCGGTAAAGGTCTCCGCAGCCAGGTCGGTACCCTCTACGGTACTCTCGCAAAGGGGCCGCGCTACCTTGAGATGGCTGAAGGTTATATCAAGACCCTCGCCCTCGACAAGAACGACGAGATCTGCGGATACGAGTTCGTGCACCTCGGCAAATTCATGGACCTTGTGAAGAAGGGCGTGGATGCCAACGAGGCTCTCAAGCAGGTGACCGGTACATACGGCCGTTTCAGCAAGGAGGCCGGTGCAGTTAAATACATTGACCCACGTAAAGAATAAGGAGGAAGACTACTATGATAAGAGAAGTTAAATTCGAGAGCCAGGATCGTCGTATCAAACAGATCCTCGCTGCCCTTAACGAGAACGGTATCAAGGATATCGAGGAGGCTAACGCTATCTGCGAGCAGTACGGTCTCGATCCTTATAAGACTTGTGAGGAGACACAGCCTATCTGTTTCGAGAATGCGAAGTGGGCGTATGTTGTAGGCTGCGCCATTGCACTCAAGAAAGGCTGCAAGACAGCTGCTGAGGCTGCCGAGGCTATCGGTATCGGCCTCCAGTCATTCTGCATCCCCGGTTCAGTCGCCGATGACCGCAAGGTAGGTCTCGGACACGGCAACCTTGCCGCACGTCTTCTCCGTGAGGAGACACATTGCTTCTGCTTCCTTGCGGGACACGAGTCATTTGCGGCTGCAGAAGGTGCCATAAAGATTGCAGCAAAGGCCGACAAGGTACGTAAGGAGCCTCTCCGCTGCATCCTGAACGGCCTCGGAAAGGATGCTGCGCAGATCATCTCCCGCATCAACGGCTTTACATATGTGCAGACCCAGTTCGACTACTATACGGGAGAGCTCAAGGTAGTCCGTGAAATCGCCTACAGCGACGGTCCTCGCGCAAAGGTAAAATGCTACGGAGCCGACGATGTCCGTGAAGGTGTCGCTATCATGTGGCATGAGGGCGTGGAGGTTTCCATCACAGGTAACTCCACCAACCCTACCCGTTTCCAGCATCCTGTAGCCGGAACATACAAGAAAGAGCGTGTTCTCGCCGGCAAGCCTTATTTCTCAGTGGCTTCAGGCGGCGGTACAGGCCGTACTCTCCATCCGGACAACATGGCCGCAGGCCCTGCCTCCTACGGTATGACCGACACCATGGGCCGTATGCACAGTGACGCGCAGTTTGCAGGTTCATCCTCAGTCCCAGCCCATGTAGAGATGATGGGATTCCTTGGAATAGGCAACAACCCTATGGTGGGATGTACTGTTGCATGTGCTGTGGATGTAGCTCAGGCTCTGAACAAGTAATCAAAAATCAGCAAAAAGGGTAATTTCTGCGTTACGCTTGTCCCTCAAATCCTCATTTACAGCAGTAAACTGCGGTTTTCGGGACTTCGCAAGCCTTGAAATTCGACCTTTTATCTGATTTTGCAGATAGAATATATAAAGTCCCTGTAATAGATGATATTACGGGGATTTTTCGTGTATAGAAATGTTTGGAACTTGATGCAGGTTGACAGTGAAATTAGGGCGGTATCCTGTACTTTGATAAGAGGATTTTGAGTGAAATTTCACTATGCTTTCTGGGTATGGCATGCTGAAAAACCTGTTGGAACGACTTCTGTCACTGGATACAGACAAAGAAGATTCGATTAACCAGAAACAAAGGAGAAACGATGAAAGCGATACCGTTGATATGTACGACAACGATAGATATACCGATGATTTTACAGATAGAGAAGTCAAGGACAGTGTATATCTATAATGAGGATGAGGACTGGGACAGAGAGGTCATTTATCTGCCTTGCTTTACAGGTAGCGAGAATAGGAAGAAGAAAGATTAGATTGCTTATATGTAAATTAGGTGTGGTTTCCAGATAAGGTAGAAATTGAATTGGAGACTATATCGGAATGTCTTTAGATATACCTGTTCTGATTCCAGATAAAAAGACTATATTTGCGAAAGACGATAAACAAAGGAGGTTGATATGGCAACATATACTATAACAATAGACGAAAGGACAAAATCTGGCAAACAGGTTTTGAATTACCTTAAATCGCACGGAGTTATAGAGATTCCGAACGAGACAACGAGAAAAGCCATACAGGAAATCAGAGAGGGTAAGGGAATCCGCTGCAAGACAATAGAGGAATTTATTGAATCTCTGAAATGACACGGGAAATCGTATATTCCAGCCAGTTCAAGAAAGATATGAAGCTGGCGATGCGGAGAGGACATACTATTGATGAACTTGTAGCAGTTATCACAGATTTGGCGAATGATGTCCCGCTTCCAGTCAAAAATAAGACCATGCACTGAAAGGAGAGTATGCAGGATGCAGGGAGTGTCATATAAAACCAGACTGGCTTCTTATATATGACAAGTCCACTGACGGGGAACTGCACATACTCAATCTAATACGAACAGGCACACATTCAGACCTGTTCAAGAAATAGAATACAGATACGCCCTCTTGCAGCAATGTGGGAGGGTTTCTTATATATAGGAGCGTCCAAAAAGTTCGGAATAGAGTTGGAGATACTTGCCTTTAACTATACCAGACTGACTTCCAGACAAAAAGGAAATAGGATTGGAATCTACAAAGCCTTTAGATATACCGATTCTCATTCCATTTAAGCAGTCAGACAAAACTGGAAATCAAGTTGGATTCATACCCTTATATATACCTGCTCTCATAGGTACAGGTAAAGGACACGCACAGAGTATCTATCCAAAGTACCCCTACACATACTTCAAGGGAAATCAAAATCCAATTCAACGCAAGACCAGTGTAGGGTACATCCAAAAGGTACTGCTTCGGATATATCCAGATTAAGACACACTCCCAACCTTAACGACAGTCCATGAATCATCGCATAAACAACTGAGACATGGACTGATGATTAGTGTTACACTTTATTATGCCATGCAGGACTTATTCAAGACCATTTTTATAAATTACTCAAAAAATATTAACCAAAAGTTCTTTTCTGTGTTGTTTATTTGTTTGTAATACAGGTATTTACAAGAATCGCAACATGGCCGCAGGTCCTGCCTCCCACGCCCTGACCGACACCATGGGCCGTATGCACAGCGACGCGCAGTTTGCAGGTTCATCCTCAGTTCCAGCCCACGTGGAGATGATGGGATTCCTGGGAATAGGCAACAACCCTATGGTGGGATGTACTGTTGCATGTGCTGTGGATGTAGCTCAGGCTCTGAACAAGTAATCAAAAATCAGCAAAAAGGGTAATTTCTGCGTTACGCTTGTCCCTCAAATCCTCATTTATAGCAGTAAACTGCGGTTTTCGGGACTTCGCAAGCCTTGAAATTCCACCTTATCATTTTACAGGAGAGCTAAATTTTCATACATTTGCAGCCGCAAAAAAATAGAGAATATGTTCTATCTGATATTGACAATGCTGGCCGGAGTAGTGGCCGGACTGCTGATGAGAAAGGTCAAGTCGCTGTCGCACATTGGGAAAGCCATTTCGGTGACGATATATCTGATGCTGTTTGTACTTGGAGTGAAAATCGGGTCGGACGAGAACATTCTCGCGAACCTTTCGACTCTCGGCCTTCAGGCACTGCTTCTGGCTCTGGCAGGCGCCATGGGCAGTGTATTTTTTGCTGCAGTACTGTATAAGCTCCTTTTCCAGAAGGATGTAAACCGTTGAGGCAGGTATGAAAGGTACATTGATAGTGGTGCTTGTCTTTGCCATAGGATGCCTGGCAGGATATTCAGGGCTGATAAATCTGGAGAGCTTCGGTGAGATAGGGGCCAATCTGACCATGTATGTTCTCTACCTGTTGATTTTCCTCGTAGGTATCAGCATGGGATGCAACCCTGAATTGAAGAAAATCATCAAGAGCGTGAGCCCGAAAATCTTTCTGCTTCCGCTGGTGACTATACTCGGGACGCTGTGCTTTTCCGCCCTTGTAAGCCTGCTGATATCAGGATGGGGAGTGTTTGACTGTCTGGCTGTCGGCAGCGGTATGGGGTATTATTCTCTATCTTCGGTATTGATTTCACAGTACAAGGAAGCATCCCTCGGGGTGCAGCTGGCGGCGGAACTTGGTACTATCGCCCTGCTGACCAATATTTTCCGTGAGATGTTCACCCTAATATGCGCACCGCTGCTTGTCAGATGGTTCAGCCCCTTTGCTCCTATCGCTTCTGCCGGTGTCACTGCCGTGGATGTATGTTTGCCGGTAATCATCAGGACAGCCGGTGACCGGGTACTTCCTGCAGCTGTCGTCAGCGGGGTTGTCACCGATTTCAGCGTACCGGTTCTTGTATCGTTCTTCTGCTCGTTATAGGGAATTATGAGGCCGGAATTCCCTTTGAGATCCCTTGTGCAGAATTTTTCATTTCAGTGAATCGAAAATGAACGGCAGAATATCGTCAACCTTGTAGAATTTCCATATCTTTTCGGCCCCTACAAGGATTATCTCCATCGGCTTGCCGCTTTTGGTCTGGTATTCAGCCATGACCTGCCTGCAGGCTCCGCACGGGGTCGCCGGAGATGCACACAGCCGCCCGTTCTGGTTTGCTGCGATTGCGATGGCCTCCATATCGGAGCCGGGGTATGCCGCTCCTGCGTGGAACATTGCAGTCCTTTCGGCGCACAGCCCGGACGGGTAGGCGATGTTCTCCTGGTTGGCCCCTGTCTCTATTTCTCCGGTTGAAAGCCGCACTGCGGCACCCACATTGAAATGTGAATAAGGCGTATAAGCTCCGGAAGCCGCTCTCAGGGCAGCCTCGGCGAGAGCCTTGTCCCGAGGAGAAAGCTCATCGAGGCTGTCATACTCGGAGTATCTGATCTTCAGTTCAAGTGACTTCATTTGTCAGCCGTTTTTTGTCATTTTATCCCTGGCCCGCTCCCGCTCTCGGGAATATTCCTATCTTTGCAACTTGGAAATCAGGCCGTATCAAAGCAAATATAATTAATTTACTGTGAATCCGGTGAATTTAATCCATATTAATGCCGAGGCAGGGCCGCTGAATTGTAGAATCTTGTTATTATGAAAGTTTGCATTGGCCTTTCCGGCGGAGTCGACTCGAGTGTGGCTGCCTATCTCCTGAAAAAGGCCGGATACGACGTCTTCGCCCTTTTCATGCAGAACTGGCATGACACCACAGGTACGCTCCACGGCGACTGCGAGTGGGAGGAAGACCGTTTCGTGGCGGAGATGGTTGCCCGCAAGATAGGCATTCCTTTCTATTTCGTCGATTTGAGCGCGGAATACCGGAAACGGGTTGTCGACTATATGTTCGACGAGTATTCCAAAGGCCGTACACCCAACCCTGACGTGTTGTGCAACAGGGAGATAAAGTTTGACGCCTTCATGAAGTGCGCCATGAAACTTGGGGCCGACTATGTGGCCACAGGTCACTACTGCCGCAAGGACGTGATTACCGGGACGGACGGGAAGCCCGTGTACAGGATTTTCGCCGGAAGCGACCCCAACAAGGACCAGAGCTATTTCCTATGCCAGCTCACACAGGAGCAGCTGTCCAGGGCGATGTTCCCGGTAGGAGGCCTTGACAAGCCGGAAGTGAGGCGCATCGCACATGAGGCTGACCTCCCGTCCGCCGACAAGAAGGATTCGCAGGGTATATGCTTTGTCGGAAAAGTCGACCTGCCATCTTTCCTCCAGCAGAAGCTCATGCCGAAGGAGGGAAATGTCGTGGAGGTCTATGATGCTTATTTTCAGGATAATGCACACTACTCTCTTGTCCATGACATCCTCCTGTCCCTTAGGACGGACGGCGGGGCTTCCGGTGACATCAAGATGGTGACCGACTATATATCCGAGACTAAATCACTGAAAGTCAATGATCCCGTACATGAATACAATGCGGCCGGAGACCCGGCCAATGAGGGCGGCTGTTCAGCCCCTTCTCCTTTTTCGGAAGACAGGATCATGGCTCTTTCAGACGATAGCCTCACGGCATTGTCCACCCCTGTAAGGTATGATATAAAATTCGAGACCGAGACCTACCGCAGCGGGAAAAGGCATGTCAAAAAGACACGTTACAGGGATAATCCCTACGGGAAGATTGTCGGCAGGCATGATGGAGCGCAGTTCTACACCATCGGCCAGCGGAAGGGCCTGAATATCGGGGGACATAAGGATTCAGTGTTTGTAATAGATACTGATATTGAGAACAATATAATATATGTGGGCGAGGGACATACCCACAGGGGACTTTCCCGCAGCTGCCTCCGTGTCGCGCCTGGGGATATCCACTGGATCAGGGAGGACATTCCGATGAAGGATGGGGAGATACGCCGCTACCGTGTGCGCATACGTTACCGCCAGCCCCTGCAGGATGCTACCCTTGTCATGCGCCCGAACGGACTGTACATACTGTTCGACACACCACAGCGCGGGATTACTCCCGGGCAGTTTGCGGCCTGGTATGACAGGGACGAGATGATCGGATCAGGTGTCATCAGCCGTTAGTCCGCTAAAAACAGCCCTATTTGAGTAGCTTTTCTTGTCCGGGGCCTCATATAAGTGATATGGCTGCAGACCTGCCTGCAAGCATCCCTGTCGAGAAAGCTATCTGGAGGTTGTAGCCTCCGGTGTCACCGTCCAGGTCAAGAATTTCTCCTGCGAAGTACAGCCCTTTATGAAGTTTCGACTCCATGGTTTTCGCGGTCAGGTCAACAGAAGATACTCCTCCTGCCGTGATGACACATCTTTCATATCCTACAAAGCCTCCGATGTCGAATTTCCATGATTTCAGGGCCCTGGATAAACTTTTGTGGTCCACTGAAGGATTGCATTTCAGAAACCCCTGGACAAGTGATACGGGCATGAGCTTGCAGAGCAGGACCCTGAACCTGTCCCTGTAGGGCTTTCCGGTACTGCGCCTGTCCTCGGAAATTTCTTTCCACAGCTTTGCAATTCTGGCCTCGAGTGTGTCTTTCCCTATGGCGGGCTTCAAGTCTATGCTTATGGCGGGCTTCGAGCCGTTTATGATTGCATTGACACATTTTCTGCTGACCTTGAAGCCGACCGGTCCTTCAATTCCTCCGTCCGTGAAATCAATGTCCCCGAACTCCTCCTGTACCGGATTCCCGTCTATCCAGAGGGTCAGGCTGATGTTCTTCAGTGAATTGCCGTTCAGGAGGCTGCCTGTCTCGGACATCGGGATGCTCCTGTCTATATGTCCCGGAAGAGGGGCCGGGCTGCCCTTCATGGAGGATCCCTGCGGAATCGATTTGTAGTTCTTCGGGACAATGGCCGTAAGCGACGGGAAGCACCTTGAGACCTTGTGCCCCGTTTCTGCCGCCCATCTGTATCCGTCTCCTGTCGATCCGGTTGTGGGATATGACAGCCCTCCGGTCGCGACAATCAGCCTGCGGCAAGTGAAAATGGCTCCGGAAGTGCAGCGCAACATGAAATACTGCCCGTATTCGTCATCATTGCGGATTGAGACGTGCTGCACCTCCTGACCGGTCAGAAGGCATGCTCCCGCATCCTTTACGGAACGGCTGAGTGCATCTACCACATCTGATGCCCTGTATGAGCAAGGGAAGACCCTGTCGCCTCTTTCCACTGTGCTGTCAAGCCCTTCACCCCTGAGCCATTCCACAGTCTTTTCAGGGGGCAGGGTGAAGAATGCAGGTTTCAGCAGAGTGCTTTTCGGATGTATGTGGGCCGAGAAGTCATTCCAGTCTTTCATGTTGGTGAAGTTGCATCTGCCTTTTCCCGTTATCATTATCTTCCTCCCGGGGCGGGGCATCTTTTCTAGCACGGTCACTCCGCCATGTCTTCCTGCTTCAGCGAGTACTTCGGCTGCACCTGCCGCTGCCGCCATGCCTGCCGCCCCTCCTCCTATTATTATAATGTCGTCCATTGGATCCTGGAATTATAAAGAACTTTTGTCAAAATTTAAAACAGGTTCTTAAAGGATGTTTGAAAATTTTTTCTAACTTTGCAGTCCCTTTCGGAACAGATATCCGGTTAAGGAGTTTGCAAGCCACTTTAGCTCAGTCGGTAGAGCAACGCATTCGTAACGCGTAGGTCGTGGGTTCGAATCCCATGAGTGGCTCAACCATCAGAAAATAATGTTGAAGCAGAAGAGGCCTTCCCCACGGAATGTGCCTCTTATTTCATTTCTGTACATAGAGGTCCCCGTCCTGTCTGCATCCGACTGTGCCTCTCTGTCAGCAAGGGCTGCAGGTTCGGCAAGCTCTATTGCTATCATGTCTCCGATCCGTAACGATACAAAAGACGAGGCTTCTGATATTGCGCTTTCTATCATGCCGGTATCCGTTTTCCCGGATCTGAAGATTTCTTTACCGTCCTTATACAGTATGAACGGCTCCTGAGCATTTCCGAGGGCTGTCCTTGCGGACATTGCCGACGGCAGGACAGATGTGTGGTCGAGGCATGATGCCGAAGCAATGGAAAGGGGAGAGCCGTCCATAAGGTCACCGGCATACAGGAGAAGCCCGTAACCTGCGGATTCATAGTATCTTTCTGCGAATTTCCTTCCTACACATTTCCCGGCCTTGCATATCCTTGCGAACAGTACGGGCGTATACAGGAAACTGTTTACAGAATCGGGAGAGAAAAGATCCTTGTCTTCCCTCTCCCATGTAGTGTCAGGCCGGCAGTAGCATCTGCCGCTGGTGGTTTTCACTATAATGTTCATACAACGTCAGCTGGACGGATGAGTGTCTCCGGGTAATGTTCAGAAAAGCCTTCCGGTGAACTTTTCTTTGAGCTGGTTGACAGATGCGTCGAACTTCTCTCCTGTCAGCGGCTCTTTCCGTGCGGCGATGGCCGCCTCCTTTTTCTCCTTTTCGAACTGCTGCCTGAGCAGGGCGAACTGCCGTTTGGTGTCGAGGGTGAATTCCCCGTTGTCAATCCAGCTGAAATAAGACGGTTCAGTAAGGTAGACTTCTCTGGCTGTTTTGCCCTTGTGCTTGCCGAAATTGATGACAGGCTCCTTGTTTTCATTATAGGTCAGCCTGCCTGCATAGTCCACGATTTTCTGCCTTTCGGAAAAGTTTGACAGAAAGTCTACGCTGTTTTTGAGTGTCTCCGGGTATCTGTCGAGCTGTGATTTAAGTACCTCGTATGTTGCAATGGTATCTGCTTCGGCTGCATGTGCGTTCTCCAGCTCATGTCCGCAGTAGAACCTGTAGGCGGCCTTAAGATTGCGCGGCTCCATTACATGGTAGATGTTCTGGACATCCACCATCTTTTTTTCATGGAGGTTGACATTTATGTCTTTTCCCATGTAGCGCCTGACCCTTTCCAGTTCTTCCGCCAGCATCGGCAGGTCGAATTTTGTAGAGTTGAAGCCTGCAAGGTCGCTGTCCTCCAGCCAGCTGACTACCTCGTCAGCTATGTCGGCAAACCTCGGGCAGTCCTTCAGGTCACCGTCGCTGATCCCGTGTATGGCCTGGGCGCTCGGAGAAATCTTTTTCTGGCAGCCTCCGGCATAGTCCCACGGCTTCACCCTCCATGTCTTTATCCTCTCTTCCGCGCCGGGAAGGACTTTGACGAAGCAAAGTTCTATTATGGCGTCGGATGCTATGTTAAGCCCTGTGCTTTCAATGTCGAAGAACAGTATCGGCCTCTGAAGATCCAGTTCCATAATGCAGCGGTTATGATATCATTATCGGCATGAGGATACCGCAGATCTTCTCGCTCTCAGCTTCCTCCTCCGACGGTACTACAAGAGCGGCCCTTCTGCTGTCGGCGAATTTCATGACAATCTCGTTGCAGGTCATGTTGCTCAGGATCTCTGTCACGAAGGTGGATTTGAATCCTATTGTAAGGTCTTCCCCGTCATAGCGGCACGGTATCTTTTCGTATGCCGCGATTGAGAAGCCCAGGTCCTGTGCGGAAAGTTCCAGCGAGTCGTGCGTCATTTCGAATTTGATGAGGTTGGATGCCTTGTTGGTGCATACCGATACGCGTCTTACGGTGTTGAGGAACTGTATACGGTCTATCCTGAGTATATTGGAGTTGTTCTGCGGAATCACGTCACGGTATTTCGGGTATTTCCCTATGACGAGCCTGCAGACGACCATTGTCTTGTCGAACTTGAATACGGCGTTCTTGCTGTCGAACGAAATCTCCACGTCCTCCACATCCTTTCCGATGATCGACCTGAGTACGGCGGCCGGTTTCTTGTGGAGGATGAAGGATGCCTTCTCGGAAGCTTTCACATCCTTTGTCGTATAGCAGATCAGCTTGTGGGAATCGGATGCAACCAATGTAGTGGTGTCGATGTCAATATCGAACAGTATTCCGTTCATCGCCGGCCTGATCTCGTCGTCAGCCGTCGCATATATGGTTCCTGCAATACCGTCTACAAGGCTGTGGGCCGGGAACGTCAGGGTTACTGCCGTTTCATCCGTGGTGGCGATTGAAGGGTAGTCCGCAGCCGGGAAATATGGAAGTGTGGACGTCCCGCTCGCCCATCTGCATTCGAAGGAACTGTCACCGGTGGTGACGATTGACAGCGGCTGGTCCGGCAGCTCCTTCAGAAGGTCTGTAATATGCCTTGCCGGTACTGCAATCTGGCCGTTCTCCTCCGAACTTTCCACTTCTATATTTGTCCTGAGGGTGAGTTCTGTATCTGATGCCGTGATTTCCAGGGAATTCCCGTCAAGCACGAACAGGTAGTTTTCAAGAATCGGCTGTGAGGATTTGGCCGGAATGGCCTTTGAAACTGCAAGAATGCCTTTAAGCAGTTCTGCGCTTGAGACTATGAATTTCATATAATGTAAATTTTCTTACTTTTCCAAAAGTTCCAATTCACAAATGTATAAAAGTTTTTCGAGATGTTTGGCATATAATTTGACTTTTTCCGCCCCGGTCCGGTTTTGAAATTAACCGTTTGAAATAATAAAATTTAAAAGATATGAAAAAAGGTATCATTGTAGTGCTGCTGTCAGCACTTGTCGGCGGACTTACCGCCTATGCCGTGGTAAGGGCATCGGATAAGGAATCCAGCCAGGTCATAGTTTCACCTGACGGTGCGGCATACAGGACTGTCAATCTGGCACAGACTGACTATCCTGACTTTACGTATGCCGCCGAATCGGCAGTTGACGCCGTGGTTTATGTAAAAGTGACCGCCGTGGATGTCAGGAGGTCTGCCCCGAGCTCGATTTTCGATTTCTTCTTCGGGTATGAGGGCACTCCGGAAACAAGGGAGCGAGTCGGAAGCGGTTCCGGAGTCATTATCAGGCCTGACGGATATATTGTCACTAATAATCACGTTGTTGAAGGTGCTTCCAAAATAGAAGTCACCCTTAACAACAACAAGACATTTGAAGCTACTCTCATCGGTACTGACCCGGCAACGGATGTCGCCCTTATAAAGATTGAAGCACAGGGCCTTCCTGTCGTGCCGTTCGGGGATTCTGACAACCTGCGCCTCGGGGAGTGGGTGCTGGCTATAGGCAGCCCCTATGACCTGAGATCGACCATCACTGCCGGAATCGTTAGCGCGAAAGGCCGTTCGATGCCTAATTATAAAGAGGAATTCAAGATCGAGTCCTTTATCCAGACCGATGCGGCCGTCAATCCGGGGAACAGTGGCGGCGCCCTTGTCAACAAAGCCGGAGAACTGGTTGGCGTCAATACCGCAATCATTTCTCAGACAGGGTCTTATACCGGATATTCCTTTGCAATCCCTTCCAATATTGTCAAGAAGATATGTTCAGACCTCATTGATTACGGAAGTGTAAAGCGTGCCCTTCTCGGTGTTACGATGACTCCGGTAACAGATGAAATCGCCAAAGAGATGAAACTTTCTTCAGTACAGGGCGTATATATAAGAGAGGTTTTGAAAGGGAGCGCTGCCGATGAAGCCGGTATCAGGGAAGGAGATGTGCTTGTGGCCATAGATTCCATGAAAGTCATAAACGCTTCGGATGTGCAGGCCAAGGTAAACAATTTCTACCCTGGCGACAAGGCTCTCATGACTGTAGTCAGGGACGGGAAGGAGAAGACTGTAGAGGTTACCTTCAAGGGTACGGCTGCGGAGAACGGTACCGTTGATGAGGAAGGAGGGGTCGCATTCTATGGCGCACGCCTGAAGGAGGCACCTCAGGATGACCTTGACAGGCTTGGAATCAAGCATGGTGTGGAGATTGTCTCCGTCGGTCCGGGCAAGATAATGGACGCTGGAGTATCAGACGGTTTCATAATACTCTATGTCAATGACCAGCCGGTAAGCAAGCCTCAGGATGTACTGGACATTGTAAAGAAGCAGAAGAGGTCTGTGTTTATCGAAGGAGTGACGTCCTACGGCAAACCTTCTTATTTCGGCTTCGGAATATAGAAGATAAATTTAAATATGAGACAGCTTAAGATTACAAAATCGATTACTAACCGTGAGAGCGCTTCTCTTGACAAGTACCTGCAGGAGATCGGCCGCGAGGAACTGATTACTGTAGAGGAGGAGGTGGAACTCGCGCAGAGGATCCGGAAAGGCGATCAGAAAGCACTGGAAAAACTGACGAGGGCAAACCTCAGGTTCGTGGTCTCCGTGGCTAAACAGTACCAGAACCAGGGCCTCAGCCTTCCGGACCTTATAAATGAAGGTAATCTCGGACTTATCAAGGCTGCAGAGAAATTCGATGAGACAAGGGGGTTCAAGTTCATATCGTATGCGGTGTGGTGGATCCGTCAGTCCATTCTCCAGGCCCTTGCGGAGCAGTCGAGGATTGTGAGGCTCCCGCTGAACCAGGTGGGATCCCTCAACAAGATAAACAAGGCCCTTTCCCGTTTCGAGCAGGAGCATGAAAGGATGCCTTCTACCGAGGAGCTGTCTGAAATGATAGATGTCCCTAAGGACAAGATCGCCGATACGTTGAGGGTGTCCGGCAGGCATGTCTCTGTAGACGCCCCGTTCGTTGAAGGCGAGGACAACAGCCTGCTGGATGTCCTTGTGAACAATGATTCGCCTAATGCCGACAAGGGACTTGTCAACGAATCCCTCAACAGGGAGATTGAAAGGGCCCTTTCCACCCTGGCCACCAGGGAGAGGGAGATTGTCAAGTCCTTCTTCGGGATAGGATGCCAGGAGATGACTCTTGAAGAAATAGGGGAGAGGTTCGGCTTGACGCGTGAAAGGGTGCGCCAGATAAAGGAGAAGGCAATCCGCAAGCTCAGGAGCAATTCCAGGAGCAAGCTGCTCAAGAGCTACCTCGGATAAATTACAGGCAAATGACCCGAAAGCACAGGTCCGCTCCGGACAAGTCCGGAAATGGAAAACCGTGTTTTCGAGTCATTTCCGTTATTGTTAATAATTTACCAACGAAAGAAAATATGAGTTTCAATCCGGAAAATTTTGTCGCCCGGAAGGCATCCGAGGCAGTGAAGGCCCTTTATGGTGTGGATATGGACCAGTCTGGATTCCAGGTCCAGGTGACAAGGAAAGAGTTCGAGGGGGACTATACCCTGGTGGTTTTCCCGCTTCTGAAGGTATCCAGGACCAGTCCTGAAGCCACTGGGAATGCGATAGGGGCATATATGAAGGAGAATTTCGCTGAAATAGCGTCATATAATGTGGTGAAAGGCTTCCTGAACATATCTTTCTCGACAGCGTACTGGAACGCAGTGTTCTCCGGCATAGCCTCCACAGAGGATTTCGGGCAGCATGCCCCGACAGGCAGGACTGTCATGGTGGAGTTTTCGTCCCCGAATACCAACAAGCCCCTGCATCTCGGGCACATAAGGAATAACCTCCTCGGATGGTCTGTATCCCGGCTGCTTGAGGCCAATGGCCACAAGGTCCTCAAGGTTAACCTCGTAAACGACAGGGGTATCCATATATGCAAGTCCATGCTTGCATGGCTCAAGAAAGGCAACGGGGAGACTCCGGAGTCTTCCGGCAAGAAAGGTGACCATCTTGTAGGCGACTATTATGTGGCCTTCAACAATATGTACAAGGAGGAAGTGGACCGGCTGGTAGGGGAAGGAATGACGAAGGAGGAGGCGGAAAAGGCGGCTCCGTCCCTGAAAGAGGCGCAGGACATGCTCCGCAAGTGGGAGAACGGTGACAGGCAGGTAGTGGAGCTGTGGAAAAAGATGAACGGATGGGTATATGAGGGCTTCGACAAGACTTACAGGGACCTCGGCATCTCCTTCGACAGGACATACTACGAATCTCAGACCTACCTGTTTGGCAAGGCCCTTGTGCAGAAAGGCCTGGATATGGGTATATTCGAGAAAGAGGCGGACGGCTCTGTGTGGTGCGACCTGACGGAGGACGGACTGGACAGGAAACTCCTATTGAGAGGTGACGGCACCTCTGTATATATGACCCAGGACCTCGGGACGGCGGAGCAACGTTTCTCCGAATACCACCTTGACGAGCATGTATACGTGGTCGGGAATGAGCAGAACTACCATTTCCAGGTGCTCAAACTGATTCTCAAGAAGCTTGGCTTCGCATGGGCGGACAATATTTTCCATCTTTCATACGGTATGGTGGAGCTTCCGGAAGGCAAGATGAAATCTCGTGAGGGGACTGTGGTGGATGCCGATGACCTTATTGAGAAGATGTACACCACGGCCAGAGAGACTTCTATGGAGCTTGGGAAACTTCAGGACATGACGGAGGAGGAACAGGAGAAGCTGTTCCGTATGATAGGCCTTGGTGCCCTGAAATATTTCATCATCAAGGTGGACCCGAAGAAGACCATGCTGTTCGATCCTAAGGAATCGATTGACTTCAACGGGAATACGGGGCCTTTTATCCAGTATACCCATGCGAGGATAAAGTCGATTCTCAGGAGGGCGGATGCTTCCGGCATCCCATACGGGGCAGGGAGTCTTGTCCAGGACGTACAGCTTTCCGCGAAGGAAATCCGCATAATAAAAATGCTGGACCAGTTCCCTGGCAGGATCTCGGAGGCGGGTGCGGCATATTCTCCTGCCCTCGTGGCAAATTATGCGTATGACCTTGCAAAGGAGTTCAACCAGTATTACCATGACACCCCGATACTGAAGGAAACGGATCCGGGGCTGCTGAGCTACCGCCTTACACTTATCGGCAAGGTGGCCCAGGTGCTGGTGAAAGCCATGTCGATACTCGGAATCGAGCTCCCGGAGAGAATGTAGGCTAATTTTTTTTGAAAAATCCATACTTGATTCAGAAAAATGTTCTATACTTGCACCCGAATTTCAGAAAACGAATTTTCAGGTATACAGAAAGAAGAACGATAATATGGATAGCAAGTCAACAAACCAGAAGAAGAGGGCTGTAGTGAGCTTCGAGAACATGTCGGAAGAGCTGGCCGCTGCATTTGCCGAGAAGTATCCTAAAGGGTTCAGTGACTATTTCCCGGACCTGCAGAAATATGACAAGCCGGACGGGACAAGTTTCTATGCTGTCACGCTTGAGATTCCTGATGCTATATATCTTGTCAAGATCAAGGTGAAGACAGATGATGCGGATGATATCGAGAGATGGCTTGACGGAGATGATGACGATGACGAAGGAGCTGGAGACAACAGCGAGGGAGAGGATCTTCCTGATGACAACATAGCGCAGTATGCAACAGGGGATGATGATTCCTCCGATTCTGATTAGTCGACAGAAAATATACATGGAAGCAGGGTGGCCATGAGTCTTGTGACTCCGGCCACCCTGCTTCTGTCATATACGGGACATAAAAAAAGAGAAAAAAACATAAAAAAGAGAAAAATCTGCAGCAGAGACCTTCCTGTACAGTGCTGCACATGATATATTTGCGCCGGAAAAAATTACGACGATGGACAGGTTTTCATTAAGTATCATGTTCCTGGCGGTATGGCTTGTCATGCTGGTGTCCGTATCCGGTTGTGCAAAGACACAGGGGGAAGGGGCTGCCGGAAGCCCGTCGCGCAGGGCGTCTGTAAGTTTCAGTGTCAGTATCAGAGACAGGGACGGGGTCTGGCCTGCTGCGGCGGTGGAAAATATCAATATTTATGTTTACCGTGACGGCATGCTTGAAGATTCCGCATATTCCGGAGAGGCAGACAAGATAGGCATATCCGTAGAGACCGGCAGGGAATATAGTTTCTATGCTCTCGCCAATGTGGGCCAGAGATATCCCCCTGTCGAAGAAAGGCTGCTGAAAAGCAGCAGATATGACATTGCAGGGTTGGAGGTATTGCAGTCCGGCATGATTCCTATGTCGGCTTCGGCGGAGGCTTCTGTATCAGGCGAGCATTGCAGCATACCGATTGAACTTTCTCCTGTGGCGGCGAAACTTGGGCTGAAGCTCGAGGCTCCGGCCCGATGGAAATACCGCGTGCAGTCAGTACGTGTCGTGAATCTTGCGGCCGACTATTGCCCTTTCGTAGACAATTATCAGGCAAGGCTGATGCTTGAGGATGACTATTCTGCTAAAGAAAGCGAGGTCAGTGCTCTCAATGATGGCAAGTTAATTTATCTTCCGGTCCTGGAGAACTGCCAGGGAACATTCTTTACCGGCAACACCGATTCCAGGTCCAAGACTCCGGACGGCCTTCCGCAGGATAAGCAGGATAAATCCACGTATGTGGAAATAACACTGGCCAGGAATGCAGCCTCCAGTATCATATGCAGGTTCTGTCTGGGCCGGGACGCCCTTGAGGACTGCAATGTGGTGAGAAATACGTATATGAGGGTTACATTGCGGGTAACAGGCCGGGGGCGCAGGGATTATGTATGGGAGGTGGCGGACAGCCTTCATGCCCCGCAGGCCAGGTTCATAGCGGCCGGGGAGAGCGGAACTGTCGTATATACAGATTCGCATGGCGAACTTGTGAACATCAGGCTGGGGACAGGGGCGTGGAGGGATGTGGTCTGCGCTGACGGGGCTTATGTCATGGCAAGTGACGGAGGCAGCCTGGCCTTCTCGGCGGACGGGGAATCATGGCATGTGACTGAAACAGGGGACATACATTGGCAGGCTGTTGCCTCTGGAGGAGGAAGATATGTGGCTGTAGGGTACCGCTATGACAGTACCGGTTCCGGTCCCGGGCGGATGGCCGGATATACTGCCGTTTCAGTGGACGGAATGTCGTGGTCGCTGGTCAGGCAGGACAGCCATTACCTGAAAGATGTCGCCTATGGTGGCGGCAGGTTCCTTGCTACAGGCTACGTGACGGTTACAGGAATCCTGACAGCGGGGCGTTTCTTCTTGCTTGATGATGAGGGTGTGTGGCAGATCCTTTCCGGCCTGTACAAGAGGGCTTACCCGTGCCTGATATACGGCAAGGGCAAGTTTGCTGCTATTGACGACGGATATGTAGTGTATTCCGAAGACGGGACGGAGTGGACCTCCATGGAGGACACAGGATGCCGGAATATTTCGTATCTGGCCTATGGCGGAGGTACTTATGTCGGCACAGGAGCTGACGGCAGAACGGTATATTCCCTCGGCGGGTTCGGCTGGACTTCCTCTGATGCCGCCGGAAACGGGCTGTCATGTGTTACGTATGGCGGTATCTTCATAAGTGCGGGAAAAGGGGGCCTTGTAATGTTCTCATCTGACGGGAAATCATGGAACACACTGGAGACAGGCGTCCCGTATGACCTGTACTGTGCCTCAGTGAAGATATGATGCCTGTATTAGAGCGCAGGTATCACATTTTCCATATGCGTGCCTCTGGAGCCCTTTATCAGTATGGTGTATCCGGACAGGCCTCTGCCCTCCAGATATTCCGCAAGCTGTCCTGATGTGCCGAAATGCCTGCAGCCTGCCGGTGTCCCGCAGCGGGAGAATGCCGCTCCGAATTCGTCTCCTACGAAGAAAGCCTCCACGAGCCCCATTCCTGCTACGCGCCTGAGTATCCTGTCGTGTTCGGCGGCAGAGTCTGCCCCGAGCTCCAGCATATCACCGAGCATGGCTGCCTTCCTTCCGGCTGGAATTGTCCCGAGATTGTCCAACGCTGCCTCCATGCTTACCGGATTGGCGTTGTAGGCGTCTATTATGAGGGTGTTCCTGGCCGTCCTGGTCAGCTGGGAGCGGTTGTTGGACGGGGTATAGCCGCTGATTGCTTCAATGATTTCCGCTACGGGGACTCCGAAGTATTTCCCTACGGAGATTGCGGCCATTATATTTTCTGCATTGTATCTGCCTACGAGATTTGTCTCCAGGGTACATGTCTCTGTACATGATACCGGGATTTCCATCCTGATGAACGGCTTTTCCGGATCCGGCGGCAGTATCTTGACACCGTCATAGTTGACCCCGTATGGGATGATGTCCTCTATTCCTCTCTCGGATGCCATTTCCTGCAGGTACGGCAGGTCTTCATTCAGGAATATCTTCCCGCCTGTGTCACGGATGTAGTCATACAGCTCTCCTTTTGTCTTCCGGACCCCTTCGTAGCTTCCGAACCCGAGCAGATGTCCTTTGCCGACATTGGTTATGAGCCCGTAGTCAGGCATGGATACCTCCACGAGGCTTTTTATGTCGCCTGGATGGCTTGCCCCCATTTCTATGACTGCAATCTGGGTCTCATCCGTGATTTTCAGCAGGGAGAGAGGTACTCCGATCTCATTGTTCAGGTTGCCCTGTGTGGCTGTGACCCTGTATTTTTTTTCAAGGACGGCTCTGATGAGTTCTTTTGTGGTGGTCTTGCCGTTTGTCCCCGTAAGCCCTATGACAGGCAGCCTTTTCCCGCCGGGCGCCATTTGGCATCTGTGCGTGCGGGCCAGGGCCTTCAGAGTATATAGTGTATCTTCTACAGGAATGATCCTGGAATCCTTTCCTGCAGATTCTGCAGCGGCAGACCCGGCTGATACAATGGCGTATGCCGCCCCTGCTTCAAGCGCCTTTTCGGCATATTCGTTCCCGTCGAAGTTTTCCCCCTTGATCGCGAAGAAGATTTCGCCGGGTTTTATGGTTCTCGAGTCGGTGTTTACTCCAGTGCTGCCCATGAAAAGGGCATGCAGATGATTTATGTCTGTATCCGTCATAAGATCGAAATTGTGCAGGTGCATGTAGCGGCCTCACGGGAATTCAGTCTGTGCGGCTGCTATAATGTGTTGTAAATTATATGATTATCTGCCAGTGCTGCCGAACCCGCCATCTCCTCTGCCTGTCCTGTCGAGGACTTCTGTCTCCTCCCATTCTGCTTTTTCATAGCGGGCTATGACCATCTGGGCGATTCTTTCTCCCGGATTGATGGTAAAAGACGTATCCGAAAGGTTGACAAGTATGACCTTGATTTCGCCCCGGTAGTCGGCATCGATGGTCCCCGGGGAATTGAGTACGGTGATGCCATGCTTTGCCGCAAGTCCGCTCCGTGGCCTTATCTGTGCCTCCGTCCCTTCCGGCAATGCAATATAGAGTCCCGTCGGTACCATCATTCTCTGCAGTGGTGCGAGCTCGGCCGGTTCCTGGATATCCGCTTTAAGGTCCATCCCTGCCGAATGCTCTGTCGCATATTCCGGCAGGGGGAACGCCGATTTGTTGACAATCTTGATTTTCATGTATATGCCTCTAAAATCAAATTATTCCGAAGCAACAAAAATACAATTAAAATATTGCAAAATAAAATAAAATCCCTACCTTTGCTCCGTGTCTTTCTGGAGATGTCAGGCCAAGACAGATCTTTGAAGTTTTTTTTGTTCAGTACAATGAAGACAAATGACGACTGACGGAACAACATCTTGGTTGTGAGGGGAAATGGAAGTCATTTATTGAAATATTGTTTTGAAGTTTATTTTGATTGAGAACAAGGCGTCCAAGTGAGGAGGGAGGGAGTTTACTAGAGTAAATGACCGACTGACGATACGCAGGATAACGCAGTTATCAGTCAAAAGAAACGAAAAACGGGGGTATAGCTCAGTTGGCTAGAGCATCTGCTTTGCAAGCAGAGGGTCGTCGGTTCGAATCCGTCTATCTCCACTGTAAATCAATGGAATAACGACCGCCCTGCACATATTCATGTGGGGCGGTTTATTTTTAAACTTCATTTGCAGTCATGCTGCGCCTCGGCATAGTCCGGACGAGTTCGACCTCCGCTCTTGGGGTGCCCCTGCTCCATTTATTTTATCCAGATATTGCTTTTCCGGTGATTTTAAGCGAAATTTGGCCTCGCTTAATCAAATAACACTAATTAATAAAGTCAGAATGAAACACAATCTTTTCATCCGCATGCTTCTGCTGGGCCTTTCTGCCTGTGCGTTTATCAATGCTGCAGATGCCCAGAAGCTTCCAAAGCATGCTCCGAGGCTGAGCGAATCCATTGTCCCGCCTCCTTCTACCCCAATGTCCCGCGCAGAGATAGAAGCCGGGCTGAAATCACATGACCATGCCCTGCTCATCTCCTCATTCTGGATACGTGACCCGTATATAGTGCTCGGGCCGGATGACTATTACTATCTTACAGGAACAATCTCCCCGAATGACGAGACGCGTGCCGTCGATGCCGATTCCGAGCCTGGTGTCCGCCTGTGGCGCAGCAAAGACCTGATTGACTGGGAATACAGGGGCAAGATATTTTCCCCGAAGCAGGTCGATACGACAAAGAAAAACCAGGTGTGGGCCCCGGAACTGCACTGGCTCGGCGACCGCTGGGCCCTTGTGCATTGTCCCGGACACAATTCGCATTTCGCGTTGGGCCCCGTAGGGCAGATGGAGCCGAAAGGCCCGTGGACTGAACCGATGGACCCTTCCACACTCGGGGCCAAACATGACCCTTCTCTTTACCTCGAGGACGGTACGCTCTGGATGATCTGGACCATAGGACTTAAGAACGCTACTGTCGCTCCGCTCAATGCCGGACTGGACGGGTGGGCAGGGAAGCCTGTTACCATTGTCCCTTCCGGAAAGCGCTACAGCAAGGCACTGAAGAAGACAATGACCTCAATGGGACATGAAGGTGCGGGAATCCTTAAAATCGGGGATAAATATGTCTATTTCGGCACCGGATGGTCGACTGATGACGGCCGCAGAGGCTCATATAACCTTTATTATGCGACGGCGGACAAGATTACAGGCCCATATGGCCCGCGCCGTTTTATCGGGCGTTTTCTCGGCCACGGAAACCTTTTCCAGACCAGGGACGGGAAATGGTGGTGTACGGCTTTCGCCAATGCGAACGTGCCCCCTATTCCGAAGGAGGGTATCCAGGAACGGGACCTGTCGGACAATGCTTATACAATCAACCAGTGCGGAACCACGATCGTCCCTATTGATCTGAGGATAATGCCGGACGGTGATGTCTATATCCGGGCGACAGACCCTGCCTATGCTACTCCGGGGCCTGACGAAGCGCAGAAATTCAATGACTGACGGACAATGTCCTTTCATGCAAATGCAAAAGGGGCTGTGTCAAAATGAGTTTTTTGATACAGCCCCTTTTGCATTTTTCGTATGGTCAGGAGAGCTTGAGCTTCCGTATGACGGCCCTGGCCAGCCATGCGGTGAACAGTCCGATCAGGACCCCGACAATAATTCCCGTGAGGACATCGCCGAAGTAGTGCTTCCCGACAAAGATGCGGCTTACGCTCACCAAGCTTGCCCAGAAAAAGATCCATGCTGCGTATCCTCGGTATTTCAGCCTTTTGTCATTGCGGAAGCCTATAAAGGTGCTGACCGCAAAGCTGAATGAATTCGCGGCATGGGCGGAAAAGAATCCGAAGCTCCTGCTCGGGTTTTCGAGGAGCCATATCCCGTTCTGGAGCATGAAGTCATCGTTGCACGGGCGGACCCTCCCGACTGTGTCCTTTATGAAATTGCTGAACTGGTCGCACATCCCGAAGGCGAGGGCTACGGAAGCTGTCACTATCAGCGCCTTTTTCCATCCGAGCCTCATAAAAAGGAACACCACGACTATTACGTACATGGGGATCCATACCTGGATGTTGGAGAACACCTTCATTATCACATCGGTGAACTCCGTATGCATACTGTTTATGCATAGGGTGATTTCCTGGTCGAACCGGTGTATTTCCTGCCAGAAACTGTTCATAGGGGACTAATTTTCGTTGAGGACTTTCCACAGCAGGTCTTTGAGCTGCTGGATTCCCTCTCCTGTTATAGATGATATGAATACATGTGGTATGCCTTCAGGAAGAGCCGGCTCTATTTCCGAGGCCATCTTGCTGTCGAGCATGTCGGATTTGGTGACGGCCAGCACGCGGCCCTTCACCAGGAGTTCCGGGTTGTATTCCTTAAGCTCGTTGAGCAGGATTTCGTATCCCTGCCTTATGTCGTCGGCATCTGCCGGGACCATGAACAGCAGGATGGAGTTCCTCTCAATATGGCGCAGAAACCTCAGCCCTATGCCTTTGCCTTCATGGGCACCTTCTATAATCCCCGGTATATCGGCCATCACGAATGACTTGTCATCCCTGTAGCTTACGATACCGAGATTCGGCTCAAGCGTGGTGAATGCGTAGTCGGCGATTTTTGGCCTGGCGGCCGTGACTGTAGACAGGAGAGTTGACTTTCCGGCGTTCGGGAATCCGACAAGGCCTACATCTGCAAGGATCTTGAGCTCAAGGATGAACCAGCCTTCCGTCCCGGGTTCTCCGGGCTGGGCATAGCGCGGCGTCTGGTTTGTGGCTGACTTGAAGTTGTTGTTTCCCAGGCCTCCGCGTCCACCCCTGACCAGGATCCTCTCTTCTCCGGGCTCTATCAGTTCGAAAAGGGTCTCCCCGGTCTCTGCATCCTTGGCGACAGTGCCCAGCGGCACGTCAAGGATGATGTCCGCCCCGTTTTTCCCCTTGCACAGCTGCCCGCTACCGGCTCCGCCATGCTCGGCACGTATGTGTTTGCGGTATTTCAGGTGGATCAGGGTCCAGAACTGCGGGTTCGCCCTCAGGATTACGTGTCCGCCGCGTCCTCCGTCACCTCCGTCCGGGCCGCCTTTCGGGACATATTTCTCCCTGCGCAGATGCATAGAACCTGCGCCTCCGTTTCCGGAAGCGCAGAATATCTTCACATAGTCGATGAAATTGCTTTCAGCCATTGGAAATTCCTGTATTCAAGTTAGTTGCCTGCAATAGCGAAGAAACCTGGAACGGGAGTCAGAACTTGTCCATCGTATCGAATATGGACTGCCTTACCTGCTCGATGGTGCCTGTACCGTCTATTTCGTGGTATTTGCCTTTTTCTGTGTAATATGCTACGAGAGGTTCGGTCTTGTCATGGTATGTCCTGATCCTGTTGTCTATAGTCTCCTCCTTTGCGTCATCTGCCCTTCCCTCAATGGATGCCCTGTGGCGGATCCTTTCCTTGATCATTTCGTCAGGGATCATGATGGAGACTACGGCAGTCACTGATTCCGAGCTCTTTGCGAGAATCCTGTCAAGTGCTTCGGCCTGCAGTGTAGTGCGGGGAAAACCGTCCAGCAGGAAGCCGTCAACGTCTTTGATGCTCTTGAACTCGGACTCTATCATCCCTTCAACCACTTCGTCAGGTACGAGGGCGCCGGCGTCGATGAGCGACTTTGCCTTAAGCCCGAGCTCGCTTCCTGCAGCGATTTCCTTGCGGAGGAGCTCCCCGGTGGAGATGTGGTGGAGATTGTACTTTTCTACCATAGCGGTAGCCTGGGTGCCTTTGCCTGCGCCCGGAGGCCCGAAAAGGATGTAGTATTTCATCTTGTAAAAATTTTTGGAGATTATTCGTCCAGTATGTAGATGTCTTTGAGGTTCCTGCCTATTTCGTTATAGTCCAGGCCGAAACCTACGATGAAGTCATTCGGTATCTGCATGGCGACATATTCCAGAGGGAAGTCTTTCCTGTATGAATCCGGCTTGAAAAGCAGGGTACATACAACGCTTACCGAGGCTCCTGCGTCCTGGAGTATCTGCTTGAGCTCCACAATGGTGTTCCCGGTGTCGACGATGTCTTCGACTATTATCACGCGCCTGCCTTTTATGTCTGATGTCAGCCCCATGGCCTGCCGGACACGCCCGGTACTGCTCGTCCCTTCGTATGAGGTGAGCTTTATAGACACGACTTCGCAGTTGAATTCAAGTCTTTTCATGAGCTCCGCAGTGAACATGATCGAACCGTTCAGTACGCATAGCAGGACAGGGATGTCCGTACATCCTTTGAAGTCCCCGTTTATTCTTTCTGCAACGTCATCAATGGCATTCATTATCTTTTCATATGGGATGAAAGTCCTGAATGTCTTGTCGAATAATCTGACTTTTTCCATGCGAAACCAGTTTTACAGAGCGCAAAATTAATACAAAATGGTATAAAAATATAAAAAAGGGAAAAATCTTATAAAAAAAGAGAAAAACTTTCCGGAGGCTGTTCCGCAGGATTGCCGCATGGGATAACTTGCGTGCAAAAAACGGACACGACAAATGGGAAAAATGGCGTTTATTGCAGCTGCAGCCATGCTGTGTGCATGCGGCCCGGCCTCTTACGGGCAGGATACAGTCGGGATGGATGATGTGACCGGCAGGGCGTTCATGGTATTGACAGGGGCCATGACTGCCGAGGAGGCCGGGGAAGAGGATTTGGAGAGGCTTGAGGCGTTGCGCTCCCGCCCTCTGAAAATCAATCTGGCTTCGCGCAGCCGCCTTGCCGGGTCAGGGCTGTTCACGCAGTACCAGATAGAGTCGATCATTGACTACAGGAACCGTAACGGTGATATACTGTCTGCGGCGGAGTTCGCTGCGGTAGACGGGTTTACCCCCGAGACAGCCGTATATTATCTCCCGTTCCTGAGTTTCGCCTCGTCTGCAATGCCGGGGAAAGCCTCTTTGTCACCGCCCCGTATGGATAATTCACTTGTAGTCAAGTCTGCGGTTAAACTGCAGGAGCGCCAGCCTGTGTACAGCTATGGCATGAAGTACAGGTTCAGTGTGGAGGACAGGTTCGAGGCGGCCCTGACAGCAAGGAGCTCCTATGATGCGGGGAAGTTTCCTCCTGAGGCGGTGTCATTTTATGCGGCATACTATGGCAGGGGAGTTCTCGGGAAGGTGGTCATCGGGGATTTCAACCTCAGGTTCGGGCAGGGGCTCGTCATGTGGAGCGGATTCTCCATGAGCGGGATTCCTGCCCAGGGGGCGTTTTCCCGGCGGGCCTCCGGAATATCTCCTTACTGGTCCTATTCCGGAGACGGAAGCCATAGGGGAGTGGCGGCCGATTTCGGGACAGGTGACTTCATGGTGTCCGCCTTTGTTTCCGTACCCGGTGCCCGGGAAATGTCGGAGCCCGGAAATGACGCCGCGATTTCGGTTCTCCCGGGCATAAACGTTTCCTGGTACGGTATGGACGGGCAGGTATCCATTACATGTTATGCGCAGAGCCGTACCATTGCCGCCAGGGAAGACGGCGGCAGGGTCGGCCCGGCCAATGGTACCGGACGCTTTTTCGGGGAGTGCAAGGTCTCTGCGGATGCCAGATATACAGTAAAGGGGGTGGAACTGTTCGGCGAGGCCGCCATGGATGCCGTTGCACGCTCTGCCGCCGCGCTTGCCGGATGCCGGTTCAGCCCGTGCGGCGGGCTTTATCTGGCTTCCGGGCTGAGGTATTACCCTTCCGGTTACAGCGGAGGATATTCAGGTGCTTTGAGGAGCGGGAGCCGCTGCTCGAACGAGTACGGTTTTGCAGTGTCGGGCTCATTCTCGTCCGGGAAATATGTCCCTCTTGCCGGGAGGACAGGCTTCGGCTCGTCCGTGATAAGGCACCAGGGGGCCTTCAGCATGGACATGTCGCATTCCCCGGAGCCGAAATTCGGGGTCCATGAGGCTTCTTCGCAGTTCAAGGCCGTCTTTTCATATTCGCTGCAGCTTTCGTCATTGTTCAGTATGCAGTGGAAGGTGTCGGAAAGGCTCCGTTCATACGGAGACCGTGTCAGGACTGATGTCAGGGCCGACGTACGGTATGGCGACAGCCGGTGGTCATCTGTCCTCAGGGTGAACATCCTGCACTGCAGGGGGACCGGCATGCTTTCGTATATGGAGGGCGGTTACAAGTCTGCCCCTGTGTATGTATATGTAAGGGGAGGACTTTTCAGGGTGGATGACTGGGCGGACAGGATTTATGCGTATGAGCGTGACGCTCCGGGAAACTTTTCAGTGCCGGCCTACTACGGAAGGGGCTTCTGGCTGTCGCTTGTGTCGGGCCTGAAGCTGTCCGGATGGGGACGTCTCTATTTCAGGGCATCATATACCGGCTATCCGTGGTCTTCACCTGGCCAGGAAAAGAAAAAGCCCGGCAGGGCCGAGCTTAAAATACAGATGAGCTTCAATCTATAGCTTCGGGATCTTGATCTTCATCCCTGGCTTGATCTTGCTGCTTATGCCGTTGAAGTCCATTATGTTCTGGGCACTGACGCCTGGATAGTTCTTGGCAATGAGGTACAGGGAGTCCCCGTTTTTAACTGTGTATATAGTGTACTCAGTATCGGCAGGGAATTTTTGCGGGGAGGCGGACTTGGCTGTGGATGCGACAGATTTTGAAGCCGATGATGAGGAGGTTGACGGTGCTGTACCTCCGCGGTAGATGACAAGCCTCTGCCCGATGCGGATGTTGTCGCTGCGCAGATTGTTCCACCTCTTTATTTGGCTTACGCTGCATCTGTACCTGATGGCAAGCATTCCGAGGACTTCTCCCCTCTGGACCCTGTGGATGATTCGCTCCCCGTCGCCTCCGTCCTGTATTTTCTTGATTACTATCGGGTTGAACAGCTCGTCTGCCTTGTATGCGTACAGGGAGTCCTCATGGTCGATGAATGCTCCGGAGTACTGGTACGGAATCCGGAGGATATATTCCCGTTCGTTTCCGGGGACGATTTCATGCCTGTACTGCGGGTTGAGGTCCTTCAGTGTCTGGAGCGGTACACCGACAAGGTCGCTTACCTGCTTGAAATGCAGCATCTTGTTGATCTTGAAAGTGTCGGTCACTGCGGGCAGTTCAACGGGCTGCGGAATGATTCCGTGTTCCTTGTAATAGGTCATTGTATACAGGGCACCTACGAATGCCGGGACATATCCCCTGGTTTCACGCGGAAGGTACGGGTAGATGTCCCAGAAGGCGCGTTTCCCTCCGCTGCGCCTGATGGCCTTGTTGACATTTCCAGCCCCGCAGTTGTAGGATGCGATGGCGAGGTTCCAGTCTCCGAAGATTTTGTATGCATCCTTAAGGTATTCTGCTGCAGCGTGGGCTGATTTTATAGGATCGCATCTTTCGTCCACGAATGAGTTGATGGTAAGCCCGTACAGTTTTGCCGTAGAGTACATGAACTGCCACATTCCTTTGGCCCCGGCACGTGATACTGCAGTCGGGTTGAGAGCAGATTCGATGATAGCCAGTGCCTTGAATTCCTCCGGCATGTCATGCTCGTTGAATATTTCCTCGAAAATCGGCATGTAGTAGCTGCACAGCCCGAGCATTTCGGGCATGGACTTGGACATTTTCTCGGAATAGAGGATGATGTAGTTCCTGACGATGCTGTTGTACGGAAGGTCGATGAATGAGTTCATCGCTGTAAGCCGTTTGATATAGACGGAGTCGGGGACATTGGATTCGAATTTTACCGAGTCCATGTCATATTCCGGCATGAAGTCCTCTGAATTCACCTTTTTGTGCAGGTACCACAGGTTCAGGAGGCTGTCGGTCACTTCCGGAGTATAGTTCTCCACTGGCAGGCCCCCTCTGCTGCGGCTTTCATTGTCCTCGTATATTGCAAGTATCTCGGCTGTGAGCGAGTCCTTTACTGTGAGCTCGTCCCGGTATCTGTCGATTTCGGCTGTGAGCGAGTCCACCAGACGGGTGAGCTCCATGTTCTCTTTTACAAGTGCCGTCTTGCTTTTTGTGTTTCTGAACCTTTTGAATATCCCGGTCGAGTCCTTTGCGGAGGATGCGCAGCAGATGACCGGGAGGCTGAGTGCGGTGATTGCCGCGGCCATGTATCTTATAAGTGATCTTTTCGTCATTATTGTATTATGTTTATTGAAAATCAGAATCTTATACCAAGGCTCAGCCCTATTGCATTGCCTGTAACACCGAAATTCATGGCAGGCTGCATGGCGTATGCGTTGTCCGGTGCTATCACCGCGGGCTCGACCTTCATGGTGATGTCGTCACTCACTTCAAAATCATGCATATAGGCGAATACGTTCGCATCTATGACCTGCAGGAGATAGAACAGCGCCGTGGCTACTATCGAATAATCCCTGTAGCGGCGGTACACATCCCTGTACCATTGGGCCGTCTCGGCGGAGATTGTGCCGGTGTACTCGATGTCAGGGGAGGTGGCCTCATTGTGTATCCTCTTGAACCTCTGGTAGTTGATATTGTTTGTATAGAGGTAGTGCACAGAGCCCAGAAGGCATCCGTAGTATATGGGGATTTTCCAGTATTCACCATTGTAGGCCTGTCCGAGTCCTGGAAGCAGGATGGAATAGAGTGTGGCTCTTCCCGGATGGGGATGCTCATCCTTTTTATAGCTTACCACACCGTCCATCAGGGTGCCCCAATATATGAGCCCTGCCCCGACCATGAACCATGTTCCCATGCGTTTAGCCCCGTAGTCTATCCCAGGGGTTATGTTGATGTCCGTGGCTCCTTCCGGGATCTTCGCCAGGATGTCGTTGTAGTTCCTCTTCGAGACATTGTATTTGTGGAAATAATATCCTCCGAGTCCGGCGCATACCCCGATACCTCCGTACACTATGGGCAGCTTCCAGTAGTCCCTGTTGTAGATCTGCGAAATTCCGGGCATGAATACAGATCCGGCGAACATCGTACCTATCTTGAGGTCCTGCTTGTGGGCAACACCCCTGAACAGTTCCTTGAAAGAGAACATTTTGTCCGAAGTGTCTGTCTGGGCGGTGGAGTCTGCGGGGTTGTAGTTCTGCGTAAAGGCCTCTTCCTTGAACTGCGCATTTGCGTTTACGGAAAAAGCCAGTATACATACAATCGCGGCAAGAATATATCCGAAGAATCTTTTTTCTTTCATTTTTCGATGTTTCAGAATGAATATCCTGTTTTTCAAGGTCAGATTCCGGAATCTTCAATTGCTTTGAGGAATTTTTTTACCTCATCGTCAGACGAGAAGCGTATGGTCATAGTCCCTTTGCCCTCTGAAGTGCGTTTGAGGCTTATGCTGTTGTCAAAATATTTGCCGAAGATCTCAAGCATCTTGAAATAGTCTTCAGGCAGGTCCTGTCCGGCCTTTTTCTTCTGCTGCCCGTTCCCCTCGAGTTTCTTGATTCTCTCCTCGAGCTGCCTTACAGACAGGTCCTCCTTGATGATCAGGTCGCACAGCTGCTCCTGGATGTCCTCGTTCTCGATTCCGAGCAGGACTTTGGCATGCCCTACGCTCAGGAGGCCGACCTTCAGGTCGTGCTGCACTTTGGCAGGCAGCTTCAGGAGCCTGAGGTAGTTGGTGACCGAAGCCCGTTTCTTTCCCACCCTTACCGCCATCTGTTCCTGGGTCAGGCTGCATTCCTCTATGAGTCTCTGGTAGCTCATGGCTATCTCTATCGGGTCCAGGTTCTCGCGCTGGATGTTCTCCACGATGGCCATCTCCAGCATCCCCTGGTCGTTGGTGTCGCGGATGTATGCAGGAATCTCCTCCAGACCTGCAAGGCGGCACGCCCTGTATCTGCGCTCTCCGCTTATTATCTGGTACCTGTCAGAGGACCTGCGCCTTACGGTAATCGGCTGGATAAGCCCCAGTGACTTTATTGATTCCGCCAGGCCCTCCAGCGCCTCACTGTCGAACGACATCCTCGGCTGGTACGGGTTGGCCTCGATGAGGTCTATCGGTATCAGCATTATGTCCGCTGTTGCCCTGTCCGGCTCCGGGGTCTCTGGAGTCACTACGGTCTTATGTACATATTCTACGGGTTTCCTTATCTGGGTCAGGGCCTGGTCGCCAAGCAATGCTCCAAGTCCTTTGCCTAACCCTCTCGGCTGCTTGCTCATTTTGTCTGGTTTTTCTCGAGTAATTCTTTTGCGAGGCTCAGATAGTTGGCCGTGCCGTTGCAGATGACATCATACAGGATGATCGGCTTGCCGTGCGAAGGGGCCTCGCTGAGGCGTATGTTGCGCTGGATTATTGTCCTGAAGACCATATCCTTGAAATGCTCCCTGAGCTCCGCCTCCACCTGGGTATGGACTTTTGTTCGCCCGTCGAACATCGTCACGACGAAGCCTTCTATCGTAAGGTCCGGGTTGACACCGTTCTGGACAAGCCTGATGGTCTGGAGAAGCTTTCCGAGCCCTTCCAGCGCGAAGAACTCCGGCTGAACCGGGATTATCACGGAGTCCGCGGCGGTCAGGGAGTTGACGGTTATGAGACCGAGGGACGGGGAGCAGTCTATTATGATGTAGTCATAGTCACCGCGGATAGGGGCAAGGGCGTTTTTCATCACCGACTCCCTTTCCGGCGTCTCGAGCATCTCGATTTCCGCACCCACGAGGTTGATGTGGGACGGTATCATCTGGAGGTTCGCTATCTCTGTCTGTATGAGCGCATCCGAAATATCGATCCTTCCAATCATGACTTCATACAGGGTGCGCTTCTGGTCATTGTCCGGGGAGAAGTTCAGTCCGGAGGTCGTATTTGCCTGAGGGTCTGCGTCTATGATCAGGACTTTCTTCTCAAGGACGGCAAGGGATGCCGCAAGATTGATTGCGGTGGTGGTCTTGCCTACACCTCCTTTCTGGTTTGCGATGGCTATTACTTTTCCCATAATCGTGTTGAACATTCAATGACTAAATCTCGGCAAATTTACAAAATAATTCATTAGGGAACCGATTTAGTTTTCAACAAAATTCTTTTATCGGCCATTCCGGAGTGAATTTCCCGGCTCCTGTCCAGCCTGTGGCGTCCGGAAAGCGGCTTTCATTCCCTTAAAAGCGGGTGGCAAAAAGTCCTGGAGGTACCGCGTCCGGAGGCGGATGTGCCTTACATGTCAGGCCGGGTCTACATCGATGACGATACGGCCCTGGCATCCCTCTTTCCTCTCGAATCCGGAGACTGTTTTCTGTATCAGGGCTTTGTTTTGGGAGAGCATCCTGTCTTTAGGCAGGCTTATCCTGACGGTGCGGACGTGCCTCCCCGCGTCCAGCCCGGATATGGGGCTGTATGGTCCGACTGTGCGGAAGCTGTATCTCCCTAATTCCCTGCACAGTTTCTGTGATATTTCCTCTGCGCGGGCTTCGTGCGGGTCCTTGACAGATATGTCGATTATCCTGCAGTACGGAGGGTAGCCGAAGTCGCGCCTTTCCCTGAGCAATTCGTCTGTGCATATTTCCCCGGAGGAGTAAAGCTGCCTGTAGACCGGATGGCCGGGCTGGCTTGTCTGGATGACGAACCTGCCGTTGCTGCCCCTCCTGCCGCAGCGTCCGCGGAACTGTTCGAGAATCTGCAGCGCCTTCTCGTCCGCCCGGAAATCCTGCTGGCCAAGCAGCGAGTCCGCCCCGATGACGGCCACGAGCGCGAGCCTGCTGAAATCGAAGCCTTTGGTCACTATCTGTGTGCCTATCAGGATGTCTGTCTCCCCGCGGCTGAAGCTCTTTATCACTTCGCTTTCGTATTTGCGGTTCTGGGCCGTGTCCCCGTCAAGCCGTGCTATCCTCGCCTGCGGGAACAGGGCGGCGACCTCCTCCTCTATCTTCTGTGTCCCGGCGCCGAGCCCGGTGAGGCTGCCTCCGCATTTGCTGCATTTGCCTGTATGGGGCCTGCTGTAGCCGCAGTAGTGGCATATCTCTTTCCCGGAGGACTTGTGGTAGCTTAGGCTCACGTTGCAGTGCGGGCATCTGGGGATGTCCCCGCACACGCTGCACTGAAGGACAGGGGAGTAGGACCTCCTTGACCGCAGGATGACCACCTGCTCCGACCTTGCGAGGGTCTCCTGTATCCTGAAGATCAGCTTGAGCGACAGGTCTCCGCGCATGCCCCTTTTCTTCCTCTCTGCCGAAGTGTCTATGATTTCGACATCGGCATCCGCGGCCCCGTGGTATCTTCTCGTAAGCTCCACGAGGGCGTATTTGCCTGTCATGCAGTTGTATATCGACTCCAGTGACGGGGTGGCCGACCCCAGGAGGACAGGGCAGGAGTGGAGCGAGCCGAGCATTATCCCGGTGTCCCTGCCGTTGTATCGCGGGGCGGGGGACTCCTGCTTGTATGAACTGTCGTGCTCTTCGTCTATTATTATCAGCCCGAGGTTTTCGTGCGGGAGGAAAAGCGCGGACCTGGTCCCTATGACCATATAGGATGAAGCCTCTCCCGTCGCTTGTCTCCTCACTGTGTCCTGGACCGTGCAGGCCACCTCGGCCCTTCTCATCTGCGTCTCTCCGGAGTGGAAAGTCAGCAGCGAGTCCCCGAACACGGATTCAAGCCTTTCTTCCAGCTGTTTGCTCAGCGCTATCTCCGGCACAAGGTACAGCACGTTCTTGCCCCCGGCCATGACTTCCGCGGCGATGCTCATGTATATCTCCGTCTTGCCCGACCCTGTAACACCTTTCAGCAGGACGGTGCCATGCAGCCTGAAAGCGTCCTTTATGGCCGCGAAGGCCCTGTCCTGGTCTTCCGTAAGGGAAAACCCGAGCCCTTTCCTCTTTTCCTCACATGTCTGGATGCCGTTCCTTTCACCCTGGACGGCGGTCCTTGCAATGCCCTTTTCCTGCAGTCCGGCGATTTCCTCACCGATCCTGCCGATTTCCTTTTCCGCAGAGGCAATGGCCGAGCTGTTCGAGGCTATGTCTGCCTTTATCTTCTCGATTTCGGATATGTATTTCTTCCTTGCCCCGTCCTGCCTTGCCTTTGAAAGCATCAGGGACTTCCTTTCTATCCTTGACAGCAGCGATGCGTTTGCCGCCTCCAGTGTCCTGACTGCCTTTTCCTGCCGTGTCTTCACCATGAGCAGCTTCCTCACAGCCGCATCCATGACAGCTTTCCTTCTCTTTTCCAGTCTTTCAGACCTGCGTGCCATGGCCTGTTCAGAGGAGACCTTCTGTGAAGGGTAGGCCGCCTTGTATACCTCGCCGACGCTGCACATATAGTATTCAGCCACCTTCCTCCAGAGCCCTATCTCCTTCTTTCCTATCCGCCCCAGCCCTGACTCCACCGCCAGCGCATCCTTTATCTTCGCCTCCTCGATCTCAGGGACAATCCCGGTCTCCGATACCACACCTGTATATTCCTTTCCGGCGAACATCACCCTGACCCTGTCACCTTCTTCCACCTTCACCGGGAGTCCGTCTTTTCCCTCAGCACTGACCTTTACTCCATAGCAGGGCTCCCACTCAAGCCTGAGCGGGAGAATCACCGAAACGAAGACCCTTTCATAACCGGTATAAAGACTGTCCATTACAATAATAATACAATGTCGACGGTGTATCATGATGGGCAATCTTACCCATTCCGACACACTTCCCGGAAGCAAAATTAGTCCAAACTTCGCGATAATCCGCAAAAGTCATAAAAAATACAAAAAAAAATTTGGAGTGTGACAATTTTTGTCTACCTTTGCAATCCCGAACGCGGTAAGCGTCAGTTCTTAAAGAAAAATGGTGTCATAGCTCAGTTGGTAGAGCAAAGGACTGAAAATCCTTGTGTCCCTGGTTCGATTCCCGGTGACACCACTGTAAATGAGAGAGTTGCAGAAATGTGGCTCTCTTTTTTTTGTGCTCAAAAATGTCTGAAATAACTTGAAAATTGGGTTTTCTAAAAGTTTTACCCAAAATGGCAACAGTTGATGTGGTTTGCTGCAATTCACTTTGAATTGATTTATATAGAAGAAGTGGATACATCTTTTTCTTTCATGGGCTTCATGGATCTGGCTTATTGAATGAAGATTGAGTAAAAATAGTTATATTAGCGACATAAATGCTTTTGAGTTATGAGAAGAGAGCATATAGTAAATCAGATAAGGGAGGTAGTTCACAGGGTTGCTCCTACAGCCCAGGCTATCCTCTATGGGTCAGAGGCAAGGGGGGATGCAAGGGAGGACAGTGACATTGATTTGTTGGTTCTTCTTGATAATGATAAACCTACCTATGATGAAGAAAATGAGGTCAGATGGCCTTTGTATGAGTTGGAAATCAAGACAGGTGTATCTATTAATCCTTACATAATTTCCAGAAAGTCATGGGAAAACAGGCCATTCAAGACACCATTTTATGTGAATGTTGTAAATGAAGGGGTAGTATTATGAAAGAGAGTCTTGACATAGAGAGCAGGGATTCATTGATTGCCTATAGGATAGAAAGGGCTTATGGCAGCCTTCAGGAAGCAAAACTTATGGCAGAGGGAGGTTTCTATAATGCATCTATAAACAGGCTGTATTATGCTTGTTATTATATGGCTGTAGCCCTGCTTTTGAAAAATAATATTTCAGCCCAAACACATAGTGGGGTAAAAACAATGCTTGGAATGCACTTTACTTCAAAGGGTAAACTTTCAATATCAGCAAGCAAAATATTTGCAACACTTTTTGAAAAAAGACATAGCAGTGACTATGATGATTTTGTCTACTGTGACCAGGAAATGTTTGATGAACTTTACCCAAAGGCTGAAGCATTCATTGAGGAGGTAAAAGAATTGATTGAAAGTAGTTCCAACAACACTGAAAAGGATATATAAGTTTAACCAAGAAGACACTCTCTGTTTTCCAAAAAGTTTTAACCAACAATGGTACTATAATGATAAAATGTGAATGTCAATAGAGTATCAGTTGGTAGAGCAAAGGACTGAAAATCCTTGTATCACTATTCGATTCCTTTACAACTCCTCCTTGATGTGCCTTCAAACCATAGGGGAGGCATTGAAGAATGTTGATAATCTGACAGGCAAGAATTTCTTGAAAGCCTGAAAATGAAATAGACTATCTCCAAATCTATAAAAAAGCATCCGGGTGGAACGCGCGCCGGATGCCGTCCAGGGTTTTTATCTGTTCCGGTTCGGGCAGGGATGAGAGGCGGCTGATGCTGCCGAGCATGGCTGCGCCTCCGAAGCCGAGGGCGCGGAGACGGCCGATGCGGTATGGTGTGACTCCGCCCAGGGCGAAGACTTTGCTGTCGATGATTCCCGCGGAGGACCACTCGAGAAGGTCGCTGCAGGAAAATGCTGCGGAGTAGCCCTGCTTTGAGATACTGTCGAATATGGGGCTGAGGAATACGTAGTCGCACTGCGCCTTGTACCTCACCACTTCATCTATGGAGTGGCATGAGCGGCTGACGTGCCCGGTATAGCCAGGCGGGGTTTCACTGCGGCGGGAATTGAGATGGATCCCACGCAGCCCGTATGGGGCGGCGAGCTCGAAAAAGTCATGTATCATGATATGCTTACGGTCTTCTGCCGGCAGGGCGTCGAGAAGCCGTCTGCATTCAGTTTCTGAAGCGCCTGGCTTGCGCAGGTGAACTACGTCCACACCATGCGCAAGCAGGCGGCTGATGAATCCGGCTTCCCCGCAGAAGAAGTCAGGAGATGTGATTACGCACCAGGTCATTATGTGGCCCGGGCTATTTTTTCAGTTTCGCTATGATCAGGTCGGCAACCTTCTTCCCTGACATGAGCATCCCTCCGAAGATAGGTCCCATGCGTGGGGTCCCGCTGACTGCTGAAGCGGCCATGCCGCAGACATAGAGCCCCGGATATATCTCCTTGGTGCCGTTGACGACTTCCTGTTCCCCGGCCACAACGTCCAGAGAGCGCTCCCCGATTACATCCCCTGTATCAGTGGCGAGGCGGATGCCGTTCTTGCGGGCTACGGTCCTGCACATCTCGCTGTCATGTCCGGTACCGTCTATCACGCACCTGGCCATGATGTTGAGAGGGTCCACGTGAAGGCCTTCACGCAGGACAGGGGTCCAGTTCACCACGACGCCGCTCACGACATTGTTCTTGAACACTACATCTTCGACGGAATAGCAGTTGAAGATGGTTGCCCCTTCATGTACGGCCTTGTAGAGCAGGGCGGAGGTGCTTTCCACGGAGTCCATCACATAGAGACCGTCACTGAAAGGCCTGTAGTTGATGCCGAAATCCTTGACGATGTCCATCGCCTCTTCCTGTACTACTATCTGGTTGAACATCATGGCCCCGCCCCACATGCCCCCGCCAGGGGACAGCTTGCGGTCGAACTGCGCCACCTTCAGTCCGGCTTTCGCCAGATAATATGCGGCTACAATCCCTGACGGGCCGCCTCCTACGATGGCCACATCAATATCGAGATTATTCTCCAGCTTCTCTAAATAGGTACTGATGATACCTTTTGAAACGTTTTTTTCAATCATTGCATTGTCCGTTTTGTCCCGTGGGAAGCCACTGCCGGCTGCCCGGCGGGACGGTTTAAGAATTATATTGTTGCAGTTCCCTTGCAATCCTTTCCATTTCCCCTACAGGGTCGGCGGCCCGCAGTATGCTGCCGCTCAATGCGATACCGTTGACCCCGGTAGCCATGATGTCCGGGATGTCGTCGAATGTTATGCCTCCGATGGCGACGACAGGCAGTTCTATGCCGTTTTCACGCATCCGGGCGACAATCCGGCTGTACCCTTCGAGGCCGAGGATTGTGGCGAGGTTCTTTTTGGTCGTGGTGAACCGGAACGGCCCGCAGCCGATGTAGTCGGCGCCCTGTCCGGCCAGGCGGCGGATGTCCTCGAAAGTGTTGGCTGTCCCTCCGATTATGAAGTTCCCGCCGGCTATCTTCCGGGCCTCCGTAACCGGCATGTCGTTCTTGCCGAGGTGCACCCCGTCGGCCCCGGTACGCAGGGCCACTTCGAGGTTGTCATTGACTATGAACACCGCCCCGGCCTTCCTGCACTCCGGCAGGACAAGCCTTGCAACCCGCTCCAGTTCAGTGCTGTCAGCATCCTTCATGCGCAGCTGTATCCACCGGCAGCCTCCTTTGAGGGCGATCATCGCCGAGTCATAGAAGGAGAGGCTGCCAGTGAAGTGCGTAATGAACTGCAGTCTGGATAACGATTTGAGACAGTAATGTTTCCATCCTGCGCTGCCTGGAGCGGTATCCCCGTCTTTGCTGAATTGTCCTGTGTGGCCTGTCATTTTTCTGTCCTTTTTCCGGTATGTACAAAAAGGAAAGACGCGCATGAAGCGGCGGATGTGCCGTAAAAGAGTGTCACCAAAAATTCCAGCGTCGGCATTATCCGTACTGGTGCAAAGTGTATCTTCTCAGCCATTGGCGTACAAAAGCCCTCCGGCACCACCTTTTTAGTACATGAAACCGGGGCAAATATATGAAGAAGCCGGGAGCAGAGCAAATTTATTTGCCCTGCCGTGCGTGCCACAGAGGTGACTTTTATATTGGAAAAATCAGGACAACTTCCTAATTTGCACGGTCATTCAAATAAATTTGCCTGATTGCGATGGAAAAGATACGTTTCGGGGTCGTAGGGACCAATTTCATAACCGACTGGGTGATAGCCGGGGCCAGGCAGGACAGCCGCTTCTCTCTTGACGCTGTCTGCTCGCGGCGCAGGGACACTGGGGAGGCTTTCGCCTCAAGACACGGTATTCCCAAAGTGTTCACATCCCTGGAGGAGATGGCATCAAGTCCTGATATAGACGCCGTCTATATCGCTACCCCGAATTCCTGCCATGCGGAGCAGAGTATCCTGTGCATGTCCCTGGGGAAGCATGTCCTGTGCGAGAAGCCTTTGGCTTCCAATGCGGAAGAGGCCAGGCGGATGATCCGGGCCTCGGAGAGATACGGTGTGGCCCTGATGGAGGCCATGAAGCCTGTCCTCACCCCTAATTTTTCTGTACTGCGCAGGGCTGTGGAGCATGTAGGGACTGTCCGCAGCTATTTTTCTTCGTTCTGCCAGTATTCGTCCCGATACGACAGGTACAAGGCGGGGGAGCTCCCTAATGCTTTCAACCCGGTTTATTCGAACGGCGCACTGATGGACATAGGCGTATATACTATCTATCCTATGGTCGTGCTGTTCGGCATGCCCCTGGAGGTGAAGGCTTCAGGGCTGCTTCTGCCATCCGGGGTTGACGGGCAGGGGAGTGCCGTGTTCAGATATGAGGGGATGGAGGCCTCCGTGATGTACTCGAAGATTTCGGATTCATTCCTCCCCACGGAGATACAGGGAGAGGGAGGGACCGTCATTGCCGACCGCATCGGCTCCATCGGCAAGGTCACGTTCATACGGCATGCGGCATCCGCCTCCGGCGGGAAAGGACGCCGTCAGGAGCCGGAAGACATCACGGCGGCGTCCGGTATGGACGAATATTATTACGAAGTGGCCGAGTTCATGGACCTCATACAGTCCGGCAGACGCGAATCCGCTGTAAACAGCCACCATAATTCGCTGTGCACCATGCTTCTTCTGGATGAGATCAGACGCCAGACAGGGGTGGTCTTCCCCGCAGACAGCGTATCCCCGGCTGAAGGCCTTGACGGCGATCGTCCGCCGTTGCAGGCAGGTCCTCCTGCCCCGGGCTGCGCCCTGCATTCCCTTTGAACACCGTCGCAGGGAGGCATTCCATGCGCGAGGGATCCTGGACCTGACAGGACGGACTCCCGTAAGGGACCCGCGGCATCATCATATATATCTTCCTGTGATGCTTTCAGGGCATGCCTTTATCTGTGCCGGGGCACCGGTGGCGACGATACACCCTCCTTCGGAACCGCCTCCGGGGCCCATGTCGATGATGTGGTCGGCGTTGCGGATCACATCGAGGTCATGCTCTATGACAATGACGGTCGCACCGTGGTCGACAAGGCTCTGGAATACCTGCAGCAGGGTCTGTACGTCAGCAGGGTGGAGTCCGATGGTCGGCTCGTCGAATACGAATACCGAATCTTCCTGGCCCCGCCCCATCTCGCTCGCGAGCTTGAGCCTCTGGGCCTCTCCTCCGGACAGCCCCGGCGTCTGTTCCCCGAGGGTGAGGTAACCAAGCCCGAGCTCCTGGAGGACCTGGAGCCGCTGCCTGACGGTCCTGAGGTCATTGCATGCCGCCAGGGCATCGTTTATATCCATATCCATCAGCTCCGGAAGCGAGTAGAACTCTCCTGCGGCATTTTCCCTGCGGACAAGGTATGCCGCTTTCGCATACCGCGAGCCGCGGCATTCCGGGCACGGTATATCCACATCCGGAAGGAACTGTACATCGAGGCTTATGACTCCTGTACCGTCACAGACGGGGCAGCGGAGCTTCCCTGTATTGTACGAGAAGTCCCCGTCCCTGTACCCCCGTTTTTTCGCATCGGGGGTCTTTGCGTAGATTTTCCGCAGTTCGTCATGCACATTGGCATAGGTGGCCACTGTTGAGCGGATGTTGATGCCGATAGGGGAGGCGTCAATCAGCTTGACCTGGCGTATTCCCCCGGCCCGGATTTCCCGCACGTGCTCAGGCATCCTGCCCCTGCCGGTACATGCCTGCAGGGCCGGGATGAGGCTTTCGAGCACAAGTGTGGTCTTCCCTGACCCGGAAACGCCTGTGACCACTGTCAGCCTCCCTTTCGGGATGTCCACCTCAAGCGGCTTTACTGTGTGGATAGGGCCGGTGGACATGTGTATGCATCCATTCCAGAATACATCCGCGGATGTCCGCGGGCGGCACATGACATCGGCCTTGCCAGCCAGGAAAGGGCCAATCACGGACACCGGATTGCCTGTTATCTCAGGGATTGAGCCTTCAGCGATGACCCTGCCTCCTGCCGAGCCCGCCCCGGGCCCCATCTCTATTATATGGTCGGATTCTGAAAGTATCTGTGTGTCATGGTCGACAAGTACGACAGAATTCCCGTCGGCTATCAGGTCCTTCATGACACCGGCGAGCCCGACTATGTTGGCCGGGTGCAGTCCTATGGACGGCTCGTCCAGTACATAGAGCACACCTGTGGTGCGGTTCCTTACGGCACGGGCCAGCTGCATCCTCTGTCTCTCCCCTGTGGAGAGGGTCGAGGCCGCCCTGTCCAGGCTGAGGTATCCCACGCCCAGGTCCAGAAGCCTGCGGGACGCATCCAGAAAGGATTCACAGATGTTTACTGCCATCGGCCTCATCTCCTCCGGCAGTGTCTCCGGGATGCCCTTTACCCAGTCCACCAGCTCACTGAGGGTCTTCCGGCAGGCTTCGGCAAGGGAGATGCCGCGCACGAGGGGCGCCCTCGCGGCGTCCGACAGACGGGATCCTCCGCATTCCGGGCATGTTTCAGTCTTCAGGAACTTCTCGACCCGCTTCATCCCTTTTTCGTCCTTGACTTTTGCCAGTGCGTTCTGGACGGTGTAGACGGCGTTGTAGTATGTGAAGTCGAGCTCACCGGCCTGGTTCGTGTTCTTTGACTTGTAGAATATATGCTTTTTCTCCGCCGGACCGTGGAATACGATGTCCCTTTCCTTGTCTGTCAGCTGGTTGAAAGGTATGTCGGTGCGCACTCCCATCTCCCTGCACACATCTGTCATGAGCGACCACATGAGGGTGTTCCATGGAGCTACCGCCCCCTCGTCTATGCTCAGGGTCTCGTCCGGGACCAGGGTCGATTCGTCCACTGTGCGTACAGTCCCGGTGCCGTCGCATTTGCGGCATGCTCCCTGGCTGTTGAAAGACAGTTCTTCCGCCGAAGGAGCATAGAAATGCTCCCCGCACTCCGGGCAGACCAGTTCCTGTCCTGCCGCTACAAGCAGTGACGGCTGGAGGTAATGTCCGTTGGGGCATCTGTGGCTGGCAAGACGGGAATAGATGAGCCTCAAGCTGTTAAGTAGTTCTGTCCCTGTCCCGAAAGTGCTGCGTATCCCGGGGATGCCGGGCCTCTGGTGCATTGCCAGTGATGCAGGCACATAAAGGACCTCGTCCACATCGGCCCTGGCCGCCTGTGTCATCCTGCGCCGGGTGTAGGTCGAAAGCGATTCCAGATAGCGCCTCGACCCCTCGGCATACAGCACCCCCAGTGCGAGCGAGGATTTGCCGGAGCCGGAGACTCCGGCGATTCCGACTATCCTGTTCAGAGGTACTTCGACATCTATGTTTTTAAGATTGTGCACTTTGGCCCCGTGCACGATGATTTTTTCAGGCCTTTCCGTATTGTCTGTCATGACGGCCTACCGACTTGGTTCTACTTGATTTTATCCTGATCTTGCGTATTGTACTCAAAGGCCTTTTATTACCGGGGCCTCAGCCTTGTCCGAAGGTACATTGCCTTCGACATAAGGCCATCCGTCTTCTGTCCACTGCAGTTTGTCCAGGAGGACTACGCGGCCTTTATCTGCAGTCGCTTTCATGTAGCCGTGGTATATCAGCCATTCCTGTCCGGCGTCATCCGTCTGGATGATGGAGTTGTGGCCCGGGCCTGCCCATGTCGCATTGCCCTGGAGCACAAGTTCGTACCCGTTGTCCAGCATGTCCTTGCCGTTCCGGTCTACATACGGCCCGAGGATGTCCTTTGACCTTCCTACGACTGTCTTGTATGTGCTTTTGGCCCCGTTGCAGCATGCGCCGACTGAGGCGAACAGATAGTAGTATTTCCCTTTCTTGTAGATGTTTACGCCTTCGAAGGCTGTCCCGCATACCTGCTTCTTCAGGACCGGTTCACCGTCCTTTCCGCGCTTCACGGACAGCCCGTCTTTTTCAAGCTCCACAGCATATATGCCGCGGAAACTTCCCCAGAACATGTAATGTTTCCCCTTGTCCTCTATGTAGAACTGGTCGATGGAGTTCTGCACGCCTATCTCTTTTGAGTCTATCAGGCAGCCGAGATCCTTGAACGGGCCCTCCGGGGATGCGGATACTGCCACCCCGACATTGCTGTTCCATTCATCACCCCATCTCGCCCAGGAGTAGTAGAGCACATATTTCCCGTCGATATATCTTATTTCCGGTGCCCAGAGGCTGTGTTTCCCGTCCCAGGAAGGCCTGGTGGCGTCTGTGAACGCGGTGCCGGCGAATACCCATGTCACCATGTCCTTTGACTTGAAAATCGGAATGTTGCGTGTGTTTTCCGTCCCGTAGAGATAGAATGTCCCGTCCTTGTCCCTTATCACTGTAGGGTCGGGTGCGCTCCTGTCGATTACGGGGTTGGTGTATTCCTTGACGGCGATTTCCCTCTCTCCGTTTTCGTCAGTCTTTGCCGTGCATGCGGCGAATACGCTCGCCGGCAGCGCAAGTCCGGCCAATGTCATGAGTAAAGCAGTGGTTTTCATTTTATTGTTTTCTGTATTGGCATTAAAAACATGTCAGATTTCCGGACAATATACGGATGTGGCCATAAAGCGGCTTCATTTCTTCCGAAAGGAAAGGCAGGTCCTGTCCGGAATGCGGATGCAATATTAGCAATCATTTTGCAAATAGAGAACATTCCGCCGGAAGTATTTGGAGGCTGTCCTGATTTTCACACTATAGATTTTATGGGGGATTTCCTTTCTCATTTGGAAAAATTCCAGACTGCGTATTATCTTTGCGCCCGCGAATACTGCAAGATTTTTAACTGGAAACAATAAAACGGAATTATATGGATACAGGAAGCCTTTCTCCGGTGAAGACATCCCGGCGGTACATTATCCTCGATGCCCTCAGGGGTTTTGCCCTGCTTGGGATATGCATGGCGAACTTCCCGGAGTTCTCCCTATATACGTTCCTCAGGCCTGAAGCCGCGGCCGCCTTCCCTTCTGCAGGGGCCGACAGAGTGATGCGCTTCCTGCTGTACTTTTTCGTGGACGGTAAATTCTACACAATCTTCACCCTGCTTTTCGGCATAGGATTCTCCATAATCATCTCCAATGCGGAGCGGAAAGGCGTCAACGGTTTCCGTATCTTCTACCGCCGCATGGCTGTCCTGGTGCTGATAGGATTCCTGCATCTGATGTTCATATGGAGCGGGGACATCCTGATGCTCTATGCCCTGACGGGGATGCTCCTGCCTCTGTTCAGGAAGGTTTCTGACCGGGCATTGCTCTGCTGGGCCGCGGCCCTGCTCGTTATCCCTGTGGCTGTGGACACGCTGTGCTGGGTCACCGGGACATACCTTTCCGCCCCTGTCGTGGCGCTCCAGCAGGCGACCTGCGCCAAATACGGCATTACGGACGGCAACTTCGCCTACTGGCTCCGTGACGCCCAGGACTATGGTTCCGTATTCCGGTTCCTTCTGCAGGGCGCCCTGGTGAGGGTACAGGAACTGGTAGACGGGAACAGGTATTTCAAGGTGCTGGGACTGTTCCTCATAGGTTTCTATATAGGCAGGAAGCGCATATTCGCCGACCTTGACGGCAGGAGGCGGTGGCTGAAGAAGATATTCCTCTGCGGCACGGCGGCCGGCCTTCCGCTTTCGGCTGTGTACGCGTGGAGCTGTATGCAGCACCATCCGCTCGGCCTTGCCGTCCACAGCATGCTGTACCTGACGAGCGTTTATCCTCTCGGATTCGCCTATATGTCAGGGATATGCCTGCTTTACCTCAAATGGAAAGACCTGGTTTTGTGGAGACTGCTTGCCGCACCTGGCAGGATGGCACTGACCAACTACATCGGCCAGTCCCTTATCGGGATGTTCCTGTTCTACGGCATCGGGCTGGGCCTCGGGGCTTCTGTAGGACTTGTCTGTACGGAAACGGCAGTGCTTGCCGTCTATGCCTTCCAGACGGTATTCAGCCTCTGCTGGCTGAAGTTTTTCCGGTTCGGCCCCCTTGAACGGATATGGAGGATGCTCACTTACGGCAGGTTTTCCCGGCTGTGATTCAAAGGTATGCCCTGCCGCTGCGGCCGGACTATCCGTAATAAGGGTAATTATTTCGGTAATTCATTTATCAGGATAATATCAGAACAATGTATATTTGCAGCGAAAAACAAAAACGGTTATGCAAACGATAAAAGATAAGGAATTCGGGGGAGAACGTCCTCTGTTCGGCGTCCATGATGTACATCTGGACAATGTTACAATAAGGGAAGGGGAGTCCGCCATCAAGAAGTGCAGCAATATTATCGCTACCGGATGCCGTTTCGAGGGGAACTATCCCTTCTGGCATGTGCACGGCTTCACTATCAGGGACTGCTACTTCGCTGTCGGCGGGCGCTCGGCGCTCTGGTATTCCGACCATCTCCAGATGTCCGGCACAGTGATCGATGCGCCGAAGATGTTCAGGGAGATGAATGACATCGACATAGAGAATGTGGTGATGAATGACGCCGACGAGGTATTCTGGAGGTGCACCCGCATCAACGCCCGGAACCTGAAGCTCCACGGCGGCACATATCCGTTCATGTTCAGCAGCGACATATATGTCGACGGGCTCGAGAGCGACAGCAAATATGTCTTCCAGTATGTGAAGAATGTGGAGATACACAATGCGAAAATCACTACCAAGGATGCTTTCTGGGAGGTGGATAATGTGACTATCTACGATTCGGAACTGAACGGGGAGTACCTCGGGTGGCACTCGCGCAACCTCAGGCTCGTGAACTGCCATATCTCCGGCGAGCAGCCCCTGTGCCATGCGCATGACCTTGTCCTCGAGAACTGTACGTTCGACGCGTCCTGCGACAGGGCTTTCGAATACTCCACCCTGCAGGCGGACATCAGGGGGGCCATCACCAATATCAAGAACCCGACATCAGGCCGTATAATCGCCGACAGGGTCGGCTCGGTGACCATAGACGGGAATATCGAGGCCCCGGCGGACTGCGTGATAGAGCAGAGGGAAAAATAAGGCCGGCCCGGTCATATCATCCCGGCGTGCCTGAACCATGCGACCGCCTCGTCTACGGCATCGGAGACGGGGCGGCTTCTGAATCCGAGCTCCCTGGCTGCCTTGCGGCAGCCGATGTAGTTTCCTGTACACAGCATCTCCATATTTACAGAGGACAATTCGGTCCTGATCCCGAATACGGATTTCAGCATATCACCGGCTTTCCCTGCGGCCCTGCTGTTCAATCCGGTGTGTCACATCAGGATTGGTCTTCATAGGCCCCGGATGGATACAGCAGACAGATATTCCAGTGCCTTGCAAGTTCCAGGGCAAAGCATCTCCCGAGCCTGGTCCCGGTCCCGGCACCGGTGACTACTGCAAATTCTTTCATATCTATAATTGTTGAATCGGCTGCAAAAGTATAAAAACGGGGGGGGGTAATTCCAAATGATTATATGCTGAAAAAATAAAAGCCGTTTGATTTTTTCCGGAGAACGGAAAATCAAACGGCTTTTATTTTTCATGACAGCTTCCGTAGGATTGTTGTCCTATCCCTGCTGCTCTGGTTTCACCATGCCTTCGGGGTCAATGGAATCGCAGTTACCCCTCTCAGAGGCAAGAGGTATGTTCTTCCTGACAATGTCGATGAAAATCACGATGATGAACAGGCTGGCCGCCATCAGTCCGACGTATTGCCATTTCTCAAGAAAGACGTCGAGCAGGGATGCGTCCATCCCGAGCTCCTGTATGACTGGGGACTGGCTCAGGAGTACAGAAGAAAGGTTGTTCACCGCATGCATGAGCATGGTGAGCTTCAATGAGCCTGTCCGGTAGTACACGTATGCAAAGAGCATCCCCAGTACGAATGCCGGTATCGCCTGCCACGGGTTCAGGTGAATCACGGCAAAGAACAGTGACGACAGTATCATGGCCCAGGCCGGGTGCACTTTCTGCAGCAGTCCCCTGAGCACCATCCCGCGGCATAGCCACTCCTCGAAAAACGGGGCGAAGATGACTGTCGAGACTATTGTCACCCACAACGGGCTGTCCTGCATCATGTTCTCGAACATTTCCTTCAGATGTTCAGGCATAGGCGGAAGCGCTTCGGACAGCGGGTCCACAAGCATGCTCCCTGCCAGGGTGACCACGGCGGCCATTACCGCCATGCCCCATCCTTTCAGTCTCCCGAAATGGCTGCTGTCGATGGCATATCCCGTGTCGAAGAACTGGTTCCGCCTGCTCTGGTACGATGCGTACCACATTGCCGGGAGGAACATCACCGGATAGGATATCAGCATCCCGTAGTCCGCCGCTGTACTGGCATCAGATACCGTCATGAGCAGTAATGTGAACAGGTTCCCCACGCATGCCCCGATGAGCAGCATCAGGAGCAGCATCAGGCAGCCTCCTGGACCCGGTGTATAATATGAGAAGCCGGAAAGCAGGTCGTATGACCTCCTGCTCGGGCGGCGGATGATCTTTGACATGGCTGTCAGGGTGTGTTTATTTATTATACAGAGGTGTCGGATATACTCCCTTGTCCGCGAATTCCTGGAACTTGGCCACTACGCCCGCCCTGTCTTCCTTGAATGTCACACCGAACCAGTGCGACGGGGTGGAGAGAAGCTCGGTCTTGGCGCTGTCTTCCTTTATCATGCAGTCTATGGCGTAAGGGATGTAGAATTCGGCCTTGAGCTCGTTGATGTTCTTTGCGATGAAGTCCTCGAAAATCTTCCCGCTCTTTTCGAAATAGTCAGGGGTGAATCCCCACATGTTCATGGATGCGAGGGCCTTGCCGTCGAGCTCGACTTTCTCTCCCTTGCTGTTGTCTCCGTATACTTTGCCGTCTTCGGCCTTGGCGATGTTGTGGTGCTCCTCCACATGTGTGAGGATGTGGTCTGCGTCAGCCTTGCAGATTCCCCTGGATACCCCGCCTGATTCGGAAAGCGTATGGTCAAGCTCAAAGCCTACCATGCAGTAGCGTCCGGTGGAGTTTTCATGTGCCCTGAGCCAGTCTGCCAGTATTTTGAACGATTCCTTCCCGTAGTAGTCGTCGCCGTTGATCACTGCGAACGGCTCCTTTATCACGTCTTTGGCCATAAGCACGGCATGGGCTGTACCCCACGGTTTCTGCCTTTCAGGGTTTAGCGTGTATCCAGCCGGAATCTTGTTGAGCTCCTGGATTACGAACTCGAACTGGAGCGGAGTCCCGTCAGTGCATTTCACATGGCTGTATTTTTCTTTAACCAGCTGCTCGAACTGGTCCCTGAATGAATTCCTTACTACATAAACGACTTTTCCGAAGCCTGACTGTACTGCATCGTAAATGGAATAGTCGATGATGGTCTCACCGTTCGGGCCAAGCCCGTCCATCTGTTTCAGTCCGCCATAACGGCTGCCCATTCCGGCAGCAAGAACAAGGAGTGTTGGTTTCATCTTATTATGTTTTAATGTTTTATATAGTTGTTCAATGTTTTTTGCCGAAAAACGGCTCAAAAATCTTCCAAAAATAGCTATTTTTGTGCAGAAAATTACATCGGACGGCAAAAAGTGGCATGGCCTGGTAAAATATTCAACGGTCCGCACGGCGGTTTCTTCAAATTCGCGGCAGTCGCCACTGCCGTGTTCATCCTTATGATGATATTCAAGCCAGGAACCAATGTAATCCGCTGGATACAGTCCGGCATCGAGATCCGGAGCCAGGAGAAGCAGATAAGGATGTACAATGAAGAAATCGACCGGATGGAGCAGCGTATAAAGATGCTCACATCCGACCGTGATACACTTGAGGAATTCGCCAGGGAACAGTTCTATTTCGCTCAGCCTGGCGATGATGTATATATCATTGAAGGAGATTAAAATCCTGTGTAATTCTGCGGGGTGATGGTCCTCAGCTCCTCCTTCACGCTTTCGCTCACGTCGAGAGTCTCGATGAAGCTGGCTATGGTCTCGTGGTTGATGGCCTCGCCTGTCCTTGTGAGGGCCTTCAGGGTCTCGTAAGGGTTGGGGTAGTTCTCCCTGCGCAGGATGGTCTGTATCGCCTCGGCTACCACCGCCCAGTTCCTCTCGAGATCCGCTTCGATGGCTTTTTCGTTTAGTATCAGCTTCCCGAGTCCTTTCTTCAATGAGTTCAGGGCTATCATGTCATGAGCAAACGGCACTCCCACGTTCCTCAGCACTGTAGAGTCTGTCAGGTCCCGCTGCAGCCTTGATACAGGCAGCTTCATGGACAGGTGGGTGAGCACAGCGTCCGCCACGCCGAGGTTGCCTTCCGCGTTCTCGAAGTCGATAGGGTTCACCTTATGTGGCATGGCCGATGAGCCGACTTCGTTCTTGTTGACTTTCTGGTGGAAATACTCCATGGAGATGTAGGTCCATATGTCGCGGCAGAAATCTATGAGTATGGTGTTGATGCGGCGGATGTTGTCGAATATGGCCGCAAGGTTGTCATAGTGCTCTATCTGCGTGGTAGGGAATGACCTCTTCAGTCCCAGTGAGGCCACGAACCTGTCCCCGAATGATATCCAGTCGATGCCGGGGTAGGCCACCTTGTGGGCGTTCATGTTGCCTGTAGCACCTCCGAACTTCGCCGGGTAGCTCAGCAGAGAGAGCTGGCGGAGCTGCTCCTCAATACGTACCTGGAACACCTTGAACTCTTTCCCGAGGCGTGTCGGGGATGCCGGCTGTCCGTGCGTCTTGGCCAGCATCGGGATGTCCTTCCACTGCTCCGCCATCGACCTTATGGTGTCCAGCACCTCGTTCACCAGAGGCAGGAAGGCGTTCTCCACGGTCTCTTTCAGTGAAAGGGGTACGGAGGTGTTGTTTATATCCTGGGAGGTGAGCCCGAAATGCACGAATTCGCCCCATTTCTCTATATGGAGTTCCTTGAACCTTTCCTTGATGAAATACTCCACTGCCTTGACATCGTGGTTGGTGACTTTCTCAATGTCCTTCACCCTGGCCGCTTCCTCAGGGGTCAGGCTTCTGTAGATGTCCCTGAGTGCCTCGAACTTGCTGTGGTCGAAGTCCGCAAGCTGCGGAAGGGGGATTTCGCACAGGGCGATGAAATATTCTATTTCGACCCGTACCCTGTAGCGTATGAGCGCGTATTCGCTGAAATATTCCCTGAGCGGTGCCGTCTGGCGCGCGTATCTCCCGTCAATGGGGGAGACTGCGAGTAAAGCGTGGTTATCCATGGTATTTCTTTTTTCCGGAATTTTCCGGTGCAAATATACGCAGAAGCCGAGAGTAATGCAAATGCGAAAGCATTTGACATATCCATACCGCAGCAGACAGGAGACCGCAGGCCTCATGGAAGCTGCGGTATGGATATGTCATAAAGCCGTCAGGCTTTCATTACCGAGGCGCAACCGAATATGTGGCCGCCAGGCCAAATACCGCAGAAGCCGGTCTCTTCCCGTCGTGCCAGTCCCATACTGTACATAGGACGTCTCCTTACAGCATCGCTGCCACCGGCAGACTTTAGGCCTTATTGCGAGTAGTGCATGCACACCTGCAGTGAAGGCTCTTTGGGAACATATTAATTGTCAATATATTATAGGGTTGTGACTACTGCAGGTGTAACATTTTGCAACACACCTGCAGTGAATGATATGCCTTCTAAGGCTCTGCAATGCCGTTCCGGCACTGCAGGTGTGCATCGGAATGTCACACCTGGAAATCGGCAGTCTTTTAAATGGTCTTATAATCAATGTATTGCATGAAATGCTCTACTGCAGGTGTGCATCCGCCAGCCGCGACCACACGGCGACAGTCCTTGCCGCCTCAGCCACATCGTGAACACGAAGAATGTCCGCACCGCGCTCCAAAGCCGCCAGATGCAGCACCTGGGTCTGTGGCAGGGATTCTTCTGGGGTGATGTCGAAAAGCTTGTATATCATACTTTTCCGCGATACTCCCACCAGGGTTCTCCGCCCGAGGCAGCTGAACCGCTCCAGCTCGCTGAGCAGCCTGTAATTCTGCTCAACGGTCTTTGCAAATCCGAACCCGGGGTCAAGTATCCAGTCCTTTATACCTGCTTCATCAGCCTTCTGCCCGAACTCCCGGAAATACTCCAGCACCTCGCCTGTCACGTCTTTGTAGCTGCATAGTGACTGCATGGTCTTGGGTGTGCCTCTCTTGTGCATCGCGATGTATGTCAGACCGAGGCTTCCTGCTGTCCCGAGCATTTCCGGGTCGTCCTCCCCGGCTGATATGTCATTGACTATGAACGGACCTATAAGGTCGAATGTGTTCTGCACCACTGAACTCCAGTATGTGTCCACCGAGATCTGCACTTGCGGAAAAGCATCTTTTATCGCCTTCAGTGCCGGGCGAAGCCGTCTCCATTCCTCCTGCTCCCCGACCGGTTCCGACCCCGGCCGTGTCGAGCATGCCCCGATATCTATGATCGAGGCCCCTTCATCTATCATTCTCCCTGTGCGCTCCAGCACCCTGTCCATGTCCGGCTCCCCGTCCGGACCGAGGCACCGGCTCTGCGCGAAATAGGAATTGTCCGTCAGGTTGACGATTCCCATTATATCTATTGTCCTGCTCCTGTCTGTCATGTAAAAAAATCAATTGAGTCATTCCCATCGGAGGCCTCCGGCAGAAGCCGCTGAAATCCGCTTATTTCAGAACCGGTAGCCGAAATTTATGAACCAGGCTGCATCCATGTATCTGTAAAAGTTGCTGTATCCGGTCCAGCGGCTGGACGTCATGTCCGGATAGTCGATGTAGAGGTCTTCATTGAACTCTATATCCTGCGAGTTCGTCCCGGTGAGTCCCAGGGAGAGTGTGAACCTGTTTATCTCGACTCCGACAGAGATGTTGAAATAGAATCCTTTGGACCGGATTGCCCTGTACTGGAATACGCCGTTTATAGATGTGTTGTATGCCTCTGTGGCGTCTATGGCATCATAAACAGGTATGGCGTACCCGGCCTTGCCGTCAATGTAGGGGCTGCATTTCCTGTTGTTTATGAAATAATACCTTGCCGTAGCGAATACCGGCACTGACATTGATGTGCGCCGTATGGCTCCATCATATCCATACCCGGTATAGGCGAGCTTCAGGCTCAGTCCGGCACCTCCTCCGACAAATATCTGCGGAGTGATGAAATATCCGTGCGAGGTGGTCAGGTCGAACCATCCGGGGTACATGTCGGAAGTGCCGGCCAGAATGTCGATGTATGCGCCGTACCCTTTTTCCCTTGATGACGGGGTAAACACCTTCGGGATGTCTCCGCCTATCTCCCTGTACTGCGATGCGGAAAGCTCCTGCCGGCTCTCAGAGGTTATTTCCGATGTCTGTATCTGTTTGGTGAGGGTCCCGTCGGCGGTCTTGAATATGACGTACGAGGAATCCCTGGCTATTATCTCTCCTTTCAGCTCCGCCCCGTTCTTCAGGGTGATTACGTCTATTCTGTATTGTGCTTCTGCTGCAGCTGCACAGGCTGTGAGCAGAATGATAAAAAGTGCAAGTCTTTTCATTCTGAAGGATTTTTATAGCGGTTATTCCGTGAATTCGATTATCTGGCCTGAAGCTATGTAGTCGTATTGGCTCCATAACAGATAGAAGCGGCGCTTTACCGTTGTGGTGATGTTTGTGACCATCTGGGCACCTGTGAGGTTGGCGTTCCTGTACATGTCCGCGATGGCGTTTTCCTTTATCGCCCGTCTGGATATGCCGCCTATACCCAGCACATAGGTCGCGTGGGAAGAACCCTCTACATTGCCCACCACCTTGAAATTCTTTTGCGAGAGCTGCAGCTGGGTCTGTGCCACGTTGTAGTTGGATACCTGGTGGCCCGTAATTCCGCACGATGACAGCGAAAGGGCTGCCATTGCGGTGAAGATGAATACTTTGAGATGTTTCATTATATCTTTAAATTTCAATTGTCCGTATAATGTGCCGTAAGCACGTGCAGGTCCGGTGTTTCTCCGGCGGATGCAAATATATGTTTTTTCCTCTTATATGGGAAGCTGCTTGAATTTTTATTAAAGTCATTTTAATGAATTTATTTAATTTTGCCGTTTTGAGAATCAGGTGAGATTTAAATTGGTTTATATTCGCATGAAAAGACACGTTTATCTGATGTTTGCGGCCATCCTCCTGTGCGGGGGAATGGCCGTCTCGGCCGCCGCTCCTGCAGATGAGGGCGGTGCACCTCTCTGGATGAGGTATCCGAAGATTTCCCCGGACGGGACCATGATAGCCTTTTCGTACAGAGGGGATATCTACTATGTACCTGTATCCGGAGGGGAGGCGGTGCGCCTTACCTCATCCGCTTCATTCGAGTCGCAGCCTGTATGGTCCAGCGACTCCAGGACAATAGCATTCGTTTCCGACCGTTTCGGGGGCATGGATATCTTCACAGTCGGGACCGGGGGCGGCAACGCCGTGAGGATCACCACCCATTCCGGTACCGAGACACCTCTGGCATTCTCGCCTGACGACAAGTATATCTATTTTTCTGCCGCCATCCAGGACCCGGCATCAAGTGCGATGTGGTCATCGTCTTGGGTTACAGAACTTTACCGGGTAAAGTCAGGAGGCGGGCGTCCGGAACTGGTGACAGCCACTCCTGTATGCTCCGTGAGCTTCGGACCTGACGGGGAGTCATTCCTGTATTATGACCGTACAGGCAGCGAGAACATCTGGCGCAAGCACCATACATCCTCTGTGGCACGCAACATCTATTATTATGATGCAGAGGAAGGGACACATACCCGTATTACCGCCAATCCCGGGGAGGACCGGGACCCTGTCTTTGCCGGTGACGGGAGGATGGTATTCCTGAGCGAGCGCGACGGAGGGTCGTTCAATGTCTATTCGGCCTCTGTGGACGATGCGGAAAACGCCACGGCCCTTACCCATTTTGAGGGGCATCCGGTCCGCTTCCTCAGCCGTGCGGAAAACGGTACGCTCTGTTTCGGATACAGAGGTGAGATATATACCATGACCGAGGGCGGGAAACCCGGGAAGGTGCATGTGTCCATTTCCGTGGACAGCCCTGAGTATCCATCCTCTATAAGGCCGGGAGGCGTGGACGAGATGGCGGTGTCCGACGACGGGAAGGAGATCGTCCTGCTGAGCCGCGGCGAGGTGTTCGCCACCACGGATGAATACGGCACCACCAGGCAGATTACGCATACGGCAGAGGCGGAGGAGGGACTGACCGTTTCCCCTGACGGCAAGACCATTGTCTATGCTTCCGAGAGAGACGGCCGCTGGAATCTCTACAAGGCCACCATGCAGAGGGAGGATGACCTGCATTTCGCATACGCCACCCTGATAGACGAGGAACCTCTTTTCAAGGACACCAAGGCCGAGAGGACATATCCTTCATTCTCTCCTGACGGCAAGGAACTCGCGTTCCTGGAAAACCGCAATATACTCAAGGTCCTTGATCTCGGGACCGGAAAGGTCCGCCAGATCACCGACGGAAGCCAGCATTACGGGGAGTTCGAGTATGACTGGTCCCCTGACGGCAAATGGTTTGCCCTGACTCTGATTACAAACCGCCGCGACCCTTACAGCGACATCGGTATCGTCTCGGCAGCCGGCGGAGACAGTATTCACAATGTTACCAGCAGCGGGTATATAGATGTCTCTCCGCAGTGGGTGATGGACGGGAATGCCGTTATCTTCGTCTCCAACAGGCTGGGACTCCGCTCCCATGCCTCGTGGGGCAGCCAGGATGACGTGTTCATTGCTTTCATGAACCGCAAGGCATACGACGAGTTCAACATGTCCGAGGAGGAATACGCCCTTTACAAGGAGAAGAAAGAGGCTGCGGAGAAGAAGGAGAAAGAAGCGCAGGAGGAGAAAGACACCAAGGACAGGAAAGGGAAGAAGGATGGAGATGCCGGAAAGGACAAGGACGGTGAAAAGGAAGATAAACAGGAGGAGGACAAGACCATCCCCGTGGAGCTGGACGGCCTTGAAGACCGGGTGATGCGCCTTACCCCGATGTCCTCCAGCCTGGTTTCCGCAGCCATGACAGAGGACGGCGAGTCACTGTATTTCCTGAGTTCCTTCGAGAAAGGCGTCGACCTGTGGGAGCTCAAGCCAAGGACAGGGGAGATTTCCCTTGTGAAAAAAGGAGTCCCTGCCGGTGCGATGCACATCGACAATGAAGGGAAGAACCTTTACATCCTCGGATACCGTCCTCAGGTCATGTCATTGGGAGACAAGCAGCTGAAGCCTGTCGACTTCAATATGGAAATGGATCTTGACCGGGCCGCCGAGAGAGCGTACATGTTCGACCATGTGTTCAAGCAGGAGAAACGTAAATTCTACAGTGCGGACTATCATGGAGTGGACCTGGACCGCCTGCAGAAGGACTATGAGCCTTTCCTTGCCCATATCAACAACAATTATGACTTCTCCGAGATGCTTTCCGAGATTCTCGGCGAGCTGAACGTCTCCCATACCGGGTCCGGCTACAGGGGAGTGCCTGCAGAGAAGCCGACCCCGGCCCTCGGGCTGCTTTTCGACCAGGGATATGACGGCGACGGTCTGGAAATAGACGAAGTGCTGGAGGGCGGCCCGTTCTCCGTGGCCGGGTCGAAGGTGAAGAAGGGGACTGTCCTCGAAAAGATAGACGGCGAGCCGGTGGTGGCAGGGGAGGACTGGTTCCCTCTGATAAACGGCAAGCAGGGTGTCCAGGTGCTGTTCTCTTTCTATGACCCTGCCTCTAAGGAGCGCTGGGAGGAGGTCGCCAAGCCTGTCTCCGCCGGGGAACAGAACGAGATGCTGTACCGCAGGTGGGTCAAGAGCCGTGCAGCCGCTGTGGACAGCCTTTCAGGAGGACGCCTCGGGTATGTACATATCCGTTCCATGGCGGACGGAAGCTACCGTGACGTATATGCCGACATCCTGGGCAAATACAACCTGCGTGACGGGATTGTGATAGATACTCGCCACAACGGCGGCGGACGTCTCCACGAGGACATTGAGATCCTTTTCAGCGGGGAGAAGTATCTGGAGCAGGTCATCCAGGGCACTGTCGTGTGCGACATGCCGTCCCGCAGGTACAACAAGCACTCCATCATGCTTGTCAGCGAGGACAACTACTCCAACGCACATGGCACCCCGTGGGTCTATCAGCACCAGGGGCTCGGCTCGATAGTCGGGATGCCGGTCCCGGGAACGATGACTTCCGTGAACTGGGAGACACTCCAGGACCCTTCAATGTATTTCGGAATCCCTGTCATAGGCTACAGGACCCGTGACGGGCATTACCTGGAGAATTCGCAGCTTGAGCCTGACTTCCTCGTGAGGAACAAGCCGGAAGAAATCATAGAAGGACGTGACGAACAGCTGGAAGTGGCTGTCCGGGAGCTTCTTAAGCAGATAGATGCCGATCCTGACCGCTGGTAGGTCAAGACGGCTCCATACGTGTCGCAAGCCAAGAGAGGGGACCGTGCAGGTAGCATGGCCCCCTCTCTCATTCTGGCCGGATACCCCTCATGGCATGCTGGGTCTGCAGGCGTCTGCGGCCATCGCTCAGATATGGAGGTATTCTCTCAGAGTGCTGATATATACGTCCATAGCCTGACGGCCTTTCTCGGTCATGGCGCATGTAGTGCGCGGCTTTTTCCCGACAATCTCTTTGCGGACACTGATGTATCCCGCTTCGGCGAGCTTGTCTATCTGTACGCTCAGGTTACCGGATGTCGCCTCTGTCTTTTCTTTCAGCCAGACGAAATCGGCCTCTTCCACACTCAGCAGCAGGGACATCACCGACAGTCTCTTCCCGTCTTATGTCATGGCCTGAGAAAAATCCGTGAAGTCCTGGCAGGTGTCATGAGAGCGAAGCCCTTTCCAGGTCAAGGCCTGACGGCTTCTGGTATATCCTGAGGCCGAACAGTGGCAGTGAGGCTATCACATGTTCCATCACTTCCGCGGCAAGGTGCTCATGGGGCACCCAGTCTTTCGCGGCAGTGAAGAAATAGAACTGCAGGGGCAGGCCTTCCGATGTGGGTTCCAGCTGTCTGATCATGAGCATGAGGTCGCTGTTGATTCCTGACAAGCTGCGGAGATAGTCCTCGGTGGTGGCCCTGAAGAGTTTCAGGTTCACTGTCTTTTCGCTGATGGTCATTCTTTTGGCCCAGGGTTCCGCTGCGAAACGCCCGATCTCCTCCGGGGTGCAGAACCGTATGGAATTCATGTCGATGCGTATGGACCTGGCTACTCTGCGCCCTCCGCTTTCCCACATGCCGCGCCAGTTCTTGAAGGAATCGCTCACAAGTATGTAGGGAGGGATGGTAGTGATGGTCTTGTCCCAGTTCCTCACTTTTACAGTGTTCATTGTCACATCTTCGACAATCCCGTCCACTCCGTATTTTTCGAGCGCTATCCAGTCCCCGGGCCGCAGCATGTCGTGGGCCGATAGCTGTACACCCGCCACCACTCCGAGGATGGTGTCCTTGAAGACAAGCATCAGTACTGTGGCCATAGCGCCAAGTCCGGTAAGCAGGGCAGTGAAGTCCTTGTTTATGAGCGCCCCGATTATCAGGATCACTCCGACGCATACTACCACGACCTTGAGAAGCTGGTATATGCCTTTCATCGGTTTGTTCCGCAGGACGTCGGATTCGCTGGAAATGGCGTAAAGGGATGTGATGAATTCGCAGATCAACCGGCAGAACACTATTATTATATATATGTACAGCGCTTTCGAAATGAGTGCAGTCCATTGGGATTCTTCCGGGAACAGCAGGGGAAGGGTCGCCTGGAATGTGATCGGGGGAATGAGGTGGAAGGCGTTGTGGAGGACTTTGCCGTTAGTTATGTAGTTGTCCCACTTGAATGCCGTCTTCACAGCCACCTTGCGGATGACCGGGATGAGCAGCTTGCAGCACAGGAAGTCCACGAGGTAGGCAATGACCACCACTGCGCATGTCATGACGATGCGCATATGGGTATTCATGTCCATAATATTGGCAGCGTGCTGTTCTATCATTTGGTCGTACAATATTTTAATGGTTCCGCTGCAAGCCATGTGCCCAGGTAGGCCATCTTCCTGCATGCCATGCAAAGATAAATCTGCGGGATGTTCCCTGCAAATATTTTCCGGAAAATCCGGATAGTTTTTCCACGGGAAAAAAGTAAATTTGTCCGTAATTTTAATCAGTACTGTTTATGCGCATTATCGGAAACCTGCTGTGGTGGATCTTCGGAGGGCTCGAGGCCGCCATAGGCTATTTCACCGGAAGCCTGGCTCTGGCCGTCACTATCGTGGGCATCCCTTTCGCCATGCAGACATTCAAGATCGGTATTCTGTGTCTGTGGCCTTTCGGCTCCGAGGTCCGGAAGGGTGATTCCCCGGCCGGATGCATCCGCATCCCGCTGAATATCATCTGGGTAATATTCGGGGGCCTGTGGGCGTGGCTCAACCATGTATTGTTCGGTATCCTGCTGTGCATCACTATAATAGGCATCCCGTTCGGCAAACAGCATTTCAAGATGGCCGGTCTGTCGCTGACCCCGTTCGGCCGCGATGTGCAGCTCAATATCTGAGACCAATATGATGAAAGACGTGGACCCTAAAGGGACATCCAGGGCGTATGCGTTCGAGATGTGGATGGATGCGCCGATGCCGATGGTCACATTCATTAAGACGCTTGATGTGTCGCGGCTTGTAAGGATGTGCAGGCGTAATGGGTTGAAATTCAATATGCTGATGCTCTGGTATGTGGGCCGTACAGCAAGCGGTGTCAAGGAATTCTACATGCTTCCGGTGGGACGGAAGCTGATACAGTATGACAACCTTGCTGTCAATACCATTGTAGCTGACAGCAGGGGAGAGGTGAGTTCTTGCGACATACCTTTCTCAAAAACACTTTTATAAAAGCGAATTTTTATACAAAAAACACTTTTGTGGAAGTGAAATTTTGATTGAAAAGCACTTTTATGAAAGTGTTGTTTCGTGTTCGCGTAAATGGCTGTCTGACTGAAAAAATCATGGAATCTACACCGAAAAGATCCTTAAAAGAATTTTGGGAAAATTTAAAACAGGTTCTTAAATTTGGGGGAAATAGAATGGTTGTCTTTATATGAAAGCATTGCGTTTATTAATTGCCGGGCTTGTGTCTGCCGCCATATCGGCCTTATGAGGCAGGAAATCCGGTATGGTGAGTCTGCTTGTATTGTCGTGATATATAGGATATTATGAATGTGCTGAAATCCATTGTCGTCTGGATGTGCTTTGTCCCTGCCGCAATCCTCAATGGCGGGTTGAGGGAGTATGTGCTGGTGCAGGCTGTCGGGGAATCCAGGGCCCTGCCCCTGAGCGGGATAATCCTGAGCATCCTCATTTTCCTTGTCACATGGCTCCTTTTCCCGAGGATTGTGAAAAACTGCACTTCCGGGGAAAGCTGGCTCATAGGTGCTGCATGGGTATGCCTTACCGTCATTTTCGAGTTTGCGGGAGGTCTTGCCTCCGGAGAGACCTTAGGAAACCTTGTGCAAGCCTATAATCCGTTGTCCGGCAACCTTTGGCTGCTTGTCCTGGCCGTGACTGCAGTCTCTCCTGTCATTGTGAGGAAACGTAAAAACAGACCGGACGCCTGAGGCCCTGCATCACAGCGCTTTCCGGTACATCCTTATAAGACTGCCGCTTTTGAACAGTTTCTTAAATTTGGGGCAGTAAAAAGTTTTCTGATATGGGAGATTTCATGAGAAATACGGTAAGCATGCATCCGGACTGGAAAGTCCAGGAAATTCTGGCGATGGCGTTTGACCTTCATTGCAAGGCTGTCGGCAATGCACTGAAGGACATCAGCAAGAAATTTCCCTCCATTGTCTCGGACGAGATAAGCACATGGGATCTTTTATCAAAAAGGATAAGGCAGGTGCATGAGCTTGCTTCAAAATATCTGTTTCATTGATTTTAAAGTGTTTATGGAACTGTCAGACTGGTTCAAAGGATTTGAGGAGGGTATTGCCTGTCTGCCGGCAGGGCAGAGGGAGGCATTTTTCAGGGAATGCGGCAGGAATTGTGTGGAGGCAGAGTCCGCCACCATCATGGTGCAGCGATACCATTCTCCGTGCGGGGATCTGCTGCTCGGCTCGTTCGGCGGCAGGCTTTGCCTGTGCGACTGGGCGGTGGAAAGGCCACGGGACACAGTTGACAGGAGACTGAAGAAAATTCTCCGTGCGGACTATGTGGAGGCCACTTCGGATGTCATCCGGGAAGCGTCTTTGCAGCTTGATGAATATTTCGCCGGGCAGCGCAGGAGGTTCGATGTGCCGTTGCTTTTCTCCGGCACTGATTTCCAGAAGAAAGTATGGCGGAGGCTTCTTGAAATACCATATGGCAATACAGTGTCATACGGCGATTTGTCAAAGTCGTTGGGCTGTCCGGCTTCTGTCCGTGCTGTCGCCAATGCTAACGGAGCCAACGCGATATCCGTCTTCATCCCCTGTCACCGCGTCATCGGCATCGACGGCTCCCTGACAGGCTATGCCGGCGGTCTCGGTGCGAAAAAGGCATTGCTTGAGCTGGAGCGGAGGTCGCTGTATAGTATGAACGAAAGGATATAATGACATAGGTGAAAAATAGGTCTTGCCGGTAAGCGGAATCCTGCTTGCTGTGACCCTGCTTTCTCAGGATTCTGGTATCGGCATGTGAAAGATAAAATATTGATTTTCCGGATAATATCATTAAACATTAATTCGTTATGAAGATTCTATTTAAAGTATCATGCCTTATTGTCTCCTTTATGGCGGTATACGGCCAGGCCTATTCGCAGACACGGGCGGATATGGAAATGGGTGAGATACTGAACAGCGGTGACCTGTTCCTGCTGAAGGAACGGTATCCGCAGCTGAAAGATTCGGTCAGTGTGGAAATGCTGAACCTTGTCGCAGAGGCACAGCTCGGTATCGGTTTCAACCGTCTGGAAAGTGCGGCCACGGCGCTGGACAGCCTGCTCCGGTTCCATCAGGATGAACTCGGGGATGAGACCTCACTCGGAATGGCGGCATCGCGGGCCATGAATCTTCTGAACCTGGGCCGGTATGCGGAGGCAGGTGAGGCCGGAGGGGTTCTTGTGGCAGCCCTGGAGGATGTCCTTCCGTTCGAATCCCTTTACAGCTTTATTTTTATCGAGCGTGTAGGCAAGGCTCTTGCAAATGTGCCGGCGCATTATGTCGAAAGGCCTCCGTACGATGTCTCCGTGCCGATGCGGAGCGAAACTGTCGGAAAGGGGCACCACATTTATATACCTGTTGAGGTAAACGGTGTTAAACGGGACTATATCTTTGACACAGGCTGTTCATTCGGAAATTTCGTGTCGGAAAAATATGCGGAAGAGGCCGGCCTGGAGATAGTCGCGGACTCCATCCCTGTTTCCGGCATAGAGGTAGGGTATGTAAAACTGGCGACGGCGGATTCTATGAAAATCGGTGACATTGTATGCCACAACCCTGTTTTCATGGTCGCTCCGCCTGATGGACAGGTAGATTCCGTCTTTACTTTTGACGGAGTACTCGGATATCATTTTATCAGAGATGTCCGGGAAGTTGTTATAGACAACGCGGCTGGGGCATTCCTTTTCCCGTACCGGATAGCGGAGGGCGAGCCTAATATGTTTCTTTCCTCCAATGTTCCTAATGTCCGTATCGAGTACTGTTCCAGGCCGTTGGATATGGTCTTTGATACGGGTAATGTCAAATCCGACCTCGGGACCGGATTCGCCAGTAAGTTCCCTGATGCGCTGTCCGGCCTGGAAGAGCACACCGTCCGCAGGGGCGGGTTCGGCGGCATTTCACAGGTCCGGGCTGTGACTCTTCCTGAATTCTGTTTCAGCCTGTCCGGTACCCCTGTGACGCTTTATGGAACGGAAGTCATCGGGACGGACGGCGACAGCCAGTTGCTGTCCGGGTCGTTGGGGGCCGATATGGTGCTGTCGTTCAGACGGCTGATGATCAATTATGATAATATGTACGTCCGGGGAGACCGGTAGTTGCCTTTGAGTATATGACCATTAAAAGATTTTTTGAAAAATTTCAAAACAGTTTCTAAGTAAATGATGATGAATACGAGAATAATACCGTTGACAATTATACTGATTCTTTTTTCTATAGAGTCCTCCGCCATCATCCCTGACCGGAAATATGTACGACTGCCGCAGAATATGGGGCTCATATATAAGGAACTTGATGTAGAGACTGCGGACGGGTACAGGATAGAGACATGGTTCTATCCTGCCCAGAATATGCCGGAGGAGGATGCGGGACAGTCGGAGATGCTGCCTTACAGGACTTTGGATGATAGCCGGAGACCTACTCTGGTCATCTGCAACGGCGATGCAGGGAACATGTCCTACCAGCAGGTCATGCTGGCGGCCATTTATGCGGCAGGCGGATTCAATGTCGTGACGTTTGACTGGCGGGGATTCGGGGATAGCTCGGAGTTCGAGATGGATAGTAACTATCTATGCTATACGGAAATGCTTGATGATTACGATGCCGTACTCAAGGCAGTGAGGCGGCAGAGGGAGGTGGACCGCAACCGTATTTTTGTGATGGGATGGTCCACAGGGTCTTATTTGAGCATGATTACAGCCTACAACAACAGGAATGTCGCAGGATGTATTCTAAGTTCTACCCCATCGTCATTTGAGGAGGAGATACCGATTCTTGTCGAGAGACATCCGGCCGGAAAGACTGAAGAAAACCTTATCGTGCCGGACGATTTCCCGCGTGGGCAGATGCCGGCCCTGATAGCCCCGAAATTCACCAAACCCATTCTGCTTGTCGTTGGTGCGAAAGATGACAGGACCCCGCAATGGATGTCAGAGAAAATCTACAATGCACTTCCGGAAGGCACGGACAAGAAGCTTTCCATCTACCCTGATGCAGGACACGGAGGAATGATGTCACCCTATATTGTGGATATGGAGCGGTGGATTACAGAGACAGTGGAGTTCATGTCTGGCCGGTAGAAACATAAAGATTCGTAAAAAACATTAAAAAAGAGAAAAACCTGCATTCAGGAGCCGTCAGGGCCTTGTCTGCAGGTTTTCTTTTGCTCTATATTTGCCGCCGGGTACGAAGTCTTTTGTCATTTCGACCGAGCTTTCTGTCATTCCTACCGAGCGAAGCTTTTCCTGTCATTTCGACCGAGCGAAGCGAGCGGAGAAATCTGTGGATGGAAGGTCAGATTTCTCGACTTCGGGCTGCGCCCTCCGCTCCAGGAGGGGCGACAACCAGAGGAGCCGGTTTATTTCATCGGGATACTTGGCACGCGGGGACTGCTGAATGGTCATACGGGGCCGGAGTGGGAGGATGTTTACTTTTCGGAGTATACCTTCCGGGAAAATTTCTCTTATCTTTGCTGAACTGGACCGATTCGACAAGCCGTTGGATAGTTGCGAGAGCCTACAGGAGAAGTGGTGCTATTCGCTGAAGCATGTGGGGAAGCTTCATGAGCTTCCGGATGGTTTGAGGGTCAGGACGTTTGAGCGGCTGTTTGAGGCGTGCGAGATAGCGCGGTTCAGTCCGGAGAAGAAACTACAATACGAGAGCGACATGATAACGGAACGGGACTACTACAATATTCTTGAGACCGCCAAGGAGGACGGCGAGGCCAGGGGACGTGAATCCGGTCTTGCGGAGGGCCGTTTGGAGAAAGCAAAGGAAATTGCCCGGGCGATGCGTGCCGCCGGGATGGATATTACACAGATATCATCTTTGACGGGCCTGTCGGAGGATGAGGTGGTGAGGTTGAAGTAGTTTTTGTCGGTGGCCTGTCTTCTGTAGCTGAAGCTGAAAAACGGCGGTCAGTGGACAGGGTGACGAGGAACTGCAGGTTTATCGGGAAGCTCGGCAGTGCCGGGCTTCCTGGTTTGTATGAACAGAATACCATCAACAGGTGAGTCCCGCGGCCTTCAGTCCTGGCCGTATTCTTCATCATCATCGGGGCCGCCGAATCCGAACTCCGATGCGAACATGTCGGAGACATCGTCCGGCACGTCATTGAAACTCAATGAATCCCAGAGAGATTCCATCTGGCGCCTGTCTTTTTTCGTCGGGCGTCCGGCCCCTCTGTCGCGTTTGAGGAAGAAAGTCTCTACCGGTGCCTTCAGCTTGTCGAGCTCTTCCTGCGGGGTGATGTTTTCCGCATACCTGGGGACGAGTTTCGCCCCCTGCCGTTTTTCCACAGTCTCTACTACCCTGTAGGTGTATGTGACTGCTCCTTTGCGTGCAGCGATGACATCTCCCGGCTTGACGGCCTTAGACGGCTTGACATCTGCGCCGTTGAGCCTTATCTTGCCTCCTTTGCATGCGTCCGTGGCATCTGTCCGTGTCTTGAATACACGTATCGCCCACAGGTATTTGTCTATTCTGGTTTCTTCTGCCATTGTAGTCTGATGTCGGTTAAATGCTTGTCGTCTCTATCCCTTCGTAGTCTTCACCTTCGAGGTATGGCTCTGTGTCGGGGTTGATATAGCTGTCAGCCTCTTCCCTCCGGTCCATCCTCACTTCCAGGAGCTCCGTATCACGCTCCAACGGAACGATGAAGAAGTCCGGCATGTCGGCCGGGACCAGCAGCGCCGAACCCTTTTTCAGACGGTAGCTTTCCGTGCGGCGGCTTCCGTCCCGGGATGTGTCCGGGACCTGTATGTCGGCTTCGCCGTTTATACCTATATATATGATAAAGCTGCCGGAATGGGCATTGGAGATGCTGAGCGGATCGTGTACGGTGATTTTCGAGACGGTGAACTGCGGTATGCTGACAAGCTCTTCCGTGACTTCACCTCCCGGATGGCCGCTGCCGCCGGACCCTTCTGTATGGCAGTCTGCACTGTCATATTTTTCCATGTCAATGAAGTCGAAGGCTTCCTCCAGGTGCACAGGGCGTACTGATGCAGGGTCTTTTCCCCCTTCCCATCCGCACAGGCTGAAGTCCAGGTCAGAGGATTCCGAGACTTCCGCTATCAGCAGGCCGCCCTCCGCGGCATGGACGGTCCCGGGGCGTATCAGTATCCAGTCCCCTTTGTGCGGGCGGACGGTGTTGAGCTCCTCTACGACCGAGCCGTCAATGCACCTGTCGTAGAGCTCCTGTGCGGAGATGCCGTGCCTGAAGCCCATGTATATCCTTGCATCGTCGGAGGCCTCCATGACATACCACATCTTGCATTTGCCCAAGGAGTCGTACCTCTGTCCGGCCACCTCGTCATCGGGATGGACCAGCAGGGACGTACGGCCCTGGATGTCAAGAAATTTCACCAGTATAGGGAACTGCCTCCCGTAGAACTGGTAGACGTCCTCTCCTGCTATCCTTTCTATGTATGTGTCCATGAGCTCCCCGAAGGTGTTCCCGGCGAGCCATCCGTTTTCCACGACAGAGTCGATGAAGCCCATGTCGGAGATTTCCCAGCTTTCTCCTATCCGGTCTTTCTCGCTGAGCCTCACCTCGTTGCCGTCATTGTCACATTCGGTGAACTCTTTCCCGAGCTTCTTTATGAGGGCGTCGCCTCCCCACGGTTTCCTTTCCGCTACAGGTATGAACCTGATGGGATACAGGTTTTTCTTTTCTTCCATAATATTCTTTTTGGGGTATGTTGCCGTTTTACAAAGTATCATCTTCCATGTACTGTGTTAATGTTATATACATCCTTCTTGTGGAATCGTACATGTCCGAACATGTCTGGAACTCGAAACCGTTTGTGCTGTAAAACTTATTGGTCCTCGGGTTGTTCAGTGAATCTACTGTTATGAACTGGCATCCGGATATGTCATACGAAATGAAGGTCTTCAGAATAAAGTCGATAATCTGCTCTCCGATTCCTTTTGACTGCATATCTGCCCGGACACCTAAATGTCCGATGTTTATGGCTGGAAAGGAGCTTTGCTTCTGGAAAATATCAGTATATTCCCTGTTGATTCTGGATGAAGACGTCCTGATGAAATCTTCTTTGTCTTCAGGGCCATTCAGGATTACGGAATCATTCGCCAACGTAAATACTGCGACAATTCTGCCGTCTGATATGTCCCTTGCGCAGTACGATGACAGATAATGATATTTACTGCAGATCATTATTTCCTTATGGAAGAACTCATCGAGTTTCGTGACTCCGCAAGAAAAAGAGGACAACTCTTTGCTGTCCTCTTCCTTTAGACTGTCTATTGATATTTTAATGTCCGAGGATTGGATTTTTTCCGCCACTGTTTTGAATAATCTTATTATAATTACTCTTTATCCTTACTACTCTTTTTTTTATTTCAGACATTTTGTCGGGAGTAAAGTCTTTAGATACACATTTCGCAAAATTTTCTCTGAAAGACTTCACTTCCTGTGTCGTCATCTTCGGATTTGGAACTGTATGTATCATTATTATGACATGTTTGAAATTTATGCAAAGGTAGAAAATTTTTTCTGAAAGTAAAATCTGTTCATGGTGCATGAATCTCCGGATTCCGCTTTTTTGATTACCTTTGGGCAGTTCAAACAGTTTCGATATGGGATCAATACTTCTAAAGAACATAAAGATAGCAGGACGCGGGGATGACGAGGTTGACATCCTTATAAAGGACGGGAAGATAAGCCGGATTTCCGCCCCTCGTGAGACCGTACCCTCTCCGGAGGATGAACCGCTGGAGACGGTGCAGTGCCGCGGCAAGGTGGCCGTACCGGGCTTTGTGAACATGCATGTCCATGCGGCGATGACCCTGATGCGGGGGACAGGGGAGGATGTGGCCTTCCACCGGTGGCTCGGGAAGATATGGGAGGCGGAACGGCATATAGATGAAGAATATGTCTATTGGGGCACGAAGGTCGCCTGCATCGAAATGATAAGGACTGGGACCACCACGTTCAACGACCATTACTGGTTTCCGGCCGCCGCATTCAGGGCCGCCGTGGAGGCCGGCATACGCCCGGCGATATCATACGTGCTGATAGACAGGAACGACAGTGAGGAGACCGCCGCCGAAAAGGCGAGATGCGAGGCACTTTATTCGTTTGCCGGGGAGCATTGGCCCGGAGGCACATTCGTGGTCGGCGTACATTCCATATATTCCGTGAGTGAGGACCTTCTTCGCTGGGCTGCGGATTTCGCGCACCTTCACGGGCTCAAGATACACATCCACCTGAGCGAGACCCGCAAGGAGGTGGATGACTGCATCGCCTCGCATGGCATATCACCTGTCCTGTATGCCGACCGCCTGGGGCTTCTCGGCCCGGACACTATCGCAGCGCACACCCTGTGGCTCTCGGATGAGGATATCGGACTCCTCGGCAGCAGGAAGGTCTCATGTGTACACAACATCAATTCAAACCTCAAGCTCTCATCCGGTTACATGTTCCGGTACAATGAGCTGAAATCCGCCGGGGCGAATATCTGTATCGGTACCGACGGCTGCGCATCTTCCAACAACCTTGACATCCTCGAAGCCCTCAAGACAGCCGCAATGGTCCAGAAGGCATGGCGCGGAGATCCTGCGGCAATGCCGTTGGACGAGCTTATGGCAATGGCTTCCGCCAATGGGGCCAGGGCACTGGGGCTCGATGCCGGAAAAATCGAGGAAGGCAGGTGTGCCGACATACTGATAGTGGACACGGACAATACCTTCTTCCTTTCTCCCGCCGGCTTCCTTCCGAATTTCATCTATTCGGCCCACAGCGACTGCATAGAGTCGGTAATCTGCGGCGGGAAGTTCGTGATGAGGGACCGGCGTATCCCCGGAGAAAAGGAGATTCTCCGTGAGGCAGGGAAGGTCATGCGTCTGTCAGGGGCCTGTGGCTTTCGCAAGGAAACCATGTAATGACAAACATAAAATCAATAAGTTATGACTGCAGATCCAAGAGTTGAAAGAATCAATGCCGCCGCACAATATGTGGCGGACAGGACCGGCGGCAGGAAGCCGCTGGTGGGAATTGTCTTAGGAAGCGGACTCGGAAAACTCGCAGACAGGATTGAGGACCCTGTCGTGATTCCTTACAGGGAAATCCCGGGATTCCCTGAATCCACTGCGGTGGGGCACAAGGGGAATTTCATATCCGGCACCCTCGGGGGTAAGCCTGTGGTGGCGATGCAGGGCCGTTTCCACTATTACGAGGGCTATCCCATGGAGCTGGTGACCCTTCCGATAAGGGTGATGAAGGTTCTCGGGATAGAATACCTGTTCGTCTCCAATGCGGCCGGGGGCGTGAACTTCGACTTCAGGATCGGGGACCTGATGATTATCCGGGACCATATCAACCTGCTGCCTAACCCGCTGGTGGGCAAGAATATGGATGACTTCGGACCGAGGTTCCCCGATATGACCAGGCCGTATGATCCGCAGCTGATAAGGAAGGCTGAGCTCATAGGTGCTGAAAACGGCATTGAGCTGAAGTCAGGCGTATATCTCGCAGGTACCGGGCCTTCGTACGAGACCCCATCCGAGTACAGGTATTTCAGGATGATAGGGGCTGATGCCGTCGGTATGTCGACTATTCCGGAGGTCATTGTGGCAAGGCACATGTCTGTTCCTGTCTTCGGTATGTCTGTGATTACTAACGAGGCGCATGACGACTATGCCGAGGACTATGAGAACAACGGTGATGATGTCGTAGCCGCAGCCGACGCCGCGGCCGACAGGATGACTCTCCTGTTCTCCAAACTGATTGAATCATTGTAACCGGAACGACGGGCCGGACTTTTAGAGGCAGTTTAAAATTTTACCGGTAAAATTTTAAACTGCTTTTTACAATGGAAAGGAAATCTTTTTACCTTTGTGTCTGACATTGGTGTCAGACACTTTTTATTGTCCCGGACACGGGATGATCGGGGGCGTCTGTGATTTGGAAGTTGCTATTAATTAGGAGGTTAGTATATTATGTTACGTGCCGGCATCGATATTGGCTCGACGACAGCCAAGATGGTAGTTATCGGGTCAGACGGTAAAGTGTTGTTTTCAAGGTATGAACGTCATAACGCCAGGGCGAAGGAGACAGTCTGCGGTTTCCTGGAGGATTTGAGGAAGGAGACAGGCGATGTCTTAATTTCAGTATGTATAACCGGGTCGGTAGGAATGGGCTTCTCGGAGAAATGCTCCCTGCCATTCGTCCAGGAGGTCGTGGCCGCTACCAAGGCCATCAAGGCTGACTATCCGCAGGTTTCCACGATGATAGATATCGGGGGCGAGGACGCGAAAGTGGTGTTCTTCGATTCGGGGGCGGTCTCCGACCTGAGGATGAACGGCAACTGCGCAGGCGGGACCGGTGCGTTCATAGACCAGATGGCCATCATTCTCGACAGGCCGGTTGAGCAGCTCGGGGAGCTTGCCATGAAGGCGGAGAGGATATATCCGGTGGCGTCGCGCTGCGGTGTGTTCTGCAAGACCGATGTGCAGAACCTTGTATCCAGGAACGCCGGCGTCGGGGACATTGCGGCGTCGATTTTCCATGCCGTGACCCTGCAGACGGTGGTCACACTGGCACACGGGCGGGAGATAACTCCTCCGGTGCTTTTCTGCGGTGGGCCTCTGACATTCATCCCCGCGCTCAGGAAATCTTTCAAGGAATACCTTTCCCTCAAGGATGAGGACATGATACTTCCGCAGGACGGCAGCCTGATGACGGCAAACGGTGCCGCCCTGTCTGCAGGAGGGGAGGGCATGAAAATATCGCAGATACTTGAACTTCTTGACAGCAGGCTCGTTACGGGCAAGACCGCCCTTTCCGGCCTTGCCCCTCTGTTTAAGGACGCCGGGGAGTACGGGCGGTGGAAAGCTGCCAAGTCGGATGCGAAAATCGTTTCTGCATCCCTCAGGCATGGCAGCTGTGATGTGTTCCTGGGCATAGACTCGGGGTCCACGACGACAAAGATTGTCGTGACGGATACGGACTCGAAGGTGCTGTTTTCATATTATTGCCCGAACGGGGGCAATCCTGTCGGGGCCGTCGAGGCCGGGCTTGAAAAGCTCCGGTCGGAATGTGCCAGGGCCGGTGCCGAGCTGAATTTCATCGGCAGCTGCTCGACCGGGTACGGAGAGGACCTTATCAAGGCGGCTTTCCGTCTGGATGCGGGGATTGTGGAGACTATGGCGCATTACCGTGCGGCCTCGCATATGGACCCGGAAGTGTCGTTCATTCTGGATATAGGCGGGCAGGACATGAAGGCCATCTTCGTGAACAACGGTGTGATAGACCGCATAGAGATAAACGAGGCCTGTTCTTCCGGATGCGGCTCATTCATAGAGACTTTCGCAAAGTCCTTGGGTTACGGCGTGGCAGATTTCGCCGCTGCTGCCTGCCGTAGCAAGGCGCCCTGCGACCTGGGCACGAGATGTACGGTGTTCATGAACTCCAAGGTGAAGCAGGTGCTCCGGGAGGGGGCGGATATAGAGGACATTGCCGCAGGGCTCTCGTATTCCGTGATAAGGAACTGCCTGTACAAGGTACTGAAGCTGAAGAACGTGTCCGAGCTGGGCAGCCATATAACCGTGCAGGGCGGCACTATGCGCAATGACGCTGTGGTCAAGGCACTTGAGAACCTTGCCGGGTGCACCGTAAAGCGATTCGACTGCCCGGAGCTTATGGGGGCCTTCGGCTGCGCGCTTTATGCAAGGCAGGAATACATGTCAGGGGCAATCACGCGCTCGGGCCATGTGTCCGTGGAGTCGATGCTCCAGAAGGCCGCGTACCAGATAAGGACCCTGAATTGCAGCGGATGTGAAAACCATTGTCTTGTAAACAGGTACAGATTTGCCGGAGGCGGGGACTATTATTCCGGGAACCGGTGCGAGAAGGTGTTCACCAACGGGGACGCCGGCCGGGAGAAGGGCCTTGACGTGTACAGCCGGAAATACAGCCTGCTTTTCGGACGGGACGGCCATGTCGGCAGCCCGAGGATGAGGGTAGGTATCCCCCGCGCCCTGAACATGTACGAGGAATACCCGTTCTGGCATGCGCTCTTCACGGCCTGCGGGATAGAGGTCGTGCTGTCGTCAGCATCCTCAGGCAAGGCTTACGAGAGGAGCGCGAGGCTCGTGATGTCGGACAATATCTGTTTTCCGGCGAAAATCGTGCACAGCCATATCAGGGACCTGCAGGACAAGGGGGTGGACCGTATCTTCATGCCGTTCGTGGTGTACGAGAGGGCGGGGAAGGAGCAGAACAGCTACAACTGCCCGATAGTCACCGGCTATTCCCAGGTGATAAAGAGCGTGCAGTCTGAGGTGCCGGTGGATTCTCCGGTGATTTCTTTCAAGGACAGGGACACGATGCGCCGGCAGTGTACGGAGTTCCTCTCCGGATACGGAGTCGACCAGAAGACGGCCATGAAGGCCTTCGATGCGGCAGGGAAGGCCCAGCAGGAGTACGAGCTGGCAATAAGGAAAGCTGATGAGGAGATACTTGCTGACGCGCGGAAGCGCGGCCTGCTCACCGTGCTGCTCATCGGCAGGCCGTACCATACGGACCCGCTTATCCAGCACAAGGTGGCCGGGATGGTGGCTGACATGGGCGTGAATGTGATTTCCGACGACATAGTGAGAGGCCGTGACATCCCTCTTGAGGATGTGCATTTTGTCTCCCAGTGGGCATACACGAACCGCATACTCAAGGCCGCCAAATGGGGGGCCGTGCAGACGGGCGATGTCCAGTGCATACAGCTGACCTCTTTCGGCTGCGGCCCGGACGCTTTCCTCACAGACGCCATCCGTGATCTGGTAATGAGGCACGGGAAGCCTATGACTACGCTGAAGCTGGACGATATAGACAATGCCGGTTCAATGAAGCTCCGTGTCCGCTCCCTTATAGAAAGCCTCAGGCTTTCCGGGACGGCTGTCGGCAAATGGCAGAAGTTCAATTCGGTGCCGGTGTTCCTCAACGAGGACCGCAAGAGGAAGATCCTTGCCCCCTTCTTCACTCCGTTCATTTCCCCGCTTATACCTGCCGTGATGCAGCTGGCCGGATATGATGTCGAGAACCTGCCTATAAGCGACCCGGAATCAGGGGAGTACGGACTGAAATATGCCAACAACGAGGTCTGCTACCCGGCTACCCTTATCGTAGGTGATATAATAAAGGCGTACAAGTCCGGGAAATACGACCCGGAGACTACGGCGGTTGCCATCACCCAGACGGGGGGACAGTGCAGGGCGAGCAACTATATTTCATTGATAAAGAAGGCTTTAGTGGATGCCGGATATGGGAATGTCCCTGTAATATCGGTATCCTTTGCAGCCGGGATAAGGAATTACCAGCCGGGCTTCAAGGTGAACTGGGCGAAGATTACGGTCCCGGCGCTGTATGCCATACTGTACAGCGACTGCATAGCAAAATTCTATTATCCTTCTGTGGCCAGGGAAAGGGTCAAAGGCGAGGCTGACAGGCTGAAGGACAAGTACCTGCAGCTTGCGGACCGGGCCATAAGGCAGAGCCGGGACTATGCCGCCGCCCTCACGGGCCTGCTGAAGGAGGCCGCCGTAGAGTTCGGGGCAATATGCGAGGACCGCAGCACCTCCAAGGTCGGCGTAGTGGGCGAGATTTTCCTGAAGTTCAACCCGTATGCCCACAAGAACGTGACGGGGTGGCTGATAGGGCAGGGGATAGAAATAGTCCCTCCGATACTTACGGACTTTTTCATGCAGTATTTCGTGAACAGGAAGACCAAGAAGCTCACACGACTGGAAAAGGGATGGATTCCGGAGTCCGTCTACAGCGGAGTGTACAGGTTCCTGATGGACAAGATACAGAATATCAACGAGGTATGTTCTGCGTTCAAATACTATAAGCCTTTCGGTGACATTTTCCATGAGGCAGACCTGGCTCGCAGGATAATTTCCCTGAACTCCCTGTTCGGGGAGGGGTGGCTGCTGCCGGCGGAAATCATGTCATACTATGCCGACGGGGTGAAGAACGTGATTTCCCTGCAGCCTTTCGGATGCATAGCGAACCATATCGTTGAAAGGGGCATCGAAAACAGGCTCAAGGACATGTGCCCCGGGCTGAACCTGCTTTCCCTGGACTTCGACAGCGGGGTCAGCGACGTGAACGTGACCAACAGGATGATGCTTTTTGTGGACAACATTAAAATGAACGATTATGCAGATGCCGAATAACAATGCCCTGGAGCAGAAGATCATCGATGTCGCCAAGGATATTTTTGTCAAGAAAGGGTTCGAGGAGACGAGCATGTGCGACATCGCGGCAGCGGCGGGGGTGACACGCCCTGCCCTGCATTATTATTTCCGGACCAAGGAAAAGCTTTTCCATGCTGTCTTCGGGGGGATCATCCAGTCGCTTGCCCCTGAGATAGAGGGTATTATCCAGAGTGATACTCCGGCCCTGGCGAAGCTCTCCCGGCTGGCTGACATCTATATCGGCAAATTCCTCCAGGAGCCGTCCCTCCCGATGTTCATAATCATGGAGATACAGCGGGATGCAGGTCATCTGGTCGAGACAGCCGAGCATCTGAATATCCGGCAGTATGTGGTACAGCTGTCGCTCTATTTCCATTCGGAGATGAAGAAGGGCAATATCAGGGAGGTCCCCCTGTATACGCTTTTCTATACGTTCTTCGGCCTGCTGGCCTACCCTTTCCTTACCAGGAACCTGGTACATGCGGTTGCCGGAGAGACCCAGGGCGGATTCGAGGCCATAATAAGGACCTGGAAGCCTTACGTCATGCAGCAGCTTGAGACGCTTCTGCGCGTAGGCTGAAAAGGCCATGCCGTGCGGACGGGGGTCAGTCTTTCTTCGGCCGTGTGGCCTCCACCTCTTCTATGCTCCGCAGCGAAGGCAGGCTGATCCCGAACTTTACCGACAGCACCCGTATGAGGATCACTGCGAGGGCCGCCGTTATCTGGGTGACGATGTGGGAGCATCCTGTCCACAGGCATATATAATAGGCTACGCCTCCACCGACGCATGCCAGGGCGTATATGTCTTTCCTGAAGATGAGCGGCACCTCGTTTATGAAGATGTCCCGGAACATTCCGCCTGCGGCTCCGGTGATGGCCCCCATTATGATGTTGACCCAGACCGGATAGCCTGCGGCAATGCTTTTCTCTACGCCGACTACGGTGAAAAGCCCTATCCCGATGGCGTCGAAGATGAAGAACGTGTTGTCGAGCCGTACCACCTGCCTGCGGAAGATCACCACGAATACCAGGGCCAGCGCGGTGATTACTACATACGACGGCTGTTCCATCCAGAACGGGGTCACATCCAGCATGACATCCCTTAGCGTCCCTCCCCCGACTGCTGTGACAAACCCCACCACGTAGGCCCCGAACCAGTCGAAGTTCTTTGCCGCGGCAAGCCTTATCCCGCTTATCGCAAATGCAAAAGTTCCAAGATAATCTATAATGGTAATGAAATCCATCTTTCCGGCCTTTTTCCCGGTGGCAAATATACGCAGAAGCCGAGTGCAAAACAAGCAAGCCTGCCTGTTTATTTTGCCGGGGTGCTACCGTATATGTGGCCGGCAGGCCCTTTCCCGCTCCGGGGAAATATAAAAGAAAAGGAGCCGGAACTGCTACGTAAACCGACTCCTAAACGTGTACTAAAACCTAAACCTGATACAAAGATGCAAACCTCCGGAGGAATGTTGCATCCGTATCTGAAATTTTGTAAAAAAATTGATGATTGTCCGGAAAAGTACTCCTTTCTGTCATTTCGGACCGGACAAAGCCTTCTATGTCATTTCGACCGGCCATGGGGAGTGGGGAAATCTGGCAGAAAAGTGCCCTGGGAAACAGAAGAATAACAGGATTATAATAAACGGGGGATGTCAATGAAACCGCTCCCGGAACGGGAAAATGTACTGGAATGGGGTAGTCCGCCGGCAGGAAAAAGGGAGATGCTGACGATCTTATCATCAGCATCTCCTTAAAGCTTTAAAGCTTGAGAAAGATGAATTATTTGGAACTCTCAACAGAGACTTTCCTGAAATCCTTCATCATTTTCATGATGTTCAAAGCTGCTTTACGAGCACGGGCTCCGGCTGCTTTGTTCCCTTTCTCCACCTGAGCCTCAGCATTCTTCTCGAAAACCTCGTACTCTGCTTTGATCTGATCTACAAGCTCTTTCATCGTAGTTAAAATTTTTAGTTCGTTAAACATTAAGCATCAAAACTTCTGCAAGTTAACTATTAAAATCCAAATAGCCAAACAAATTGAATCAAAGTGCTTTCTAAAAATGATTTTGTGTCATAATCTTTAAATTTCATGAGAAAAAATAACGGAATTCCATAATTTATACCTACCTTTGCAGCCCCATAAAAAGCATATAGCTTTTTGGTGCAATGGGGTTCGTGCAGAACGAACTGAGTAACACATTTTTAAATTTAAAAAAAAGTCATGAAACACATCGAATTGAAAGGCTCTGTACGCACAGTCGGCAACAAGGCTGCGATAAAGAGCATCCGCAGGGCAGGGCTCGTACCTTGCAACATCTACGGCCTCGGAATGGAGAACGTACTGTTTACAGTAGAGGCACAGGCACTCAAGACCCTGACCCATACCCCTAATTCATATATTGTCGATCTCGAGCTTGACAACGGCCAGAAATTCTTCGCCGTCCTCCACGAGGTGCAGTGGCATCCGGTAACTGACGAGGCCCTCCATGTGGATTTCCTCGCAGTGTCAGAGGAGAAGCCGGTGACTATCGATGTACCTGTCAAGATCACCGGTCATTCAGAAGGCGTCAAGATGGGTGGCAAGCTCCTGGTTTCAAGCCGCAAGCTCCGCATCAGCGCGCATCTCCACGAGCTTCCTGACGAGCTGGAGGTGGATGTTACCCCGCTCATGATCGGCAAGCAGATCGTGGCCGGCGACCTCCATTTCGAGGGTGTGACCATCGTTTCTCCTAAAGCCACTATCATCTGCTCTGTAAGGCCTACCCGTGCTACTGCACAGGCTGCCGCACAGGCAAATTCATAAGGACAGGATAAGTAATATGAGGGCTGGCTTGAACAATGGAAGTCAGCCCTTTTCTTGTTTTAAGGGAGGATGCCGTCCTCCTGCAAAGTTGTGAGGATTTTGTAATGTCGAACAGTTATCTTGTAGTAGGACTCGGGAATATCGGGGCTGAGTATGCCGGCACCAGGCACAATATGGGGTTCATGGTGCTGGATGCCTGGGCTGCGGCCGCCGGTGCCGTCTTTGAGTCCGGCCGCTACGGAAGCCGGGCCGAAGTGGCTTTCAAGGGACGCCGCTTCACACTCATAAAGCCGTCCACATATATGAACCTGAGCGGGAAGGCTGTACGTTACTGGATGAACGAGCTGAAAGTCCCTCTGGAGAACCTGCTTGTGATTTCCGATGACCTGAACCTTCCGTTCGGTACGCTGCGCCTGCGGAAGGGCGGCAGCGCCGGAGGGCATAACGGCCTGACCAACATCACGGAGATGCTCGGTACGCAGGACTATGCCCGTATCCGTGTCGGGATAGGGAATGCTTTCAGCCGCGGAGGTCAGATAGATTTCGTACTCGGTGAGCTTGACGATGATGAAAAGGCGCAGATGCCGCAGATCTGCCAGCGGGTCATTGAAGGTGTCAAGGCCTTTGCCACCGTAGGCCCCGACCGTGCCATGAACGTCGTTAACACCAGGCCTAAGCCTGCAGCCGGTCAATGAATGCGGTCAGGCGGGTTTTCCCGGGAACGAAGTCTTTTGTCATTTTGACCGGACGGACTTTTCTCTGTCATTTTGAATAAACGATGTCCTTGTCATCTAGACTGAGGAACCCTTTCTGTCATTCTGGCTGGACGATGCTTTCTGTCATTCTGGCCGAGCAAAGCTTTTTCTGTCATTTCGACCGAGCGAAGCTTTTTCTGTCATTTCGACCGAGCGAAGCGAGCGGAGAAATCTGCGGGACCAATTGACAGATTTCTCGACTTCGGGCTGCGCCCTCCGCTCGAAATGACATGAAAAAAGGCTTTCAGCCCTCGCTCGGAATGACAGAGGACGATGACTGATAGACAGATCCCTCGACTGCGCTCGGGATGACAGAGAGCCAGTAGACCCGTGCCTGCCCGGAATCGTCATCGAGGGCGGCAGCCTCACGGAAGACGAACAGGTTCTCCTGCAGCACCCTTTCCGCCTGCTGGCAGTCAGTCTCCCCGTAGAGAATGTCATGAAGCATCTGCCTGTATTCCTCCAGCATGGGATCCGTCTCCTCCCTGTCGAGGCTGATGCACTGCATGGCTGTGTCAAGCAGCCTGCAATTTTGAAAATTATCCATATCCGGTAATTTTTGTATAGGTAAATAAAACCTCCAGAAGCGGGAAAGCTCTGGAGGCCGATAAAGTGTTGATTGATTTTACATACTGGAATCAATCGTTATAGAGTATACTAACCAGCCTTAGTTTGAGTACCCTGTCCAGGAGATATCCAACAGACAAACAGCGTCAAATCTAACATTTGTCGATTGCGATGGACGAAGGTTTGTAATTACTATAATAAAGTCTCCTGAAACATTAAAGTTAAGATTGGCATTATAGACTTGTTTAGCAGTAACAGGATTTTCGATTACTGTTTGGGTTGCAAGTACAACACTGCCGTCTGCGCTTTTTAATTCAACTTTGAATGAAAGGCCATTCTTTACTGCTGCGTCCGGAGATGCTGTTCCATATTTTATTGATATTGTTCCACAACCTCCGTTCAATACTGGAGATGTTGCAACCCCCGTTTTTGCTTCTGAACCTGCAAGAGCAGGCCTTTTGCTGCCATCATCAGGAATTTCTGACCAGTTAGCGTATCCCAAACCAAGAATGTTCGTGAAGGCCCATCCATTCGATGTAGTTCCATCTGCCACTGCAGCCACACCAGCTGTGGTATTTAGTGTTTCCAAATCCGCACTTCCACCACTAACTTCAGCTGTGGCAGACTGGATAACAGTAACGATCTTAACTCCGATTTCAGATGGAATCCTAATCTGACCACTACGTTCAGCTCCCGTGTCATTCGGTTTCACATTGAATGTAAGCACATCAGTCCTGAGAGCCTTTGTAGCCGGGACATATTCTATCCAACTTTGTGCCTGCGGATCTACTATCGGTGTTCCATACTGTAAATTGGTCTCGATAGTGAAAGTGACTTCACCGCCAGCTGCGTCTATGTTTGCTACTTCTTTAACCACAATGAGTTGCCCCTCGGCGAAAGAAAGTATCTTTGCAGAAGTCAGTCCTGCACCATTGACAGCCACTACATAGATGTCAGCATCTACTAGAGGGTCAGGAGCCGTGACATTCAATGTCCCTTCAGATACGGATGAGCTTGTTACTGTTACAGTATATCCGTTTATAGGTATAGCTGTAACTTTGGTAGCATCATCTGCCGCAGTTATAGTATATTTTACTTGTGTCGTTGCTCCGGCAGAGACTGCAATATCGGTATTCTCAATATTAAGAGAGAATGTCTGTGTCTGGACTATAGGTATTTCAATAGTGCCGTCTGCAAGTTCAATGATTACCTTAGTTCCATCTTCAGACTTCCTTACATCCTTAACTACACCTATATTGGCGCTTCCTTCTATCAGCTGCCATTCTCCGTCACCTACTTTGTAATATAGCTGTCCGTCACGTATCTCAAATTCAGGAGCTACGGAAACAGGAACATTGGCACCATCGTTTTTCAGGAATTCCCCGTTTACTGTCCAGCACAGAGTGCCTGTCTCGTCCTCCTTTACACCGATAGAAGGCTCCTTGCCATCTTCACCGTTCTTTATAGTGAGGATCTGACCGTTTGAAAGAGTAAGTTCATACCCTCCGGTCTCCAGAGTAGTCATGCTTACCACACGTATGTCATCCTGCAGATCCCTTACGAGAGTTGAGAGTGACTGCACTGTAGTATTGAGATCCGATACAAGGGCTTCGAGTTCGGTTACGCGGTTTTCAAGGTCATCGACCCTGCCTGTAAGTTTGGAGTCATCGTATTTGTCACAGGCGGCAAATAGAATTGTTGCAATTCCTAATAGGAATGTGGTTAATAGTTTTGTTTTCATGATAATTAATTGAATAAAAGTTAATGATATATGGTTTATAAACAGATCCCTCGACTTCGCTCGGGATGACAGAAGAGAGGATTCCTCGACTTCGCTCGGGATGACAGAGGAGAAGGGGCTGAGGCCTCCGCTCGGGATGACAGCTCTACACTCGGGAAGGCAGCTATACGCTCTGGATGCCGGTAATAAGCTATTTGTTATTTATCCGGAACGACAATGACAGATCTTCATAATGCGGGTTTGTGGTTTGTATCAGTGTTTCTTTCTTTGCTCTGGACCATTTCTTAAGTTTCTTTTCTCTGGCAATTGCTTCGTCGACGTCTGAATAGGTTTCATAGTAGACAAGGTTGGTACAGCAATACTTCCGGGTGAAGCCAGGGATTGTTCCTGACTGATGCTCTTTTACTCTCCTTTCGAGATTATCAGTGACACCTATATACAGGGCGTTACGGTTGTCTGACATCATGAAGTAAATGTAGTATTGCTTGTACATGGCGTTTATTATTTTTTATTATGAAACAGTTTCTGAACTCGGTCCCTCAGTTGTATTTTGGCTGATAGGGGGCGGCCCATACGGCATAATGTATGCCAAGCTTGTCTATTGTCATTTCAACCGACCGGAGCCCTTTTTGTCATTCTGGCTAGACGGTGCTTTCTGTCATTTCGACCGACCTGGAAGCCTTTTTGTCATTTCGACCGAGCGAAGCGAGCGGAGAAATCTGCGGGATTGATTATGCAGATTTCTCAGCTACGTGCTGCGCACTCCGTTCGAAATGACAGGAAAAAAGGCTGTCGTCTCCGTTCCCGAAATGACATGAAGGAAGGCTGTCGACTCCGTTCCTGAAATGACAATAAAAGGTGTCAACCCCGCTTTTTCAAGAATATTGGCGAGTTTGTCATTAAGGAAAAGAGTAGGATTCCCGTTCCTGTCCTTATTGATATTGGAAGCGAAAAGTTCGACAATATCAAAGAATGCCGTACCGTCCTCAAGCATATAATCCCCTGCATTGAGCGGATTTACATCATTTGTCTCTATATATACAGATATGAAAGGATACTTATCTCCATAAGATTTAGTAACCATGCTTTCGTTTAAGACAGTAATATCCTTTTCTTCTATTTGTTCACATCCTGCGATGATGGAAGATATAAATACAATCAGATATATGTAAAAATTTTTCATAACTGTTATATTACCAGTCTTTTACCCATTTATCATATTGATTCCAACTCGGGTTATTAGGGTCAGGAGGATTTAATAATCGTCCTACAGATATTCCTATTTGGAAATAATCGTTGATTTCCAGCATATCGAGAACATACGCTGGATTAGCCCATATACTTCCTTCAAACTTATCTTGGCGATTTGACCGTATATCGTAAAAGACAGAGATACCGCTTTGTTTATACCCATTCCGGACCCAGTCTGATATTTTTTCACTTTGTGCTGTATCTTCTCCCGTGTACCATGTGGCATGGATGCAGCCGTAATATTTTGCATCAAGTCCGGCAATCGGCTTGCGTGGATGAAGTTCAGAAACAGGAGACATTCCCTGATGCCATGGGTCCACTATCTGGACCGGTTCGTTTTCGCTGCAGTAGCCGGACCAGGCGTAGTCGATGTATTGTCCGACTTCGATGCCGTCGGTGGCCGCTGTGTCCCAGAAGTATTCGGTAGGATCTTCGTAGTCTACAAGGGTCAGGAGCCTGTCAGGTCCGAGAGCCTCACGGAGAGCCTTGATGAGCTTCGGGTAAGATGTGGTGTTCATTTCAGGGAAACCGTTTTCGGCGGCCCTGTCATATCCGGTGTTCCTGTCCCAGAGGTTGATGCCGTCTATAGGGTAAGTGTCCACCAGCCTTCTGACGGACGCCACGAAATCGTCTATCTGCGCATCGGTGAAGTTACAGAACCCTATTCCCTGTCCTCCTCCCTCGATGCAGATGCAGACTTTCCGTCCGCTGTCCTGGACAGGCTGGATACGCTCTGCATAGTGCTCAAGGACGTACCTGAGATCGGCACTTGGGGTAACGGATACCTTGCCGGTGGAACTGTCATAGCCGACTGATGCTGTACGCAGATTCACTATATTGCCAATCCCTGAATGGGAATATGAGTTGGACTTTGAATCATATATTTCAAGAATCATATCATTTGCCAGTCTCGGGTCGTATTCGGTAGTGTTCAGGTAGAACACCGTGAACATGTCCTCTCCGGTGTAGAGTTCATACCCGTCCGGGTCAGTATATGATTCCCTGACGGTGACATCCACAAGGACAGTGCTGTCAGAAAGCTCCTCCGTAAGGGAAGTCCCGACAATCGGGAGCAGGTAGCGTCCCGGCTCCAGTATGTCGCCGATGGACGTTTTGGCAGAGACGGTAAGCGTGTTCACTTCGCTTTCGACCGCGCCCCGCTGCATGTCGATGTAGTTTCCTTTCTGGAAGTGGTAGTAGGCGGCAGGAAGCAACTTATATTCAATTCCTGTCTGTTCGGAATATTGTTTTACGAAATCATTGTCCGTACAAGAGAAGTCGATTATGATGTTGCTTTCAGCAGGTTTTGTCGCCTGCAGGTATATGTCCCTTGTCTGCTGGCCCTCCCCGTGTGTGAATGTCATTGTCACGACATTGTCCGGGGACTGCTCAGCGCGGAGGGAGAGGATGGCTTCCGCATTGAATTCATCTGAATCAGGCATGCTTCCCGTGTCTTCATTCACTCCAAGGTCGGTGCAGGATGCCAATAGGAAAGTCCCCAGAATTACAATATTATAGATTTTGTGTTTCATGGTCTATTCTGTTTTATTGATTTCAGGGATCTCGATACCGGACGGCCAGGTGATGTCGGACTGTGCCTGCCCGTGGTTTTCGTACATGGAGTAGTCGTGGATGGTGTTCCCGCTGCCCTCGTCGAACTTCCAGTAGCCGATGAGGTCAGGATAGTTCTCCGCGACATAGTCAGGGAGGCGGTACATGTTGTCCCATATCTCCTGCTGTGTGCGGGCGACCCTCCATACACGGGCCTCAGCAATCTTGCCCTGGAGCGGACGGAAGTCGTTGTACGACCATCCGATGCAGAAGCGGTATGCCTCCGTCATCCCGAGGGCCTGCATTGCGAGCGTGATGCGGTTGTCGGCGCTGGAGCCGGTCACACCGACATCCTTCGCCTCGTCGGTGAGCTGCCCGTTCACATAGATGCGTGCGGTGCGTGTGGCCTGGTCGTATGTGCAGGCTACATGGTACCACAGCCCCGCCTCGAGCTTCTTGGAAGGGTCGGACTTGGACGGGAGCTTCCCGAACTGGGAGCCGTTGCCGCTGCCGTCGAACTGGAGCTGCTGCCTCTCGAAGCTGGCGTCGCCGATTCGCAGGAGGAGGTACTGCTCCACTCCCATTACGGTGGATATGTTGCACTCGCCGAAGTCATTGGAGGTGTCGAACCTGTCGATGTTGATCAGGGCCTCGTATGTGACTGCCGTAAGGTCATTGTATACATCGGCAAGAGGCCCGGGCTGGTCAAGGAGCGGGAAGTTTATCCAGTTGTCGGTGAGCTGGGCCGCGACGGTGATGGCCGATGTGCGCTTTACAAGGTAGTACGCTATGGACGAGCCGTCCATCGTGGCCATGTCGTCGGATGTGACGCGGACAGGCAGGAGCCATGTGCGGTCGATTTCAAGTGCACCGGTCTGGTCCTCGCCCTCGCCGGCAAGTCCCTTGAAGCCGATGGTTACGGTCTCTGAGGTGGTCCTTCCTGCCTCTATGGTGACTGTCTGCGGCGTGAAGTCAAGGTACTGTGCCGGGAGGAACGCGTAGTCGGTGCCGTAGCGGGAGTTGTATTCCGCCACGAGTGACTCGTCCACGGCCACGGTGGCCGTGATGTCGGTGTCCTCAGGGTACGCCATGACTACCGAGAGCTGCTGGGATGCTGTCTGGACACGGTTCGAGAAGTTCGCGGCCTGGACCTGCTCCATCTGGCTGACGTCAAGGTAGATGGAGTTGGGGAAGACGTGGTCGACGGGGTCGAAGCGGTTGCAGGAAAGCAGCAGTGCTGCGGCACTCAATGTCATTCCGACCGACCGGAGGGAGCGGGGGAATTTGTGGGATTGGAATGACAGATTTCTCGACTGCGCTTCGCTCCGCTCGAAATGACAGAGACGCACTTTGCTCGGCTCGGGATGAAAGTATTGTTTTTGGTGTTGTATCATGGTTTTAATGTTTTCTTGATTTTACAAACAGATCCCTCGGCTCCGCTCGGGATGACAGCCAAGGGCGGTCCTGCCTATGGATTCATACGTGAGATGAGGGATCGGAGGGTGAGCCAGTCGCCGTCGTAGTGGTAGTAGTCGGACTCTATGCCGTAGAGTGCGAGTCCGGCCATGGGACCGTAGATGATGACGTTGTCGGCCATCGCCTCGAGTACGGGAGTCTCGGCGTTGTCGCTGTCATAGTACACCCCGTCGAAGTCTGCCGCGAGCAGCATTTTTTCCTTTGGCACGCCCCAGTCGGTGGCGTCGAGGACGACGTTGCGAAGGTCATATCCGTTCTCCGTGGTCTCGGTGGCAAGGACAAATAGGTCGATGCTCTGGAGGTCCTCCTGCGGGATGAATGCCGGATTCCCCTCGAAAGCGATGATCCGGCCTCCGGACTTTGCAGTGATGAGCCTTTCAACAGCCGCCTTTGCGGCAGCCGCGGTGGCACCTCCGTCCTCCTTTGGTATTCCCGTGAGGGAGAACCCGTCAAGGGCGTTGTCCTGTACGGTTGCTATCGCCCGGTCGATGGCGGCGTCGCGTGCCGTCTGGTCAAGGAGGGCCTGGGGGTCGGACGCGAAGTCTATCTGGTAGAGGACCTTAGTCCCGAGGCTCTTCATCCAGGCCATGTCCTCGGCATCGAATGCCGAGAAGTTCTCCGCATTTGTCAGGGACACTATGTCCAGAGAGTCGGGCAGGCATCGCATGAAGCCCTTCTCGCTGACGGCCCCTTCGGGGGAGTTCTCGAAGCGGACGTAGATGAGGGAGTGGTCGCGTGACTTGTATTCGCGTATTGCGGCCTTGTATTCCTCCCAGAGTGCCGGGTCCTGTTCCCACGGGAGGACCGTGTCTATGGTGATGGATTCGGTCTCGGTCCAGTCGGAGCACCCCGCGAGAAGGAGGGCGGCAAGGAGTGTAGGTATGAGTAATTTATATTTCATTGTTCTAAAGTTTTCTTGGTTTTTATACAGATCCCTCGGCTCACTGCGTTCGCTCGGGATGACAAAGGAGCGTGACGCTCGGGATGACAGGTAAGCACTCGGGATGACAGGAGGGTCAGTCGGAGAGGGAGTAGGGCTTGCAGTCCCACCAGAGGCGAGTGGCCATGGTGTCGCCGTTTCCTTCCGAGGATTCGGAGTTCAGGGTGGATACGGCTTCGGAGAGGTTGGCGGCGTTGTTGCTGTACTCCTCGACCGGGTATGTCAGCCGGCGTGCACGGCGGTCCAGGTCGACCTCGTCAGGGCCGAGGTTCTGGACTGCTGGCATGAGCTTCGGGTATCCTGTGCGGCGGTAGTCGCACCACGCCTCGGTCCCGAGCGGGAATATGGCGATCCACTTCTGGGTTATGATCTGTTCAAGGTTTGTCTCCCCGTCTCCGGACGCGTCCCAGGCTATCTTGCACTCGCTCATGCGGCGTGTCATGCTGCATGCCCCGAGAGGGTCGACGTAGAGTTCAGGGATACTCGTGTTGTCGGCGATGTATGCCTCGACGCCTGAAGCTCCGTGTTCCTCGAATGAGAGCCGGACCCCGTCCTCGTAGTATTTCCTGGCCTGGGCGTTGTCAGCGGCAAACCGCAGGTAGTATTCCGCGAGCAGGAAGCTGACCTCGGCCGCGTTCATCCAGAGGATCGGGGAGTCCGCCTCGACGGCCATGTTGGAATAGTTGCTGATGAACTCCGTCTTCCTGGTGACGGTGGCTCCGAGCCGTATCCCGGCATAGCCTCCGGCGGCGTTTGCAGTGAACATCGTCTGCAGCCTCGGGTCGGAGTACCCGTTCATGTAGCATAGGATGTCGGCCCCGGCCCGGTGGTCCTGCCAGTCGTTGTATATGAGCGCCATGCGGTTCTCGGTCGGGTGCATGTATGCGTTGTCGGCATTGGAGAGGATGAGCCCCCCGGCAATGGCCTCGGCGGCCTTGGCGGAGGCGATCTCCGGGGCCCTGTAGCTGATTCGCATGGCCAGGCGCAGTTTCAGGGAGTTGGCGTACTTGACCCACTTGGAGATGTCGCCGTAGTAGACGCGGTCGTAGTTGCTCCACGCGGAGGCGTCGAGGTTGACGTTGTCGGAGAATGCGGCGATTGCCGCGTCAAGCTCGTCGAACATCTGCATGTAGACATCCTCCTGGGAGTCGTACTTCACTGTGATGCTCTCGTTGGTGAGCGCATCGCTGTAGGGTATCGGGCCGTATGAGTCCGTGACCCTGTTCAGTACGGCCACACGGAAGAGATTGGCGAAGGCGTTCGCCACTGGGTCGTCGGTGCCGTCGACTATCCCCCTGTACGGGGTGTAGAATTCGGTGATGACATTGGAGAAGGGCCATTTCCTCCAGTCGGCGGAGGGGTTGAAGGTCTCGAAGCGGGTGAGCCAGGTGTCGACCGTGGAGCCGATGTATCCGGCGAACGGGCCTCCCGTGAGGCTCTCGTTGAACTGGTACATGTGCTCCTCGACCGGGATGACGAGGCTCTGCATGGAGACGATCTTGGTGCCGACGCGGTAGTTGTTGGCCTCCATCTGGTCGGCGGTCACCTGGTTGGGGTTGGTGTTCAGCTCCTCGAAGCGGGCGGTGCAGGAGGGCAGGAGGATGGCTGCCACGGCTATTACGGCCTTTGTTGTCATTCCGACCGACCGCAGGGAGTGGAGGAATCTGTGGGAGGAGGATGACAGATTTCTCGACTGCGCTTCGCTCCGCTCGAAATGACAGAGAGGCACTTCGGTCCGTTCGAAATGACAGAGAGGCATCGCTTTGGGTGATGGGGTTTTATGGTTGGTTCTCATGGTATTGATGTCAAGAATTTAGAAGTCGAGTTTGATGTTGAATCCCATGCTGCGCAGGGACGGCATCATGAAGTAGTCGATCCCCTGGTAGTTGTTTCCTGTTGAAGCCACGGCCTCAGGGTCGAACGGGGCCTTGCACCATATCATCCAGAGGTTGTGCCCTACAGCAGATACTGTCAGGCGGCACACGTCCCTGAACCATCTTGACGGCAGGGTGTACCCGATGGAGAGCTCCTGGAGGCGGAAGTTGGTGGCGTCGTAGGTGTAGTACTGCGGCAGGCCGCTCTGGGAGCCGATTGCCTGGTACCATTTCTGCGCGTCGACCATCTCGCGGCCGTTCACGAGTACCCCGCCCGCGTCACGGGCGTCGGCGGTTGCCTTGGATGCACCGTAGAGGTCGAGGTTTGCCTGGGTGGCCGAGTAGCAGATCCCGCCTATGCGTCCGCTGAAGAGTATCCCCAGGTGGATTCCCTTGTAGGAGAAGTCGTTGCGCCATGCGAGGTTGTAGTCCGGGAACACCGAGCCGAGCAGGCGGTCTTTGCCGTCATCAATTATTGACACTTGCCCCGAGTCGTCTACCTCGATATACCCCTTTTCGTTCGTCTTGAGGTATGAAGTCGTGTACAGGTCACCGAGGGTCCCTCCTTCCTTTAGTACATATTTTGCCCTCCCGAGGCCCTTGATGTCAAGTTTCTGGAGGTTCAGGGGCTCCCCGGTGATCGGGTTGACGGCGTCGGCCGCGAGTTCCAGGATCTCGTTCCTGTTCCATGAGAATGTGAAGTTCGAGTCCCATGTGAACCCGCCCCAGGTGTGGCTGTACCCCACACTGGCCTCCACCCCGGTGTTGCGGACGCTTCCGGTCTGGAGGTAGATGGTCGTGTATGTTGATGACGGCGGGAGTGCCGGGTCGAATGTCTGGTTGTAGGTGTCGGCGAGATACCATGAGAGGTTTACGTTCAGGTCCTGCCAGAGCCTGGCCTCCAGGCCGACCTCGTAGGTCAGCGTCCTCTCGGGCTTGAGGTCGCCGATGGGATAGTGTGTCTTGTCCTTCCATATCTTGTTGGTGGCGTCATACTCGTATGTCGGGATGGTGAGGAACCTGGGGAACGGCATTCCGACGGAGGCCACAGAGCCCCTGACCTTCAGGTAGCTGAGCGCACCCATGTCCCATTTCGCGGTAGGTACCCATGAGAGGCCCGCCGACGGATAGAAGAAGCCCGGCTGCCCGGAGCCTGCGAGCTGCGAGGCCCAGTCGTTGCGTCCCGTGACCGTGAGGTAGAGCATGTTCTTCCAGCCGACCTCGGCGCTGGCGAAGACGGACTGCGTCTCGTCGTTCCATCCCTCCTTGCTGGCGCGTTTCTTCACGTCGTCCAGGTCGAAGACGTTGAATATGTTCGCCAGGCCGTTCTCCTGGATGGGTCCCCCGTAGGTGAATGTGTCTGTCTTTATGTTGTTGATGGAGGCCCCGGCGTTGACCTGCAGGTGCCAGTCCTTCCCGAATGACTTGTCTATGTTCACCATGATGTCGGCGTAGACCTGGGAGTCGTTCCCGCGTGCCTCGGTGTAGTGCCCGTTCTTCCCGCCCTCGGTGATTGTCGACTCGGACGAGGCGTACAGCTTCTGGGTGTAGATGTTCGTGGAGTTGTCTATGCGAACGCGCCCCGAGACGCTGAGCCAGTCGAGGATGTCGTAGGAGGCGGAGAGGGTGAACATGTAGCGCTTCTTGTCGTTGTTGCGCAGGTTGCGGTAGTTTATCCAGTAGGGGTTCTGCATCCTCAGGTCACCGACCAGGTCCTCGCCCCAGAACTGCTCCATGAGCTTGGTGGCCTCGTTGTACCGCTCGAAGTTGCGGTAGATGTCGAAGTTGTTCCCCCTCGGGAACAGGTATGCGGGCGCCAGGGGGTTGGAATACACCCCCTGGTTTGTCATGTTCTGGTCCTTCTGTATGATGTAGCTTGCGGACGCGTCTATCTTCAGGCGGTCCTTGAGGAAATAGGTGGTGTTGCGGAAGGTGAAGTTGTAGCGGTCGTATCTGTTGTTGGGTATGATGCCGTCGGAGTTGACCGCCGCGGCTGAGAAGTATGTCTGGTTCCTGTCCGTGCCTCCGCTGACGGAGAATGAGTTGGTGTATGTGTGCCCTGTCTCGAAGTAGTCGTCGGGGTGGTAGTTGTACCTTGCGTTCTCCGGTATCCAGGCTCCCCAGCTGTATATGCCGGTGGAGCTGTTCGATCCGTTAAGCCCCGTGCCGTAACTGTTCTGGAACTCCGGGAGGACGAACGGGGAGAGGAACTCGGTGTTGCTGGAGAACGAGACCTTGAGCTTGCCGGCCTCGCCGGCCTTGGTGGTGATCATTATCGCGCCGTTTGCCGCCTCGGACCCGTAGAGTGCCGCCGCTGCGGCTCCGGTGAGGACGGAGATCGACTTGATGTCCTCGGGGTTAAGGTCGGCGATGGACTCTGTCGCTCCCTTGGAGTCGAACTCGGTCCCGCCACCGCCGCCGAAGTTGTACATCGGGATGCCGTCGATGACGTAGAGTGCGTTGGATGACTGGCTGATGGACTTGTTGCCCCTGAGGACCACCTTCGACGCACCTCCTACACCTGACGATGAGGTGTTGATGGTCACGCCGGCTACCTTGCCGGAAAGGGCGTTGATGAAGTTGGCGTTCTTCACGTCGGTGAGCATGTCGGAGGATACCTCCTGGACATTGTAGCTCAGGGCCTTCTCGTCCCTGCGGATGCCCAGGGCGGTGACCACCGTCCCTTCGAGGGCCACGGCCTCCTCCTCAAGTGTGAGGTTGAAGACAGTGCGGCTGCCGACAGGGAGGGTCACGGTGTTGTAGCCGAGGCAGTTGACCTCGATGCTTGCGGCAGGGTCACTGACCGTGAGGGTGAAGGAGCCGTCGAGGCCGGTGGTGGTGCCGTTGGATGTGCCGCTCTCAAGGACGGCCGCCCCGGGGACCGGCAGGCCGGTCTGGTCGAGGACCGTGCCGGATATGGACACCGGTTCAGGCTCGGGCAACGCATTGATGATGATGTTGGATTTCTGGATGTCGTAACTTATCCGCAACGGGGTGAGCAGGGCCTTGCAGGTCTCCTCTATGGTCGCTTTGACGATTTCGATACTGACTGTCCTGGACAGGTCCGCGCCCTTGTTTATGAAAAGGTACTGCGACTGGCTTTCGATTTCCGCGAGGGCCTTCTCCAGAGGGACATCCTTCAGAGATAAAGTAATGAGAGCTTCCTGTCTTGATGGCCTGGCATTCAATACGTTCCCCGTACCGGTGTACAGACAGGCCATAAAACACATTATACTGCAGATTACTTTGCAGAATGCTGTTTTATTCATATTTTTGTAAAAGATTGGTAATTAGTTCTGTTGTGCTATTCTATACGGACTTTTTGCTTTTCTGCCTGCGGTGCTTGCGACATCCGCAGGCTTTTTATTATATGCACATCCGTCATGTGGTCTGTGGTGTTATGTCATGGCTGTATGGGTTTATAGTGTTATTGAGAAGCTGCGGGGCATCGCTGCCCGTCCTACCGTATGTAGATATCCCCTGTCTTGTCGTCCTTCACATACGTGAAGTCGGACAGCTGGCTGAGGATGCTCAGGGCGTGCTCTATTCCGTCTGAAATACGGACCTTGCCGCTTGTGCAGTGGATCTCCGGCATCTCCTCCCTCTGTACTATTATTTTCACCCCGTAGGCTTTCTCCAGCCTCCGCACAAGCTTCTCGAAGCCTGTGTTGCTGATGTCTATGATGCCTTTGGTCCATTGTGTTTCCAGTTCCGCCGGACGGTTTTCAAGTACAATGCGCCCGTCGGCTATGGATGCCTTCTGGTCCGGTTGCATGACTATGGATCTGCTCGGATCAGATGCATCGGCAAGTCTTATGGAACCTTCTGCAAGGACAGCGGAGAAACTGCCGGATTCCTCGTCAGCATCGACACTGAACTTTGTACCGAGCACTTCGATATTGTATGCAAATGTGTTTACTATGAACGGGCAGTCCTCGTTATGCGTGACATTGAAATATGCTTCCCCTGAAAGACGCACTGTACGCGACTTATCGGAGAACAGGACAGGATAACTTAATGTGGCACCGGAATTCAGCTGTACTGTCGTACCGTCGGCAAGCGTGAAGTCCATCCTATGTCCGTCAGGGACCTTAACAGTTGTGTATGTGCCGGAAACCTTGTCCATGATCTTGTCCCGCACTGAATTTGCTGTCACAAGTACAAGGGCAACGGCCGCGGCAATCGCGGAAAACGCAGTCGTCACAGCCCTCAGCGTTTTCCTTTTCCCGTCAGGGGCGGCAGGCGCATCATGCTTTTCGATTATCTTGATAGGTGCCGACAGCAGATATGCATCGTACAGGTCATGCAAGGCATTGTATCTGTCCTCATTGTCCTTGCCGAGTGCAATCCAGTCCCTTATTTTCTTTGCTTCATCAGAGGTGGAATCGCCCCGGAAAAAACGGAAAAGCACTTCATCATTTATTTCTTTATCATGCAAATTATCCATAATACTGTGTATCGTTTCAAACAAAATTGACCTCTTTTATATTATAAGAGTCATTTCCGATAGAAATTGACAGAATTTTTTTAATTTTTTTCATTTTTATGTCTGGGCATGCCGCATGGCAGCTTCCGTTCAGTCATGTTATCCTTTGCTTTGGAAAGTAATTTTTCTATTTTTGTATGCCTCAATAAAGCCGTTTTAATGATAGCAGACAACATGAAACATACAGTCACAATGGCAGAGCTCATCAGTCTCAATGCGGAGAAGAGCCGTTATGTCAGACTTGCATATGGTTATGTCTGCAATATGGATGATGCTGAGGACATATTCCAGGACAGTCTGCTGCAGCTTCTCAGAGGTATGGACCACATTTATGTCTCCGATATTAAATTGTATTTTGCCACTGTCATACGCAATGCTTGTCTGAGGCATCTTAAACGTAAGGTGAAATCGGATTCCTTGTCAGACCCGGTTCTGCAGGCGCATATCTCCAGACTGGAGGCAGATACGGAGAACCTTTCGGTTTATGCGGATCTGTTCCGGCACTTGAAGAATTGCAGGAGCGCACTTACGGAACTTACCATTGACGTGTTTGAGGCAAAACGTTTCGAGGGGATGTCCTATAAGGAAATCTCACGGATATTCGGCATTACCGAGCGTCGTGCCAATCATGAAATCCAAAAGGCCCTGAAAATATTCAGGGAGGAGTTCAAAGATTATCTCCCGTCTATAATTTTGCTGATGTTCTTCATTTTACGTACTGCGGAGGAATTTAACCTGTTTAATCTTCTGCCGTATATATAGCATTTCAGAGGAAGAAATTTTGGGTAAAACCGCTTTTCATATTTCATGATAGAGGGATTGGAGGGACCAGAAAAGGGGATAATCATTATAAATTCTTAGAAACCAGGCAGGAATACGGCGTATTCAAGGATAATTGCATAAATTTGTATCTTTGGGAAACATTAAAGCAAAATCATATCCGATATGGGAAAGTTATATCCGGTAGGGATACAGAATTTCGAAAAAATCCGCAAGGACGGGTATTGCTACATAGACAAGACCGAAAAGATATACAGACTTGTCAAGACCGGGAGCTACTATTTCCTGAGCCGTCCGCGGAGATTCGGGAAAAGTATGCTCATCAGCACATTGGATGCCTATTTCCAGGGGAAGAAGGAGCTGTTCGGGGGACTCGCCATCGAGGCCCTTGAAAAAGAGTGGAAGCAGTATCCGGTGCTGCATCTGGATTTGAACGCAAAAAAATTCGACGAGCCGGAAGACCTTATACGGCTTGTAGACAGGCAGTTGCTGATTTACGAGGAACAATACGGCCGGGTCGGAACAGATGTCACGATAGATGACCGTTTTGTGAGTTTGATACGCAACGCAGCCGCAAAGACCGGGAACCGTGTGGTAATCCTTGTGGACGAATACGATAAGCCTCTGCTCCAGTCCATCGGCAACGAATCTCTGCAGAATGAATACCGGAATATCCTCAAGGCATTTTACGGAGTCCTTAAATCAATGGACGGATACATCAGGTTCGCTCTTCTGACCGGAGTGACCAAGTTCGGGAAGATCAGCGTGTTCAGCGACCTTAACAACCTGGAGGACATCTCCTGGGACAGGAATTATTTCGACATCTGCGGGATAAGCGAGCAAGAACTTCAGGACAATTTCAGCGACGACATACAGGCACTCGCCGATGCCAACGGACAGACTTTCACTCAGGCCTGCGAGCAGCTGAAGGCCGACTATGACGGCTACCATTTCTACCCTTACAGCCCGGGGATATACAACCCGTTCAGCCTGCTGAACACATTCAAGAAAAGGCAGTACGGACGGTACTGGTTCGAGACGGGTACACCGACCTATTTAGTGGAACTGCTGAAGTCACACAAGTATGACCTTTACAGGATGGCCCACGAGAAGACTACCTCCGATGTCCTGGACAGCATTGATGCGTCATCGACCAACCCGATTCCGGTCATATATCAGAGCGGCTACCTTACCATCAAGGGATATATCCCCGAGCCCCGCATTTACGAGCTCGGGTTCCCGAACAGGGAGGTGGAAGAAGGGTTCCTGAAGTTCCTCCTTCCGTATTATACTCCGTTGCAGGAGACGGAGGGCGGATTCGCCATCTGGGAGTTCATCTCCGATGTGAAAAGCGGGGACATCGATTCGTTCATGAAGCGCCTCCAGGCGTTCCTCGCGGACTGCCCGTACGAGATGGCAAAGGATGTCGAGCTGCACTACCAGAACGTACTTTTCATCGTCTTCCGCCTGGCCGGCCTCTACACCCAGGTGGAATACCACACTTCCCGCGGCAGGATAGACCTGGTCCTTCAGACCGACAGTTATGTGTATGTGATGGAATTCAAGCTGGACGGCAGTGCCGAGCAGGCCATCGCTCAGATCGAGGAGAAGCAGTACGCCCTGCCGTTCGCCAAGGACAGCCGGAAGGTCTACACGATAGGGGTAAATTTTTCTTCGGAGACCAGAAATATTGAGAAGTGGATTGCGAAGTGAAGATCTGATGTCCCTTTTCTTGAGATCCCAAATCTCGAACCTCAGAGGCCGTTCGGGATACAAAAAAAGGCGGTATTGAACCGCCTTTGTGCTCCCTCAGGGGCTCGAACCCTGGACCCCAACATTAAGAGTGTCGTGCTCTACCAACTGAGCTAAGGAAGCGTTCGTGAAGGCCATTTTGCAGGCCGACTTCGTGATCCGTTTGGGATTCGAACCCAAGACCCCAACATTAAAAGTGTTGTGCTCTACCAGCTGAGCTAACGAATCTTCCCGTTGTTTCCAGTCCGGTAACGGATGCATTTCCGAATTGGGATTGCAAAGGTATGCTTTTGCTGTCAATTATCCAAATATTTCTGGCATTTTTTTCGGAATTATTTTTCAAATTTTCTTTTGATCTTGTTGACAAGGATGTCGGAGTCTTTGTAGTATATTTCCAATTCGTTGATTATTATGTCTTCTGCAGCTTTTGCCCATTGTCTGAATTCCCGGTCCGGGATGAAGCCTTCCGTGAAGTCGAGAAGCAGGCCGAGGTCGAAACGGTCGGCGGCTATGCCCGCCCCGCTTTTCATGGCGTCGAATGCATTGCATTCCTGTTCGATGTGGGACGGCACCATCAGGACTGGTTTCTCGAGGTACATGGCCTCGCAGATGGATTCGAACCCTGCGGTGCTTGCGTATGCCTTGCAGCCTGCCATCTGCCGTAGGAATTCAGTGTCGTCCAGTGTGTGGAAGCTCAGGGTGCTGTCTATCCTGGTGACAGGCTCGTCGGTATCCTTGTCCCAGAAGAATTTCAGTTCCACTTCTGGATGGGCGCTGTGCCAGCGCATGACGTCATCGGCGAATCCGGAGTTGAGCATGTAACCGTGGATATAGCCGCCCTTTTCCGGGACAGTGTCCAGGACTTCCTTCCTCAGGAGAGGGGGGACCACCCTCAGCTTCTGTTTCGGCAGGTCCCTCATCCGGCGGAACGAGAGTGCCAGGTACTTGTTCGCCCCTATGGCTGTGATCTTTGTGAAGAAGCGGAGCCAGCCGTATCCGCCGAAAGCCTTTTCTGGCATTATGAAATCCTTGTGCAGAAACAGGTACTGGTGGCCTATGCATATCTGGGGGACAGGTACCCTGAACAGCATGTACGTGAGCCCCGTGAGCAGTTCATAGAAATTCACCACAACGTCCGCCCCGCATGAGGCTATCGTCTTGCGGATGTAGTTCATGCTGCTGATGTATTTCGGCGCCACAGCCATGTTGTAGGCTATGCTCTTGACCATGTTCGGCTTGCGGTTTGCCGCCGACGGGAGGAAATTGATGCTTATGAACTGGTGCACCGGAGCATGTACGCCCTTGAGGAAGAAGTCCGGAAGATGGCGGGACTTGCTTTTGCCTACGAGGATGCCTACGACCTCGTGCCCGTGCTTCAGGAGCATCTTTTCGAGGGTCATTGCCTGTGTCAGGTGGCCCCTTCCTTCGCCCTGTACTATGAATAGGTATTTCATGACCGGAAATTTTATCTGACAGGGGCTTCAAGAAGCCCGATCCCGAATTCTTCCCTGTACCGCATTATCCTCCAGTTGCCTTCTTCATCCTCGGTGAGCGCTGACAGGGATTCCACCCAGTCTCCGGAGTTCAGGTAGCGGATGCCGTCTATGTACCTGTCTTCCGGGTAATGTATATGCCCGCAGATGACCCCGTCGCATTTCTTGCTCCGGGCCAGGTCCGCGAGCATCTTCTCGAAGCCCGATATGAACGATACCGCCTGCTTGACCTTGTGCTTGATGGTCTGTGAAAGGGAATAGTACGGCTTTCCACGTTTGAGTCGGTAGCGGTTGTAGACGGCATTGGCCCACAGGAGCATGTTGTATCCCTTGTCCCCGAGTACAGCGAGCCATCTCATGTTGGCCGTAACGCTGTCGAACACGTCACCGTGTGTGATAAAATAACGTTTCCCGCCGCTCTCCAGTATGTATTCTTTCACGACACTGATGTTCGCGAGCCTCAGCGGGGCTATGTTGTCAAGGAAATCATCATGGTTTCCCCGGACATACACTACTTCCGTGTCATCTTCCTCCATCATCCTCATGATGGCGTTGAAGAACCGGGAATACGATTTCTTCCACCGTCTGCTGTGCCTGTCGAGCTGCCATCCGTCTATGATGTCCCCGTTGAGTATGAGCAGGTCGCAGGTCAGGCTCTCGAGAAAGATGCTGGCCTGCTCGACTTTCGAGTGGTTCGAACCTATGTGTACGTCTGAAATGACGACTGTCCTGTAATGTTTTTTCATGCTATATCCATGCTATAAATGATAGTGGCCGTCCTGTGGCAGTGCCTCCGTGTCCCTTCATGCGGAGAAGTCCTTGATCTTCTGCTCCTCGGCAAAACTGCACACCAGAAGCCTTCCGTCCTTGGCCGATACTATGCATTTCTCCAGCCCTTCCACTACCACTGTACCGCAGTCCTTTGCGTGTACGATGCAGTCACGGCAGCCGAACAGCCGGACGTCCTGTCCTATGACCGCATTGCCGTCAGCGTCCTGCTTCAGATGCCCGCGCAGGGCGCTCCAGCTGCCCAGGTCGCTCCATCCCAGGTCATCGGAGATTACGTATATGTCTTCGGATTTTTCCATTACGGCGTAGTCGATGGAGATCTTTTCGCATAGCGGGAACAGCTTTTCAAGTGCCGGCTGCTCCGTGTCTGTGTAAAGGTGCGGGGTGAGGAGGTCCATTATGCCCGCTATCTGCGGGGCGAATTTGCGTATCTGCGAGACAATGGTCCGTGCTGTCCAGATGAATATGCCGGCGTTCCAGTAGTAGTTCCCGGCGGAAAAATATTCCTGTGCGGTCCTGATGTCCGGCTTTTCCTTGAATGACTGTACTTTGGTGATTTTCCGCATTGCGTCACCTTCTGCGCAGATGTACCCGTATCCTGTCTCCGGATGGTCCGGCACTATGCCGGCTGTGACTATCCTTTCCCCTCCTGCCGAGAAGCTTAGAGCCTCGGATATGAGAGACGCGAACGCCCCGGTCTTCGTGACGAGCGCATCCGCGGGGGTTACCACTATGTTTGCATCCGGATGCCTTTCAGAGATTTTCCAGCATGCGTATGCGATGCACGGGGCCGTGTTGCGGGCCTCCGGCTCGGCCAGTATTTGCTCCTTCGGGATTCCGGGGACCTGCTGTGCTACCATCGGAACATAGCGGACAGAAGTGACGACCCAGAAATTGGTGATATCGCAGACAGGCAGGAACCTTTCTACTGTCATCTGCAGGAGGGATTTGCCTGTGCCGAGTACATCGATGAACTGCTTCGGGGTTTCCGGGGTGCTCAATGGCCACAGCCGGCTCCCGATTCCTCCGGCCATGATTACCACGTGGGTTTCGTGTTTTTCCATTTTGAAATATGCCACTCAAAAATTCACTTCAAGAAGCGGTAGGGATTTTTCTGAAGAATCCAGACAGCTTCAAGTCTCCAAAGTTATAAAAAAAATAGGCAATGCGACAAAAATAAAAGAGGATGACAGGAGTTGTCCCCTGTTATCCTCAATGGTTTTCCTATTGAAAACCCGGTTTGATAATGTTCAACGGAATCTAAAAAGATACTCCGAGCTTGAATCCTGCGTTGTTTATCCCTGACAGTCCGAAGTAGCTGCTCCTGTTGGTCGCATAGCTGTAGTATACAGCCAGCTGGAACCCGAAGTTGCTTTTGTGGAACGGATGCCATGTGAACCCTATTTCCGGTGATATGTAGAATCCCCACTGCGAGTCGCGGTAGGCGATGGTAGGGTAGTAGGTGTATTCCCTTGCGTAGTTCGTACCGATCTTGGCTTCGGCGTAGGGCTGGAATGATTTCCAGCCGAGACGGTACCTCAGCGTTGCTCCGAAAGGTATCTGGAACAGGGAGTTGTTGGCATCTGTCGTCAGTGCCGACCCGTCTGAGTATGTGACGGTGTGGCGCGGGATGTATTCGTTGTTTGTGTTGTAGCTTGCAAATGCGCCGACAGCTATCCTCGGCAGTACATAATAGCCGCCCTCGGCATAGGCTCCCCATCCGCTCGCGTTCTTTACGAACCCGTTCCCGAATGCACCGTTGAACTGCCATCCTGCATCTACATAGAACCTCCTGCCCGGTTGCGCCTGTGCGGCTGTACCGGAGAGCAGCACGAGGGCTGCCGCTATTGTGATATATGTGAAAATTCTTTTCATGATCTGTTCCTCCCTATTTGGCCAAATAAACCGACTGGTCGAAGGACTGGGATATGGCCCTTGAAAAACGGTCCGCGTCCTCCCTGTTGTTGCCTATGCTCCCGTCAATGAAGCTGTTCCATACTACAGGGAGCGGCTTGTCGTCTCCTGTCTCGGCTGTCATGTCCACAATTTCGGTGAGCAGTGAATGTGTGGAGTAGCTGTATGTCACAGGGAACGGGTAGCTCCAGTAGCCCCAGTTGCCCCAATATCCAGGATACCAGTATCCCGGGTATGAACCCCACCAGTACGGTGTTGAAGGGACATACGTGGTGAAATAGGATGTGGATACTATATAGGAGATCTGCATTGCGAGGTCAGCCTTCGGATCTCCTGTGACCTCCTGTTCGAGGTCGCTGTCTATCATGCCCGTATCGACGTAGGTGTAGCCGAGCTCTTCCATTTCCGATATGTACTGGTTCCTTACCGTCTTGCCCCAGTCGTTCAGGAACAGGCTGCCGCGGTCGCCGTCGATCACGAGCAGGCTGTCCGCAACCGTGAACGAGCTGAATCCGGAAAAGTCTTCTATATCCTCACTGTGGGCTGTATATACCAGATATTCTCCATCAAAATCCGATGATGAGGGCTCTTTCTCGCAGGAGACCGCCAGAGCCAGAGCCGCTGCCAAAAATAAAATCCGTTTCATAATCCAATATTTGAATTGAAAGTTAATACAATACTACAATGACATCCCTTCGTATGTCCGGGACTGTCCGTAAGGGACAAGTTTCCCTTCAAGCCTGACTGTCTGGGAATTGAAGTTCGGGGATACAATGACATAGGCATTGTCCGAACCGGCGTAGAGGGTTATGTCGAGCTGGGCGTTGATCCCCTTTCCGGAGATGTTCATCGATATCCGTGTATTGCCTTTTTTGTCGACTTTGAGGTCCATGTTGGAAATCCTGCCGTCGACCGTGATGCCTCCGACACCGTTAGGGCCGGATACGAAACTGCTCGGGGAAATCTGTACGACACCCCTGTCACCGTTGACTGAAATGAAGTTGGTCGTGGAATTGACATAGACGCGGTCCCCGTACTTGAAGGTGATGGCGTCGGCTTCGATCACGAATGCCTTTTTGCCGACAGCTGTCCATGCCTGCTGCCATAGCAGCGAGTCAATGACATCCTGTTTTTCCCTTGCGGGGGCGCTCCTCTGCCGGAACTCTTTCATATCGTTTTTCCACTGGTCGATTCTTTCTTGCCGGGTCGTTTTGTCCTGAGCCGCACCTGCCAGGCATAGTGACAGGAAAGCAAGCATTAAAATAAAACGTCTCATAATCAATCTCCTTATATTTTAAAATACGTTCTTTTTGAACGCACATTATATAAACAACGCATGTGCCAGAACCTTGCATTGTCACAGCCTTTCCGCGCTGGAAATCGACAATCCGGCAGAATGTGCCGATGGAACCGGCCGGCGGGGGCGGGCAGTCAGCTTTGTCACGTGGTGACAATAATGCTGTGCCGGGAATGCGCATTCCCGGCACAGCATTATTGGATCGGTTCCCCTGTTGTCCCGGATTATCTCCTGGAGGCTTTTTGCTCTTTCTTGCCGAGCAGGGACCGGGCAATGGCAGGCTCGTCGGTGGTGAGCATGTCCACACCAAGTCCGAACATGTCTTTCATGGTTTTTTCGTCATCCACCGTCCATACATTGACCGACATGTCATGGGACTTTGCCTCATCATACCAGTCAGGGCGGTCTTTGAATACATTGTAATGGAAGTCTATGCCGTTGATTCCGTATGAGTCAAGCTTTTCAGGACTGATGTCGCCTCCGAGATACTGTACGGTGTATTCCGGCATGAGGCGGGCGAGGCGTTTGCATATGTTTATGCTGAATGAAATGAATATCACCCTGTCAGGCGAGTCAAGCCCGTATTCCCTGAGCTTTTCGATGCTCAGGTCGACGAGACGGTCCTCTATTTCAGGTGTCGAATGTTTCTTCAGCTCGTAGACCATTACTGTCCCGGGGCATTTCTTCACCTGCTCCAGGTAGTTGTCGATGGTGGGGATGGCCTCTCCGTTGGCGAGGCGGACGTCCTTGAATTCTTCATAGGGGGTCTGGTCTATGGTCTTGCCTCCGATCTTGCTGTCATGGTAGACGAGAAGAACTTCGTCGGAGGTCATGTTTACATCGAATTCGCTCCCCCAGAAGCCTGCTTTCTGGGCACATTCAAGGGCGGCGAGGGAGTTTTTGGCGTAGCCTGCCTCCTCGCAGTTCCAGTAGCCGCGGTGTGCCACGATGGCAGTCTTCTGGTCTTTCTGTCTGGATGATGCCTGTACGGCCGGTGCCAGCATCAGTACGGAAACCGGCACTAAAAGGAATTTGAGTAAATGGTTCATGACTATGAATTTTATAGGATTTCCTTGTGTAACCCGACAAATTTAGAAATATTTGGCAGAAAGCAATGCTCATTTTATGCAAAAAACGTTATTTTTGCGTCCGGTAAATTGATTCACAATTAAAAACACTGAAATATGGTAAAAGTTGATCTTGGAGGCTGCAGCTCCTTTGTCAAAGATGCAGAATATGATGTGTATGTGGGGAAAGCCCTTGAGGCTTTCGATGTCCTGGAGGGCGAGACCGGCGCAGGGAATGATTTCCTCGGCTGGAAGCATCTTCCTACTACTACACCGGAGAGCCTTATCGCCGAGTGCGAGGCTGTGCGTGACAGCTGGAAAGGGAAGGGTGTGGACCTGGTGGTGGTCATCGGCATCGGCGGCTCATATCTCGGGGCCAAATGTGCGCTGGAGGCGCTTTCGCACAGTTTTGCAAAGCAGCTTGCCGGGAAGAAGGACGCGCCTGAAATCGTATTTGCAGGCCACAACCTTTCAGAGGAATATGCATGCGAGCTGATGGACCTGATGCAGCAGAGGAACGTGGCTGCGGTGGTCATCTCGAAGTCGGGCACTACTACTGAGCCTGCGGTTGCCTTCCGGTTTGTGAAGCAGTATATCGAAAAGACATACGGTGTTTCCGAGGCCGCTGAGCGTATCGTGGCAGTTACGGATGCACACAGGGGAGCGCTCAAGTCGCTTTCTACACAGGAGGGATACAGGACTTTCGTCATCGAGGACAATGTGGGCGGACGTTTCTCTGTCCTCACTCCGGTGGGTATCCTCCCTATAGTCCTTGCCGGATTCGACATGAGGGCTATGCTCAGGGGGGCCGCGGAGATGGAGCACAAGTGCGCGGAGCGCAATGCGGAAAACCCTGCGGTCAAATATGCCGCAATGAGGAACCTCCTTTATTCCAAGGGCAAGAAAATCGAAATCCTCGTTTCATACAATCCTAAGCTGCAGTACCTCGGCGAATGGTGGAAGCAGCTCTACGGGGAGTCGGAAGGCAAGGACGGCAAGGGTATTTTCCCTGCTTCCGTGAGCTTCACTACCGACCTCCATTCCATGGGGCAGTTCATCCAGGACGGCGAGAGGACGCTTATGGAGACTGTGGTCACTGTGGAGAAGAGCAACAGGAGCATGACCATAGCTGATGATCCGCAGAACCTCGATGGTCTGAACTTCCTGACAGGCAAGCATATAGAGGAGTGCAACGCGATGGCGGAGCTCGGGACGAAGCTCGCGCATATCGACGGCGGTGTCCCGCAGCTGTCTGTGTCTGTGGAGCGTATTGACGAGTTCAATCTCGGCGGGCTGTTCTATTTCTTCGAGAAGGCCTGCGGTATCAGCGCCTATATTCTGGGTGTGAATCCGTTCAACCAGCCTGGTGTGGAGGCATACAAGAAGAACATGTTCGCTCTGCTCGGGAAGCCTGGTTATGAGGAGCAGGCAGAGGCTCTTCACAAGAGGCTCGGAAAATAGGTCCAGGCCTTTTGCAGAAAAACGTTTAAACAGCTGGTGGTGATCCGGAAACTTCCGGTTCACCACTTTTTTATTTGCAGACCATGATGTCGAGGATCATGGAGTCTGCATCCTGCATCCCGACAGAGCCGATCCGTCCGAGGTTGCGGATGGTCTTTTCGATGTCTTTCTCTATGATGCCGTCATGCTCGGAGATGCAGATGCCCTCCATGGCGAGGACTGCTGACTGGATTGCGGAGGACACCCCCGAGGCCACTTTCATGGCGCAGCCCACCTTTGCCCCGTCGCATACCATGCCGGTGATGTTGCCTATCATGTTCTTGACCGCAGCGCAGACCTGCTGGTAGGTACCGCCGCGAAGGTAGGTGATGCCGCAGGCTGCGCCGGTGGAGGCGATTACGCATCCGCACAGGGCAGAGAGCTTGCCCAGATAGCCTTTTATGTGGATTGCACTCAGGTGGCTGAGCATCAGGGCCCTTGCGAGCTGTTCTTCGGAGACCCCGTATTTGAGGGCGTATGCTATGACAGGCATGGTTACGGTGATGCCCTGGTTGCCGCTGCCCGAGTTGCTCATTGCCGGAAGGGTGCAGCCTGCCATGCGGGCGTCGGATGCGGCTGCTGTCATGGCCATTGCATAGCTCATGAAGTCATTCCCGAAAACTTCCCTGTACTGTGACGAGCTGATGGTCTTACCCACTTTCAGGCCGTAGTCCCCTGACAGCCCTTCGCGTGACAGGGCGATGTTCATGTCCCTTGATTCAAGAATGAATTTTATGCCGTCGAACTCCACGGTCTGGACGAAATCGTATATCTCCTTGAGCGTGAGCTTGTAGTCGAGCGTGTCCATGTGTTCCTGCACGGCGGCTTCCTGTGTCTTGCCGCTGCTATGGAGGATGTGGCCGTCGAAACAGGTTTCCACGATATTGTCATGGTCATCTTCTATGGAGGCCGAAGCGGAGTGGTTCTCACCGGCGCGGACTGTCACTTTTACATACAGCTTGTGTCCTGTCTCTGTGTGGCTGACCTTTATCATTCCTTTGTTGATCAGTTCTTTGGCCCTTTTGACGGATTCTCCCGAGAGCTCATGCAGCACTTCAAGCCCGTATTCGGTCTTTCCGCAGACGGCTCCCAGGGCGGCTGCGATATGAAGCCCGACCATCCCTGTTCCCGGGATGCCTACCCCCATCCCGTTTTTGAGTATGTTGCCGCTGACTTCTACATCCACCATGAAGTCGGTGGTCTGGCGCCAGCGTCCCCTCCTGCAGGAAGGGCACTGCTCAATGAGGATTTCAACTGCCTTTGATGCGGCGAGGGCCACGGCTATCGGCTCTGTGCATCCTAAGGCCGGCTTGACTTCTTTGCGTACAAGCCCGATGATTTCTTTTTCGCGGGGTGTCATAAGCTGAAGTATTTTAAGGTGGAGGAGATGATGCCGAATATGGCCTGCTGTCCGTTTACGGTTTCGATCGGGAACCCGAGGCAGACAGTCCTGTAGCTGCCGGCGTCATAGCATATCCCTGCCGAGATCCTTGTGTCGCTGTACCTGAGTATGGACCTTGCGGCACCGGATGCCGGTGCAATTCCGTCAGGTGTCTCTACGCAGTAGATCCTGCTGTTCGGCCTGTTGGCGAAGGTGATGTCCCCCTCCGGCAGGCCTGTCCGGAAGCCGGAGATATGCAGGGGGACAGGGGAGACAGTCGCATTCTTGCTCGCGTAGTTGCATATCCACCTGTATCCCAGGACTTCCTGCGCGAACTTGATTGAAGCCGCCGTGAATGTGCTGTCCTTCTGTACCGGGAATACGCTGTCCCATATGTCTGTGCCTATATTGGCCCCGGAAACAAGGATATTGCCTCCGTCCGAGGCGAATGCCTTCAGGGTCTCCTGCATCTTTCCGTTGAATACGGTGTACCTGTCGCTGACGGCTCCGCGCCCGACCATTGTGGTAACCTGCTTTCCGCATATTATGTCAGCGCTCCATGCCTGTCTGCGCAGGGTGGAGTCGCATGTGAATGCCTCCGAGCTGGCGGAGAAGAAAGGGTATCCTGCCTCCAGCACGGCTTTCCCATGTATATACGGGTAGTCGAACGTGTTGCCGGCCACTGTCTTTCCTGCATAGTCGGAGTAGGACGCCCCGAATCCTGGGTTGTCATCGTCAGTCCATGGCATCGTCCTGCGGAACTGGTACATGTCTCCTATATAAGTGAAGTCCCTGATGTACGGGACGCCGCTGTCAAGGGAGTTGTCGAACCCGGCATACTGCGGGGTGTCGAACCATGCAGGGCAGGAGACGCGGTCGAAGTTGTTGACAATGAGTACACAGCTGTCTTTAAGCGTTTTGTTGTCCACATTCTGGCGGACTGGCATGCCGATACTCAATGTCTCGCTCGGGAAACTGATCCCGCCGCTGTTGAAGGCCGCTATCCGGTAGCTGTAGATATGCCCTGGCAGCACAGGCACTTCCGTATGGATGGTTCCGTCGGGCCCTCTCTGTACGTTTATCCTGCGGCCTGTGTCGAATGCCCCGTCGTCTATCCTTGTATAGAGCATGTATCCTTCGGCAGCCGCCGTGGGCTCCAGGCTGTCAGTGCGCTCTTTCCAGCTCAGACGGGCGTGCAGCCCGTTGTCCTTTCTGCCGAAGGCTACGGTGAATGAGTGTACCGGAAGCGGCTGTACGGCATATTCGCATCCGTATCTGCTGCTTAGGTATTTGAGTATCCCCTTGTATACCGCCCGGCTGACTGTGAACCGGAAAGAAGGGTCGAGGCCGAGCTTCATGTCCGCGAAGTTCTGGTGAGACATCATTTCAAGAAGCATGGTCGGCACTCCTGTGGTGCGTGATTCGCTGTATGAGCGGTCCCAGATATGCCTGCGGCTCCAGAGCGGGTCGTACCCGGCCCTCAGGTCGTTCACTACCTGCGTCTGTACCATGTCGGTGAGTTCCCTGCCTGTCATCCTGCTGTTCCGGTCCGGGAACCTGCTGCTGTTTTCGCACATTAGGGTGTATATGCCCAAAGTACCTATAATTGAGTCGTCCGGGCTGACCCCGGCGTCGGAGTGGAAGGCGAATGCCATGTCGACAGGGATGTTCCTGCCTTTCCCCCGGGGATTTACCCGTGACCCTCCGCTGAGTTCCTGCACCCATTTCCCCCTGGACATGAAGTCATCCATGTAGTCGTTCAGCTGCCTGTTCTGGCTGTAGACGGAGGTGTCTACCCCGGCCCACTGCATCCAGTACCTTGCCCCTTCGGCGAATCTCGGCATTCCCGAGATCTCGGGTACTGCCAGCGTGTCGCTCATGCATTTCCTCGCGATGTTCCCCATACCGCCGCCGATTTTGACTGCATCCGCGGTGACTGCCTTCCCTGGAGAGAAACTGCGGGAGTGGGGGATGGCATTGTCAAGCTCGACATATCCCTCCTCACCCTTGTTGAATTCGAAGGTGCCGAGGTAGACCCATGTGCCGCCTCCCATTGTCTGGTTGACGATGAAATGGCTGTCACCTCCGGCGTGGTGGACCGTGTAATGTGCTGATTCCGTGCTGTTAGGCAGAGTCTTGTACGATATGTAGACCGCATATTCGCCCCTTTCCGGTATTTCGGGGGTCCAGGTGGCCGTGGCTTTTCCGTTTTTCTGCTTCGTGGAGATGCTTTCCGCCATTCTTGCGGATCCGGCCCTGAAAGGGTTTTCGTCGGCGGTGTAGACCTGCAGGGTGTCGGCGAATCCTGTCCCTGCGTCCTGCCACTGCCCGTGCTCCGAGTAGAGTCCGAAGGTACGTACAGGTACGCCTGTACTGCAGTCCGGGATGAAATGCGGGTCGTTGTCAGTGATGATTTCTGCGGTCTGGAGATCACGCTCGCGCGGCAGCATCACGATGCAGCCGGCGTTTTCCAGCATAGGGACGAGGTAGGGGAGCACGAAACCTGATGTAAAGAGGTCCTCCACCGTCTGGAACAGGCAAGGCCTCTGCCATTCCCATCGCCCGGCACTCTGCTCATAGTAGCGCCCGTGGCTGTTCCATAGCGCGATGTGCCTTCCTGACAGCCCGCGCCCGAACTCCGGCATGTCCGGGTTCTCCACCAGAGGGACCGTGCCCTGTCTCCTGTCTTTGATCCTGTAGGGGGTTGAACCAGGGCGGCCGTCATTCCCGGGAGGGCTGGTGACCAGGTCAGACATCCGGGTGCGTTCGCTGTATATCTCTCCTATTCTGTATCCGGTGTATTTCTGCGGGAACAGCCTTTTGAGCTCATCCTTGAACCATCTTAAGGAGCTTTCCTGCCACGGGCAGTCCCCCAGGCTGCGTGTGAAATAGAAGTCGAGGGATGATCCGCGCTTCATTACGGCCTTCAGCTTCAGCTCGTTCTTTACGGTGGTCCTTTCCTGTATGAGGGAGTCCAGGGTTCTGCATGCAGGCTTGAACTCGTCGGTTATCCTGCTCTGCGACATTACGGGAATCCACCCTGAAACCAGCACCGAAGTTATGCAGCACAATAGTATTTTCCTCATCTGTACGCCTCCTGAAAATTTCTAACGGCCGGTCTTCCCGGCCTTTTTCCTGTCATGAACCGCCAGCCACAGGACCAACGTCAGTACTGTACCGGCAAAAAGCCCTATGCAGTCTGCCCTGAAGTCCCCTATATCTGCGCTCCGGTAGTCTGTAAGCCCCTGTATGAGCTCTATCGCGCCACCTGCGGCAATCCCTGACACGAGCACCAGCAGCAGGAAGCCGACCGTTCTTGCCGGTTTCCATCCGGCTTTGCAGAATACGGAGCTGACAAGCCCGGGGTAGGGGAAGAACATCGCGAAATGTGCGATCTTGTCCTTCGGTATCCCGAACCATTCGGCTGTCATATCCGTCTCCGGACCGAAGTTCAGGAAACATAGCAGGCATACCGACAGCAGGTATGCCGCAAGCACTAGCCTCGGCAGGAGGAATCTGATGTGTCGGTCCATACCTGCCTTATTTTGAATATTCCCTGACTATCGCTTCCATCTCGCCGTACTGCGCCTCCATGCTTTCCAGCAGCCTGTTCTGGGCCCTGGCCCTTATCAGGTTGTGCTCCGGGCAGGAGGCCTTGTAGTAGGTGTCGCCGTCGATGTAGTCCATGAGGAAGCGGAGCACCTGCTCGTATGTTATGTATCTGGCGGAGAATGCGAGATATTCTTTTTCAATATCCGTAAGGCTGTCTTTCCTGAAGTGCATATACCCGCGGGTGTAGGCCCGGAACATCTCTATGGACATGGATACTTCTGACAGGTCCGGATCATCCTCCTTACCGGTGTTGGTATAGGACCTGATGGCGTCCCCGAAGTCATTGAGCGAAGTGCTGCTCATGCAGGTGTCTAGGTCTATCGCGCACAGCACATCGCCGCTCTTGCTGTCGAACAGGATATTGCTTATCTTGGTGTCGTTGTGCGTCACCCTTAAAGGTATGGCCCCTGTCTCCACAAGGGTCCAGAAGTCCAGCATCTCTTTCCTGCGGCTTTCTATCCATGCAGTTTCTTCATGTACGGATGCTGCCCTTCCTGCCGCATCCCGGGCTATGGCCTCATCCCACTGGGTGAGTCTCCACCGGATGTTATGGAACCCTTTGATGGTCTCGTTCAGACGGCCCGTGAAATCTGCGAGCATGGTCTGGAATTTCCCGATGCCAAGTCCCCCCTTGTATGCAAGCCCGGGAGTGTCGGCCTTGTCATAGGACAGGGACCCTTCGATGAAAAGGGTCATTGTCCAGTAGTTGTCTCTGCCGTCCCTGAAATAGAGGTCTCCTGCCATGCTCTGCTCCTGTTCCGGTGTCATGGTGTCCCTCTCCCTCCGGATTACGGTCATGGCCTCCCTCATGGGGTCTCCTCCTTCTTCCTCCACCTTCTTTTTCAGGTGCGAGGTGACTGCATCGATGTTCTGCATCATTCCGGGGATGTCCGGGAAGATATTGTGGTTTTTCCTCTGCAGGATATATCTCGGCCCTCCGGAAGTGGTAACTATGAATGTGTCATTGATATAGCCCGGCCCGAGCGGTCTGATGCCGGTTACGGCACCTTCGGTCGAGAACATCCGGACGATGTCAGCAAGTTCCTTTTCGTCAAACATGATGATATAATGCGGTTGGTCAGAAGATGAGTTCACCGAAAAAGTCAGGGCGGTGGAAATCCGGGGCGGGGGCGTCAACCCTGTTCCATGCCAGGAAATGCGGATGGGCGGTCCTGTCTGCGCATTTGTAGAAATTCGCGCGGATGGAAGACGGAAGCCTGCCAGGGTCTATCCCTATCATGTGCAGCGGTATCACCATGCCTGCGCTCCACCCGAATATCTTGTCAGACAGGTCTCTCTGTTTCCTTGCGAGGGTAGAGTGCCTTACTACGGAGGCAAGGTCAGCGGCAGGGTAGTGTGTGCAGTCCTTGCGGCTTTTCCGCTTGGCCCCCAGCAGGGTCCCGATGCAGTTCAGCTCGAAATTGTAGTATGTCCCGTCGGACGGGTCGGATGCGAAGAATTCGCAGCAGCTGTCCTCCCAGACAGGTCCGTTGTCCTCGAGGGCCATTGCCCTGAGGTCCAGGCATCTGACATGGTAGAGAATGGCGATGTGCGTGCTGCTCCTCGCCACGGCGAATGATGCGTCCGGGTGATATGGGAACTGCTCCGGCCAGCAGACTTCCCCTATGAATGATTTGGCCCCTTCCTTTTCAAGGGCCATGTCGAGTTCTTCGTATGACATCCCTTCGAGACCGGCGATAAAGGGTACTTTCAGTGTCTTCATCAGTTTATAGTGTTTGCATGTCGTTGAGTTTCTTGTAGTAGCCGTCTATGGCGATGAGCTGGTCGTGTGTTCCCCTCTCCACAATTTCGCCGTCATGCAGGACGCATATCTCGTCCGCGTTCTTGATGGTGGAGAGCCTGTGCGCTATCGCTATGGTGGTACGGGAAGTGGTGAGCCTGTCGAGGGCCTCCTGCACCAGACGCTCGGATTCTGTGTCAAGTGCCGATGTGGCCTCGTCGAGTATGAGGATAGGGGGGTTCTTCAGGATGGCCCTCGCTATGCTTATCCTCTGCCTCTGGCCGCCGGAGAGCTTGCCGCCGCGGTCCCCGATGTTGGTGTTGTAACCGTCCTCTTTCTCCATGATGAAGTCATGCGCATTGGCGATTTTGGCCGCAGCCACGACCTGTTCCATGGTGGCATTCTCTACACCGAAGGCTATGTTGTTGAAAATGGTGTCGTTGAACAGGATTGCCTCCTGGTTCACGTTGCCTATCAGGCTGCGGAGGTCCCTGATGCGGAAATTCTTGATGCTCACCCCGTCAAGCAGGATCTCCCCGGAAGTGGTGTCATGGTATCTCGGTATCAGGTCCACCAGGGTTGACTTGCCGGAACCGGACTGGCCTACAAGGGCGACAGTCTTCCCTTTTGGAATGGTGAGGTCTATGTTCTTGAGGACCGGCTTCCCTTTCTCGTAGCTGAAGCATACGCCGCGGAATTCTATCTTGTCATTGAATCCCTTGAGCTCTACCGGATTTTCTATCTCCCTGATGTTGTTCTCGGCCTTGAGGATCTTGTCGACACGCTCCATAGAGGCGAGCCCTTTCGGGATGTTGTATCCCGCCTTGGCAAACTCTTTCAGCGGGTTTAGCACGCTGTAGAGGATCACCATATAGAATATGAATGTCGGGGCATCGATGGGGGCGGACTCCGAAAGGATGAGTGTCCCTCCGAACCACAGCACGATCATGATCATTATCGTGCCCAGGAATTCACTCAGCGGGTGGGCAAGCGCCTGTCTGGTGGAAACCTTGCTTGAAGCGTTCCTGAGTTCGTTGCTCACCTTTGTAAACCTGTTGACCATCTTGTCCTCCGCGATGAAGGCCTTGATGATGCGCAGCCCCCCGAGGGTCTCCTCGAGCTGAGACATTGTGTCGCTCCATTTTGCCTGGGCCTCGAGGGACTGCCGTTTGAGCTTCTTGCCTACGAGCCCCATGCCCCATGCCATTACCGGCACCACAAGGAGGGTGAACAGTGTCAGCTGCCAGCTGGTGTAGATGAGGGTGGTGAAATAGAATATTATGAGTATCGGGTTCTTTATGAGCATGTCAAGCGAGCTGGTGATAGAGTACTCTATCTCACCGACATCGCCGCTCATCCTGGCTATGATGTCGCCTTTCCTCTCCTGCGAGAAGAACCCCAGGGGAAGGCCCATGAGCTTCTTGTACACCATTATCCTGATGTCCCGTACGATTCCTGTGCGCAGCGGAATCATGATTGCCGATGATCCGAAATAGCAGGAAGTCTTCAGTGCCGTCATGAGCCCGAGGAACAGCCCCAGTATCAAGAGTGTTGTGGAACCCCCGGTCTTGTCGATCAGCAGGGTGACATAATAGTAGAGGTTGTTTTTGATGACATCCATGTTGATCCCCTCGCTCCATGGGATGAATTCATAGACGGTGGTGTCCATCTTGAAAAGGATCTGGAGAATAGGGATGATCAGGGTAAAAGAGAATATGTTGAAAATGGCCGACAGGACGTTCAGAGCTATCGCTCCCGCCATGTATCTCTTGTATGGTGTCGCAAAGCGCTTGAGCAGCTGCAAGAATTCTTTCATCGCAAAATCTTTGGTACAAACTTCAAAGATAGTGGTTTTTTCTTTCCCTGAAAAATTCTTTTATGGCTAAAGCAGTCCCAGTATGTGGCTGCGGGACAGCATGCAGGCGCCGATCGGGCCGGCTTTCTTGCCGAGCTTTGAGAACTTGATCACTGTGTCCTTGCTCACCAGGTTGAGGGAATGCTTGTTGATGGCGCTCTTTATGGGCAGCATAAGGTATTCTTCGGCTACCGACAGGCGTCCGCCGACCACTACGAGTTCGGGGTTGAAGATGTTTATCAGCCCGGCTATCGCGCGGCCCAGCGTGCTGCCTATCTCCTCGAGCGTCTCGATGGTCAGCACGTCTTCTTCCGTGAGGGCATCGAGGATGTCATCGAGGGTTATCTCTTCCCCTGAGGCGAATTTGCCCGAGAGTATGGATGCCTTGCCCTCCCTGAGCTTGTCCATGAGCAGCCTGTGCAGGGCCAGTCCTGAGGCTCCGGTCTCCAGGCAGCCTATTTTGCCGCACTGGCAAATGATGTCGTTGTCCAGCAGGGGGAAATGTCCTATCTCCCCGGAGAATCCGGACTTGCCGTAGTGCAGCTTCCCGTCCAGTACCATTCCCATTCCCAGGCCCCAGCTTACGTTGATGAAGAGCATGTCCTTCTCGTTGCCGGCCACCCCGCAGATGTATTCCCCGTATGCCATCGCCCTGGAGTCATTCTCTATGTAGACCGGGGCGTTGAGCCTTCCCTCGAGCATCGTCGCGAGCGGCTTGTCTTCACCCATGAAGTATGAGAAACTGTATCCTGTTATATGGTTTATCCTGCCGGTCAGGTTGACGCCGTAGGCCAGCACGCTGTCTTCGCCGATGCCGAGTTTCCTGATGTATTTCCTGAGGAGTCTGCACAGTTCGTCCATAGACTGCTCTGTGCTCTCGAGTGTGAACGGGATGTCGTCCTGGTAGTCAATGATGCTGCCTTTGAAGTCGCTGACAGCAAGGCTGACCGTATTCCTGCCCACATCCGTCCCGACGAAATATCCGGCCGATGCCCTGAGCCCGTAGATGCTGGGTTTGCGCCCTCCGGATGTCCCGATTTTTCCGAGGTCTTCAATGTAGCCTTCCTCGATGAGCTCGCTGACAAGCTTTGTCACCGTGGGGATGCTCGTGCCGGTCTCTTTGCTCAGTTCGGCAATACTGTATTTGCCCTCGTTGATGCACAGGCTGAGTATCTTTTGTTTTATAACTGTATTTTTCCCGTCAGGATTGTTCAGGAATGAATTCTTCATTATTGATAAATTTGATTAACTGCCGCAAAGTTAAGAAATTTTCTTAAAACCGGGCTATTGTGTTTCCCGACTGCCGGAATCCGGCTACCCTCTTCTCCAATAGTTTTCTATTTCTTCCAGTGTCTTGCCGGTGGTTTCCGGCACGGCCTTCCACATTATCAGGATATATGGGATGCACATTGCGGCGAACAGGAAGAATGTCCCGGCGGGAGTTAGGGTCTCAAGCATCCACGGCGTGAGCTGTCCTATGAGGTATGTCCCGACCCACAGGGCGAGGCCTGCGACGGACATGGCACGTCCGCGGACGCTGTTGGGGTACATTTCGGACAGGAGCACGAACACTACCGCGCTGATGGAGATGGCGCAGCAGAACACATAGAAAAGGAAGAACACGAGGAGGAAGCCGTTGCCCAGTCCCCATGCGGCGGAGAACGAGAAGTACAGGCCGATCATCAGCAGGGAGAGTATCATGCCGGATACTCCCCAGTAGACGAGCTGTTTGCGGCCGACCTTGTCTATGATGAATACGGCAATCACTGTCGTGAGCATGTTCACAGTCCCGACCAGCACCTGGGAGAACATGGAGTCCCCGCTCGAGAGCCCTGCCTGCTCGAAGATGGTCGGTCCGTAGTACAGGACGGCGTTCACGCCCATGAACTGCCCGAGGATCGCAATGGCCGAGCCTATGATGACTGCTTTGAGTATCCCCGGCTGAAGGAGGGCTTTCCATTCGGACCTGGATTCGCCTGCGATGGACTCCCTGGTGAGGCGTACCTGCTCCTGGGCCGAAGCCTCGCTGTTGTATATCCTGGCGAGGGTGGCGGCCGCCTTGGCCCCGTAGCCCTTGACTATCTGCCACCTCGGGCTTTCAGGTATGAAGAATATGACCGTGAGGTACAGCAGGGCCGGTACTGTCATCGAACCGAGCATACCTCTCCACATCTCGTCCTGGAGGATGTGCTGCAGAATACCTGATGTGTATGCGGCCGAGTATGCGGCGTCCTGTATGAGAAAGTTCACCAGATAGGCGGCGAGGAAGCCGATGGTAATGGCCAGCTGGTAGAGGGAGACAAGTGTGCCCCTCTTGTCGGCTGTCGCTACTTCCGATATATATATAGGTGCGACTATGGATACTATACCGATGCCTATCCCTCCTATGATCCTGAAGCATACCAGCTGGGTGAAGCTGGAGCAGAGCATGCATCCGATGGCGCAGGCACTGAAAAGGACGGCGGCGATGAGCATGGTCTTTTTCCTTCCTATGGCATCGCTCATGCTGCCGGCGAAGGATACCCCTGCGATCGACCCGATGAGGGCGCAGCCTACATACCAGCCCTGCTGCAAGGTGTCGAGCGAGAACTGCTGTGTGACGATGCCTATCGTGCCTGAGATCACGGCCGTGTCGTAGCCGAACAGGATACCGCCGATGGCTGAAGCTATTGAAAGGAAGATGATGTAGCCGGTGTTGGTGCCGGAAGTTGCTTTGGATTGTGTCATGGCTGAATGGTGAAAAAAGTGTCCTGTTTATATACCTTATTATATAAAATACAATGCTGAGGGTCAGATGCCGAAATACTCCTTGTACCTGTCGAACAGGTGCCCGGCCTGGAGATATGCCGACTGGGGACTCATGAAATGCGAGAACTCGAAAGTGATGGCCTTGTCGTATCCGCATCTTTTTGCCGCCTCGAGCTTCATCCTCAGCTTGTCGAACTTGATCGGCAGGAAGTTTATCGGCATGTCACGGTCGAATGTCTCCGCGTTGGTCCAGCACTGCATCCCGTACTTGTCGGCCAGTCTTTTGTTCACGGAGAAAAATGCATCCAGCTCGTCATAGTCTATATGCCCGTCCTGGAAAGCGCAGGCGTCCACCACGTCATGTATGCCGTCGAATATCTCGTTCCATTCCCTTTCATGCTCGGCCACGGAAACGGCCTGGTCGTTGGTCAGCTTTCCTGTGCCCATGATGGCCTTCTTGCCGTCAATCCACGGTGAAATGAACGTCGGCAGCCCTCCGGAGACGTCCTTGCACTGTTTCCCCATCGCGTGGAATGCCTCTATGGCGCCCTTTGTCTTTCTGCTTATCTCCCCGCTGATGTACCATCCCCCGAAGCTGGTGTATTTCTCCCCGTACATCTTCCATACCTCGTCGATCACATACTTGTTGTCTTCTATCTCCTGCGACAGGTCTCCTGTGTCCCAGTATTTGCCGGAGTCGTAAAGGCCGAACCAGAATTTCATCCCGTATTCCTGCGCAAGCCTGAGGAACATGTCTATAAGGTCCACGGACGGCATGTAGCAGCCTTTTTTCAGCAGATACGGGGATGGGTAGGTGATGAATTTCCTGTATCCTGACCGGATTACTATGACAGTGTCTATCCCGATGGATTTCATGTACCTGAAGTCCCTGTCCCACTCCTTTTCACCCCAGTTTTGGTGCGGTATGTCATGCGAGATCTCGTCAAGGAAGGTGCCGGTGATCTTCAGCCCGTCTCCTTTCGGGACAATGAGAGGCTGACCCGTATCTCCTGCGGCGAGTATTTCAGGTGCGGCTATAGCGGATGCCGCTGCACAGGCTGCTTGTTTAAGAAAGGTACGTCGGGTAGTCATTATATTTAAAAAATTTTATTAACTGACTGCAAATATAGAAACAATTATAAAATAATTTTAAAATATTTCGCAGATATTTATAAAAATTATATATTTGTAGCCGACAATAAGAAAATAGGTGAACTATAATTCTTATATTTATTACACTATTAACTAATTAACTACAGTTCAAATGAGAAAATCTAACTTAATCTCTGTGTGTGTTTTCTCGATGATCTCTGTTTTAGGGGGGGGTATGATAATACCATAAGAGCTTCCGAAGTAGAGGTTCGTCAGGACGAGAGAACCATCACAGGCGTTGTCAAGGATGCCGAAGGAGAACCGGTAATAGGAGCTTCCATCCTTCAGACCGGAACGATGAACGGAGTCATTACGGACCTTGACGGGAATTTCTCCATCACAGTCCCGGAAGGTGTCGAGTTGAGGGTCTCGTGCATAGGATACGAGGAGTATTCATTCTCGCTTGACAGGAGGGATAGGTATGAGATCATTCTCAATGTTTCTTCAGAATTCCTCGATGAAGTGGTCGTAGTCGGAATGGATAACCGCCAGACGAGGCGGTCCATAACGGGAGCAATCTCCACCATCGACACGAAGGATCTTGTCCAGAGCCCTGTAGCGAATATCTCCAATGCCCTTGCCGGAAAGCTGCCGGGACTTATGACCGTGCAGTCATCCGGAGAGCCGGGTGCGGATGCGGCTACACTATATATTAGAGGTGTCGGAACATACGGTACCAGTACGCCTCTGGTGGTGATAGACGGTCTGCCGCGAGACAAAGCTGACTTCGACATGATGGACGCGAACGAGATAGAGTCCATCACCATCCTGAAGGATGCCTCATCGTCTTCCCTTTACGGTATCCAGGGTGCGAACGGTGTCATCGTGGTCACTACAAGGCGAGGCGGCGGGAATACCAAGCCGAAAATATCTTTCACTGTCCAGCAGGCACTGCAGCAGCCTATACGTCTGCCGCAGATAATGTCCTCCTATCAGCAGGCCCTCTACAACAGGACGCTGGACGCAAACGACGGACAGCCTGTCACCTATACTGACGAGGTGCTGGAGATAATCCGGACCAATGCCGACCCTTACCTGTATCCTAACACCAACTGGTTCGATGTCGTTCTGAAAGACCATTCATGGCAGCAGCAGTACAATATAAATGTGTCGGGCAGCGCTGGAAAAGACAACAAGGTGACATACTTCGTCTCTGGCAGCTATATCAACCAGGGTACGCTTCTCAACCATGAGGATGTCTTCCAGTCCAATTTCGGTGTGAAGTCCAAGTACGACCGCTATAACTTTCGCTCCAATATAGATATCCATGCCACCAAAATGCTCGACATCCGTTTCGACCTGGCAGGACGGTTCGAGTCAAGGGTGGGTCCGAGCACGAGTTTCTCCAATGTGTTCAATATCATCACGACAAGATCTCCGAGCTCCCAGTCAGTCTTCAATCCGGACGGTTCGCTTGCAGCGGGAAGTAACCTCGAAATCCCTTTCCAGAACAACCCTTACGGTGTGATTACCGAAAGCGGATACTACAAGAATATCACCAACGTGATGACAGGTACCATATCCGCCAAGCATACGCTCGATTTCATAACCAAGGGACTGAGTGTCCAGGCATATTTCAGCTTTGAAAGCAACAGCGTGCTGAACCGTACCTGGAGCAGGGAATTCGCCCAGTACTGGTACCGCGGATTAGATGATCAGGGACAGCCTATATACCAGGACTATACTGCCGACGGTCAGCTGACAGCCAGCACCTACAGAAGTGTGGACCAGTACACTTACTATGATGTGCGCCTTAACTATGACAGGATGTTCGGAAAGCACAAAGTAAACGCGCAGGTCCTGGGCAACAGGACATTGAGGAATCTTACGGCATCGGAGTACATGTATGCATACCAGGGTGTGAGCGCCCGAGCCACGTATAACTATGCAGACAGGTATTTCCTGGAGGCCAACCTCGGCTACAACGGATCTGAAAATTTCCCTCCGGGCAGACGTTACGGGCTTTTCCCTGCATTCTCGGCCGGATGGGTCCTCAGCGAGGAACCGTGGCTGAACATGCCGGATGCCATCAAGATTCTGAAGATAAGAGGTTCATACGGTGTCGTAGGTAACGACCAGATAGGAGGACAGAGATTCCTTTATATGTCCGATTTCGGACCTGGAGGCGGCTGGAGCGGAATCTTCAGCGGAGGATATTACTTCGGAACAACCAATGGTGGAACCGTCACAGCCGGCGGCTACAATGAGACCAGGGTCGGAAACATGTACGTAACCTGGGAGAAGGCCAAGAAGACCAATGTCGGATTTGACCTTTCCCTGTTCAGGAACAATGCCCTGAACTTCACCGTAGACTATTTCTACGAGATGCGGGACAACATCCTCACTGAAGCGGGACGTGTACCTGACTACGTCGGAATCGAGAATGTCGCCCCTAGAAATTCAGGGAAAGTGCGCAACCAGGGTGTCGAAGGAGAACTGAACCTCAACCTGCAGCTCAGCAAGGATTTCCTCCTTTTCGCAAACCTCCAGATGACGTACGCTAAGAACACGGTACTGGAGAATGACCAGCCAACACGTGCATATGCCTACCAGGATCTCAGGGGATATGAGATAGGCTACGATCTGGGCTACCACGCAATAGGCTTCTTCGAGAGTAAGGAGGACATAGACACCAGTCCGACCCAGAATTTCGGTCCGGTCATTCCTGGAGATGTCAAATACCAGGACTACAACAATGACGGAGTCATCGACCCGTCCGACCGTATACCCATCAAATGCTATTCGGTGCCGACATTGACAGGAGGCTTCTCGATAGGGTTCAACTGGAAAGGATTTGATTTCAGCATGATGTTCAGCGGTGCGATAGGCGGAACTGCAAGGCTGTATTCATACGAAAGCAGCGTGATCAACCTCAAGAGGTGGACTCCGGAAAACCACAACTCTCGTCTGCCTGTTGCCCACACGACTGCCAACAACACTGTAAGTTCCGACTGGAACCTGATGAAGACGGATTACCTCAAGCTGAGGAATGTGGAGATTGGCTACACTTTCCCTACAAGATGGCTTTCGAAGATCCGTGTCGCAAGCGCACGCCTGTATCTCAATGCCCAGAATGTTGCCGTATGGGATAAGATGTGGCTTAAGGACCGTGATCCGGAATCAGCGGGAACGGCAGCTCTCCCTTATCCTCTGCAGAGGATTTTCAACATAGGACTCCGCTTCGATATATAATGCTAAAACAGATAGGACAAGATGAAAAAGATATATTATTTGGCACTTTCGATACCTGTGGCTGTGATGTCCGTGTCGTGTACAGACTTTCTGGACAGGGACCCGGGAGACAATATGACCGAGGAGGAACTTTTCTCCAAGATAGAGACAGCCGAGGCGTATCTTGATAATGCTTATACCTATCTTCCGGATTTCCAGTACAATACTGAAGATTTAGGGGGAAGGTACAAGCTGGGGGATGCTACTGATGAAGGCGGTTTCCAGCAGGCATCCGGCTACACGCAATGCCCGTTCGACATAAATCTCGGAAGCTGGAACCCTGAGGTGATGCCGATGCAGAGGAACTGGAGCGATTATTATGGCTGCATCAGAAGATGTAACATGCTCATAAAGAACTATGACCTGATTCCCGAGGAGATGACTACGGGGTCGGCCACCAACAGAAGAGAACGTCTTCTGGGGGAGGCGTACGGTCTGAGAGGGTACTATTATTTCCTGCTGTTCAAACAGTGGGGAGGAGTCCCTCTTGTCACATCGGTACTTGATCCGGGTGACGAGAGCCAGCTTGAAGGCATAACCAGGGCTACTGCAGAGCAGACCCTTCAGCGGGTGCTCGATGACATGGACGAGGCTATTAAGCACCTTCCCGCCAAACATAATGACGCCAACTTCGGAAGGTTCACAGCCCTTGTCGCCACCGTGGTGAAATCCCAGGTGAAGCTCTACTGGGCCAGCAAATACTGGAACAGGGACAATGACATGTCACGCTGGCAGGAAGCTGTTGATGCTACCCGCGAGGCCTATAACATAGCCCTGCAGAACGGGCATACGCTGGCTCTTACCTACAGCTCTCTCTTTAACCAGACAGGTATCCAGAATGAGGTGATATGGACCAAGAACTCACCGTTCTATTATGAGTGCTACTGGTGGGACTGGTATGCAATGCCTTTGGGATACAATGGATGGAATGTTGACGGGCCGCTCCAGGAGATGGTTGATTCTTTCGAGATGAAGGAGTCTGGTGAAGTCCCTGTACTCGGATATACCGCGGACAACCAGCCTATCCTGAATGAGAAGGCGTATGACTATGATCCTTTGCATCCGTGGGAAGGCAGGGAGGACAGGTTCTATTCCTGCATCCTTTACCATGGTGCCGAACTCCAGGGCAGGCCTATCGACATATCGGACGGAGGCCAGGACAATATCAATATCGGAGCGATAGTCCGTACGAACTATTTCTACAACAAGTATCTGGACCAGAACCACAATCTGACGTCCAATGACACGTGGACATACCGCCGTTTTGCGAGCATGCGTACGGCTGAGCTCTATCTGAATTATGCCGAGGCCCTCAATGAGCTGAACGGACCTACTTCCGCTGTGTACCAGCTGATCAATGACATAAGGAGCAGGGCCAACCAGCCAGCTCTCCCTGCCGGACTTTCGCAGGAACAGATGCGTGAGAAGATCTACCATGAAAGGCGTATTGAACTTGCCTTCGAGAACCACCGTTTCTGGGATGTGCGCAGGTGGATGATTGCTGAAGAAGTGGACGCCGGTCCTGTACACCGGGTCGAGGTGGATAAGGACGGAAACATTTCCTATCCTGTATTCCAGAACAGGGTGTTCGACCCGAGCCGGCACTATCTGTTCCCTATCCCGCAGAGCGAGATTGACAAGAACAACGCCATCGAGCAGAACCCGGGCTGGTGACAGCTGAACTTGACTTTCAATCAATTAATAACACTTTAAGTTTTTTATCATGAAAAGATTATTTTTGGTAACTGCTGTGTCCGCAATTCTCATGGGCGGCATGTTGACTTCCTGCAAGGAAAGTACTGAAGATCCGGAAGGGCCTACCCCTACGGTAAGTATTTCTGCTGATGCGGAATTTGCATCAGACAATACAGCTACAGTGACACTGTCTCTCTCTGAAGCCACTTCACATGATGTAACAGTGGCTCTCGAGGATGCGGAAGTGCAGTCTGGACAGACTGAAGTTACAGTTCTCTATTCAAAGAGCGTGACTATCGAGGCCGGCCAGACCAGCGCCGAGGTCACTGTCACGGCTGATGTGCTCGGCCTTGAGGGCGGAGAATATCAGGCTGCCATAGCCATTGCTTCAGCAGAAGGGGCCAATGTGGCGGAGAGTCCTGTAGTCTATATTAATTTTGATTATGTGGAGAAACCTTCCGTAAATCTTTATGCGGATCTTGATTTCCCTGTGACCAGGGTTGCCACGATGAGAGCAAGAATCAGTGCGGCATATACGGAGGACATAACTGTGACGTTTGAAGATGACCCGTCCAGCACAGTTACTGTATCATATGAAAAGACGGCAGTGATTCCTGCCGGTGAGACAGAGGTAGAAGTGCCGGTTACTGTGAATACGGATGGCTTGGAACCGGGCAATTACAGTGCTGTCATCAATATGGTATCCGCTGAAAATGCGGTGGTGGGTAGCGCGAGAAGCGTTACAATCAACCTTACCTATCCGTTCAGTGCTGATGTTACAATCGACGGATTGTTTGATGAATGGGATTTCATCGAGTGTGAAACATACACACTTCCGGAAGGGAATGTCAAGTATCCTGTGGCGAGAACGCTTAAACTGGCTGCTAACACCAGGGATGTCTATGTATATTTTGAGTTCGATGCCCCTGAGAAGCATGGATTCTCAGCATACGATATCAATGCTATTCCGTATAATTTCTATATCGATCCGGATGGAAATTCTGCGACCGGTGCGTATGTGGGGACTATAGATAATGCTACGGCGGGCCAGCCTTTTAACCCTATGGGATTCACTTATTATGTGGAGGCTGCTCTCAAGGATGGTACTGCAGAGCCGTTTACAAATTTCTATTCTTCGACTATCTACAGGGCTGACTGCAAGGTTGATGGTGGATTCTTCTGGTCTGACGATGTGACTCTTGTAAATATTGCAGGGACTTATGACGGTGAAGACATCTATGGTGCCGGTACCTATGAGGACGGGCTTGCACGTATCGAAGTGAAACTCTCCAGGGAATTTTTCGGTATAACCGGCACATCATTCCGTTTTGCCCTTAAACTTATGGATGGTCCGAACAACTGGAATGCAATGGGACTTCTCCCTCAGGGCGAAACAGATGCTGAAGGAAATTTCGTACCTGTAGACCTTGCTTCAATCTCACTGCCTGCGTATGCGCAATAATTTGACAATCTTACTTTTTATAGTTTCAGAGCTTCTGCTCGCTTCATGCGGAGCGGGCAGAAGTTCTGACAATAATGATGCCCCGTTTTTTGACATGAGGGGCATCGTGCTGGCCTGGGACGACATAAGCGACCCTGACGTGATCGACTGGCTTTCCATCATGCATGAGAACGGGCTGAATACCATAAGCGTGTTCGGGAAAGACTATACGAGTGATGAATACCTTGCGTTCAAGCAGAAATGCATAGACAAGGGATTTGACTTCGAGTATGAGGAACATGCCATGTCCTGGCTGCTTCCGCGTGACCTTTTTGAGACCCACCCTGAGTATTTCCGTATGGATAAGGACGGGGTGAGGCAGCCTGACGGCAACGGATGCCCTTCCAGCGAGGAAGGCCTGAAGGTCATCATGAGCAACGTGAGGCAGTTCGCCCAGACCCATACCCCCACGAATCATAAATACTATACATGGCTTTATGATGGCGGGGACATCTGCCATTGCGAGAAGTGCAAGGGCTATAACGCCTCTGACCAGGGCCTTATATTCGAGAACCATATCATAAAGGCGCTCAAGGAGTTCGACCCGGAGGCCAAACTTGCCCACCTTGCATACGAAAGCACCACTCCGGCACCGTCCGTGGTGAAGCCGGAGAAGGATATCTTCCTGGAGTTCGCCCCGTTTTTCCGCCGCTGGGACAAGCCTCTTTCAGACAGGGAGGCTATCCGTGACGGGGAATACTGGACCCATGGAGACTATCTTGACATGCTGGAGGACAACCTGAAGGTGTTCCCTGCCGAGACAGCCCAGGTACTTGAATACTGGCTGGACGTGTCGCAGAGGAGCGGATGGAAGAAACCGCAGGTGAAGCTGGACTGGCACAAGGATGTCTATCTTGATGACCTGAAGACATATGCGGAACTCGGTATCAGGAACATAACCTGCTACGGTGCATGGATTGACCCGTACTATGTAAATACCTACAAGGATATAACCCCTGTCCTGGATTATGCCCAGGGATTATTTAACTTTAAAGAAAAATAGAGATTCCAAAGATGAGAAGAGGTTTTTTTACAGTCCTGATGATGGCAGGATGCCTGATGTTTACATTCTGTTCGTGTGCAGAGACAATTATTGATCCTGATGATGGAAAGGACGACCAGGAAACTACAGATCCCCTTCCTGAGGAGCCCGGAGAAGGTGAAGAGCCTGGGGAGGAACCAGGAGACGGAGAAGATGACAGATGGTTCAGGCAGCGTGGCCTTGTGGCCTCGTGGAGCGATGTGTCGGATGCGGATGTGATAGACTATATTGAGATAGCCAAGGCCAACGGGATAAATACATTCAGTATTTTCGGGGCCAACCGTGGCCTGCAGGACTGGAAGGATTTTGCTGCGGAGTGTGAAGCAGCCGGGATAGACCTGGAGTATGAGGAACATATGATGTCTTCTGTCCTTCCGAGGGCCCTGTTCTATTCCAACCCTGAATATTTCAGGATGAACGAAAAGGGAGAAAGGGTGAATGATGCCAACGGATGCCCGTCTTCGGAGGAGGCTCTGGAGATTGTTAAAAACAACGCCAAGAACATCGCAAGAAGCTATGCACCGACCAACAATAAATATTATTTTTGGCTTGATGACGGGGGCGGAATCTGTCACTGCGATGAGTGCGAGGGTTTGAACTATGCGGACCAGGCTCTGATTTACGAGAATGCCATTATAGAGGCTATCAAGGAAATCAATCCCGATGCACAGCTTGCCCATCTGTGCTATGCCGCGTCTATTGATCCTCCGAAGACGGTAAAGCCTCATGAAGGTATCTTCCTGGAGTTCGCTCCGTTTTACCGCAGCATGTCGGATCCTCTTTCCCATGAATGGGTGACAGGACGTTATGGAATGACACATTCAAGATATCTCAGGGCGTTGAAAGAGAACCTTGAGGTGTTCCCTGCCGAGACAGCCCAGGTGCTTGAATACTGGATGGATGATTCGCTTTTCAGCGACTGGGATCCGTCAGACCTGGTCGAGGTTCCGTGGGACAACGGCATATTCCAGGATGACCTGGATACCTACGCTTCTTACGGCATCCGTAACATAATGTGTTACAGTGTTTATGTCGGTCCTGATTATGTCCGGAAGTTCGGTTTCCCGAAATTCCTTGAAGAATACGGCCAGGGCCTGTTGAATTATGAAAGGTAGTAGTGTTTTCATCGTTGCGGCTCTGCTGCCGTCCATTTCGGTGACGGCAGCATGCTGCAACGTCAATGAAGGTGTTGCGGAAGCCCTCCGCGTGAGGGAGTCCGTTTCAATTGACGGGCTTCATGCTCCGTGGGACGGCCTTGACGACCGTACGTCTGTGCGCATCTTCTCGGACTCCGCGAGCCTTTATTTCCTATATGAGGTCCAGGACACGAGCCTCACACTTGTCGATGACTTCAAAGGAGAGTCCGATGTGGAACCGGAGGACAGGGTGGAGGTATTCTTCAGTCCAGGTCCTGACATGGAACTGTACTACTGCGCGGAGATAGATCCTCTCGGGCGTGTGCTGGACTACTCTTGCCGCTATCCATCGCAGATGGACTACGGCTGGGACTTCAGTACGCTGGAGGTCCTGTCTGGTTTGAAAGAGGTGGGCTATACGGTAGCCTTCAAGGTGTCGAAGTCGGAACTCGTGTCGCTCGGCGTAGACCTCTCCGGTTTCTATATGGGCATTTTCCGGGCTGACTTCCGTCCTGACGGGACGGTGAACTGGTATTCCCATGTCGAGTCGGATGACGAGGCCCCGAACTTCCACCAGCCGAAGATGCTTTTCCCCGCAGAAGCCGAATAAATTTAGCGAACAATACATAATAAGACATCCAAATAGAATATGACAAAAAGAATATTGATCCCGGCCTGTCTGGCCCTGATATGCCAGGCCATATCGGCCCAGACGGTCACAGTTAAAGATACGGTATACAGGACCTACCCGTTCTCGGACCCGGACCCTGTACCCCGTCCTGCCGGCGTATACCCCTACCACAAGTACGAGACATTCTCGTTCGAGCCGGAGGACAGGACGTGGAAGATGGTTGTGCTTGAGAATGATTACCTCCGTGTGAAGATTTTCCCTGAAATAGGCGGCAAGATATGGTCAATATATGACAAGAAGCACGGTAAGGAGCTTTTTTATGACAATGATGTCGTGAAATTCAGGGAAATCGCTCTCCGGGGACCATGGACAAGCGGGGGTATAGAGTTCAATTACGGTGTGATAGGCCATGCCCCGTCCTGCTCCCACCCTGTAGATTACAAGGTCGAGAAGAAAGAGGACGGCAGTGTAAGCTGCTACATAGGAGTGATGGAACTCCTGACGCATACGCGCTGGATGGTAGAGATCAATCTCCCTGAAGATGGAGTATGGGTGCGGACACGTTCTTTCTGGCACAATTCTTCAGGTGCTTTCCAGCCGTACTATTCTTGGGCCAATTCAGGTGTGGAGGTCTCGGAAAATATGAGACTGCTTTATCCTTCGGCTTATTCCATAGCACATGACGGCAGGATTTTCCCTTATCCTGTCGATGAGCGCGGCAGAGATTTGTCGGAATACTCCCAGCAGGGCTTCGGCCTGGATAAATCGTACCATCCGGGCGGTTCCCACAAGAACTGGTTCGGGGTATACTGGCCTGAAAGCGGCTCGGGTATGCTCCATTATGCGCTGCGGGACGAGAAGCTCGGCCGCAAATATTTCAGCTGGACACAGTCCGGGCAGGGGGAGATCTGGGTGGATCTTTTGACCGATACACGCCCCCAGTATGTGGAACTCCAGAGCGGGAGGCTTTTCAACCAGAATCTCTGGGAGAGTGTAAGTACTCCTTACAAGCAGACTCTTTTCACGCCTTACGGTACGGATGAATGGAACGAATTCTGGCTTCCGTTCTCGCAGATAGGGGACGATGTGGATGCCCTGACACTTAATGCTGCCGTCAATGTGGACTGTGACGGGGAGAGCATGTCGGTGGCCATCTATCCTTTGCGGGACATGGACGGACAGCTGGAAATCAAGGATGGGGAGGGCAACATTCTGTCCTCCGGACAGGTGTCCTTGAAAGCGGCTGAGGCGTTCAGCGGTACTTTCGGGCTGTCCGGGACGTCATCACCGGAAAAAATCACGGTAGGAGGCAGGACTTTGTGGACTGCCGCCGAGCAGAAGATAGACAGGCCGTCGGAGATCAACAGGGATTTCAGCCTTGATTCGGCCCAGGGGCTTGCCGTCTACGGCAAATACCTTGTGGGAATGAGAAAATATGCCGATGCGGAGTGGCGTATAGACAAGGCTCTTGAGATGGATCCTTCCCTTGTCCAGGCCCTCAATTTGAAGGCCTTGCTGTGTCTGCGCAAGACAGACTATGAGGAAGCTTACCGTTATGCAGACAAGGTGCTTGCCATCGACCAGTACGACCCGCAGGCCAACTACATAAGCGGCATGGCCGCCCTTGGTCTCGGCAAGAAGTACGATGCTATGGACAGGTTCGAGCTTGCAGCCATCACGCAGGAGCTCAGGAGTGCCGCATGCACTCAGCTTGCCCGCATCTATTTCCAGGACGGGGATTATGCCCTTGCCGGAGACTATGCGCGCAAGAGCCTTGTCGGAAATGCACACAACCTTTCCGCATACTATATCCTCTACCAGATTTCACCGTCCGGGGATATTCTCTCTGAGATAAGTAAGCTGGATCCGCTCTGTCATTTCCCTGAGATAGAAAGGATGCTGTCAGGTGAACTGTCGGAAGAAGAACTCTCTGAATCAATCAGGGAAGAGATGGGCTGGCAGAACTATCTGGAATTTGCCGCTTTCTACACCGGTCTTGGACTGAAGGACAAGGCTGTCAGGCTTCTGGATGCCTGTCCTTGGGGCAATGCCCTGACAGCTCTGTGGTCGGCCTGGCTTAAGGGGGACGCGTCTTCGGTCAGGGACGCGGAGTCGGAATCCGTATATCTGGTGTTCCCGTTCAGGCAGGAGTCTCTCAAACCGCTCAGGTGGGCTGTGGAGAACGGCGGAGGCTGGCGCAGCCGTTACCTTCTGGCCATGCTGGAAGATTTCCTCGGGCACAAGGAGAGCGCAATCGGGCTTCTTGATGGGGTGGATTCGGATTATGCGCCGTACTACTGCTACAGGAGCAACCTTACTGGCTCTAAGGAAGATATGCAGAAGGCCCTTGAGATGGATCCGGACGAGTGGAGGTACCGTCTGTATCTCGCCCAGCGCTGCTACGGGGAAGGCGATTATGACGGGGCTGTCGGTCTGACAGAAAAGTACTATGGCAGACATCGTGACAATTTCCATATCGGGGACATCTATGTCAAGTCCCTGATAGCTGCTGGTGAGTATGGCAAAGCGGACAAGGTCATCACTTCCATGCGTATACTTCCTTTTGAGGGCCAGTCAGGCAGCCATGTGATGTACAGGGACATCAAGCTCCACCTTGCGGCTGAGAGCATAGACCGGGGCCGATACAGCGAGGCCCTGTCGCGTATCGCCCAGGCGCAGGATTACCCTGAGAACCTCGGTGTGGGCAAGCCTTACGACGACCTTATAGACACTACTCTCGAGGACTGGCTTACAGCTATAGTCTACAAGAGACAGGGCGATGCGGCCAGGTCATCAGAGTATCTGTCCAGGGTGAAGAACGCTGTCCTGCTCGATTCGTTCGAGAAGGCGACCACCAAGGTAGACGGCAGATACCCTGAACTGATGTCGATGCTCGGCAACCTTGACGCTTCCTCCGACAAAAAGCTCTTCTGATCCGGAACATCAGGATTCCTAAACCGGTGGCTCCTGTCCTGCTCCACATCATCCCTATTCATTCGGCAGGTACGGGGGTCACCTTTTATTTGGGGATAATGAAAATTATTGAATAAAATGAAAGGTTTCAATATCAAAATTAATGGAAGGGCATTGTCAGCCGGTGTCAACGATGTCGGCATGTCCTTCATATTCCTGAACTGCATGGATGGCGAATGCCGTATCACAGTAAGAAGTGTAGACCATATAGTCGGGAAGCAGTATGTCTGGGCCGAAGAACAGATAGAATTCGGACAGAAGGTCGAGTTTGAATTCAGTGATGTTGACAGTGTGTCGCAGCCGATCGAAGTGTCAGAAGCGGAAGTGATGAGTTTGGACGATATAAAACTTGAGGCCTACCGTAGAGCAAAGAAGACCCTGCAGGAGGAGGGAGTCATATGAAAGGTTTTAGAATTACGGTGCACGGCAGGCAGTTCGACATTGCCATGCCGCAAGGCAGTTTCGGAATAGTTGCGAATCTGAACCAATGGCGCAATGAAATAAATATAAACGGTGCTACATATAAATGCTTCAGATGGTATAAAGGCGAGTTGAAGCCGGGGGACTATGTCACCGTAGAGTTTACGGACATTGAGTCACCTATGCAGCCGGAGGAGGTGGTCTTTTCGAAGGAAGAACAGATAAATGACACCAGACGTCTTTATGACAGCCTGCGAAAGGAACTTCTTAAAAAGGGACTGATCAGTGAAAATGAATGATATTTTATGTTCGCTCTTAAGATAACATACAAAGGTAAGGATACAGTAGTTGGGGTCAGGGATGGCCTCCTGACAGTACTGGTACATGATGAATCCGAGCGGTGCATTGTATATGCCAACTCGGTGGAGACAGAATCAAGGGAAAGAAACATCTGGTTCAATGCAGAAGAAATGGACGGGGAGATTGAGGTTGAGGTTGTGGAGACCCCGCACCTGTCCATGCCATTGAAAACAGAACAGGGCGTTTCCATCCGGAAGGCTCCGTCAAAGATAGAGAGATACCGTATGCTTGAAGAAACATTAAAAGAAAAGGGACTGATATGAAAGGGATAGCGCTGTCTGCACCTGACGGTAAGGTAGTCAAGGCTGTCAGGTCGACCGTCATCATCTCCAATAAGGAGGGCGTTCTCAGACTGCTGTTCATCGGGAACGCTGAAGGGAATCCCGATATATCCCATACATGGTATTCCAGGGATTTGAGACCGGGGGACAGGTTCCGGATAAGACATTGCGATATGGCGGAGTTCGAATTGTCAGTCCCGGAATATACAGTGGACTACGGCAATCCGGATGCAATCGACGCCCTGATCCTTGAGGATTACCGAAAACTCCGGAAAGAGCTGATAGAGGAGGGACTGATCAGTGAAAATGAATGAAGACTCGTCAGAGTAGCACCTAAGCGTCAGCGAGGCTTCTGGAAAAAGCAGTGCAGGAAGATTCCTCGGTTCAGGCATTCGGACTCCGTACGAGCCACTTGTCGATGTTCCTGGTCTCAGAAGAAAAATTCACCCCTATTGTGTAGACTTTACGGCTGTCCCCCGCAAACGGAAGAGCGTACTGCGTCTCCTCGATCTGTGCAATTGCCTGCTCTGCACTGCCGTCCAGCTTGAATTCCATCACATATACATAACTGTCGGTCTGCAATACAAGGTCTATCCTGCCGCGCGACGTGTGGTATTCTACCTGCGTGTACAGGCCTGCCAGTCGGAATACGATGAAAAGCACGTTCTGGTAGTGAAGTTCTGCATCCTTCGCCAGCTCATACGGACAGTCCGCCAGGAAAGACTGAAGACGCTCCATGAAACCATTGATGTTCCCGGACTTTACATCGTTAATGAAGTCCCATATCGCGAACCCGCTCTCCGTCTCATGCAATGGAGTATAATACGGCAGCAGGAACTTGATGAAACCTTCCTCTACTTCCCTGTTCGGGAAGCCCAGCTCATATATGCGAGGTTCAGGTATGTATCCTTTTATGGTAAGGTATCCGCTCTGGTATATCACCGGGACAGGATGTGTAGAGGATGCGTCGATGCTGTCAAGTACATCGGAAGTCGTCTTCACATGGACCATCCTGTAAAGGTCGTACCTGTGCAGTTTCAAGAGCTCTACCAGATATGTCGGAGTCCCTGTCTCGAACCAGTAGCTGCCGTACTGCCTTTTCTTGAATGTGTTCAGCAGGCTGAAAGGGTTGTAGATCCCTGGACTGAAAGGAAAGAAATGATAGCCGTCATAGTCGGCCTTCAGCTGCTCGCAAGCCTGCTCGAATGTCTGGCCGTTGGCCTGGGCCAGTTCCAGGATGTCTTCGCTGAAGTTATTCAGGAGCTCTTCTCCGGTAATTCCGCAGATGTCGAAGTAATTCCTGTCCCAGGAAATGTCCTCGAGATTGTTCAGGTCATTGAACACGCTCACTTTCCCGAACTTAGTCACGCCGGTGAGCAGCGCGAACTTGATATACCCGTCCATTGACTTCAGGACTCCGTAGAATGCCTTTAGTGTGCTTCTGTATTCATTTTGCAGTCTGTCGTCACCTATGGCCTGAAGCATGGGCTTGTCATACTCGTCTATCAGGATGACAACACGCTCTCCTTCCTTTGTCGCAGCCCGCTTTATCGTACCCTCGAATCTTGCGGAAAGTGATTTCTCATGTGGATTTGAGCCGTACAGGCTCTCCCATTCGGTAAGGGCCAGGTCCAGTTTTCTCTCAAGGGCCTCCAGTGTATCGTATTTCTCTGTATTCAGGTCCAGATGAAGTACGGGATACCGATTCCAGTCCTTCTCTAGAGCTTGAATTGCAAGCCCTTCGAAAAGTTCTTTCTTTCCCTGGAAATATGCCTCCAATGTGCTGATCAACAAGCTTTTCCCGAACCGTCTAGGACGGCTCAGAAAATAGTAGCTTCCCGTCTTTGCAAGCTGGTATACCAGCGCTGTCTTGTCTATGTAACAGTATCCGTCCCTGCGGATTTTCTCGAAATTCTGTATTCCTACCGGATATAACTTGCCCATCGCCTGTGATTCTACTTTTATTTCCCCAAAGATACAAATTTATGCAATTATCCTTGAATGCGCCATATTTCCGAGTATAGGATATATACACCTCGCTCCAGTGGCATATCCCGAAAAAGGCTCCTCCGATTTTCTTCGTGGAGCGGTCGGCGGAACATATTATTGATGTGTTGCCGGAAGCATATAGCGTGTCTTTCCCGGATTTTCCGGAGCCGCCATGCCTTGCTTACGAGGGATGTTGGAACTCAGATTATCCGTATTTTTATTCTCTGGTTCTGGACCATTATGTAATAGTCTCCTTTTTCAAGGAAACGTTCTCCGTCTTCATTGACGAAGCCAAGGTCTCTCAGCGGCTCTATCTCGAAAGTGAACGTACGGCTTTCTCCCGCTTTTATCATCTGTTTTTCAAAGTGCTTCAGTTCCTTTACAGGGCGGGTGATTGTGCAGTATGGGTCGCATATGTACCACTGTACGGTTTCTTTGCCGTCTTTGTCTCCTGTATTGGTGACGGTTATCTGTGCCGTAAACTTCTGTCCGGATGATATTTCGATGGCGTCATCCTCTGTCCCGGATGCTGTTCTGCCCCCGGGCAGGGTGGCTGTGAGCGGCCCGTAGTGGAAATCTGTGTAGCTAAGGCCATAGCCGAATTCAAACATAGGTGTGCTCTGGATGTCCTGGTATTCTCCTTGTGCGCCTGTGCGGCCGCTGTTCCTGTGGTTATAATATATTGGAATCTGCCCCGTGGAGTATGGGAATGTCACTGCGAGTTTCCCGGAAGGGTTGTATTTTCCGCTGAGTATGCCTGCGGTGGCAGGACCTGCCATTACTCCGGGCTGCCATATTTCGAGCATCGCGTCAGCCATCGGAGCTATCCGGCTGAGGTCTACCGGCCTTCCGCTGGAGATGAGCACTGCTATGGGTTTTCCGGACTTTTTCAACTCCACAAGCAGCTGCTCCTGTATTTCCGGAAGTGCGATGGTTGACCGTGATGCGTTTTCTCCGCTCCAGGCGCGTTTCTCCCCTAAGCAGAGCACTATGACATCTGATTTTGAGGCGGCTGCCATGGCTTCGGGAAATCCTGATGTGTCCTCGCCGTCGAAGTCACACCCCTTGGCGTAGTTTACCTCAAACTCCCCTTCCTTTGATGCGAGAATACCGTCATAGATACTGATCACGTCATCTTCACTCCCGCGTCCTTCCCAGGATCCGAGCATATCGAAGCGGTTCTTTACTATTGGGCCGATAAGGGCAATCTTGGATGATTTCTTGAGGGGAAGCAGATTTTTGTCGTTTTTAAGAAGTACCATTGATTCCTGGGCAAGCTGCTCTGCTGTCTCAAGGTACTCGGGAAGCAGGAATCTCTCTTTGGCTTCGGTTTCTGCTGTGTAGGGGTTTTCAAACAGCCCCAGCATGAATTTCAGCCTCAGGATGCGCCTTACGGCATCGTCCAGCCTTTCCTGTGCTACGAGGCCTTCACTTACCAGGTCCGCGAGATTCTCCCGGTAGCAATTGTCTACCATATCCATGTCAAGGCCGGCATTGAACGCATACAGAGTGGCTGTCTTCCTGTCCGGGGCCATGCCCTGGGTGATGAGCTGGTCGACTGCGTTCCAGTCGCCGACTACGAAGCCCGTGTGCCCCCATTTTTCTTTCAGGACTTCTGTCATTGTATAATGGTTGGCTGACGCAGGAGTGCCGCTTATGGTGTTGAATGAGCTCATGAGCGTGGCTGCTCCCGCCTTTACCCCCGCCTCGAATGAAGGCAGGTATGTGTCCCATAATGTCTGGCGGGAAATTTCGGTGGGGACATAGTCGCGTCCGGCTTCCGAAGCCCCGTAGCCCACATAGTGTTTCAGGCATGCGGCGATACTGCCTTCTGCGGACAGGTCATCGCCCTGGTAGGCCTTTACTGAAGTGGCTGACATTACGGAGCAGAGGTAAGGATCTTCCCCGAATCCTTCCGCTATACGGCCCCATCTCCCGTCGCGGGCGATGTCCACCATAGGAGAGAAAGTCCAGTCGATGCCAGTTGCTTCCGCTTCCCTTGCCGCCACCCTGCATGCCTGGGCCACAAGGTCCGGGTTCCATGAGGCTGCCTGTCCGAGGGGAATCGGGAAAACGGTCTTGAATCCGTGTATTACATCGAATCCGAACAAAATGGGTATGCCAAGCCGGGTGTTTTCTATGGCTTCTTTCTGCATGGCATTGCGCAGTCTCGGGTCTGTTCCTACGAATATCAAGGAGCCTTCCTCTCCTGTAAATTTTTTTACTGTTTCTCCGATGTTGTTTATATTGTCGTTGTTGCCGAGAACATACTGGCTTAGCTGGAGTATTTTCTCCTCAAGGGTCATGCGGGAAAGAAGGTCTTCGACCCGGCTGTCTATAGTGGCCCGGGCATCTTTGTAGATTGTCTTTTCTTCCTTTTTGTCTGCTGCCTGTACGGGTGTGCCTGTCCAGGTCAATGATAGGCAGGATGCGACAAGAATTGCCGTTGCTGTCCTGATTGATAGTGGCTGCATTTTAATAAAAATTATTAATTAATCTGCATATATTGTTATTTATATGAGTGAGGTGTAAAAATATAAAAAATATTTAATATTATCAAAAGTATAATGGTCATGCAGGGCAAATTCATTTGATATACGACAATATATATCTTTTCATTTCCGACATATCTTGTATTTCACGACTTTATCACATTTCCGTAATATTCCCGTGCTCCTGCCCTGCAGGTATCTGCAATGGCGGATTTTAAATTGTCGGCAAGCTGCCGTATATTTTGTTTATCCACATTGCAAAAAGTTTGTCAGTCACTGAAAATATTTTGTCGGCTTCCGTAACAAGGTCTTTATCCAAAAGTTTTCTTGCGGCCGACTGCACGGAACTGGCAGAGGTAAGGCTGTGGCGTTTGATGAATTCCGAAGATGTAATGTGTTCTGCTTCACCTTCCTTGGCTATAGCATACAGGAGTGTTTTCTGTTTTTCCGGAATGTTGGACAGGATTTCACGGAAAATGGTGTCGTTTGACGCTATCATTTCATTGATTGCTCTGCGTATAGTTTCTATTGTACATTCAGCTCCTTCAGGAGTATCGGCAAAAGCCTCATTGAATGTTTTCTGCATGTAATACGTGTGTCCCTTGAACAGATTATACACTTTTTCGACATTGGCTGCATCAACCTTTCTCTGGCATTGTTTGAAATGGTTTACTACGAACGGAATATATATTTCGGGGGCAATGGCTTTCAGTTCCAGTATATCCGCACTATGATAAAATGGTCTGGCTGCCGATGAAAACATTTCCTGCATCATGTGCCGTTCGCTCCCTGCGAATATAAAATTGCTGTTCTCCTGCTTCTGGATATGCGAACGCAAAAGAGCCTCGATGTTTCTTTCCGGATATTTGGCTATCTGCTGAAATTCATCAATGGCGATTATACAGCGCTTGTCCGCATGGCTCAGATACTGGAAAATTTCATCCAAAGTATATTCAGGTCGCTCTATATCGCCCAGCTCCATATTGAAAACCGGCAGACCTGACATTGGGTCGAAACCGAATTTTCCCATGATGGACTTCAATGTCTGTATGAACAGTTTGGCCATCTTCCGGCTGTGCGGAAGGAGTGATTCATATATTTCCTTTCCCAGCAGGTAAGTAAATTCCCGCAGGCTTGATGTATGTAATATGTCAATAAAGAAGGTGTAGTATTCTTTGCTGATTTCCGGCTTGTCATAGCAAAACTGTATCAGACCTGTTTTCCCCATTCTCCGCGGAGATATGATGACAAGGTTATTGCCATTGGTGATGGACTTTATGAGCCTGGCAGATTCTGTGACCCTGTCGCAGAAATACTCAGGAGCTATCTTTCCGGTTACTATGAATGGATTTATTTTTGTCGCCATGTAGAATGTTTTATGCAAACGTAATTATTTGATTTGAATTATGCAAACAAAATAATATAAAAATCTCGTTTAAATATTTCATAATAACCTCAGGTACATCACCCTGTATGGCTTTACCGCCGGCTGCGGCTGGAATTGTCCAACTATTATAAATGACGTGAATATGGGAAATTATACATGTCAGCGCCCCATGCATCCGGGCGAGCTTCTGAAAGAGGAAGCAGAATACAGGTGACTGCCCAGACGGCGCTCTGATGTGCAATGGGAAGGCGGCAGATGCTCTCTACTGCCCGTCTATGTAACTTTCGTATTCCCTGAACAGGTCTTCCGTCTTCTCTTCCCCGACCCGGATCCTTGCCCTGGGGTCGCTGAACACCCCGGGGAACTGGTAGCAGATGACTTTCTCGAAATTGCTGAATGTCTCGAGGTCGTCCGTGATTCCCTTGATGTCCCTCGGATACAGGGAGGCGTCGCCATAGAACAGGAAAGCCTCGAGGTCGAACCACAGGTGCGCTCCGGCCTTGTCGCACAGGCCTTGCAGTATGTCTGCCGCTTCCTGTCCGGTTATGTCGTCTTCAGGCATCCTCGCGAACCCGAACGGACACAGGATATCCAGGTTTTCCAGCAGGGCCGGGTAGGTGTCCAGCCCGTCCCGTATGCCGAAAGAGTTTGTGGCGAGCATGACGGGCTTGCCTGGGGCCAGCGAAGCGCAGAAACTCTTGAACTCCTTGAAAAACGTCACTATTTCCTGCTTTCTCTGCGCCCTCATTTCCGGTGTCTTTTCCCAGTTGTCGAGGCTTCCTCCGGATTCTTCCGGCACATAGAAGCCGTAGAAGGATTTGTGGTGGCCGTATCTTTCCCAGACCTCCCGGGCTGCCTGTTTGTGCCACTTGAGGGATTCTTCCGAGAAGTCGAACCATGCATACAGACCGATCCCGGGGAGCACATGCATGCCGAGTCTGTCCGCCTCGGAGAATATGGCCTCTACCGGGTCCTCTGCCGTAATCTGTACCCTTCCTCCGTACAGTCCGGAGTCATAATATGCCTTCCCCGGATAGGTGTCTGCCGTCATTGTGTGTTTCCCGACGTATTCCTCGTTCCGGAAAAGCTCCTGGATGACGATTATATCCATTCCGAGCCTGTGCATCGACCTGACCATCATCCTCCAGTCCTCGTCCGTCAGTTTCCGTATGTCGTCGTTCCAGTGTTTCCCCTCTACTTCGCTCCAGTGGCATATCCCGACAAAGGCCCCTCCTGCTTTCTTCGTGGAGCGGGTGCCGGAATGTATTATTGATGTATTGCCGGAAGCATATAATGTGTCTTTCCCGGATATTGCCTCAAGTACAATTGTATTGTCCCCTGAAATCTTTCCTGTTTCATATATGTGTTTCAGGCATATTGATTCTCCTGGTTTCACTTTTTCAGATTGGTTGAAAATCTGTTCCTTGAGGCCGGCTTGTGTCCTGTATATGTTTATTTCGTATGTTTTTTCCTTGCAGCTGTTGTTTATGAGTCCGGCGCGGATGTCCAGGTCGGTTTTGTCGGTAATTTCCCCGGGGGGCAAGAGTGTGAGGAAAATGCTGTCTGCTCTGCCGCATGATGAAGAAATGAGAATCAGTGCAAGTGCAGCGGCAAACGGATGTCCGCAGGAAAAATTGCGTTTTTTCAGTGGTGGTAAAATCATAATAATAAAATTTGACAGTAAAGTTAAATAATTATTGTAAATATGACGGGCTTAATTATAAATAAAATTATAAATATTGTGTGATATATTGATAAAAATAATATATATTTGTGATAAAATCATTGTTTTTATATGAAGTCAAAGGTTGTGACAGCTATTTTTCTCTTGGTATTCCTCTGTGGCACTTTGCATGCGCAGACTAAACGTGTGACCGGGACGTGGGTCAATCTGTTCTGGCAGGACGAGAGAAACAATTATATGAATCCGCATTATATCGACACGGCGGATCCTGAGTTCTGGCACCTTAAAATCAAGGAACTTCATGAAATGGGGATGGAGTATGTGGTTATCATGGCTGTGGCCAATGAGCAGAAGGCGGCTTATCCTTCTGCCTTTATGGAGCACTCTTATCCGGAAGGCCGCAAAAGTCCCGTTGAGGCGATAATGGATGCTGCGGACGAATGCGGTATGCATGTGTTCATGAGCTGCGGATGGGCAAAAAGCCAGCTTGATGACCTCAGGGATCCGGAAATTGTCAGGCTTCAGATTGAAATAATGAAAGAGACGGCCGCTCTTTTCTCCGGCCATGAGTCATTCTACGGGTGGTATCTTCCTGTAGAAGACAGTCTTGAGCCGGTGCTGTCCGACCATGCTGTAGAGGCCGTGAATTCGATGGCGGGGAAGGCGCGGAGTCTCACTCCCGGGAAGAAGGTGATGATTTCTCCTTACGGGATATGCAATGCGGATTTCGGCAATCCGGAATTTGCTGCACAGATACGCCGCCTGGAGGTGGACATAATAGCATATCAGGACGAGGTCGGATGTGTAAGGGAGCCTATGCCGATGAAGCGTATGAAAGAGCACTTCAGCCTTCTCGGTGAGATTCATGAGGGCTCCGGCATAGAGTTCTGGGCCAATATTGAGTCGTTCACATGGGACAGAGAGACGAACAGCTGGTATTCGGCGCTTGTCCCGGCTGCGTTCGGACGGTATCTCTCCCAGCTTGTCGGAGTTTCCCGTGCCGGGGTTGGTAATGTGTTGAGCTTTTCGATGTTCGGCATATATGACAAGCCCGGTTCTCCGATTCCGCTGGGTCAGCCTTTATGGGCCAATAGGGCGTATGCCGATTATATGGACTGGCTTGCTGGCAGGGGCAGGTGGCCGCTGCTTGAGGCCACGTTCTATGGCGACGTGCGCAATGGCGCGGAGGGAGCCGGTGTGGTTTCCTCCTCTGGCGGTGCGGCCGCGCTGGTGGACGGGAGTCTCGGGTATGAGGATTATAATGCCCCTGAATGGCATATGTCCCCTGATGGGGAAATGGCGGTCGTCATAGACCTCGGTGAGAACCGGCCGGTGGATGTGCTTGCAGCGCGTTTCCTTGCGTATGCTCCGGCATCGGTCTCTATTCCGGATATGGTCGATTTCTATGTGTCGGATACGGGGGAGTGCTATGAGAAGGTCAGCACGGTCGTGATGGAGAATACGGATAATGATCTGCATGACTGCTGGATAGATATTGCTATGGCCGACGGGCTCGGCGCTTCGGGCAGGTTTGTCAAGGTGGTGGCGGAGTGTCACGGCTCTGCCATATGCTGTGACGAGATATTTGTCAACCCTGTTTATTGATTGTGTTTTTTATTTTATATAAGGAAATGAAAGAGGAAAGCAGAAAATACCTTGCTCAGTGTGCGGCGCGGTATCAAGAGGACTTGAAGGAAAATATTCTTCCTTTCTGGATGAAGTACGGATATGACAGGAAGCATGGGGGAGTCTGCACCTGTGTCGACAGGGACGGCACGCTTATGGATACCACCAAGTCTGTGTGGTTCCAGGGCCGCTTCGGTTATATCATGGCCCGTGCTGCCGGGATGCCGGGTGCTGACCCGCAGTGGCTTGAAGCGTCAAAGAGTGCAATAGATTTCATCGAGAAATACTGTATAGATACTGACGGGCATATGTTTTTTACGGTCACGGAAGACGGGAGACCTGTGCAGAAACGCAGGTATGTGTTCTCTGAGTGTTTCGCTGTGATGGCTATGGCGGAGTATTCCGTGGCTTCGGGGGACAGGTCTTATGCCGACAAGGCGGCGGCCATGTTCAGGAATATGCTCAGGATGTTGGATACTCCGGGCTTTCTGCCTCCGAAGACGTATGTGCCGGGCAGGGGACACTCCATAACGATGATGCTGATCAATGTGGCCGACATTGCAAGGAGGGCACTGCCTGACCCTGTCTTTGACCGCAGGATTGACCAGTCTCTTGAAGAGCTTGCAAAGTATTTCATGCATCCGGAATTCAAGACTATCCTTGAATCGGTCGGGCCTGAAGGCGAATTCCTTGATACTTGTGCGGGAAGAACCATAAATCCGGGGCATTGTATAGAGACAGGATGGTTCATTCTGGAGATAGCCAGGTCAAGAGGTTGGGATGAGAAGCTTGTGGAAATGGCCACCACTGTGATAGACTGGGCCTGGGGATGGGGCTGGGACGAGCCTTACGGCGGGATGATCAATTTCAGGGACTGCAGGAACTTCCCTTCTCAGGATTATGCCCAGGACATGAAGTTCTGGTGGCCTCAGTGTGAAGCCATTATCGCATCTCTTTATGCGTACCTTGCCACCGGGAAAGAGAAATATCTTGAAATGCACAGGAAGGCGCATGAGTTTGCCTATACATATCTCCGTGATACTGAATACGGTGAATGGTACGGGTATCTCCACAGGGACGGGACTGTGGCACAGCCTGCCAAGGGCAACCTGTTCAAGGGTCCGTTCCATATACCGCGCATGATGATGGTTGCCGGGGGGCTGTGCGAGGAGATTCTGCGTCGTGATGATGCGGGTGCCTGAGGATTTATAATTTTGTTCTTCCGCCCATTATCCCTTATCTTTGCCATGCCGCCCTGCCGTTCTTTCCGGCTGGGCGGGCGGACTGATAACCATTGTAATCTGATCATTATGAATAAAATTCTCTTTTGCTGCGTGCTGGCATTGTCTGTTCCTTTCCAGTCTGTCCTGCATGCTTCCGATACCCTGAAGGTCCACAACACCGTCATTCCCGTGATGCTGGGGCGGGATTATAATGTCGTTGCTGAATTCTGTGTTGAATGCAGTGCTCCGGGGGCCGTGACCCTCGACGATGTGCGTGTCCGGGTCAGGGGCCTTCCTGACGGGGCGCTCGGGAATGTGAGCCTTGTGTATACGGGGACCATGTCCGCATTGTACTCCAGGACTACTTCCTATGTGATCAAGGATGCTTTTTACCGGGTTGGGGCGAGCCAGAGGATTTATTGCGACCCCGGGTATGCTGTGGTGAAGGACAGTGAGACAGACCTGCAGGACGGGACTGCGGTGCTCCATGCCGGACAGAAGCTTGTGAAGGGGAAGAACTGGTTCTACGTAAGTGTGTCGGTGGATGGGAGTCATGTGGAAGACATATCGGGGAGCTTCAGCCTTGAGGTGGAGGGCGTGTCGGTGGACGGTTCTCCTGTGGCCCTGGTGCAGGAGGGAAGCACGGAGCGCCGTCTCGGCGTGGCTGTCAGGGACCACGGGGATGACGGGGTATGGGCATACCGTATCCCGGGGCTGGTCACTACAAAGGAGGGCACACTGATTTCGGTATATGATGTCAGGCATGCCTCGACACTTGACCTTCAGGACAATATCGATGTGGGCATGAGCCGCAGCACTGACGGAGGACGCACATGGGAGCCGATGAAAATCATAATGGACATGGGGCAGTGGGGCGGACTTCCGGATGCGCAGAACGGCATAGGTGACCCTTCTGTCCTGGTGGATGAGTCCACCGGGGAGATTTTCGTGGTGGCGGTATGGACCCACGGGCTGGGTAACGACAGGGCCTGGAGCCAGGTAGGGGACGGTTTCGCCCCGCATGAGACGGCGCAGATGATGATTGTCAGCAGCAAGGATGACGGCAGGACATGGTCGGAGCCGCGGAACATAACGCGCCAGGTGAAGCAGGAGAGCTGGCGGTTCACCCTCCAGGGGCCGGGACGCGGCATCACAATGTCGGACGGTACTCTGGTGTTCCCTATACAGTACGTGGATTCCGCACGTGTCCCCAATGCGGGGATAATGTACAGCAAGGACCACGGCACGACCTGGCACTGCCATGGGCATGCCTGGACCAACACCACAGAGGCCCAGGCAGCTGAAGTAGCTCCAGGTGTGCTGATGCTCAACATGAGGAACAACCGCCGCACGGGGCGCATCGTCTGCACCACGGAGGACCTGGGCAGGAGCTGGACCGTCCACCCGTCATCGGAGAAGCTGCGCGAACCTGTGTGCATGGCAGGCCTGCTGATGGTCAGGGCCTCAGAAAACTCCCTCGGCAGGGACATCCTCCTGTTCTCGAACCCGGACACGGAGCAGGGCCGTAACCACATGACCATCAAGGCGAGCCTTGACGGCGGGCTGACCTGGCTGCCGGAGAACTCGCTGCTGCTTGACGAGGAAGAGGGGTGGGGCTATTCCTGCCTGACAATGATTGATGAAGATACAGTAGGAATATTGTACGAGGGAAGCACTTCGCAGCTTGTGTTCCAGGCGGTGAAGCTTGCAGACATAGTACAATGATGCAGAGGGTAAGGCGGGGCCAGTCTTTCGTGGAAAAACGTCATCAGAACAGCATCGCCCCGAACCCGGCCGCAAGGGCCACTGTGCAGCTGACGAGCTTTGCCTTGAAGAACGAGCTCTTGCTTTCCGCCAGGAGCGGCAGGGAGGAATGCCCGTCCTGGGCGATGCAGCTTGCGAGAAGTACAGGGAACGGCACTATGCCGCTCGCATAGAGTGTGACGAAGACCATGTGCGGGCCTGATTCGGGGATTATCCCGACGGCCACTGCGAGGAGGACCATGAGTGCGGTGTTGCTGCTTATCCAGTTCTCTATGTCTATATGCTGCATCCCGATTTCGAGGACGGCGAGTACTCCGAATGTCCATGCGAATATCACCGGAAGGTGCCTTTTGACGATATGGTGCCAGAGGTGTTCCTCTACAAAATGGTCGGATGCAAAACACAGCACGCCCAGCATCACAAGGCTCAATATGGCGAATATCACATACATCCAGTCTTCGCTCAGCAGGTCGAGCGTCAGGGCCGCGTGACGGTGCATGTGGTCCCCGTCCATGTGCTCATGTCCGAGCCTGCCTGTCACGAGTGCGGCTATGAATACCGCTATGCCGATGAACATCACGGCCCTTTTCCAGCCGATATGCCTTTTCCCCCTGTCGTCTCCGCCTGCCGTACCGTGGTCATGCTCGTGGATTTCGAACCTGTCATCTTCCGGGAGGCCGTCCGCCGCCGACGGGTCTATGTTCCGTTTCCTGAATATTTTTTCGCGTATGAAGTCCACCAGCATCCCGCATGCGACCGAAAGGACGAACAGAAGGATGAATATCAGCATTGCTTTCTGCGGGAACATGGCCAGCATCATGAAGGCCTCGTCTCCGCATGAGGCTATCATCATGGCTATCAGAGCCCCGAAGCTGAGTATCCTGTGCGTGTAGAGCGACACCGCCGCAAATCCACCTATGCATCCGGGTACAAGGCCGAGCAGTGCCGCCACAGTCACCTGTCCTGCCCGTGTGCGCCGCAGCCCGGAGAATATCAGCCCCCTGGACTCAATGTTGAGGGACTCGATCATCATCATCATTATGACCACGAGCCCGGTAATGAGTATGGAATTGCGGATTACCTCTATCACGTTATTCTAACGTCAGTACGACGAATTAATGTTTAATAATATTATCTTAAAAATCAACAATTTATCTTTAATGACCGGAACCCGTCATACTGACGTTCGAAAGTCTCGCTGACGCTCCGGTGCGGCCCTGACGGGCCTTGCCATCCATCTTATTCTATATAGCCGGTTATGAACAGGTTGACTATAGGCCTTGACGGGGAGTTAGTCGTCAGTGTCACTATCACGAGGGTCTCTCCGGCTGGCATCCCGGCTGTGTCGAGGTGCACCTTGAAGCTGCCTTCATATCCGCATTTCACCACCGGAATCTCCCCTACGGAGTAGGACTCCGCGTCCACATCCGTCTTGAATACCCTGAAGTCGGCTTTACCTATGTTCTTGAATGTGAATGTAGCATCTACCGGGGTCCCCGCCTTGATCTTCCCGAATGTATATGAGCTTGAGTCGAACATCGGCCTGGAGGCGTTCTCCCGTTCTTCTCCTGTCATGGATGCGAAGTTCTCCTTGGTGAAGGCGTATATTCCGAGCCTGCTGACGGTCTCCTTGCCGTTTTCCGTGGCGGTGTATGTCCTGCCGTTGACAGTAGGGGTGGCGTAGTACCAGTTCTTGCCCCAGAGGCTCCTGTCTGATTTTACGGAAAACTGCAGCCTGGCCGTCGACCTTGCGGGGACCGGGTTCGGGGTCACCTTGACGGTGAGGTTCGGGGACACATTGGTGAAACCCACTGTGACAGGGGAGGAGGAGAGGTTGGCTACAGTCGCCTCGTCACTTCTGGATTCCCCCTGCTCGATATTCCCGCATTTCATCTCCGCGGTCCTGAACGCGAGGCTTCCGAAACGTACAGGATACATTTCCTCAAGCGAGAGCTGTTTCTCGTGGCTGATGCCCCGTAGCCTGAGTATCACTGGCTTGCCTATGCCGGAGATATAGACTGTCAGGCTCTTGTCGAAAGGGTAGGGGCCTTCGTCGTTGGTGTAGACGGCCGATATGGAGCCGCTTTTCCCCGGCATCACCGGTTCCCTGGTCCATTTCACGTCGGTGCATCCGCATGATGTGACCACGCTGTGTATGAGCATCGGCTTCTGGCTGATGTTCTTGACATTGAATGTGCAGCTGAGCGGCCCGTCGGAGAGCATCACGTCACCGAAGTCATGTACGGTCCTGTCAAATTCGGCTATCCCTCCCACCTTTTCCTGTGCGGAGGCTGCCTGTGCCCCCATGACGGGCATAATGAGGCACAGCAGCATATGTATTATATTCCTTTTCATAACCTTGCAATTGTCAGCCGCCTTCCGGCAGCTTGTGTCCGACGGCTGCAAAGATAGAAATTTTAGGCTCGACATGGGTTGTAATTTCAAAATAATAGCATAAATTTGCATCCGGTGTCCGCAAGGGCTCCACCCTTTTGGACTTTATCAACAATTTAAAGGATATAAACAATGGCTTACAAAATTTCAGAAGACTGCGTTGCTTGCGGCACATGCTTGAGCGAGTGCCCTTCAGGCGCTATTTCAGAGGGGGATATCTACAAGATCGACCCTAATGTATGCATTGACTGCGGAACCTGCGCTGATGCTTGCCCTATGGGCGCCATCTCCCCTGCAGAGTAACAGTCTTTCCTGCAACGCAAAAAAAATGGCGGCACCGTACCGGTGCCGCCTTATTTTTTTTATATACGTTATTTTTCAGGTGACATCATCACTTCGATGAAGTTGCCCTGGTCGAGGACTGCCTTGAGGGCAGCCTGGATGTTTTCTGCGCTGATTTCATTTACAGCAGCCTCGTACTCCTTGTCGTAGTCGAGCCCGTCGTAGTTGCAGTACATCTGCAGGGCGTTCAGCCACCATCCGTTCGTAATCCTGCTTTCAGGGATGTTCTTCTTGAAGTTCTCCACCGTCCTGGTGAGCTGCTCATCTGTAGGGCCGTCGGTCATGAGGCCGTTGATACCCTTGACTGCGAGTTCCCTGAGTTTGTCGGCTGATTCAGGGTTGGTGTCGAAGTATACCTGGATCAGGGCCCTTTCTTCCGGATATTTCTGCATTCCGGTGCTTACTCCGGCCCCGTATGTGCCGCCTTCCTCCTCGCGGAGAGTCTCGGTATATATCATGTCGAGGACGTATTTTGCCGCGTCAAGCATGACTTCCTCCTTCACCGTATAAGGGATATATGAGGTATATACCTGGAGGACGGTCGATTTAGGCGTCTCCATTGCCGTGTTGAAGTGGTTCTCCACATTGCCTTTCACTATGTGCTCGCCGGTCTCCTGCCACTGTGTGGCCTTCTTGCCCTTAGGCATGGAGCCGATGTACTTTTCTACGAGCGGCTTCAGTGTGGTGAGGTCTACATTGCCCACGATATATACGGTGGCGCCGGCCATATCCTTGAACAGCTGCTCCCTGTAGACTCTCTCTATGGTTGCGAGGTTCGCCTTTTCGATGGTCTCCATGCTGATGACGGACTGTCTCGGGTTGCCTCCGTAGAGGGTCTTCACCATCTCCTGCTGGAGTTTGAAGTCAGGGGTGTTCAGGATGTTGGGCAGAAGGGTCTTGAGCTGCTCGATTCCTGTCTGGAACTCCTCCTGGTCAAAACGCGGCTCAACCACTGTCAGGTACATGAGCTGGAGCGCCGTCTCGAGGTCTTTAGGCGTGCTTGAAGCCGAGATACCGTGTCTGATTCCGCTGATATACGGTGATACGGAGACATTCTTTCCTGCAAGCATCTTCGAAAGTGTTGTGCCCGGGAATTTGGACAGTCCGGTGTTACGGAGGAAAAGCCCGAATACATTGTCATCGAATGATGCAAGGTCCTCTGTAGCTATGAGGGTGCGGCCCCCGTTCTTCTGCAGGTTGATTATCACCTGGTCTTTCTTGTATTCTGTAGGCAGCACGACTACCTTCACGCCGTTCTTGAGGGTCCACTCTGTGGCTGTCTTGCCTCCTACGGTCACCTGAGCCTCCTTCTTCACCTGTGAACCTTTCAGGAGTGATGCGTCCAGGAGCGGTTCGCTGGTGTCGACTGTCTCGTTCTGTGCTATCTCGGAGCTCTTCACTTCAGCGAGAGCTGCCGTGAAGTCAGCTTCTGTAGGGTGTACAAGCCCCTCTTTCTGTGGAGCCTTGTAGACGATGACCATGTTCTCGTCCGTAATGATGGCCGCTGCAATCTGGTTGAGAATTGCGGTGTTGATCTGCGAGCAGATGAGCTTTGCGGTCTCGTACTCGGCCTGAGGGTCCATGTAAGGGTAGTTGTCGAAGAAATTGTTCACATAGTCATTGATGAAATCGGCGTTCTTGCGGGATGACGCGCCCTGTGCCTTCTTCTCGTAGTAGCTCAGGATATTGTCCTTGGCGCGGCTTACCTCGTCATCCGTAAACCCATACCTTTTCATCTTTTCGGCTTCTGTCATGTATGCCTTGAAGGCCTCGATGCTTTCACCGTCCCTTGCAACGACCTGGCCCATCGTAACTTCCATTGTCTCACAGAGTTCTCCGATTCCCATGTAGGCGCTGAGGAACGGGGCGTCCGGCTTGGAGGTGATGTCGTTGAACCTCTCCGACATGATGGTGCTTACATACTGCTTGATCAGCTCCATCATCATCCCCATGTCTGTGCTGTTCAGTTCCTCCGGCATAGGCTCGCTCTTCCAGAGTATCTCGATTGAAGTGCTCGTGGCCTCAGGGTCAGTGATGATGCCTATCACCGGCTCGGTGTTGTCAGGGATTTTGTACGCCTCCTTTTGCTGAGGGTTTTCCGCGGCAGGTATGTCTGCGAATGTGGACTTGATCTTCTCCTCCACCGCATCCACGTCAATGTCACCTACGACTATCACTGCCTGCATGTCCGGGCGGTACCATGTGTGGTAGAAGCTGGTGAGGCTTTCAGGCTTGAAGGTCTCCAGGTTCTCCTGGCTTCCGATGAGGGTGCAGGTCGAATATTTCGAATCCCCGTAATAATAAGGGAGGGATTTCTCGTGCATCCTCCAGTCGGCCGTACGGCGGGCCCTTCTCTCCTCTATGATCACGCCCCTCTCCTTGTCTATCTCCTCAGGGTCGCATGTCACGAAATGAGAGTAGTCGTGGAGAATGAGGAGGCAGGTGTCTATCACCCCTTCACGTACCAGAGGAATGTTGTTAAGCATATATACTGTCTGCTCTACTCCTGTGGAGGCGTTGATGTTGCGTCCGAATTCGGCACCTATGCTCTGGAGGTATTCAAGTATGCCTTTCCCCGGGAAATTCTTTGTCCCGTTGAAGCACATGTGCTCGAGAAAGTGGGCCAGACCGTCCTGGTCCGGGGTCTCCTGGATGGCTCCTACGTCTGTGGCCAGATAGAATTCGGCCCTGTTTTCAGGTTTGTCGTTGTGCCTGATGTAGTAGGTGAGCCCGTTCTCGAGCGTCCCCTTCCTTACAGCAGGGTCGTTGGGCAGCTGGTTCTGCCCGAAAACGTTCATGGCGGCGAAAATCGCCATGAAGAAAATAAAAATCCGTTTCATATTGTTTTAATAAAAGTTTCCATGCCGGTGCAGCCGCTTCGGGCTGGCCAAAAGTCTGCAATTTTAAAGAAAATCATGGACAATACCAAATTTTGCATCATTCCGGCTGACCGGCTTCAACCGGCTTCGGTGCCGGTCTGTGTGCAGGCGGACCTGCCGGGCCGTCATCCGTGCATTATTCAGCAAGCCGTGCGTCCATCCACCTTGCAAGCGATGAGAAGAATTCGCTGCGGGCATATCCCAGGCTGTCATGCCCTGTGATTTCCTTGCTGGAGAATCCCCAGCCGTGTCCGCCTGAAGGATAGATGTGCATTTCCGCGGGCACATTGTTTTCCTTGAGGCCCATATAGAACAGTATGCTGTTCTGTACCGGGACCACCGTGTCGTCGGTGCAGTGCGCAAGGAATACGGGCGGCGTGTCTGATGTGATGTTGTTCTGGAGCGAATATTTCTCCACCAGCTTTTCCAGCATCTCCTTGTCTTCCTTCCACTTGTCATAGTCCTTTCCCTGGCGGCCCAGCCATTTGCTGTCAGGCCCGATGAGACCGGTCCTTGTACCCCCGTGGGAGATGCTCCAGTCGATTGAGATTACCGGGTATATGAGTATGGAGAAGTCAGGTCTCGTCACTGCATCGGTGTAGAGGGTTGTGGCGCTGGCTGCGAGGTGCCCTCCCGCCGAGAACCCTATGACGCCGATCTGTTTCACTCCCCATTCTGCTGCATGTGCCCTGCAATATCTGAACGTGTTCTGCACATCGGTCAGAGGTACTGTCCAGTGTCCGTTGGGAAGCCTGTATTTGACCACGGCGACCGTCACTCCGCGCTTTGTCATCCAGTCTGCGACATAGATTCCCTCATTGTATGATGAAACTACGCCGTATCCGCCGCCGGGGCAGACTATTACCATCTGCCCGTTGGGGGTTTCAGGGAAATAGAGGTCGAACCTTCCTTCAGTGATATTGCTTATGCATCCGTTATTCTCGACGGTCTCCTGTCCGGTTATACCGTTCGATTCCCCCGGGCCCCATGCCTCTGGCAGGCCCTTGTCAGAGTCCTGTCCTTCAGGATAGAGGATGACTGTCTTTGCCGGTTTGATGTTGCATCCGGGCTGCGCTGCCGAGCCGGTACAGAAAAATACGGCAGATGCCATGAATGCCAGGGCCGCTGCCGGGATCAGTTTAGTGATGTTCATGTCTTTGTTTATTTTGGTTCATTCCTTTGTTCCGGGGCGTGCCGGAAATTTGCCAAAAATAGCAATAAGATGCCGTAAATGCAAAAGTCTTCCCGCGGTCCCTGTCCTTCCGGGGCGTCCTGCCAATGCTGGCCGGAGTACACCATGAGCGCCCTCTCTTTCCGGAATCATGGTAAATTCTTCCGTAAATCGTCTACAGCGTAGGACAATGTCCTGCCATATCTTTGTACCATAATCCGGAGGCCATTTCCAGCGGCCTGCCACAATTTCGGTATAAGAATGAAAAAGACATTGATCCTCACCTTGTTCGCCTTCGGCGCAATACTTTCTGATGCGGCCGTTGCGGAAGGTGGAAACCAGAAAAACAGGACAGATATGGAAAAATTGGAACTTACACAGGAGTGGGACAAGGTTTTCCCGCAGAGTGACAAGGTGGAGCACTCCAAGGTGACTTTCACCAACAGGTACGGAATCACCCTCGCAGCAGACATGTACATCCCGAAGAATGCAGAAGGAAAACTGCCGGCAATCGCTGTAAGCGGCCCGTTCGGGGCTGTGAAGGAGCAGGCATCGGGACTTTATGCACAGGCGCTTGCAGAGCGCGGCTTCCTTACCATAGCCTTTGACCCTTCATATACGGGGGAGAGCGGCGGACAGCCCCGTTATGTGGCTTCTCCGGACATTAATACCGAGGATTTCTGCGCGGCGGTGGACTTCCTGTCTACATTCGGCAGGGTTGACCCGGACAGGATAGGCATATTGGGAATATGCGGCTGGGGAGGGATGGCTGTCAATGCTGCGGCCATAGACACCCGTATCAAGGCCACGGTGGCCGCCACGATGTATGACATGAGCCGTGTGACGGCCAACGGGTATTTCGACTCCATGGACGAGGATGCCCGCTATGAACTGCGCAAACAGCTGAATGCGCAGCGGACGGAAGATTACAGGAACGGCACGTACGCCCTTGCCGGCGGTGTGGTTGACCCTCTTCCTGATGATGCACCGCAGTTCGTGAAGGACTACCATGCCTACTACAAGACCCCGAGGGGCTACCACAAGCGTTCCTTGAACTCCAACGGCGGCTGGAACAGGACTTCGTCACTCTCTTTCCTTAATATGCCTATACTGGCATATGCCGGCGAGATACGCAGCGCAGTCCTCCTCGTGCACGGTGAGAAGGCCCATTCCCGCTATTTCAGCGAGGACGCCTTCAAGAAGCTCAAGGGGGACAACAAGGAACTGCTCATCGTCCCGGGTGCTTCCCACACGGATCTTTACGACAACTTTGACAAGATTCCGTTCGACAGGATTGCCGGTTTCTATACCAGCTATCTCAAATAGATTACTTGCAGCACTTTTTTATTTAATATCTGACAGTCCGGTCACTGCTGATGCCTGACTGTCATCCCGAGCGCAGTCGAGGGATCTGTTTCTTTATCATTCCTGGCCAAGAAACAGATCCCCGATTCGTCTTACGGCTCCGCCCGGGATGACAGAATTGTCAATCAGGACTTTTTACGACCACCCAATGGCCGCCTTTGTCCGGACCCGCCCGTCTGACGATGCCGTCAGCCTTCAGCCGGGCAATCTGTTTTTCTACCGCCTTCCGCGTTATGCCCAGCCTGTCTGCAAGACCCGCCGTGGTGATTGTTTCATCACGAGAAAGCAATTCTATGATTTTCTCCCTGCTTTTCCCTTTTTTCTCCCTACTTTCGGGGTAATCTTCAAGAGATTTGCGGTAGTTCTCTATGTCATTGGTGAGATTCCTGATCATTGTAGAGGTCATAAAGTCCCTGAAAATATCCAGGTCGTCATTTTCACGGGTTGCTACCAAAGCTTTAATGTATTCTTCTTTGTCCTCTTTCAGAATTATTGAAGGAATTAGCCCGAATTCAAATTGCAGCATGTTCATAAGGAGTCTGGCCATTCTTCCGTTCCCGTCAGCCCAGGGATGGATTGTAACCAGATTATAGTGCGCATCGAAACTCAATTCATATAATTGAGAGGTGTTTTTATGTGTATAATTTTCACGCTCTTTATTCAGCCAAAGGCAGAATTCCGCGAGCTTTGCCGGAACTTTACTGTAGTTCGTATAGGATTTTCCTCCGAATCCTGCGGTGACGTTCAGCAGTCTCAAATCCCCATTGGCTGAAGAAAAATCTCCCAATGCCGTCCGGTACTCTTTTCCTGTATTCTTCATCACAAGAGCCGAAAGGTTTTTCAGCATATCAATGGTTACAGGTGTATGTGCTTTTGCCAATAGTATCGCTTTCTCATAGGCATTCTTCAGGTCAAGGTTCATATTCTGTTCTTCGATGCTTTTCCCTTTCAAACTGATCCCATGGTCAAACATGATCTGGTTTTCAAGTTCAGTAATGGTTGACCCTTCTATTGCGGTGGAATGGGTAATAAGGGAATACAAATAGAATTTGTCGTAGTCTATCTGCTGGTCAATTCCCAATTCATGATACAGGGATACAAGGATTTCAAGTTCAGTCTGCATATATTTCCGTTTACATTGTGCAAAGGTAAATTTTTCTCCCTACTTTTTCCTTTTTTCTCCCTACCTTTTTGAGTTTTCTCCCTACTTTCGGGGTAATCGTGATGTAATACGGATCTTTTACGGGATTTGTACCTGTGCGAAAATTGTACTTGAGTTTTTATGGAACTCTGAAAGGTAATGTCAAGAAAATTGTTTAAGTTTGAGACCGCTTTCTGTTGTAGGACTTATGGTACAGGTATTATTGCCGGAAGACGCGGACAGGCCGCTGGCCTTCTACCTGGCGATGGAGGAACACGTCGCCAGGAAATATCCCGCCGGGGACTGCTTTTTCGTGTGGCGTACCGGCCCGTCTGTGATATTCGGCCGGAACCAGGACATGGAGGCGGAGGTGAATGTGCCGTACTGTCTTGAACACGGGATAAGGATATACCGCCGCAAGAGCGGAGGGGGCTGCGTCTATTCCGATTGGGGTAACCTGATGCACTCGTGCATCACTTCTCCTGGAAAGGACGCTGCTTTCGTGTTCTACAGGTATATGCAGCAGATTGCATTGGCCCTCAGACGGCTCGGGCTGGAGGCTGAAGTGAGCGGCAGGAATGACATCATGGTGGAGGGGCGTAAAGTGTCCGGGAATGCGTTCCACCTGCTTCCGGGAAGATGCATCATCCACGGTACGCTACTGTACGATACCGATCTTGAAGTCATGGCACGGGCTATCACTCCGTCTGTGGAAAAACTGGAGCGCAAGGGGGTTAGATCAGTGCGCCAGAGGGTCGGAAACCTCCGGGAGCTGCTGGGCGGCATGGGGATCGAGGCTTTTTCCAGGCATATTGTGGAGGCGGTTTGCGACAGTGCGGTTACGCTTGACAGTGAGGATGTGGCGCGTATAGAGGAAATTTCGCAGGGATATATGCTGGAGAGCTTCATAAAGGGCAGGAATCCGAAGCATTAGGAGTCTCTCGGGAACAGGCAGGAGCCTGCGACAGGGCCCGGGCGGAGCGGTGCCGCGAAGTGACCGCGGATTGGACCGGAAAGATTAACCATTTAATTGATGACACTATATGGAACAGCCATTATCAAGGACTTGTCTTTACTACAGCCATGTGACCCTCGGGGCGAAGATGGAGCCTTTCGCAGGGTTCAGCATGCCTATCCAGTATCAGGGTATAATAGAGGAGCATCAGGCGGTCCGGACTAAGGCCGGGATGTTCGACGTATCCCACATGGGAGAGATCTTCGTCAGCGGACCTGACGCGGAAAAATATGTGAACCATATCTTTACGAACGATGTGACGGATATGCCGGAGGGAAAGGTCCTTTACGGCATGATGCTGCATCAGGACGGGGGAGTGGTGGATGACCTTCTGGTCTACCGGCTTTTCGGAGGGAAAGGTTTCCTTCTGGTGGTCAATGCCTCCAATATCTCCAAGGACTTCTCCTGGGCCTGCTCCCGCGCGGAGGGATATGATGTCCTGGTTGAGGACCTCTCTGAAGATTGGGCTGAGGTGGCCCTGCAGGGGCCAGAGGCCGAAAATGTGATGCTCCAGGTCATGGGCCTTGATGTGAAGGACCTTGTGTTCTACACTTTCACGGAACTGAAATGGAACGGTTACCCGCTGATTGTCAGCAGGACAGGATACACCGGGGAGGACGGTTTCGAGATTTACGGCTCTCCGGAGGCGGTGTGCCATGTGTGGAAGACGCTTCTGGAGGCCGGGGTGCAGCCGTGCGGACTGGGATGCAGGGACACCCTGCGTTTCGAGGCCGGGCTGCCGCTTTACGGGCATGAGCTGAGCGACTCGATTAGTCCGGTGGAGGCAGGGCTCGGGATGTTCGTGAAAACCGACAAGGGGGATTTCTGCGGACGGAATGCCGTCGTGAAGCAGAAAACCGAAGGCGTCAAGCGTAAAGTTGTAGGTATAGAGCTGAAGGACAAGGCTATACCGCGTGCCGGGTATCCGGTTCTCGCAGGAGGGGAGCCTGTCGGTACAGTCACCACAGGGTACAGGTCCATCTCCACAGGCAAGAGCCTGTGCATGGCCATTGTTCCTGCCGGATATGCCGCTCTCGGGACGGAACTCGAGGTGGAGATCCGCCACAAGCGTTTTCCCGGTACTGTATGCAAGAAGAGGTTCTACCAGACAAGCTACAAGAAATGACCGCTGTCCGCAGCACTGCTCTTCCCGGACAGGTCGGGAAGGCTCATTTTATTGAAAAATAATATTTTACATTACAATAATAACCAATAATTGATCAATATCATGTCAAAGACTATCGAAGGACTTTATTACAGCCAGTCCCATGAATGGGTGAAGGCAGAGGGTAACATTGCGCTCATAGGTATAACCGACTATGCCCAGGAGGCACTCGGAAGTATCGTATATGTGGATATGCCGCAGGAAGACGACACAGTGGATGTGGAGCAGGATTTCGGGGCGGTGGAAAGCGTGAAGGCTGCCAGCGACCTGATTTCTCCTGTGTCGGGGACGGTAAGGGAGGTGAACACCGCACTTGAGGATTCCCCGGCCCTGCTTAACACCGCACCTTACGAGAACTGGATAATCAAGGTGGAAATGTCAGACCCGTCCCAGCTCGACAACCTCATGTCTGCTGCGGACTATGCCGCCTACTGCGAAACACTTTAGCCTATGCAGTGCCCGTATTTTCCTCATACGCAAGAAGATCTGAAACAGATGCTTGACAAGGCCGGCGCTGTCTCCCTGAGGGACCTGTTCGCCGATGTGCCGGAAGAATTCATCTATAAAGGGGAATTCAACCTTCCGGATGCAATGTCCGAGATGGAGGTCCTCGAGACGTTCCGCCGGATGGAAAGCCTGGACAAGCCGCTGACCGTCTTCTGCGGGGCGGGTGCATACGACCATTATGCCCCTGCCGTCATCAGGTATATCCTGTCGCGTTCGGAGTTCCAGACCGCCTATACCCCGTACCAGGCGGAGATTTCACAGGGTACCCTCAGGTATATATTCGAGTTCCAGAGCATGATATGCTCGCTTACAGGGATGGACTGCGCCAACGCTTCCATGTACGACGGTCCCACTTCTGCCGCCGAGGCCATGATGATGTGCGTGGCCGCCTCCAGACGCAGGCGCAGGATACTGGTTTCTGCAGCCCTGCTTCCGCAGGTGCTGGACGTGGTCAGGACCTATGCCGATTATCATGGAATGGATGTGGGTACTGTCGCCCAGGCTGACGGGGTCACATCCTCGGATTCCCTCAGGGAGCTTCTCTCTGCAGGGGATGTGGCCGGTGTCCTTGTCCCGGGGATAAACAGGTACGGCATCATCGAGGACCTGACCGGGTTTGCGGATGCTGTCCATGGTGCCGGGGCCATCCTTGCGGTCTATTCCGACCCGTCATCCCTTGCAGTCATAAGGACTCCGGGCGAATGGGGAGCGGACATAGCCTGCGGGGATGCGCAGAGCCTGGGTATGCCTCTGTCTTTCGGCGGGCCTTATGCCGGTTTCCTTGCCTGCCGCAAGGAATATATGAGGAAGCTGCCTGGAAGGATTGTCGGGGCTACGTCAGATGCGCAGGGACGGCGTGCTTTCGTGCTGACCCTCCAGGCCCGCGAGCAGCATATCCGCAGGGAGAAGGCCACGAGCAACATCTGCTCCAACCAGTCCCTGATGGCTCTGTATGCGACTGTATATCTGTCTCTTATGGGACATGAGGGCCTGAAGCGTGCCAATGATCTTTCATACGCCGGCGCCCATTATCTCCATGACAGGCTCATTGCCACGGGATGCTTCGAGGACGTGTTCGACAAGCCTTTCCTGAAAGAGTTCGTGCTCAGGTCGTCTGTCCCTGCGGACCAGCTTCAGCGTTCCCTCGCCGAGGAAGGTTTCTTCGCCGCCCTGCAGACAGAAGAGGGCTACGTTTCCTTCTGCGTGACAGAGAAGCGTTCGCGTGAAGAGATCGACCGCCTCCTCGCCGTAATCAGGACAGTAATCTGACCTGCTTTTGGAATCCCTTAAATTGTCATTTCGAGTGGAGGCCTGTGGCCGGAGACGAGAAATCTGAAATAGGACAATGCATTGTGAAAAATCAGATCCCTCGACTGCGCTCGGGATGACAGAAAAAAGTTCGTGATTACAACTTAGGGGGCTCTTTACGGATAATCATTATTTATATTGTATTGAAAAAATAACACCTACCGACGCGAAATATGAAATATTACGATAAACTGATTTTCGAACTCTCCTCTCCGGGCCGTTGCGGGTACTCCCTACCCGAAAACCGCTGGGGAACCTCCACGGACGGATTGCCCGACCGGCTGCGCCGCAAGGATGCTCCCGTCCTCCCTCAAGTCAGTGAGCCGGATGTCGTAAGGCACTATACCAATCTCTCCCAGATGAATTTCGGGGTCGATTCCGGTTTCTATCCTCTCGGCAGCTGTACCATGAAGTACAACCCGAAGGTGAACGAGGAGGTGGCATCCCTGCCCGGGTTCGCCTCTTTGCACCCGCTCCAGCCGGAGTGGACGGCCCAGGGCGCCCTGAAGCTGTACTATGACCTTTCCAGGGCCCTGTCCACACTGACAGGCATGGCGGAGTTCTCGCTCAACCAGTTCGCCGGAGCGCATGGCGAGCTTACGGGGCTCATGATCATGAGGCAGTATCACCGTCTGCGCGGGGATGACCGCAGGACCAGGGTGATCGTGCCTGACAGCGCCCACGGCACCAATCCTGCAAGCGCGGCTGTCTGCGGGCTGTCTGTCGTACAGGTCCGTTCCCTTGAAGACGGGACCATAGATGTGGAGGCCCTTAAAGGCCTTCTGGATGACACTGTAGCCGGAATCATGATGACCAATCCGAACACCCTCGGGCTTTTCGAGACCCACGTGAAGGAAATCGCGGAGCTTGTCCACGGGTGCGGTGGGCTGCTCTACTATGACGGGGCCAACATGAACGCCCTTCTCGGCCAGGTGCGTCCCGGTGACATGGGGTTCGACATCATGCACCTGAACCTGCACAAGACATTCTCCACGCCTCACGGAGGGGGAGGCCCCGGGGCAGGGCCTGTGGGGGTTGTCCCTGCACTTGCGCATTGCCTTCCTTATCCGAGGGTCATCCGCAGACCTGACGGCAGGTATGCCCTCATGACTGACAAGGATTCATGCGGGAGGATCTCCGGATTCATGGGCAATTTCGGTGTCCTGCTCAAAGCGTACGCCTATATCCTTATGCTGGGAAAGCAGAATGTCCGTAATGTAGGCCCGTACGCCGTGCTGGCGGCCAACTACATAAAGGAAAGCCTGAAGGACTGCTACAAGCTGCCTGTCAAGGGTCTGTGCAAGCATGAGTTTGTCTTCGACGGTCTTGCGGATACTTCTTCCGGGGTCACCACACTTGATGTGGCCAAGAGGCTCCTGGACTACGGGTTCCATGCCCCGACGATCTATTTCCCTCTGCTGTTCCACCAGTCGATGATGATCGAGCCTACGGAGACGGAGTCGAAGGAGACCCTGGATGCTTTCATCGGGGTTATGAGGAAGATAGTGGAGGAGGCCAAGTCGGATCCTGAACTGCTGCGCTCCGCTCCGCACAATACGCCTGTGGGCCGTCCTGACGAGACTGCCGCCGCCACGCATCCGGTCCTGAAGTATGAGGATATGTAAGGTGTGCCATAATGGGCAATCTGCTGGCTGCAACACTGGAAGAATTCCTTGATGACAGTCCGGTTGATTCCCGGCATTGGACATTGACAAATTGAAGTAATTTGTCGAATTGATGTTAATGTATTGGATGTGATTTGTTTATGATCAAGACAGATATTATAATAATTGGTGCAGGTCCGGGAGGTTACGAAACCGCCCTGCTGGCGGCAGGACGCGGGAAGAGTGTCACCCTCGTCGAATCCGGGCCGGTGGGCGGCACCTGCCTGAACGAGGGCTGCATCCCCACCAAGTCCCTGTGCCGGAGCGCGGAAGTGCTGGAGGAGATGAAGACAGCGAAGACATTCGGGGTCAGTCCGGGAGAATATTCGTTTGACTTCAAGGCCGCGATGTCCCGCAAGGAGGCTGTCGTGGCCCAGCTACGCGGCGGCGTGGAGACCCTGCTGTCGAACAAGTTGATCAACCTGGTGCATGGAAGGGCTGAATTCAGGTCCCCGTCGGTCATATCGGCTGGAGGCGTGGAATACACGGCCGGGGACATTGTCATAGCCACAGGCTCGAAGTCTTTCATTCCGCCTATACCCGGGACGGACGACCTTGACGTAATCACATCGTCGGAGGCCCTGTCCCTGGATTCCGTGCCGGCAAGGCTATGTATCATAGGGGCCGGGGTGATAGGGCTTGAACTGGCCTCTGTAATGAACGCATTCGGTAGCAGCGTGACTGTGCTCGAGTCCTGCCGGGAAATCCTACCGAGGTTTGACTCTGATATAGCCAAGAGGCTGAAGCAGAGCCTTTCACGTCAGGGTATCAGCATTGTCACCCAGGCTACGGTGCAGAGTGTGGGACGCACGGCCGACGGACTGGAGGTCAGGTATGACCTGAAAGACAAGGCGGCTTCCGTGGCTGCGGACAAGGTGCTTGTGGCCGTTGGCCGCAGGGCGGACCTGGATGCAATGAACTTCCGGGACATAGGACTGGAGATGACCCCGAAGGGGATCGTCGTGGACGGCAATATGCAGACAAATATCCCTCACATCTATGCCATCGGTGATGTCGTGGGCAGGTATATGCTCGCCCATGAAGCTGTGGCGCATGGCCGCAAGGCCCTGGACCACATTTGCGGTATTGATAACCTTACTGACCTGGAGCTGATGCCTGCGGCTGTCTTCACAAGTCCGGAGGCGGCCTCTGTCGGCCTGACCGAGCAGCAGTGCAAAGAACAGGGCATCGGACACTGGTGCCGCAAGACATTCTTCCGCTCGAACGGGAAGGCTGTCTGCATGGACAGGACGGAGGGGATATGCAAGCTCTTGGTGGCGGGGGAGCCGGGTGATGCCGGAGGGAAAATCCTCGGCTGCCATCTTCTCGGTCCTCATGCCTCTGACCTCATCCAGGAAATCACTGCCCTGATGGCATGCGGGGCGACCCTGGGCAGGCTGGAGTCCGTAATTCATCCTCATCCTACCCTGAGCGAAGTGTTTATATGATCAGAGAAGCCGATATGGATGATGCTCCGGCGATAGCGGAGATCTACAACGGATATGTCCTCGGAAGCACGGCCACTTTCGATACAGAACCTGTATCAGTGGACCATATGCGTAAGCGTATGCGGGAAATACTGGAGGAATTCCCTTATTTCGTATATGTCCTGAACGGGGAGGTCGCAGGCTATTGCTATGCCCACCGGTGGAAGGAGAAGGAAGCCTACAGGCAAACACTGGAGACCACGGTCTATGTGGCGCAGGGACACTGTGGCCGTGGTGTCGGGCATGAACTGATGGAAAAACTCATTGCGGAGTGCCGCAGCAGGGGATTCAGGGCATTGATAGCATGTATCACTGCCGGAAATGAAGCCAGTGTCGCCCTTCATGAGCGGCTTGGGTTTGTCCGGGTGTCCATGTTCAAAAATGTAGGGATGAAATTCGGCTGTCTGCTGGATGTAAACGATTATGAGCTGCTTCTTGACCAGGGAGACAGTTTGATGTCCGGATAATGATATATTTATCCAAGTTTGTTTCGCAGTTTTTCAAGCTCGGTTTTTACAAAACTATAAATCTCCTTGCCTAAAAGGTACATTTCTGATGAATATACACTAGGAGTGGTATCTTTCAATGTGAAATTGGCCTCTGCATTTGTTATTGCATCAGCTAAACGGGTTTGGTCATGATCATAATTGAAACCTCCATTTATGGTCTTATTGACAAAATCTTTAAATGAGGAGCATTCCTCGACTTCGTCATCTTGTGGCTTGTTTTGATAAAAATGGTAATAAAGCCATATTTCAAAGCATGGGTTGCTTTGTGCTACATTCCAGGCTGAATATGGCTTTATTTCGTCATAAGTCTTGTGAATTCCAGCGTTTTTATCAGAACAGAAATTCCTTAGAGGAGTGATTTTACCTTCTATTTCCCAAGAATCTGTGTCTATTACAAACCATACTTTGTCATTCTGGGCATAATCAACAGTATAGATTCTGTTTTCTCCAGATAAAATTTGTTCAGCCAATTCCATAAGTTTCAACGGGTCAGTCCCGTATTTTGGCGGAATCGTAATGATCTGGAGATTGCTTGACAGATTCTCGAAAAATTTGAAATAACAGGGTTCTGTATCTGTCCCCTCGCAGATTATGTATATTTTATGGGAATCTTTTGATGGATTCTTCTTGATGTAGTCCTTTCTTCTGCTTATCATAAATCTTTACCAGTTTAAGTCTTTAAGATTCGACAAGAAAGGAATTCCACCATATCTGCCGTCAAGATAGCCATTTTCGATATTTGCCGTCTTATGGATATTGAAATCACTCAATGAATAGAGTTGAGTGGCTTGTTCTGTATCTTTCTGGGCAAACCATATCTCGTCCGGACGGAAAATCTTCTGGTCAAGCAAAGCCGATTCATGTGTAGTAAAAATCAGCTGTCCGGCTATATGCTCGCTCTGGGAAAGTTTTTCCATTATGGCTTTGATTAAGATCGGGTGTATGCTTCTCTCGATTTCATCTACTGCATAGACCTTGTTGTTTCGCATTATATTGTAAAGCAAAGGCATATATTCAATAAGGCGGCGGGTCCCGTCGGACTCTTGTTCGATAGACATGATTGTTTCCTTGCCGTCATTCCCGGAATGTATGGAGACAAGCGTTTTCATGTAGACCTTCCCGTTCTCAAATACTATATTCTGCGGTATGCCAGGCCTTTCCGTGAATACAATCTGAGGCTCTCCAGGAAGTGCTTTAGCCCTTTTTACTAAAAATGACAGTTGTTCGTTTGCCTGTATGTTATCTTCTTCGATGATTTCTTTTTTTGTCTCCAGCCGTGAGATTCCTGTCCTGAATTCAGGCATGACAGAATTGACTAATCCGGAAAAATCTGAATCCGTGTCAAATATATGCGGTACAGTCTTTACCGTATATGTCGGGGTGATTACTTCAAGCTTGTCGATAAACCAGTTATATGCATCTGTGACAGATGGAATTTCATCTTGATAATATTGTCCGATAAATGTAAGGAATAACATATCCGGCCGTACGACTCTGTCAAGAGCCTCAACGAACTGTTCGTTGAAACCTTTTACAAGATATTCGGGATTAATTTTCAGCTCGGAATCTTTACGGGAAAAAATATATATGTCTTTGTGCTTCTTGCTCAGGAACAATTCCTCTGTATATACCGTTTCTCTATCAAATGCAATGTGATAATAAAAATTTTTGCCATTCTGATAAAACTCGATAGCCAATTCGGAAGGATTGCTCAAGCAGTCCTCATCAAACTTGAAAGGAAGATCATAATGGAATTTAAAATTCGTCATACTTCCTGTTGATACCATTGCTTTAAGAAGTCGTATCCCATCAATGAGATTGCTTTTCCCAGCTCCATTGGCACCATAAATTGCACTCATCCTCAGTACCGTGGCATAATCACAGATAATTTTGTGGTTGTCGTGATTATGACTTTTACTTGAGGGAAATGTGTTGAATTCCGTTGCTCCCTTGAAAGAGTCGATATTTTCGAGAGTGAATCTAAGTATCATTGTGCGATTCGGTTATTCATTAACGGCAAATATAGGTTTTTAAATAAAAAAATCCTAAAAATATGTGGTGGTGTATTCGATTTGTTGAAATATTAACGAAATGTCGATCGACAGATACGGTCCGTGTGATACCTACAGGCTTTCAAGGATTTCCTTCAGGACTGTCTGTGCGGATACCACCCTGTTGGCGGCCTCTGGAATGACGATTGACTGCGGGCTTTCTATGACTTCATCGGAGACAATCATGTTCCTCCTGACAGGGAGGCAGTGCATGAAATACGCGTTGTCGGTCAGAGCCATTTTCCTGCTGTCCACAGTCCATGAGCGGTCCATGCTCAGGACCTTCCCGTAGTTTTCTCCATTGTATGCTGCCCAGTTCTTCGCATAGACGAAGTCCGCGCCTTCCAGCGCCTTGTCCTGGTCGTACTCCACCCTCGCGTTCCCGACGAACGACGGGTCGAGCTCGTATCCGCGGGGATGTGTGATGACGAAATCGTAGTCGCACATCTGCATCCCTTCTGCAAACGAGTTCGGCACTGCCTGAGGAAGGGCCTTCGGGTGCGGTGCCCAGGTCATCACCACTTTCGGACGGTCCTTCTTCCTGTATTCTTCAATAGTGATTATGTCGGCGAATGTCTGGAGCGGATGCCTCGTGGCGGCCTCCATGCTGAACACGGGCCTGCCTGAATACTTTATGAACTGCTCCAGTATCTTCTCCCCGTAGTCGTCTTCCCTGCTTTCGAACCTTGCGAATGACCTCACTCCTATCACGTCGCAGTAGCAGCCCATCACAGGAATGGCCTCGAGCAGATGCTCCGGCTTGTCCCCGTCCATCACCACTCCTCTCTCGGTCTCGAGTTTCCACGCCCCCTGGTTCACGTCCAGGACCATGACGTTCATCCCGAGGTTCATCGCAGCCTTCTGGGTGCTGAGCCTTGTGCGGAGGCTGGAGTTGAAAAACAGCATAAGCAGGGTCTTGTTCCTCCCGAGTGACTGGTCGTCAAACGGATGCGCTTTTACATACATTGCTTTCCGTACGGCTTCTCTGATGTCGCCGAGCTGGAGTATTGAAGTGAAGTGTCTCATAAAATTTATCTCTGGAAATTTTAAAACAGTTTCTCAAATTTTTTTACTTTTGCGCCCGCAAAAATATACGGTATATGTCAACGGATCTTCGTAAAGGGCATCTTTCGATGCTTGCTGCGAGCACCATGTGGGGAGCGATGGCACCGGTCTCCAAATATGTGATGTCCGCAGGACTGATAGGCTCTATCGTGGTCACTGATGTGCGCATCTTCGGTGCGGCTCTCCTATTCTGGGTGTTCTCCCTTTTTTCAGGAGGGGAGAAAGTCGAGCGGAGGGATTTCCCGAGACTGTTCTTCGCGGGGCTTTTCGCCATTGTCCTGAACCAGGGTGTCTATATCACCGGAGTGTCTATGACATCCCCTGTGGACGCCTCCATCATCACCACCTCGCTCCCGATAGTCACCATGATATTCGCTGCCGTCTGGCTGAAGGAGCCTATCACCGTAATGAAGGCCGGGGGTGTGCTGCTCGGGCTTGGAGGCGCACTTCTCCTGGTTTTCGGCGACAGGCTTATGCCCGGGGCCGGCGGGGGCGGGGCTTCCGCTGACGGGTCGTCCAGCCTTGTCGGTGACCTGCTGTGTTTCTTCGCACAGTGCTCGTATGCTGTCTACCTTGTCCTTTTCAAAGACCTTATCGCTAAATATTCACCGGTAACGCTGATGAAGTGGATGTTCACGTTCGCCTCTGTGGTGATGTTTCCGTTCACCATAGGGAAATTCGTCTCGACGACATGGGAGGCAGTCCCCGTGGCCCAGTTCGCCGGGCTGGCCTTCATACTTTTCTGCGGTACCTTCCTGTGCTACCTTCTGGTCCCGGTGGGGCAGAGAAACCTCAGGCCTACGCTTGTCGCGATGTACAACTATGTCCAGCCTGTCGTGGCTACCGTGATTGCAATCATCTGGGGCATGGACAGCTTCAACATCCTGAAAGTCCTTGCCGTCATCCTCGTCTTCGCCGGTGTCCTGCTTGTAAACCGCAGCAAGTCCAGGGAGGATGTGCTGAATGCCTCAGCAGGTAAGTGAGCCGAATGCCTTCACAAATCCTTCGGCTGTCTCCTGCGATATAGCGAGCGAAGGAAGCAGGCGTATGACTGAAGCTCCTGCCGCACCTGTGAAGTAGTGCCTGTCAAATAGCAGCCTGTCACGCAGACCGGCATGTTCTTCCTTTATCTCAAGCCCTATCATAAGTCCTTTTCCCCTGTACTCCTTCAAGGCGTGGTGCAGTTTCCCGCCAGGATGGAATGCGGCGGAGAAATAATCCCCGATACGCGCCGCGTTCTCTATCAGGTGCTCGTTCTCTATCACATCCAGGACGGCCAGGGCTGCCGTGCATGCCAGGTGGTTCCCTCCGAAAGTGGTCCCGAGCATGCCGTATTCGGCTTTTATATCAGGACTTATCACCACGCCTCCTATCGGGAATCCGTTTCCCATGCCTTTGGCCATGGTCACGATGTCGGCAGTTATCCCGGCGTGCTGGTGCGCGAAGAATTTCCCTGTCCTTCCATAGCCGGACTGTATTTCGTCCAGGATGAGGAGAGTACCGTATTTCCGGCACAGCTCTTTCAGTGAAACAAGGAAGTCCGCGGATGGTTCGAATATCCCTGCCACGCCCTGTATGCCTTCTATCATTACTCCTGCATAATCCCCTGAAGCGAGTTCTCTTCCGGCTGCGTCAAGGTCATTCAGCGGGATGAATGTCACTTTTTCTGAAGTGTTGAAAGGCGATCGGAGCTTGGGGTTGTCGGTGGCTGCGACTGCGCCGGATGTCCTTCCGTGGAACGATCTGACGAAGGCGAGTATCCTGCTTCTTCCTGTATGGAATGAAGCCAGTTTCATGGCGTTTTCATTGGCTTCCGCCCCGCTGTTGCACAGGAAAAGCGAATAGTCGTCGTATCCGCTTATCTTGCCGAGCCTGTGCGCAAGCTCTTTCTGGAGCGAGTTCTGCACTGCATTGGAGTAGAACCCGAGCCTGGTGAGCTGGTCGGACAGCATCTTCACATAGTGCGGATGCGAATGTCCGATGGATATCACGGCGTGGCCTCCGTAGAGGTCGGTGTACTGGACTCCGTCCTTGTCCCAGAGTGTCGTGCCGAGCCCTTTTACCGGCTCTATGTCCCAGAGTTTGTATGTCTTGAAGAGTTCCATAATTACATCAGTCTGATGAATTTATTTTTCTATCATTATCCTAAAAATCAATATTTTAACGTCAGTTCGACGAATTTATGTTTAACGAATATTATATTAAAAATCAATATTTTATCATTTATGACCGGAATCCCTGTCATCCCGAGCATCCTTCTGTCATCCCGAGCGAAGTCGAGGGATCTGTTAATTCCTTCTACAGATTTCTCCATTCCCTTCGGTCAGTCGAAATGACAGAAGGACAGATTTCTTCACTTCGCGGGCATAGTGCATTACCCGTAAGATTCTTCTGTCAGAATGCAGAGGCCTTGAGCCTCAGTCCTGCGGTCTCATCCAGGCCGAACATCAGGTTCATGTTCTGCACCGCCTGGCCGCTTGCACCTTTCACAAGGTTGTCAATCACCGAGGCTATATGCACATATCCGTCATGCAGTTCGAGGTGGAGAAGGCATTTGTTGGTGTTTACCACCTCCTTCAGTGAGACGGGTGATTCCGAGTGGAATACGAAAGGGGACGGTCCATAGTAGCTGTCATACAGCTCCCTGTATGCATCCTCGCTGTATCCGTGTGCCGCCCGGGTATATACGCTCGCGAAAATCCCGCGTGTGAAATCCCCCCGCATCGGGACAAAGTTCACGGCCGGGCAGGTGCCTGTATGCGGATGGCCTTGTGTGGCTGCCGGGTGCGCCCCTGAAGGGCTGTTCCCCATTATATTGCCTATATTCTGCCGTATCTCTGCAAGATGCTGGTGTGTAAACAGTTTGTAAATGGAGATGTTGTCTGACCTGTAGCTGAAGTGGGAGGTCTCGGAGAGTTTCTTTCCGGCGCCGGTGGAGCCTGTGATGGCTGTCACATGCACCTCGTCAGCAAGCAGGCCCGAAGCCGCAAGCGGAAGCAGTGCAAGCTGGATTGCTGTGGCGAAGCAGCCGGGGTTGGCTATGTCATGGGCAGACCGGCACAGGTCCTTCCCTTGTTCACAAAGACCGTATACAAAAGAGCGTCCGGCGTAGTCCCCGTCCAGGCGGAAGTCGTTGCCCAGGTCTATTATCCTGCACTCCGGCCTTATTTCGTGGCTGTCGATGAACTGCCTTGAAAGCCCGTGCCCGAGGCACAGGAAAAGCACATCCGGATCGTTGAGCTCTGTGCCGAACTTCAGCCCGGTCTCTCCGAAAAGGTCCCTGTGGACCTCCGCCACAGGTGTCCCCCCGGATGATGTGGTGGTCGCAGCCACCACTTCCACATCCGGATGGTTCAGCAGGATCCGGAGGAGTTCCCCTCCGGTGTATCCGGTAGCTCCGGCTATTGCTGCGCGTATCTTCATGGTGTATCCCTATTTGTCGATGGCGTCAGCCGCACTTTCGTTGTTTACGCTGTAGTAGATTTTCAGGGGATTGGCGAGCACTTTGGTGAAACCGACCACGTCCGCCCCTGTGTAAGACTTGTTGACCTCGCCGTAGGAGCCGAACTTCGAGCTCATGAGGTCGTGGCTGCTGCTGCATCCCAGGACAGAGAAGTGATATGGCATCAGGGCCACTTCCACCTCGCCGGTCACATGCTGTTCCATATTGTCCATCATGGCCTCCATGTCCCTCATTACCGGGTCGAGGTACATGGCCTCGTGCATCTGCTGGCCGTACCATACGGAAATCTGGTCCTTCCAGTAGAGCTGTCCTTTGGTAAGCACGTGCTTTTCAAGGAGATGGTGCGCCTTGATGAGGATGAGCGGGGCTGCGGCCTCGAACGCCACGCGTCCCTTTATCCCTATTATGGTGTCACCCACATGTATGTCCCTTCCGATCCCGTACGGGGCTGCGGCCCCGCGTACTGCCAGGATCACCTCTACCGGGCTCATTTTCTTGCCGTTGAATGATACCGGCTCGCCTTTCTCGAAGCCTATCTTTATGTGCTCGGGTGCAGATTTGGTCACTTTTGTAGGGTAAGCCTCCTCCGGGAGCCAGCCGTCGGATGAAAGGGTCTCCACCCCTCCGATGCTCGTACCCCAGAGCCCTTGGTTGATGGAGTATTTCGCCTTCTCCCACGAGAAGTTGAAGCCGTGTTTCTGCAGGTATTCTATCTCTTCCTGGCGTGTGATGCCGAGCTCCCTTATCGGGGCTATGACCTCCACTTCCGGAGCGAGTATCTCGAACACTATGTCGAACCTCACCTGGTCATTCCCGGCTCCTGTGCTGCCGTGCGCCACGGCACCGGCCCCTGTCTTCTTGACATGCTTCAGCACTTCGAGGGCCTGGAACACGCGCTCCGAACTTACGGAGAGCGGATAGGTGGAGTTCTTCAGCACATTGCCGAATATCAAGTATTTGAGCCCGTGCCTGTAGTATGTGTCCACGGCGTTTACATTCACATGCGAGGCTGCGCCGAGCTCAAGGGCACGCTTTTCTATTGCCTTTTCCTCTTCTTCGGAGAATCCGCCGGTATTTACCATTATGGTATGCACTTCAAGTCCTTTCTCGTTCTTGAGGTAAGGTATGCAGAAGGAGGTGTCGAGGCCTCCGCTGAAAGCGAGTACTACTTTATTGTTTTTCATGATTTTACGTTTTTTTATGCCGTCTGGACGGCTGTTAAGTTGCTTTTTACTGTGCCATCTTGATTTCGAGCCTGTTGATGGCAATGTGCTCTTTCGGGTCATACAGCAGCCCGGTGCACAGGCACATGCGGTAATTGTTCTTCTGCAGTATGGAGAAGTTCGTGCACCCCTGGCAGCCTTTCCAGAATTCCGGGTCGTCTGTCAGTTCGGAGAACGGCACCGGCCTGAACCCCAGCTCGTAGTTCATCTTCATTACGGCTGCTCCTGTGGTGATGCTGAATATTTTTGCCTGGGGGAACCGTTTCCTTGAAAGCAGGAAAATCTGCTCTTTTATACGTTTTGCAAGACCGACTCCCCTGAACGGGTGGGCGACTATCAGTCCGGAGTTGGCCACATACTGTTTCCCTCCCCAGGTCTCGATGTAGGAGAATCCTGCGAACCTTCCGTCCTCGGCAACGGCTATCACAGCCTTGCCTGCCTTCATCTTTTCGATTACATACTCGGGGCTGCGCCGTGCAATCCCTGTCCCTCTCTCCTGCGCGGAAACGTACATCTCGTCGCAGATCTCCTGAGCGAATTTCTCGTGGCTTTCATCGGCCACCATCACTTCGATATTCATTTTACTTCAACTTGTTTGCAGGAGTGTCGAGCCATCTGGATACGGTAAAACACATAAAGCCCCTAACGGCAAGACAAACCTCGATTGTCAATTGCAATTAAATGCCTGTTTTAAACTTCGTATTCGGTATATTTTCCTGATGGAAATCCGGTAACAAAAGTTCCTGAATTTGGGAAGGTAAACGGAATTACCCTCCTATATTCGGACTAAAGACCTGCGTCGTCGGGTCTCCGAAACTGCGGAACTGAAAGAAAATATGTTACCTCTGTTGATCATATTGGCGGCAAAGGTAATACAAATCCTGAATAATTTGCTATTTTTGTGAGAAAATTTTTATTAACCTGTTCCGGACGGTATCCGCTATCACCGGAAAACAAATGTAAATATTTATCAGTCAGATGAAAAAGAGACCTGCCGTTTCTGTCGACCCTGAATATCTGAAAAAGCAGAAAGCCTCCCTGATGAGGACACACCGTCAGGTCATATATCTGAATGACAGTGAAATGGCGGCTGTCTGCAAATACTGCGAACTTTTCAAGGTCCAGACAAAGGCGGCTTTTTTCCGTGAAGCCATCATGGAGAAGATTCTCAAGGAATTAGAAGATAACCATCCAACACTTTTTTAAAAACAGTTTCCAATAATGCTTAACAGATTTTCAAGACTGGCAGCCCTGTCTGCCTGCATTCTGCCCATGTTTTTTTCCTGCTCGGACAGGACTCCGGCAATATCCAATCCCCTCGATATCGATTTCGGCGACCCTTACGTGCTCCTTGCCAGTGACGGCAGGTATTATATGTACGGTACCGGGATAGTCAAGGACGGCTTCTGCTGCTACAGCTCCGACAACCTTGCCGACTGGGAGTTCGAGGGCCAGGTATACAAGGCGGACAAGGATACTTCATGGGGCACCGCCTGCTTCTGGGCTCCGGAAGTGTATGAGAAAGACGGCAGATACTATATGTTCTACAGCGCCGACTGGCGTGAGAACCCCGGCAATGAGCTGGAGAACTTCAGGATAGGCGTGGCCGTGTCTGATTCTCCTGAAGGGCCGTTCACGGATGTGTCAGACAGACCTCTGTTCGACCCGGGGTATCCGGTAATCGACGCCAATGTGCTTGCCGATGATGACGGCAGGTATTATCTTTATTATTCAAGGTGCTGCTACAAGCATCCTGTGGAGAGCGAGATATCCGAGTGGGCCAGGGAACAGGGCCTCTTTGATGAAATAGAGGAAAGCTGGATTTACGGAGTGGAGCTCAGTCCGGACTTCAGCTCCGTGATAGGGGAGCCTGTACTGCTGCTCAGGCCGCCAGTGGCGATGGATGATGTGCAGGCCGAGTGGGAAAGCCGGTCTGTCACCCATAAAGAAGCCAACCGTCGCTGGACCGAGGGCTCATTCCTTATAAAGGAGGATGGCAGATATTATATGATGTATTCGGCCAATTTCTTCGGCGGGGCGAACTACGCTGTCGGCTATGCTGTCGCGGACAGCCCTCTCGGCACGTATGTAAAATCCGGCTCGAATCCTGTCCTCAGCAAAGACGGCAAAGTGACCGGTACCGGACACAACAGCATCACATGGTCCAGGGACCGCCGCCAGATGTATTGTGTCTACCACGGTCGTACCGAGGCCACCGGCAATAAAAGGGTTGTCTTTATCGACAAGATGTCAATCCGGGACGGGAAGCTGACTGTGGACGGGCCGACCCTCGGAGGGGAGTGAGCGGAAGTCATAGTCCTTGAGCAGGAATCAGCTCGAATCACTTATGGCAAGTTCTCCGGGGACGCTTACCGTAATGACGGCAGCGACGGCGTTGCAAGATCTTCTGTGCATTAGGTCTAATTCGATGTCAGGCTCTTTAGGTTAATCTGCCACAATATTGCCGAAGATGCCACTATCTTTGCTGAAATTTGTTAAGGCTATAGGAGTAAACTATTTAAGGGAAGGGATGTGAAGGCTTTTATTATTGTAATGGTGTTTGTGGCGGATAACTATCAAAAAAAAGACGGAACCCGTATGCCGGATTCCGTCTTTTTTATATGTGCTGTCCCGGGAAATGCCCCGGAAAGGTGTTACTGCTCGTCAGGTCCCTGGTTGTCCGGGCCGTTGCTGCCGCCCTGAGGACCGCCCTGGTAAGGGTTCTGAGGACCGCCCTGCTGTGCGCCTGCCGCCCTGGCCATATCCTCGGAAGCTGCATGCCATGCATTGTTGAGGGCTTCGGTGTATCTGTCGATGTCGCTGATGTTCTGTGACTTGACAGCTTCTTTCAGGCTGCCGAGCGCAGTCTCTATAGCGCCTTTCTTGTCGGCAGGTATCTTGTCGCCGTACTCTTTGAGGTTCTTGTCGCTCTGGAAGCAGAGGGCGTCCGCGTTGTTGATCTTGTCGACACGCTCTTTCTCTGCCTTGTCGGCTGCCTCGTTGGCCTTGGCCTCGTCACGCATCCTCTTGATCTCGTCCTCGCTGAGCCCTGATGAAGCCTCGATACGGATCTTCTGCTCCTTGCCGGTAGCCTTGTCCTTTGCTGAAACATTCAGGATACCGTTGGCATCGATGTCGAATGTCACCTCAATCTGAGGGATTCCCCTTGGTGCCGGTGCGATGCCGTCGAGGTGGAAACGTCCGATCTCCTTGTTGTCCTTTGCCATAGGACGCTCGCCCTGGAGGACATGAATCTCGACTGAAGGCTGGTTGTCAGCCGCAGTGGAGAACACCTCCGACTTGCGGGTAGGGATGGTGGTGTTGGATTCGATGAGCTTTGTCATCACACCGCCCAGTGTCTCGATACCGAGTGAAAGCGGGGTCACATCCAGAAGGAGGACATCTTTCACGTCACCTGCGAGGACACCGCCCTGGATAGCCGCTCCGATGGCCACTACCTCGTCCGGGTTCACACTCCTGTTAGGCTCCTTGCCGAAGAATTTCTTGACAATCTCCTGGATAGCCGGGATACGTGTCGATCCGCCGACCAGAAGCACTTCGTCTATGTCTGAAGCTGAAAGGTTCGCATCTGCAAGGGCTTTGCGGCAAGGCTCGATGGTCCTCTGGATGAGGCTGTCTGCCAGCTGTTCGAATTTTGCCCTTGTGAGCGTCTTCACCAGATGTTTAGGAATACCGTCCACCGGCATTATGTAAGGCAGGTTGATCTCTGTGGAGGTCTGGCTTGAAAGCTCGATTTTCGCTTTCTCGGCGGCCTCTTTCAGCCTCTGCAGAGCCATAGGGTCTTTCTTCAGGTCTATCCCGCCGTTCTCGGCCGCGAACTCTGAAGCGAGCCAGTCTATGATCACCTGGTCGAAATCATCACCTCCAAGGTGTGTGTCACCGTTGGTGGATTTCACCTCGAACACTCCGTCGCCCAGCTCGAGGATGGATATATCGAATGTACCGCCACCGAGGTCGTACACTGCGATTTTCATGTCCTTGTTCTTCTTGTCAAGACCGTATGCAAGGGCTGCTGCCGTAGGCTCGTTGATGATACGTTTCACATCAAGACCGGCAATCTTTCCGGCTTCTTTGGTAGCCTGCCTCTGAGAGTCGGAGAAGTATGCAGGCACTGTAATGACAGCCTCTGTAACTTCCTGTCTCAAATAGTCTTCCGCGGTCTTCTTCATCTTCTGGAGGATCATCGCTGAAATCTCCTGCGGGGTGTAGAGACGCCCGTCGATATCCACACGCGGAGTGTTGTTGTCACCCCTTACGACCTTGTAAGGCATCCTTTCGATCTCTTTCCCTACCTGGTCGTAGGTCTCGCCCATGAACCTCTTGATGGAGAACACGGTCTTGTGAGGATTGGTAATGGCCTGCCTTTTGGCCGGATTACCTATCTTTCTTTCGCCGCCGTCGGTGAATGCCACTACTGAAGGAGTGGTCCTCTGGCCCTCATTGTTGATGATGACGGTAGGCTCGTTGCCTTCCATCACTGCCACGCATGAGTTCGTGGTTCCCAAGTCAATACCAATAATCTTTCCCATAATATCTTTTCCTTTTTTTTTATTCTGTTGAAACTCTGTTCCTGCGGCCTCATGCCTTCTTCCGAAGTGCCTTGCGGCCGACGCCGGAGGTATTATCTAATGTTGTGCCAATGCCCGAATGTGGCCGCCGTGTGCCAAAATGGCAGAAAAAGGGTGACATGCCGACTGACATGTCACCCTTTCCAGTAACGGTGCAGAAGATTGTACGCTCTGACACTTTGCCGGTATCTTACCAGGCAGTGTCCTCGTTGATCGTGAAGTCTTCCGTGCTGACTCCGCCTGTTTCAGGAATGTTCAGATACAGGACGGTACCGTCGGATGATCCGTATATGTAATAGTCATCCACGACGGAGACATATCCCAAATTGATAATTCCGGCATCTGGGTCGTATGTGCCGAATGAAGAATTTTCATAGTAATATGCTGCGGAGGAAAGTCCGGCTTCTGTGGACCCTCCATGCAATGATATCATAACTCCCAACGGATTGTAGTCCCTTTCCAGTTTGACTGCACTGTGGTCTGTAGCGTCTATGGTCAGGTATGAGCCGTAACCTCCGTCTATGAATGTGAGTCCGTTGTATTCAGCGTCAGGGTAGGTATCTATTGTTATAGGCCGCAGTACGCGGAAGAAGTCCTTGCCGTCCATCTTTTCTACGGTAAGTCCGTAGATGCCGAATCCTCCGAGTCCGATGGCGCCCCCGAATATGTTGCAGTCCATGGATGCCTCTGTGGAAACGGTACTCCATGTGGCATCAGGGTCTAAGTAGTAATCCGTCTGCAGCACGAGCCTTTCTGCAGACACTGCACCGCCTGCTCCGGTGGCCGCTACAAGGAATGTGAACGAAGTGTTTTCAGGAAGGTTGCTGTAGGTCAGCGCCAGGCCTTCCACGCTGTTTGCCTGTTCAACCTGCTCTGCTGTGGCTTCAGTACCGTACAGTTCCATAAGTTCCTCATCCGTTTTCCCTTCTGCCGAGCTTGAAGAGAACATTGCATACTTGATGCTGACGGCATTCGTGGTTTTGATTACAGGGGTGAGCTGTGCATGAGGCCTGTCATTCTCCAGTTCGGAAAGGGTTATTTCAGGAGCTTCTCCTGTAGGTGCCGCTGTGGCGACATCGAAGACAGCAGGAGTGCCTTTGGCTGTAGTGTTGTCGGCAAGGGACACTATGAGCTTGTATTCATTGCCTGCAGTCAGTGCCACTTCCTCTCCATTGGCGTTGAAAGATGTATTGTCAGTCTTTGTATATGAGCCTGTCCCGTCCGTGAAGAAAGTCCCGCAGCCGTATGTGGCGGCCAGCTCTTTGGCCAGGAGAGCCTCCTGGCCGGCATAATAATCGGTGCCGGCATAGTAGTCCCATGTAGTCTTGGATACAAGGACTGTCTTCAACGGGGTATCCGGGTCGGCGGTAACGGTATATCCGATGGATGTGGCTGTAACGTCTGTTAAGGCGATTGACGGCTGTGTCCTTGCGGAGAACGCGAAATCCGGGAGCACGAGCATCTGCGACCGTCCGATTGTCTTGCTGCCGGTGGTGGACTGTACGGCGACATTCCCTTCGCTGTCCTCCATGGTGATGTAGAATCCTCCATTGTATTCTTTTGCAGGGACTACAATGTAGAAGTCGGTCGGCTCGCCGCTAAGGGCAATGCTTCCAAGCTCGCCTTCCTGTGTATAGAAAGGGATATTTATAGTGCTTGATGTTGTGTATCCATAGTCCGGGTTTACGTAGAAATCCGAGTTGTCCCCGAGTTCTCCGCTGGCCAGCTGGTCTTCAGGCAGCAGGAGAGCTCCTACTACCGGGCTTCCGTCTTTGGTGGAGAATGAAAGCGATGTCAGCGTACAGTTCCCGGTGACGCCGAACTTGACCACTCCTCCTATATTGTACATGCGGATATCCGTAGTAGTTGAATAACCTGCCATGATGTTGCTGTAGTCGGAGAATGAGTCTTCCCTGTAAGTCTGTTCGGCAGGGAAATACACAAGCAGTCTTCCTTCCTCAGGATCGGATGCGGGGTAGTAGTTGTTGTAGACTACGAAATAAGATTCGCTTGCAACCACGTCAGGTACAGTGGCAACTGTAGGGTCGGTTTCGTCAACAACGATAAGATATGCGTCTCCGTTGATGATAATAGCGTCCCCGTCGCTCCAGTAGACCTTCCCGGTCTCCCCGTCGATGTAGGTCTTTGTCGGTTCGGCATTTCTGATAGTCAGTGTCACAGTTCCGGGATTCTTCGGGTTTTCCGGCCCTGCAAGCTCTTCCTGGCTGCACTGTACGCTCAGGAAGACGGCGGGCAGAAGTGCAAGTACTGCCCTGGTAGCTTTCAAAATATCCATATGATGTTGAATTTAGTTGTCATTTCCAATTTATCTTTTGCTTGACCCTTGAACTGTTCCGGAGTTGTCCGGGACAGGCAATGCAAGGCCGGCAGGGGCGCCGCGCCTGAGCATGGTATTATGGACGGGTGCAGCGGATTTCGATGATACTGTCTGGACATCAGGGGAGTTGAGATATAACGTGGTCGGTGCAGTCTGGTAGCCATATCCGTCACTGTCGCTCAGTATCATGGCGATATCTCCGAGATAGATTGTACCGGAAGCCTCGTCGTAGTAACCGTAGCTGCCTCCCCATCCGTAGTCAGGCATCGACATATAGCTGATTCCATAAGGGTCATCAGGGAACTGGTATGAATAGATGAGCCCTACATAGTTCTCTGTACGTTCAAGCCTTACTGTACCGTTCCTCGCATCGATTGTGAGGTACCCGTCCGTCGTAGTGAAATAGTCAGGGGTGCTTTCCGCCATGATGTCGAGCGGGTTCTTGATCCTGAATATGTCATAGTCCCCGTATTGTTCGATAGTGAGATCGGAAAGCGCGAATATCGGAGTATCTTCAGACAAGAGCGGGGACATCAGTCCACATTCCATATATCCGTCCGTGGATACCGTCTGCCACTGCCCGTCTGCAGGCAGATAGCTGTCCGTTGTCCAGTCCAGGACTTTTATGGTCTCGGCTCCGCCTTCCCCGACCGCCATGACCATGACCTTGTATTCAGTTGCAGAGTTCAGGCCCTGCCAGTACCAGTCAAGTCCGGACGAATTGGCCGCAATGAGGTCTTCTTCGCCTACCGATGTGGCATTCTCGAGCATAATACTGCGGTCATCCATACCTGACGCGATATACTGTCCGTATACATCACTGGTCATTGCAAAGCATTTGATGTCAGCCGCACCGTTTGTAGTTATGACTGCATGGAGCGAATTGTAAGGTGTATCTGTCTGCACGAACTGTACATCGAGTTCCGGGGCCTGCCCTTCGGCTGCGGCTGTAGTGACCATGGTCCAGCTGACATTGCCGATGCGGGCTGAACCGTTCGAGTAACCTGCAAGGAGCACATATCCGGTAGAGGCTGTCAGGGCGGACTCGTATCTGTTGGTGTTGTAGGCTGATGTAAGTGTCCCGCTATAGTTTCCTGTAGCGTCTAATGACATGATACTGTTGCCGTGGAACATGTCCAGGAGATAATTGGCGATAATGTCCGGAGATATGTCCGGATTGGTTTCAAGGTAGGCGTTCCAGAGGCTTAGGGTCACGGCCCTGCTTACGACAGGCGCTCCCGGGGCCGCCGTTATGGTGTAAGGGACGGATGTCGCCGATGCTCCTTCCTCATCAGCGGCAACAGTGATCTCTGCAGCGCCCGGTGTGAATTCGAACGATGCCATAGGTACGACCTCGGAACGGTTTACCGTTATGTTCCTGTCTGTGGACTTGATGCATACGTTGCCGTCCTGGTCTGCCATGATCATCGAGAATCCGGCACTGTAGGTCCTGGCCGGGACTACGAAATACAGGTATGCCGGCTCCGTGCTGTCCAGTCCTATGCTGTCCGCTCCAGACGGACGGATGGTGATGCAGGAATACGGGTCTGTAAAGTCCGAATAGTTCCCGAGCTCTCCGCTGATGATGTCCTGCATCGGGACTGTAAGCTGCCCTCCGAGCCCGGTACCGTCATTGCTCCAGAAAGATACCGACTGAAGGCCTCCCGTCCCTGTGATTCCTACGCGGACTACACCCATGAGGTTCTTGAAGTTGAGGTCGGTGCTTTCGCTGTATGCGACCATGGTGTTGTCGTATACCCCGAAGGAATTGCGGCCTTCGGTATAATACTGGTTCGGGCTTATGTATATTGAGCACTGTTCCTCGTCTGCCATGGCCACGGGTTCATAGTATGTCGAGAATACGGCCAGATAAGTGTCTGCTTTCGTGACATCCGTGACCGTCGCTTTTGAAGGGTCGTCCGGATCCGGTATGACCTCGTAATTGTTGCCGTTGATCCACACTATGTCACCTTCTTCCCAGTATACTGCTCCGGTTTCCGGGTCAAGGATTGTCTTTGTGCCGGTGACGTCACCCTGCAATGTGATGGTGACAGTCTCTTCCGGTACAGCAGGAGTTCCGTCAGTGAGCTCCTCTTTTGCGCACTGGACAGTCAGCATGGCTGCTGCCGCCAACAGTATCGGTATTATGTATTTTTTCATGATCTGTAAATCTAAGTGCCTTAAAACTACCATTCAGCATGGATTATTTCGAAATCTTCCAGAGACAGCCCCGGAGATTCAGGAACAGGGTCGGGCTCCTCCGTATTAGGGTTGTGGAACCAAAGGGTCGTAGGACCTGCCAAATAATAGCCGGTGTTGTCCTGGTCACTGAGCCTCATGGCTATATCTCCGAAATCGATTATGCCTTCAGCTTTATTGTAAGATCCATAGCTGTATTCTCCATCGGTGATTTCAAGAGCGGAAACGAAGCTCATGCCGTATGTGTCTTCAGGATACTTTACCGTATATATAAGCCCAGGATAATTCTCGAAACTTTCCAGCAGTACCTTGCCGTCCCTGGCATCGAGCAGCAGGTGTCCGTCTGTCGTTGAGAACGCATCAGGGTTCGCGGCTGCCACTTCGGCAAACGGGTTAGGTATTCTGAATATGTCATGGTCTCCCAATTGCTCTATAGTGAGATTGCCCAGGCCGATCGGTTCTTCGAAGAAAGCGCTGAGCAGCCCGCATTCCATATATCCGTCAGTGGAGATTGTCTTCCAATGCGCGTCTTCCGGAAGGTAGGCGGAGGTGGTGAGGAACTTTGTTTCTATCTTTTCATCCCCGTTCTCCCCTTTGGCAAGGGCCATGAACACAAATTCTGTCGAAGGGGTTCCGCGCCACGTCAGTGCCAATCCTTCTTCCGAGTTGGCGGCTTCAAGATCAGTTCCTTCAAGAGCCGTACCTGATTCTGTCAGCATTTCACTGTCTGTTTTCCCTTGTCCGGCGAGTTCGTCATACCAGCCTTTTCCAGCTACAATGACCTTGATTTCCGTTGCACCGGTTGTCCGGATTTTTGTGTATATGAGCTTATAGTCTTTTTCTCCAGGGAGAATCTCCGTATGGAGCTGCACTTCTTCATATGCGGCTGCTGATGTAAAGAGAGACTGGTATTCCGGTGTGCCGTTAATGGCGCTTCCGTCTGTATATCCTACCAGCATTCTATATTCTGTGGAAGGTTCCAGGGCGCAGGTCCCATCGATACCATACGCTTCTGAAAATGATCCGTTGTATTTCCCGTCAGCATCGGTTACAGCCTCTGAGCCATATTGCAGCAGAAGTGCCTTGCATATATCATCTCCTGACTGGTATGTGCCGCTTTCGGCAGTCCTGTCCCAGAGCTCTACAGTCACGAGGGATACGGAAAGCCTGCTGTCAGGGTCAGCCGTTATTTCATAATTCAGGTAATTCGGGCCGGGACCATGCATAATGTATATATTACCGTATTCAGGTTCTTCCTCCCCGCCCTCGAGCGTGAATGTCCCGAGGTCTGTCACTGCAGCCCGCCCCACTGTCACTCCGCTTTCCGTTTCAATCTCCGTAGTGTTGCCTGAGGTGTATCCGAATGTGATTTTGAGCCCGGAGGAATATGTCCTGGCGGGGATTGCCGCGTAGATGTACCTGGTCTCGTCGCCTGCCTGGAGGCCCCTGTCGATAGATACGGTCACAGAGCCCGAAGTTGAATATTCGGTGTAGAAGTCCGAGTAGCTTCCCTTCAGCGAACCTCCGGTCACATCTGCCGCAGGTATGGTGAGCGTCCCGGAAAGGATGTCGTCTGCAGAGCCTCCGGTGACAGTGACGCTGCCTATCTGCCCTGTACCGTTGACTCCAATCCTCACTATCCCGCATACACCTGACATCCGCAGGTCGGTGGATGTGCTGTAGCCTATCATAGGATAGGATTCTACGGGCATGTCAGTGCCGTATGCCTGCTCTGCCGGTATATCCACCAGGTAGCTGTCCCCGGCCGTGTACTGCCTGCTGTACGGGTAGATGGCCAGATACCCGTCGCTTTCGTATACTCCGGAGACTGATACGGATGTCAGGTCCTGCTCCCCGGGGGACACCCTGTAGCGCTCCCCGTTGATGAGGACCTCGTCGTTGTTTTCCCACACGATGCCGAGGCCCTGGTCCATCCCGGCCTTGGAAAGTGCGCCGGAAGTCGACAGGGTAAGGGTTACGGTCTCTTCCTCGTTACCGCTGAATATATTGTCGCATCCTGCCGCGAGCATTGCCGCGATAAGCAGGGGGATGTGGTAAATGTAGCATTTCATGATTGTTGCTGTTTTGTGTTAAGTCTATTCTATTGCAATGCCTACCATTCGGTTTCATCTCCTATCACGAAATCCTCGGTGCCTGCGGAATGTGAAATATGGAGTTCCAGCATATTCCATCCGCTCCAGAAATATGATGATGAGCCCCATCCGGCTATGACCTCTCCGAAATCGATTGTACCGGACTGTTCATCATACCAGCCGAATGATGCCCCGTCCTGTATGAAGCCCCCTGAAACCAGATAGATTTCCTGCCCTTCAGATGTGCATACTCCCAAATAATTGGCGCACTGTTCGAGTTTGACTGCTTCCGGGTCCGTTACATCTATCGTGATGTAGGATGTCTTGTCGAGCAGTGTGAGGTCGAGGTCTCCTGCCTCAGGGAATGTCTCTGGGGTGAAAGGGTTGACTATACGGAAAATATCCTTTCCTTCCATCTTTTCGACTGTCAGGCCCTCGATTCTTTTATGTATGCCGAAAGGTTCGAAGATACCGCACTCTAAGGCTGCCCTCGTAGAGACGGTCTTCCACTGCGCATCCGGGGAGATATAGTATCCCGTAGTCTTTTCGTCGGATATGACTTTAGCCATTCCACCTTCTCCGGTCGCGGAGACTATCAGCGTGTATGAAGTGTTTTCCTCGAGCCGTGTGTATGTCACCTCCACGCCTTCGGGGCTGTTGGCAAGGTCTACATATTCCTGCGGAAGCTCTGTCCCGTAATCGGCTATTATTTCTTCCGGTGTGGCTCCGGTGAGTGTCCCGCTCTCGTACAATGCGACCTTTATACCTGCCGCCCCGACTGTATTGATGACCGGGGTGAGTTCCTTATAAGGATATTCACTGTCGGCAAAGCTGACGGTCACTTCAGGTGCGGTCCCTTCCGGTGCTCCGGTGGCTACATCGAATACCGCCGGTATTCCTACTGAATAGGAATTGTTTGCGAAAGATACTACTAATTTGTATTCTGTTCCGGCACTGAGGGACACCTCACCCTGGATATTGTAGGCTGTGGTCTCTGTCCTTCCGGATATGCCGGAAGCATCTGCCAGGAATGTCTCTGCAGCGAGAGAGGCCACGTCCATTGCGAGGGTATCCTCCGCCCCGTTGTATTCCGTAAGATATGTCTCCCAGGCGTCTTTGCTCATCAGGACGGAGCGCAGAGGGGCGCCAGGGACTGTCCTGACAGTGTAGCTGACCGATGTAGGGGTGGCCTCCACGGCCTCTATTTCAGGGGCGGACAGTGGCGTGAACCTGAAATCCGGCAGAGACAGTATCTCGGAGCGGACGACTGTCTTGGCTCCGGTGGTGGACTGCACGGCCACGTTTCCGTCGGTGTCTTCCATGGTGATATAGAATCCTTCAGCATATTCCTTTGCCGGGACTACGATATAGAAGTCCGTCGGTTCGGATTCGTCAAGTACCGGATATCCCTGCCAGAAGTTGATGCCGATGGCTGAAACGGATCCGTATTCCGGATTGAAGTCAGAACACCCGTCCAGATTTCCGGAATAGAGCTTTTCCGCCGGGATGGAGACATATCCCGCAACCGGGCTGCCGTCTATAGTGGAGAAGGCAAGTGACCTGAGTGTCCCTGTTCCCGTCACTCCGAACCTGACTATGCCCCCGATATTCCGGAAACTGATGTCTTCGGAAGTGCTGTAGCCCACCATCAGGTTCGCGAAATTCCCGAAGGATCCGTCCGCGTACTGCTGGTAGCCCGGGAAATATACATCATAGCCGGCGAGATTGCCGTCTTCCGTATATTGCTCGTATGACCATGAATCGGAGTAGACGGCAAAATACGATTCACTTTTCCATACATCCTGGACGGTGGCGACGGTAGGGTCGTTTTCATCCGGAATGACCGGATAGGTGCTTCCGTTGATCATGATATAGTCATCCTGGCTCCAGTACACTTTGCCTGTCTGGCCGTCGATGGATGTTTTGGTGGATTCGGAATTCCTGATGGTGAGCGTTACTGTCTCCGGATTGGAGCCCCCGCCTCCTCCCTCTTCCGACAGCTCCGCTTTCGAGCACTGCACGGCAAGCCCCGCTGCGGCCAATGCGGCCACAGCGCATGCATGGGTTGTCAATCTGTTCATAATATTTTAATTAGGTTAAATTTCCAATACGCACACGATATGCAAAGTTTATAAAAAAATCCCGGAATATCAAGGAATACGGGAAAAAATCATACATTTGTATCACTATGATATACAGAGAACTGACAGAGCAGGAATACCGGGATGCGGAGAGCCGTATCCTCTATGAGGACAACCATCTCCTCGTCGTCAATAAAAGGGTGGGGGAGATAGTCCAGGCAGATATTACCGAGGACGAGACCATCCCGGACCTTTACAAATCATACATCGCGGAGAGGGATTCCAAACCCGGGAGCGTATTCATCGGAATCCCGCACAGGCTTGACAGGCCGGTGAGCGGCATAGTGATGCTCGCCAAGACCTCCAAGGCGCTCGAACGGCTCAATGCGATGTTCCGGGACGGAAATATACATAAATTCTATTGGGCGCTGGTGTGCAAGAAGCCGCCGCAGGATGCCGCCGAGCTCTCCTGCTACCTCGTGAGGAACGAGCGGCAGAACAAGTCTTACGTCTTCAGGGGGGACCCTGCAGGAAGGAAGGATGTGAAGTCCGCCAGGCTCAGATACCGGCTCACAGATACTACGGACAGGTATTATCTCCTTGAGGTGGAACTGCTTACAGGACGGCACCATCAGATACGCTGCCAGCTCGCGGATATGGGCTGCCCGATAAAAGGTGACCTGAAATACGGGGCGCCCCGCTCCAACCCGGACGGCGGTATCTGCCTGCATTCCCGCAGGGTGACATTCGTGCATCCTGTGAAAAAGGTGGAGATGACGCTCGAGGCCCCGGTGCCTGAAAGCTGGAAAGGGCTGCATGTTATAGACAGATTGACTGATTTTTAATATTGTTTATCATGAAAATTATTGCCAGAATTTTAACATGCCTGGCCGCAGGTGCGGTCATACTGTCATCCTGCCAGAGCCAGGCCACAGACGGAGGCCCGATCAAGACCGATGTCCCTGAAAGGCCTGCAGGACAGGAGGACATGCTCGGGTTCGCGGCCCCTGCGCTTGAGACTGTACGTATCGGCTTCATCGGTCTGGGGATGAGGGGGCCGGGTGCCGTGGAACGGATGTCCCAGATTGACGGCACCGACATTGTGGCCCTGTGCGATGTTGAGACGGAAAATGTAGAGAAATGCCAGAGGATACTGCAGCGGCTGGGCCGCCATGAGGCTGCAGCCTACAGCGGAGACGAGGAAGTATGGAAACAGCTCTGCGAGAGGGATGACATAGACCTTGTCTATATCGCCACCAACTGGCAGACACATGTGATGATGGCGAAATATGCCATGGAGCACGGCAAGCATGTCGCCATAGAGGTGCCGGCTGCCATGAACCTGGAGCAGATCTGGGAGCTGGTCAACACTTCGGAACGCACCCGCAGGCACTGCATGCAGCTCGAGAACTGCGTATATGATTTCTTCGAGCTCACTACGCTCAATATGGCCCAGCACGGGCTCTTCGGGGAGATACTGCACGGCGAAGGCGCCTATATCCACAACCTTGACGAGTTCTGGGATGAATACTGGCACGACTGGCGTCTGCTCTACAACCGTGACCACCGCGGGGATGTATATCCTACGCACGGCCTCGGCCCTGTATGCCAGGCGATGGACATTCACAGGGGAGACAAGATGAATGTGCTCGTGTCCATGGACACAAAGGCGGTGAACGGCAAGGAGTATTATGAGACCCACAGGGGAGAGGCCGCCCCTGATTTCCAGAACGGGGACCATACCATGACCATGATCCGTACCGAGAAGGGCAAGACCATCATGATCCAGCATGACGTGGTGAACCCGCGCCCTTATAACAGGCTTTACCAGCTTACCGGTACCAAGGGTTTTGCAAACAAGTATCCTGTAGAGGGTTACATGGTGGACAAGTCCAAGGTGGGAGACCTGTATACAGGTGAAGAGGGACGGAAGTCAGGCATGGTGGACATCGAGAACCTTTCAGCCCACAGTTTCGTCCCGGAGGATGTGAAGGCTGCCCTGATGGAGAAATACAAGCATCCTATCCAGAAGGAGCTCGAGAACACCGCAAAGAAAGTCGGCGGGCACGGCGGGATGGACTATATCATGGACTACAGGCTCATCTACTGCCTTCGCAACGGACTTCCTCTCGATATGGATGTATATGACCTGGCCGAGTGGTGCTGCCTTACTGAACTGACCGCCATTTCAATAGAGAACGGCAACGCCCCTGTCGAAGTACCTGACTTCACTCGCGGAGGATGGAACAAGATACAGGGCTACCGCCATGCCTTTGCGGAATGATGCTGTCATTCAGCCTGCTCCGGGGCGGAACAGCCCCATTCAGAGAAAGGATGCAGGGTCAGCATCGAGTTGTAATACCGGCGGTCGCCGGTGACCTCTTTACCGAGCCATCCGGGTCTCCCGAATGGCTCGGATTCGTTTTCAAGCTCTATCTCGGCCATCACAAGCCCTGCATTGTCCCCGTGGAACTCGTCCACTTCGAAGTCATGCCCCCCGAATGGCACTATGTATCTGGTCTTGTCGATTATTCCTTCACGGCACAGGGCCATGAGTCCTCTGGCCTCGTCTACGGGAATTTCCTTTTCCCATTCATAGCGGCTCAGCCCGCTGTCATTGCTGGCTCCTTTTATCGTCAGCCATGCCATGGAGTCTGAAATGCGCACCCTGACGGTCCTGCCGGACTCCCGGCAGATATACCCCTGGGTCATCCTGCGGCTCTCTGTAGCCGCATTCTTGTATGTATTGTCCTTTACGAGGAATTTGCGTTCGGTTTCTGTGTGGTGCATTTGTCCGGTCCGTGTCGTGTCCCTGGTTACGGGACGGGTTACATGAGGTATTTTTCTATGTCCTTGTCCCGCCCTTCGGCTATTGCATTCCGGATTTCGGACGAGGATATTTCCACGAGGGGGGCGTCTATAGTCTCGATCCTGAAGGGACTTGCCCCGGCAGGCTTTTCAGACAGGAGCCGTGCCCTGATTCCCTCCATGTCGAACCCTTTCCTCGGGTATGCGGCCACCCCGTATTCGGACAGGATCCGTACGGAGTCCCTCCACCGTCCGATCGAGGCAAGGTTGTCCGCCCCGATGATTAGGGTGAAACTGTTGCCCTGCTCCCTTGCGGCCAGTGCGTCAAGGGTCCGTATCGTGTACTGCGGGGCCGGCATGTTGAGCTCAATGTCATCAACTTTCACTTTCAGGCCCGGATGCCTGGCTACGGCTTTGACAGCGGCCTCGTACCGGTCTTTCCCGCTCTGGCGCAGGCCTTCCTCCTTGAACGGGTTCTGCGGCGACACTATCAGGTATACCTGGTCGAAGTCCATCTTTCCGGTCAGGTGTTCCATGATGGCAAGGTGTCCGATGTGGAGCGGGTTGAAGGAACCCGGATATACGGCTATCTTCATCGTATGAATCTGCCTACGGCCTCCTCGGCTTCCCTGAATGCCGTTTCGAGGTCGTCATTGACGAGCACATAGTCGAATTTCCCTTCGGCGAACTCCATTTCCGAAGCCGCCTTGGCCACCCTTTTCTCTATTGCTTCAGGGGAGTCTGTCCCGCGTCCGGACAGCCTCTGCCGGAGCACTTCCACGGACGGGGCCTTGATCAGTACCGAGAATGCGTTGTCCCCGAAAATCCTTTTCACATTGACCCCTCCCTTGACATCGATGTCGAACACTATCACATGCCCTTTGGCCCATATCCTTTCTACTTCGGACTTGAGCGTCCCGTAGAAGGAGCCGGGATAAACTTCCTCGTGTTCGACGAACCTGCCTTCCGCAACCATCTGCCTGAACTGGTCCGCAGTGAAGAAATAGTATTCTTTCCCGTCCTGCTCATTTCCGCGCGGGGCGCGGGACGTTGCGGAGATGGAGAACTCAAGTTCCGGGAATTTCTCCAGAAGATGGTTCACTATTGTGCTTTTGCCTGCCCCTGACGGAGCGGAGAAAATGATGACCTTCCCGTTCATATAATTTTACCTGAATTTTAAATTTTCGCAAAAATAACTATTTTTGTGCAACTTTTTCAGAAACCGCTCTGCTGGCAGAGTTATTGCAGGCGAAAGCGCGGTTTTTTGAATGCATTTGACAGATAAGGAAAACTTTAATCATATTATACTATGGTATCTTATAAAACACTTGGCCTTGTAAACACCAGAGAGATGTTTGCTAAGGCTATCAACGGCGGATATGCTATCCCGGCTTTCAACTTCAACAATATGGAGCAGCTCCAGGCCATCATCCAGGCTGCCGCAGAGACAAAGTCTCCGGTGATCCTCCAGGTTTCAAAGGGGGCACGCCAGTATGCAAACCAGACCCTTCTCCGTTATATGGCGGAAGGCGCTGTAGAGTATGCCAAGGAGCTTGGCTGGGCCAACCCTCAGATTGTCCTCCACCTCGACCACGGCGATTCTTTCGAGCTCTGCAAGAGCTGTGTTGACATGGGCTTCTCTTCAGTGATGATCGACGGTTCCCACCTCCCTTACGACGAGAATGTAGCCCTTACGAAGAAGGTCGTAGAGTATGCCCACCAGTACGATGTGACTGTAGAGGGTGAGCTCGGTGTCCTTGCCGGAGTAGAGGATGAGGTACAGGCAGAGCACCATACATACACAAGGCCGGAGGAGGTCGTTGACTTCACAAGCAAGACCGGATGCGACTCTCTCGCCATCTCCATCGGAACTTCACACGGTGCATACAAGTTCAAGCCTGAGCAGTGTACACTCGACCCTAAGACAGGCCGTCTGGTACCTCCGCCACTTGCATTCGACGTGCTTGACGGCGTGATGAAGGAGCTTCCAGGGTTCCCTATCGTCCTCCACGGATCATCTTCAGTTCCTCAGGAGTATGTGGACATGATCAACCAGTACGGCGGAAAGCTCGATGCAGCCATCGGTATTCCTGAAGAGGAGCTCCGCAAGGCAGCCAAGTCAGCTGTTTGCAAGATCAACATCGACTCAGATTCACGTCTTGCCATGACAGCCGCCATCCGCAAGGTATTCGCAGAGAAGCCGGCAGAGTTCGACCCTCGTAAATACCTCGGACCTGCACGTGAGGAGATGAAGAAGCTCTACACCCACAAGATCATCAACGTTCTCGGTTCAGACGGAAAGGCTGAATAAGCTCACTGACCGGAATAATTCTATAAAAGATGTCCCCAGGCCGTTAAGGCGAGGGGACATCTTATTTTTAACGTCAGTTCGACGAATTTATGTTTGGAATCCGTCACACTGACGTTAAGGATTTCTTCCAGAAATCCTGTCTATACACCCCCAGTCACCTGCGGTGACGGCCCCGGTGGGGCATGCGGCTCCGCTTCGCTCCGCCGGCACCTGCACTGCTTCGGTTCCCATGCAGGAAACCTCGCTGACGCTCCGGTGCGGCCCTGTCGGGCCTTCCCATCTATGACGGACAGGCAGGATAAGATCTTGATTATTCCTCTTCTGCCGGTTTGTTTCGGGCGAGCCGGATGCCGAGTTCATACAGCAGGTACAGCGGAATGAAAACGACCATCAGGGTGAACGGGTCACCTGATGGGGTGATTATGGCCGACAGCACAAGCAGCACGACCACGGCATGCCTCCTGTATTTTTTCAGGAATTCCCTGTCCACTATGCCGAGACGGGACAGGACCCATGACAGAAGCGGCAGCTCGAACACTATTCCCATGACGAAGATCATCATCAGGAAGTTGCCCATGTATGAGTTGAGGTTTATCTGGTTGGTGATGCTTTCGCTGATCTGGTACTCCGTGAGGAACCTGAATGTGAAAGGGAATACAAGGCAGTACCCTACAGCACATCCCAGAAAGAACATGAATGTTCCGAAGCCGAAGGCGAAACCTATGCTTTTCTTCTCGTTCTTGAAAAGGGCCGGCCTTATGAATTTCCAGATTTCAAATATCAGATACGGGAAAATAAGTACAAGCGAGAACCAGAATGAGGTGGTGATGTGGGTCATGAACTGTGACGCCACATTGATGTTTATTATGTCTACATGGAATGACTTGTCTGCAAAATTGAAGAACGGTAGCCCGGACAGCCACTTGTAAAGGAAGAAATCCGATGTGGTAGGCCCCAGGACGAAATCATCGAATATGTACGGCATGGCCATGAAACACCCTACTACGCATACCAGAAGCACTATCACCACTCTCATGAGAGCCCATCTTAGCACTTCGAGATGCCCCCAGAATGTCATACCTGCATCACCATCATTCTTTTCTTCCGCAGCAGGGACATCTTTTTCTATTTCTTCGTTCGTCTGTGTCATTTCCACTGAAGATTAAGCGCGCAAAGATAACAAAAATCATGGAAAGAAACGCAAAAAACGGCTGTCCGGAATGTGTCCGTGACAGCCGTCGTGTTTCCCTGCTTCTAAGACGTTATTCGGCTGTGCCGTATGATGCAGGTACGAACGGAGCTGCTTCAAGATAGTCGATGCTTTCCTTTATGCTCCGTGCCACATCGTCATAGCTGTATCTTTCGACTTCGACTACGATATTCTCGACCCCGGCGGTCGCAGCATTCCTGAAGATCGCGTCGAATCCTACCATTCCGCTTTGTCCGATCTCCCTTTCATCCTTGATATGCAGGACTTTGAAGCGGCCAGGGTATTTCTTGAAATAGTCTACAGGACTGGCGTCCCCGATGACTGCCCAGTAAACGTCCATCTCGAAGAATACGTATTGAGGGTCGGTGTGCTGAAGCATGTAGTCGTACATCACTTCCTTGCCTTCCACTTTCTGGAATTCATGGGCGTGGTTGTGGTATCCGAACTTTATGCCGTTCTCCGCACATTTCTTTCCTACCTGGTTGAAATAGTCGCAGTATGCCTGGAGTTCTTTGACGGTAGACGGCACTCCCAGATACGGCATTACAAGATATTTCATTCCGGCGGCCTTATGTGCGGCTATGCACTGGTCCCACCATTTGAGAGACTCGGAGAAATCGCCGCTCTTGATTTCATTTTCAGAGAGATATTTGTTGCAGTGCGAAGAAAGCACCTCCAGTCCTGCAGCCTCTACATCTGCCTTGAACTGTGCCGGATCCGCCCCGTAGAGCTTGCCGTCAGCATAGCTTGCAGCCTCCACTGCTGTATATCCCATTTTTGCAAGTGTGTCCAGGAGAGGCTTGTAGTCGCTGGAATTGTTTCCGAAAGCCCCGATGAGACTCCTTACAGAGTAGAGCTGCACGGCGATATCCTTTTTGGCTGTTTTGCCGTCCTGTGGTCCTGTCTGGCATGAGCATAATACTGCAAGTGCTGCCAGCGCTGAAATAAAGATTCCTTTTTTCATTTTACGGTCATGTTAAAAGTAAAGAAGGCCGGAATCGTTATCCGGCCTTCCTGTAGATATGTATGTCTAGTCAAGAACTTTTACACGGATGTTGCGGAACCATACATCGTCTCCGTGATCCTGGAATCCGATGTATCCTTCATGGTTCTCACCGCCGCAGTTATTGAGGAGCTCGAAGGCGAGAGGCCATTTCTCCTGGCTGAACTTGCTGGCCTGGAGCATATCTGTCCACTGCTGTGTCCACAGATGGTACTCTACTACGTTGACATCGTTCTGGCCGTGTACTACAGTGCCCTTGTAGACCATGATCTTGCCTTTGTTCCATTCGCCGTAAGGTTTCTGGTTCTGTGGTTTGGCAGGGATCATGTCATAGAGGGAAGCTGACTGCCTGTTGCCGTCTACGCCGAGTTTCGCATCAGGATGGTTTGCATTGTCAAGAACCTGATACTCAGGGCTGGAAATGTAGATAGGCTCTACGATAGTGTTTCCGTCTTTCTCTGTTGTCACTTCCTGTGCGAGATAAAGCACGCCGGAGTTTCCTCCCTTGGATACTTTCCATTCGAATTCAAGTTCGAAATTCTTGAACTTGTGTGCGAAGATAAGGTCTCCGCCATCACCGGCCTGGGCTTCTCCGCCGCCTGAGCCGTTGAACTTGATGGCCCCGTTATCTACAACCCACCTTGACGGCACGTTGTCCTTGCCGTATCCTCTCCAGCCTTTCATTGTCTTGCCGTCGAAGATCACATAGTAGCCGTCCTTGTCCATAGGGAATTCCGAAAGGTCTACCTGAGGCTTGTCCATGAGCTTGTACTCTGGAGCGGCTGATTTGGTCTCGGTAGTCGCATCTTTAGATGCCTTCTTGTTGTTCTGGTTGCCGCAGGATGCTGCCGAAACGATCAGCGCGAGACTGGCGGCAAATAGTAATACACGTTTCATGGTAAATGTAATTAAGTAGTTTTCAAATAATTAGTCTTTAGGCATCTCTGGGAGCGAATAGCCGTTCTGGTAGTTGTGCCTGATGAGTTCCTGGGCGAACTGGTTCGCATCAACCGGCTCTGTCCATGTTTTGTCGAATGTAGGGTGCCCGTCGTTGATGTGGAAACCGTCCTTGATGACGGTACGGATCTTGGCTCCCTCAGGAATATTGGTGAACCTCATGTTCGGTCCATCCCATTCGAGCTCCTGGTTGAGGCTCTGGAGCCTTACTGCGAGTACTCCCATTACGACCATCTCGTTGAAAGGACCGGCCTCGCTGAAGTCTGATGCACTTGGAACCCTGTACTGAGGGTCTTCCTTGCATGCACGTACCCAGTCCATCTGGTGAGAGAGTGTGATTTCACGGAGCACATGAGGCACTTCCGGATTACGCCCTGAAACGAGGTACGGGTTGACTCCGTAGCATCCGCAGATCAGGGTGTCCTTCGTACCGTAGAATATCACTCCGCCTCCCTGGTCGTTGAGGTCTTTACCTGCCGGGAGACCTGCAGGACGGTTAGGCTTCAGTCCACCGTCATACCAGGTTACCTCTACCTCTGGCATCGCTACCTTCGGCATGTTGTCCCTTGCCGGGAACACGAACTTGATCATCTGGGCATTAGGCGCTGACTCGTTGAGAAGCAGTGTTGAACTTCCCTGGACTTTTGTAGGATAGCCGAGCTTCAGTCCTTTGAATACAGGATGCAGGATATGGCAGGCCATGTCTCCGAGGGCGCCTGTTCCGAAGTCCCACCAGCCGCGGAAGTTCCATGGGGTGTAGATTGCATTGTAAGGACGCATAGGTGCCGGGCCTATGAATGACTCCCAGTTCAGGGTCTTAGGAACCTTGTCCACTTTCTCCGGACGGGCAAGCCCCTGAGGCCAGATAGGCCTGTCTGTGAAGGCCTCGACTTTCCTCACTTCTCCGATCTCTCCGTTCCAGATCCATTCGCAAATCTTCCTGACTCCTTCTCCTGATGCGCCCTGGTTGCCCATCTGGGTAGCCACTTTGTATTTTGCCGCCAGTTTGGTGAGAAGACGGGACTCGTATACTGTATGGGTAAGCGGTTTTTCCACATATACATGCTTGCCGGCTGCGATGGCCTGGGCAGCGATTACGGCATGTGTGTGGTCCGCTGTTGCAACAACCACTGCATCAGCCTGGTCGAGCATGTCATCGAACATTCTGCGGTAGTCGTTGTACTTCTTTGCATTTGGGTAGCGTTTGAAAATATGGTCCGCATAGTTCCAGTCAACATCGCACAGACCTATGATGTTCTCGCTTTCAAGGCCTCTGAGGACAGATGCCCCGCGTCCTCCGATACCTACACCGAGGATCTTGAGCTTGTCTGTTGACGGAGCTGCGGCCGCTGCGCCGAACTCTTTACCTAAGATAACATTTGGAGCAACCGATACTCCGATTGCTGCAGCCGCACCTTTTTTAAGGAACGACCTCCTGGACATTTCTTTTGCCATTTCTTAAGATGTTTTAGTGGTTATTAAGTGCAAGACTTTTATTTTTCAAGTTCTTTGTTGATATCCTTTTCTATATCGCTGATGCCTTCTTTGAAGCTCCGCACCCCCTTGCCGAGCCCTTTCATAAGCTCAGGAATCTTCTTAGCCCCGAATAGAAGGATTACAATCAGTGCGATAAGTATGATTTCACCGGCTCCGATGTTTCCCAGAAAAAGTAGACTGTTCATATGCTATATTTTTTATAGTGGTGATTATTTGCTGTTTCGGTATCGTCTATGCGTACTGAATGCCTGGTGAGCAGGCCGTACCCGTTGGTCATTGAACTGCGCCGTCTGCGTATCTGCTCCAGTGTGGCGCTGTCCCCGATAGAGGGTAGGTCGTGCCCTCGTGAGTCTTCGAGGAATTTCCATGCGTATTCAGACGCTATGGCGGAGTCCCTGAATGCCGGTAGGGAAGTCTCCCTGGCTCCGGACCTTATCGATCGGGCGAATTTTTGGCACAAAGTGTCTATGTTCTTGCCTCCGAACGGCTTCTGGACGGTCTCTGTCCTGGTCACCCCGTGCATCTCCACCGTGGCTGTCTTGAAATTGTGGGTCATCCGCGCTATGCCTTTCGTCCCTATGAGGTCTATATAGGAGTTGTGAGTCTGGTCCTTGGCCAGCTGGCCATAGACGAACCCTTGCGTAATGTCGTACACTATCCCGTTTTCGAATGTGCCGTGGCACTGGAGCCACCACGGGTCCTTGTAGTCCCACATCCTTACTCCTTGTGCATGCCAGGTCCTGAACTCGGACTGCGCATACCATCTTGCGATGTCTACATAGTGCATCCCGCAGTCGTGGAATGCCGGTCCCTCATACTCATGCCCTTCCCCCGGGGCGAGTCCTGGCGTCATATGGCATACGCGAATGATTGCAAGCTCTCCGATTTCCCCTGACTTTATGAAGGAATTGAGCGTGCTGTGGTACCATGAGTTCCTGAGATAGAGGTTAACAGTGGCAAGCACATCCGAATTTTCAGCCATCTCCACCACTTTCCATTCGTCTTCTACAGATGCCGCCAATGGTTTCTCGGCGATTATGTGCTTTCCCGCTGCAATGGCTTTCCGGATGAGTTCCATGCGGGCGTCTGCCAGTGTGGTGAGTACGACGGCTTCAATGCTGCTGTCTGCGAAAATCTCATCGCAGTCTCCTGTCACCCGATGGCCGGGGTATGTCTCAGATGCATAATTCCTGGATGCTTCCGATGTGTCACATATGTATGCTACTTCCCATTCCCCGCTCCGTTCCATTTCGTTGAGGTAGAATTCCCCCATCCTTCCGAAACCGATAATCCCTGTTTTTATCTTCTGCTCCATATGTGGTAGTCCGTTCAAATGGAAGTTTATCCAATTCTTTTTTTCCATAATGCTTGCAAATATAAGTAAAATCGGGATAGGGCAATCTCAAATGGATGAAAAAAATTGTAAAATTTGCACCGGTGTCCGGACTGGTATTTAAAAGCTTTGGCTGTTAATCATTTACGTTTTAAAGGTCTCCAATTTTATAAAATTTTGATTTTTCTTTTTGAAAATTTGATACTTTCATTCGAAATGTCGTTGGCATCGGTCAGGTCAATGAAAAGAAATTTCTGTTAAAATTCAGAACTGAGCCTATGGTTATATGGAAATTTATTAATTTCGCGGTCTAATTTAAAATCTTATGGACAAGAACAGTTATGCATTGGGGATGAGTATCGCCCACAATATGTTGTCTTCCGGTATCAAGGAGGTTGCCTTTGACGATTTTGTCTCAGGGCTGAAAGCCGTGCTTACCGGGGCGGCTCCTGAAGTGTCTTTTGATGAGGCCGCCGGCCTTCTGGATAAATATTTTGCCGAACTGGAGCAGAAGCAGAAGTCCGAGGCCGCCGCGATGGGCGCGGCAATGAAGAAGGAAGGGGAGGAGTTCCTTGCGGCAAATGCCGGTAAAGAAGGAGTCGTCACCCTGCCGAGCGGACTGCAGTACAAGGTGGTCACTGCAGGCACAGGCCGCAGGCCGGGCCTGAAGGACAGGGTCAGGTGCCATTATTGCGGGACGTTCGTGGACGGGACGAAGTTCGACAGCTCCTATGACAGGGGAGAGCCTGCCGTATTCGGGGTTAACCAGGTGATTGCCGGATGGACGGAGGCGTTGCAGCTCATGCCCGAAGGTTCTAAATGGGAACTCTACATACCGTACAGTCTCGGATACGGCGAACATGGCGCCCCGGGTTCGATCCCTCCGTACAGCGCACTGGTGTTTACGGTGGAGCTCCTCGAGGTGCTTTAGTCCATCCCTTATTCCTGCTGTCTGCCTGCAGCAAAGAATTTCCATAGCGGAGCGGCCATTAGGGCCTGCCTGATCTGGTCGCATTCCAGAAGGTCCTTCACCTGGGCTTCCTCCAAAAGACATACGGAAAGATCTTCGGTAGCATCAAGATGCTGTCCGGAGATTTTTTTTACGTTCATTGCCAGATAGCAGTGGGTGATGTTGTTGGTGGTGCTGGGATTGCCGGAGATGGTCATCATCAGGCTCCAGTCGCCTTCTCCGTATCCGGTCTCCTCCAGCAGTTCCCTCTGTGCTGCCTCGAGAGGTGTTTCCCCGCTTTCTATGACACCTGCCGGTATTTCATAGCATGTCTTGCCCAGTCCGTGCCGGTACTGGCGTTCGAATACGAACTTCCCGTCCTGTGTGACCGCTATTACATTTACCCAGTCAGGGTATTCAAGGACATAGAATTCCGGGTTTATTCTCCCGTCAGGCAGCCTTACCTGGTCGTGCCTTACCGTGAGCCATGGCCGGCGGAACAGGTACTCGCTGCTTACGGTTTCCCATTTCCCTTCCTCTGTGATTGCGTTTTCCATGATTGTTGGCAGTGTTTCTGAATTCATGTTATATTTGCCGTCAGGCAGCACAAAGATATTCGAATATCAGGAAATATCCTTGACTTACGGGAAAAAAGCGGTCCGGCTGATGTTTCCAGCCGGACCGCCGTATTTCCGTGCAATTGTTTTATGAAAGTATGTGCGGACTATGATTCTGTAGCGCTCTCTATCTTTTTCATTATTGAGAAGATCACTATGAACGATATGAGGCACAGGGCGATGAGGATAGCCCATACACCCCACAGAGGAAGTTTGTTCCACAGGAGTCCGGGTATGGAGGTCAGGTAGTTTCCTACAGCCGTGGCAGCGAACCAGCAGCCCATCATCGCACCTTTATATTTAGGCGGTGCCACTTTCGATACGAACGAGATACCCATCGGTGAAAGGAGCAGCTCGGCGAAAGTCAGCACGAGATATGTGCTCATGAGCCATGTAGGTGATACGAGATCAGGGCTTACAGTACCGCCGAGCTCTTTAGGGGACTGGAGCCCGATGGAGCCTACGGCCAGGATCAGGAAGCCGAGAGCGGCGACGAACATTCCCATACCGATCTTTCTCGGAGCGGAAGGTTCTTTGCCCCTCTTTGCAAGGGCACTGAAAATGGCGATGGACACAGGGGTCAGGGCCACTACATAGAACGGGTTGAACTGCTGGAAGTCCGATGGCTGGATGGAGACTGTCTCCGGCATTCCGGAATATATCCAGTAGGCTGCTCCCCAGAGTACGACTGTAGCTATCGCTGAAGAGAATTTTCCGTTGCGTGTCTCTGACTGGAAGATGCCGAACAGGGTGTATACTGAAATCGCTATGAGTGCGAGGCATCCGATGTTGAAACCAATCCTGGTGAAGCCAGAAGCTACATTTTCGGTGTAGTCGCGGGCGAAGATTGTCATCGTGCCGCCGTTCTGGTGGAAGGCCATCCAGAAGAAGATCACCACAGCGAACACGAGCATCAGGGCAATGATGCGGCTCCTGGTCTGTGCCGGGGTGAGCTCCGGCTCGTTGATGTTGGCGGCTTTTGCCTGTTTTGCATTGACATCCGCATGCTTGAACCAGCTGCGGCAGCAGAAGTAGATCAGCACTGAAACTATCAGTGATATGCAGGCCACCCCGAATCCGTAGCTGTATGATGTAGAGAGTTTTTCAATGTATGTGTGGCTGAAGGTCGCAAGGTCCATCCCGGATGCCCCTGACATTGAGTTCATCAGGCTCGTGAGCTTTTCCGTATTCTCAGGGGTGATGCTTCCGTCCATGAACTGGTGGGCGAGGGCCGGTACGTTGGCGTTGTACACCAGGCCGGATTTGCCGAGGAAGAAGTTGGTCACTGCCTTGGCTGCGGTAGGGGCGAACATCGCGCCTATGTTTATCGCCATATAGAAAAGGCTGAAGGCCGAATCCCTCTTGGATGCGTATTCTGGACTGTCATAGAGGTTCCCGACCATCACCTGGAGGTTCCCTTTGAAAAGCCCTGTTCCGGCAGCTATCAGGGCCAGGGCCCCGAACATGGCGACCTTGCCCACAGTGTTTGCCTCTGTCGGGACGGCAAGGCACAGGTACCCGATGAACATGACGGCGAAACCGATGGTGACGCATTTGCCGTACCCTATCTTGTCAGCCAGTATACCCCCGATAAGCGGCATGAAATACACTGCAGCAAGAAAGCCTCCGTATATCTGAGTGGACTCCGCGGCAGTAAAACCGAATTTTGCCTGTATGAACAGGACGAAAATCGCCAGCATGGTGTAGTATCCGAACCTTTCACCGGTGTTGGCGAGAGCTAAGGCAAAAAGCCCTTTAGGTTGACCTTTGAACATAAATTTATTGTTTTTGTGATTTTATCGTCTTTAAAGGCGGTCCATGATCCGGACAAAGGTAATAAAATATGCTTAAAAATCGTAATCGTGGATGAAATTGTTTATATTTGTTGGGTCTGCCCGAATGGCACTGATATTAACCTGTTAATAATTATTATATTATGAAAAATGTGAAAATTTTGCTCTGTTCGGGGCTGATGGCAGCGAGCATTGCACTTTACGCCCAGAAGCCGAAACAGCAGCCTGATCCTGAGGGTGTGCTGGCATACAGTCTTCCGGCTACGACGCTGGTACTGGAGGTAGAGGCTGTGCAGGAGAATTTCTATGCCGGCCCGTACGCCAAATATGCCTCGAAATATCTCGGCATAGAGGCCAGACAGAAGGATTCACAGGTCTACACCATCTCCAAGGTCAGCATGACACCATATATTGAGGCGGACAACAGCAGCCGCCATATCATAGACGTGGGTAACGACAGGGTGAGGGCCACTTTCCTGAAGCTCACCTCAATGGGGCTTGTCGCCGGGGCTGACGGCAATTTCGGCGGAGAATATGTCTGGAGGTTCCCGTCCCCCACATCCGGGGATTTTTCCGGGATAGGCCTCACTTCCAACCTCACATCCGAGGACGCCACCCTCTACCGCAATGTAAAACAGGAATCAACCTACAGCCGCGTGGCCGTAAAGCAGGAGATCATAGTAGAGAAGTCCGAGGAGAAACGTGCGGCTGAAACCGCAGCCATGATATTCAGCATCAGGGAGAAGAGATACCAGATAGTGACCGGCGACACTGATGCGACATACAGCGGGGAGGCCATGGGGGCGGCAATCGCCGAACTGACCCGGCTCGAGAAAGAGTACATGTCGATGTTCACCGGATATTCCGAATACCAGACCCAGAAAATGACCTTCGAGGTGCTTCCGCAGAAGGACAGGGAGAACCAGCTGTATGTAGCCTTCCGCATCTCCGATACCGCCGGGCTGCTCCCTCCGGACAACATATCCGGAAAGCCTGTAGTCCTTGAGGTCATCCCGCAGCAGGTCGCCCCGTCGGTGTCCGAAGACAGCAAAATATCTAAAAAGGCCCGGGACAACAGCTATGTCACATACCGGATTCCTTCAATCTGCACCGTGAAGCTCTCTGACGGGATGAACGTGATTTTCCAGAGCCGTGTGCCTGTATATCAGCTCGGTACAGAAAGCACCTTCCCTCTGAATATGGATATGGATTAACCGATAAAATCATAATTTTTACAATGGAACTGAAAGATTTGAACCCCCAGCTTGTCTGGAAGAACTTCTATTTGCTGACACAGATACCGCGCCCGTCCAAGAAGGAGGGCAAGGCCGTGGACTTCCTCTACGGTTTCGGGAAGTCGCTCGGGCTTGAGACCATCCGGGACGAGGTCGGGAACATCATAATAAGGAAGCCCGCTACACCGGGAATGGAGAACCGGAAAGGTGTCATCCTCCAGGGGCACATAGATATGGTGCCGCAGAAGAATGCCGACAAGGTCCATGATTTCGAGAAGGACCCGATAGAGGCTTGGGTGGACGGCGAATGGGTCAGGGCCAGGGGCACGACCCTCGGGGCTGACAACGGTCTGGGCGTGGCTGTGGCCATGTCTGTCCTGGAGTCCACGGACCTGAAGCACGGTCCGGTGGAGGTGCTTGTGACGGTCGACGAGGAGACCGGGATGACAGGGGCCCGCGCCCTGAAGCCGGGCATTCTGAAAGGTGACATCCTCATAAACCTTGATTCGGAGACAGAAGGCGAACTGTATGTAGGCTGTGCCGGGGGGCTCGACATTACAGCATCCCTGCCTTACAGTACGGCCGCCATGCCGGCAGGATATAAGCCGTTCCTACTGACAGTCAAAGGGCTGAAAGGCGGGCACTCGGGAATGGATATAATCCTGTACAGGGCCAATGCCAATAAGGTCATGGCCAGGGTACTCCTCCCTATGCTCCGCGATATGGGAGTGAAACTGGTCTCTGTCGACGGCGGCAGCCTGAGGAACGCGATACCGAGAGAGGCGTTTGCCCAGATTGCAGTCCCGGAGGGCAGGACAGAGCAGGTGAAGGAGCATGTGGATGCTGTCCTTGCAGCTGTCAGGGCTGAATATGCCGCCACAGACCCGGATGTGTCTGTCTTCGTTGAAGAGCAGGCTGCCTCCCCGTCAGAGTATATAGATGACAGTGCCGCCCTTGCCGCACTGCGCGCGGTCTACGGCTGTCCGGACGGGGTCTGGAGGATGAGCGATGCTGTTCCCGGGCTCGTAGAGACTTCAAACAATACCGCTATCGTCAAGTCCGAGGGCGGGAAGATATTTGTCAAGACCCTGATGAGGAGTTCCGTGGATTCAGCCAAGGATGCCATGGCGGAGCAGGCCAGGGCAGTGTTCGAGCTTGCGGGATTCAGCGTGGGGTTCTCGGGAGGCTATCCGGGATGGGCCCCGGACAGTTCGTCCCCGATCCTCCATACCATGAAGGAGGTCTACAAGGGCCTCTACGGCAAGGAGCCGGCTGTAATGGCGATTCATGCGGGTCTGGAATGCGGTATACTCGGCGGCGCGTATCCTCACTGGGACATGGTTTCATGCGGGCCTACCATCATGAGCCCTCATTCCCCTGATGAGAGGGTGAATGTAGAGTCAGTAGGGAAGTGGTGGCGCTTTGTTGCAGCGACGCTTGAAAATATACCGGAAAAATAGAGAAAAAATTTGATAATAAAGAATAAAGGCTTACCTTTGCGGCCTGAATTTTACAGTTAACTAAATTTATTAAGGAAATGAAAAAAGGAATTCATCCCGAAAACTACCGTCTTGTAGCTTTCAAGGATATGTCGAATGACCAGGTATTCATTACCCGCTCCTGCGCATCCACCAAGGAGACCATCGAAGTTGATGGCGTTGAGTATCCTGTGGTGAAAGTCGAGATCTCCAACACATCCCACCCGTTCTATACAGGAAAGATGAAGCTCGTAGACACAGCAGGACGTGTCGACAAATTCTACCAGAGATACAAGAAGAAATAGTCAGGAGACTGTTTCATACGGGAAAAAAGAAAGAGGCTGCACCACCGGTGCAGCCTCTTTCTGTATTGTCAAGAATCAGTATCCGAAGATTTCCTCGAGTGTCACTGTCTTTACCGGGCCGAGTGTCTTCAGGTATCCTGTATCCAGGTCCTTGATGTCCCCGAGGATGCCGTAGGTATATTTGCGGTCCTTTACCCATTTCTGCTGGACAGCCTTGACATCTTCGAGCGTCATGCCCTGCACGGCCTCGAAAATCTGTCTGTCGAGGGATTCCTCCAGTCCGAGGTCCCTGTCGCTCAAATAGTTCCAGAGAACCTGGTCGCGGACTACACGTTTGGTGCGCATCCTGGTGAGCAGGGCTTCTTTCGCTATGTCGAACGCCGCCTGGGATTCCGGCATGCCGTTTATGATCTCGTCGAACGCCTCTATTGCCTGCCGCATCTTGTCGTTCTGGGTGGCGATGAATGCCAGGTAATAGTAGTCGCCGTCGAGGAAGTACGGTGAAGCGAGGAAAGCCTGTGCGGTATATGCAAGCCCCCTGGCCTCTCTCATTTCCTGGAACACTATCGTGTTCATCCCTCCCCCGAAATATTCGTTGTAGAGAGTTATGCCTGGCTCGTCCGCCGGGGCGAATTTTTCTCCGCGGTCAGAATACTGCAGGAAGTAGAGCTGTTTGGCATCGTACTGGGCAAGTACTACATTGTTGTCTTTGACCTGCTGGCTCCTGATGAATTTCTTCTCGAGAGGCTGGAGTTCAGGTGCGGTCTTGTGGTGTGCCTCGAGAGAAGACAGGAGCTCCTTGTCTGTCTTCGGTCCGTAATAGAGCACTTCGTGCTCCTTGCCTGAGAGTTCGCGTATTTTCGCGAGGAGCTCGTCCGATGTAAGGGCGTCAAGTGCCTTGTCGCTCAATACAGTGCGGCTGATGAAGTCCGGGCCGTAGACCATGTATCTCTGCAGGGCGCCGAAGCAGCTTCCCTGGCTGAGCTTTGCGTTGGCACGGCTTCTCATCATGTCGGACTTGAGGTTGGCGAGTATGTCTTCATCCGGCTGAGCTCCGGATATGAGGCTTTCAACAATGTCCATCGCTTCTCCCATGTTCTCACTGAGCCCGGAAACCCGTACGGTCGTCTGGTTCGAGCCGGCGTAGATTCCGAACGAGCATGCCAGAGCGTACATCCTGGAGCCGATTTCCTCCGCACTCATACTGTCTGTGCCCAGATATGATACATAGTCGGCTGCGAGGTTAAGGGCCGGGTCATCCTCTACGCCGGTATTGAATACATATATCAGGGTGAACAGGTCGTTCATCTGGTTCTGCTTGTAAAGGACCTCCACTCCAGGACGCGCCTCGAACTTGGACATGTCTTTGCTGTAGTCCACGAATACCGGCTCTATCGGCTTTACAGGGGTCTCCTGTATCTCTGCGAGGAACTCGCTCTGCTTGTCGCGGTTGGTCACGATAGGGGTGATCTTCGGAGCTGCTATCTTCTGGACGGTCTTGTCCTCGCCCTGGAGCTTGTAGATTGCGGCGTAGCTCTCCGCTCCTAGATATTCATTGGCCCAGTCCACTACGTCCTGCTTGGTGATGGCGGACATGCGCTCGAGCATCTGGACCTCGTCGGCCCAGTCGGACCCGTTGATGAAAGACATGACATAGAGCATGGCGCGGTTCTCGTTGTCCTCGTAGTTCTGCATCATGTACATCTTGTAGTTGTTCACGGTAGCTTCTATCAGCTTCTCGTCGAAGTCACCGGAACGGAGCTTGGCCACTTCCGCCAGGAGCAGGTCGCGCACCTGGTCGAGGGTCTGGCCTTCTTTCGGACGGGCGGACACCACGAAAGAGCCGTAGTCCGGCTGGCTGCTGTTGTAGGCGTAAGCGGACAGAACCTTCTGCTGCTGGATGAGGTCAAGGTCGATGAGGCCTGCCTGTCCGTTGTAGAGTATGGAGCTGACGATGTTAGCCACATCATTTGACTTGTCGGTGGCCTCCGGAAGTCTCCATCCGAGGGTGATGTTCTCGGCCTCGAGCCCGTATACCTTCTTTACCACAGGGGCCGTGATAGGCTTCTCCTTCTCGAACTGGAGCTGCGGAAGCTCAGGGTTAGGCTGCATGTCACCGAAGTATTTCTCTATGATTCCTACCATAGTGTCAGGGTCGAAGTCCCCTGAGAGGCAGATGGCCATGTTGTTAGGGACATAGTAGGTCTTGTGGTAGTTCTTCACGTTGGTGATGGAAGGGTTCTTCAGATGCTCCTGCGTACCGAGCACGGTCTGCGTCCCGTAAGGGTGATGCGGGAACAGGGCTGCGTCCAGTGCCTCGGACACCTTGCGGCTGTCGCTTGTCAGGGACATGTTCTTTTCCTCGTAGATGGTCTCGAGTTCGGTGTGGAACCCTCTGATTACAGGGTTCTTGAAGCGGTCGGCCTCGATCCTTGCCCAGTTTTCCACCTCGTTTGACGGGATGTCCTCGACATAGACTGTCATGTCCTGGGAGGTGAATGCATTGGTCCCCTGTGCCCCGATGACGGACATGAGCTTGTCGTATTCGTTAGGTATGGCTATTTTGGATGCCTCATAGCTTATCGAGTCTATCCTGTGGTAGATTTCAGCCCTTTCACCCTCGTCAGAGGTCTGCCTGTAAACTTCGAACAGCTGTTCGATCTCATCGAGCATTGGCTTCTCTGCAGTATAGTCCGATGTGCCGTAATTCGGGGTTCCTTTGAACATCAGGTGCTCGAAGTAGTGTGCCAGGCCTGTCGTCTCCGACGGGTCGTTCTTTCCTCCGACCTTCACTGCGATGTAGGTCTGGATACGCGGTGTCTCCTTGTTGACGCTCATGTACACTTTCAGGCCGTTGTCCAGGGTGTACATTTTCGTTCCAAGGGGATCTCCTTTCACAGTCTCGTACCTGTACTGTGAACATGATGTGGCGGCAATCACTGTGAGGGCAGCCACAAAAAACAGAATCCGTTTCATATATTATTTGGAAATAAGTAAGGTCAAGTCCCCCTATGTCAATGTTTTCACAAATATAGTCTTTTTTTCCGGTTATTCACTGTATTCCAAGCCAGAGACCGACATACCTATGTTCAGCCCGCAACGGGATATGCTGCCCAATGCCCTGTCCCTGGTGTAGCTGGACTTGAAATACAGGGGGAACAACAGTTCGTTGCGTATTATCGCCTCCATGTATTTTTTCCCGGTCCATGTACTCTGCTCCACCCATTCATTCCAGCTCTTTTCAGAGCACCCGATAAAGGCGAGGCTCACGAAATATTCCCCGGGCTCCAGCATCAGTGTTTCTTCAGGGGCGATTTCATACGTCTCCATATCCTGACATTCGGCGATGTCGATATATATCGGCCTGTGAAGTATGTTCCGGAAAGAGCCGTCCGTTATCCTGTAAACATTAAGGCTGACTTTAGTCCCCTCGATGGTACATCTTGCCACCTTGAAGGAGAATTTCCTGATTATGAACGGTTTCTTCACTTTGACATTCGAACCTACCTCTGTACCTCTGCTGTCCGGACTGAAAGATCCGTATGCCATTGGGAAGCGTGCCCCTTTGGAGACGAGTGTCTTTTCCTTGAAGCTGGCCGGATATACTATTGCCGTCTCTATCTCGTTTCCTGTCAGAGTGACACACATGGTGTCCGTATGCATATATTCCGATGCCGGTATGCGTCCTGTCAGGTATGATACATGCTGGAACTCAAGTGAATCTGTCTCTCCCTCAGGGATTTCCAGTTCGAATATCCCGTCTGCGGACGATATTGTACCTATACCTTTCCCAGGGATTCCTACGGCTACATATTCTATAGGAACTCCGTCCTGGTTTATTATCCTGCCTTTCAGGAGATGCCCGTCCTCTTTCCCTTCGGTATTCCAGGGAAACGCGGAAACGGCCAGGACTGTTGCTGTAGCGATGATGATATCCGGTCTCATTGTTTGTGTGTATTAGTTTAATAATGCACTGCAAATATATTCAGCCTGAATGAAAGATGCAAATTTTTCTGCGGTGGTATATTCCTGGCCGGAAATGAAATAAAAAAAACAGGTCCCGGAAAATCCGGAACCTGCGTTAATGCAATTAGAGTCAGTCTGAGACTAGAGCTTAGGACCTGCTGCTACGAGAGACTTGCCGAGTTCGTTTCCTGTGAACTTGTCGAAGTTCTTGATGAAACGTCCTGCGAGGTCTTTTGCCTTTGCATCCCACTCTGCTGCGTCAGCGTAAGTGTCGCGAGGGTCAAGGATTGCAGGATCTACGCCCGGAAGCTCTGTAGGAACTTCGAAGTCGAAGTAAGGGATCTTCTTTGTAGGGGCCTTCTCGATAGAACCGTCGAGGATTGCGTCGATGATTCCGCGGGTGTCACGGATGGAGATACGTTTTCCTGTTCCGTTCCAGCCGGTGTTTACGAGATATGCCTTTGCACCTACTGCGTTCATCCTCTTTACGAGCTCCTCGCCGTATTTTGTTGGGTGGAGTGAAAGGAATGCTGCACCGAAGCATGCAGAGAAAGTAGGGGTAGGCTCAGTGATTCCGCGCTCTGTTCCTGCGAGCTTTGCAGTAAATCCTGAAAGGAAGTAGTACTGTGTCTGCTCAGGAGTGAGGATTGATACCGGAGGAAGAACTCCGAATGCATCTGCTGACAGGAAGATAACCTGTTTTGCGTGAGGACCCTTTGAAACCGGTTTAACGATGTTCTTGATGTGGTCGATAGGGTATGATACACGGGTGTTCTCTGTCACGCTCTTGTCAGCGAAGTCGATCTTGCCGTTGGCGTCCACTGTAACGTTCTCCAGGAGGGCATCCCTTCTGATGGCGTTGTAGATATCCGGCTCGCTCTCCTTGTCGAGGTTGATCACCTTTGCGTAGCATCCGCCTTCGTAGTTGAATACGCCCTCGTCGTCCCAGCCGTGCTCGTCATCACCGATGAGGAGTCTCTTAGGGTCTGTAGAAAGGGTGGTCTTTCCTGTTCCGGAAAGTCCGAAGAAGATGGCTGTGCTCTTGCCTTCCTTGTCAGTGTTTGCAGAGCAGTGCATTGAGGCGATTCCGCGGAGCGGGTTGAGGTAGTTCATGATGGAGAAGATACCTTTCTTCATCTCACCGCCGTACCATGTGTTGAGGATCACCTGCTCGTTGGTCTTGAGGTTGAACACAGTGGCAGTCTCGGAGTTGAGCCCGAGCTCCTTGTAGTTCTCAACCTTTGCCTTTGCAGCGTTGAAAGAAACGAAATCAGGCTCGCCGTAATTTGCAAGTTCTTCCTCTGTAGGGCGGATGAACATGTTCTTTACGAAGTGAGCCTGCCATGCGACTTCCATGATGAAACGTACTTTAAGACGGGTTGCAGGGTTTGCACCGCAGAAAGTATCCATTACGAAGAGCCTCTTGCCTGAGAGCTGCTTTACAGCCTTTGCCTTGAGGTCTGCCCAAGCCTCTTCAGAGCATGGTTTGTTGTCGTTTTTGTATGCGTCAGAAGTCCACCATACAGTGTCCTTGCTGGCCTCGTTGTAAACAAAGAATTTGTCTTTAGGAGAACGTCCGGTGTAGATACCTGTCATTACATTGACAGCACCGAGCTCTGTAACCTGGCCTTTCTCATAGCCTTCGAGTGAATCCTTAGTTTCTTCAGCGAAAAGAACCTCGTAAGACGGGTTGTGAAGAATCTCTTTCACATCTGTGATGCCGTACTTGGTCAAATCAATTTTACTCATGATACAAACTTATATTAAAAGGTTTATAACTTTATGAATCTCAATTTGTGCGCTGCAAAAATATAATAATTTTGCGACAGGACAAATTTTTGGCATGAATATTTTATTACTTTTGCCACGTCAAAACCCACGTTTATCTGCACAAAATGTGCCAATGTGCGTGTTTTGAACCGAAAGGTTGTGCTTTTGAAGCGAAATTATATTTGTTCGGTTCGAAACTGAAAATGCTTGAATTGTCATTCCGGCTGACGGGAGGGGAAAGGAGAATTATGGAGAAGGAATAAAACAGATCCCTCGACTTCGCTCGGGATGACAAAAAAGACGCTCGGGATGACAAAAGGGTGTCCGGGATGACAGAGGGTATTGGTCATTAGGTATAATGTTGATTTGTGATAATAATATAATGTGAATTGAATTGTCATAAGATTTAATCACATTTAATTTAATATAATAATGGAGAGTCCGGATAATCCCGGCGGAGGAGGGAGGTTCCCGCTGGAGGTGCTGAAAGAATATTGGGGGTACGGCTCGTTCCGTCCCATGCAGAGGGAGATTGTCGAAGCTGCGGCAGGCGGCCGAGACGTACTGGCAATCCTCCCCACGGGAGGGGGCAAGTCGGTATGCTTCCAGGTCCCGGCTCTGATGAAGGAAGGTGTGGCGCTGGTCGTCACCCCGCTCATCGCCCTGATGAAGGACCAGGTGCAGAACCTGGCGGACAGGGGCATCAAGGCGCTGGCAGTCTATACCGGAATGACCCGCAGGGAGGTGGAGCTCAACCTCAACAATGCCGCCTACGGTGACTTCAAGTTCCTTTATCTTTCCCCGGAGCGTCTCTCCACCGAGCTTTTCAGGCGGTATGTCACGGAAATGAATGTCAGCTATATCGTGGTGGACGAGGCGCACTGCATATCCCAGTGGGGGTATGACTTCCGTCCGGACTATCTTGACATAGGAAAGCTGCGCGAGATAGTGGACGCCCCTGTAATAGCCCTTACCGCCACTGCTACCCCGCAGGTGGCCGAAGATATAATGGAGAAGCTTCACTTCAGGGAGAAGCTTCTCCTGAAAAGCGGCTTCGAGCGGCCTAACCTTTCCTATATAGTGCGCCGCTGCGAGGACAAGATGGGCCAGCTGGCAGGAATCTGCCGCTCTGTCCCCGGGACCGGGATAGTGTATGTCAGGAGCCGCAACAGATGCGAGGAGCTGTCGGCCTTTCTCCGCTCCCAGGGCCTGTCGAGCTCGTTTTACCATGCGGGGCTGGGACCGGACCTGCGTTCTGCCAGGCAGGCTGACTGGAAGTCCGGCAAGACAGCTGTGATGGTGTGTACCAATGCTTTCGGTATGGGAATAGACAAGCCGGACGTGAGGTATGTGGTGCATTACGATGTCCCTGATTCTCCGGAGGCGTATTTCCAGGAGGCCGGAAGGGCGGGGAGGGACGGCAAGCGCTCCTATGCTGTCCTGCTGTGGAACGGAGGTGATGTCAGGAGGCTGCGCCAGATCGAGACACTGTCGTATCCTGCCATAGAATATATAGAGGATATCTACCACAAGGTCCATTCCTTTTACCGTATCCCGTATGAGGCCGGGATGGGGATGCAGCTGAAGTTCGACCTTGACGAGTTCTGCCGGCATTTCAGGCTGAACCGCTCCATGGTGTATTATGCCATTAAATATATAGAGAGGGAGGACCACTGGACGGTCCTCGAGGATACCGACATACCTACCAGGGTGCAGTTCATTGTGGAAAGGCAGTCGCTCTACGACATCGAGCTGCCGGAGCCTGCCATGGCCGCCGTGATAGAGATGCTCATGCGCAAGTATACAGGGGTGTTCTCGTATCCAGTCCCGGTCGACGAGGACTATCTGGCATCGGTTTCAGGCGTGTCTGCCCCGCAGCTGCGCAGGCTGCTGTACCTGCTTTCTGTGGAGCATGTCATCAAATATATACCGGGCGACCATGCTACGGTCATATACCTGAGGGAGAACAGGCTGCATCCGAAGGATGTCAAGCTCAGCACCAGGAGGTACGAACAGCTGCGGGAGTCGTCCTGCGCGAGGACGGAGAAGATGATCTCATATATAAAGGAGGAAGATACCTGCCGCAGCCGCTTCCTGCTGGAGTATTTCGGACAGGAGGAGTCGCAGGACTGCGGGTGCTGCGACATATGCCGGAATGCATCGGCCAGGCCTTCCGGAACGAGGAAGGCCCTCCGCAGCTATATTCTCGAAGAAAAGGGAGGGGACTATACCCTCAATGACATTTCAGTTAAGTTCGGTTCGCCTGCTTCAGAGGAAGGCGGCGACTATATCGGGCAGCTCCGGGACATGATTGACAGGGGGGAAGTGCCTCCATACAAGATATAAGGGATCAGCTCTTTCCGGAACATGCCCGGGCTATGTGACATGCCCCGGGCCGGGGCGGCATGCTGAATGGCGGAAGGCCCTGGTGTCACTGCCGCCGGACGGATTCTATTGTCAGTCCGTCATAGGCTGGCCTGATATCCTCCGGAAGTTCCCTGCACAGGTCTTCGTACCGCGGCAGCTGGTGCGAAAGGTGGGTCAGCCAGGAGTGCCTGGCACCGACCTTCCGGGCTACGGCCACAGCCTCCTCCAGGGAGAAATGGGAGAGGTGCTTCCCCCGGCGCACACAGTTGATGATGAAGTGGTCGAGTCCCTCCAGCCTGGTGAATTCCGTCTCGGGTATATAGTTCATGTCCGTGAGGTAGGCTATGTTCCCGAACCTGTACCCGAGTACCGGAAGCATGAAATGCCGGCCTCTTATCGGGATGACCTCCACTTGTTTGGGCCGGTAGGTCCCTTTCCCGGCCTCTTCGGGATGATGCTCCTTCGCCCATTCTTCCGCCGACACTGGAATCTTGTCATAGCCTTTCCCGTCGACCCATACGAGCTTCTGTTCCGGAATGTTCTCGGATACGGTGAACGGGCGCTCGTCAATGTTGGTGATCTGCCATTCAGGCACCCCGGGATACCTGTGCTCCGCGAATGCGTAGGAGTATTCCTGCCGGAGCGAGTCCTCCACGTATTTTTCACAGTATATCCTGATAGGGGCCCTTTCGATATAGTTGAACGCCCTTACATCGTCGAGCCCTCCAGTGTGGTCCTTGTGGTTGTGGGTCAGGAGAATGGCGTCGATGTGCCTTATCCCCGCCCGCAGCATCTGCGTCCTGAAGTCAGGCCCTGCGTCCACGAGTATCTTCAGCCCGCCGTATTCCACGAATGCAGAGGAGCGGAGCCTTTTGTCCCTCGGGTCATCTGACCTGCATACCCTGCAGTCGCATCCGATCATCGGGACCCCCTGGGAAGTTCCCGTTCCTAAAAATGTCAATCTGGTCATATCCTCCGCCATAGATTGCGATTTGTTTTGTCAGACTATATTGTAACATCTACTATCTGTCCCACGAGGGATGCATCGTAAGGCCTTTCAATCCGGATGTAGTTCCCTGTGTACCCGAACATTTTCCCGTCCTTGCCGGTGCTTTCGAAAAGCACCTTCTCATGCGCGCCCCGGTTGCTCTCGATGAATCCGTCGTGCAGCCTGCCGCACAGCTCCTCCAGTATCTTCACCCTTTCCGTCTTTACGGAATCCTGTATCTGGTCCTTCATCGTGTCGGCCTTCGTCCCCTTTCTTCTCGAGTACGGGAAAATATGGATGAATGCAGGCCTTATGGCATTTTCCAGGAAATCACAGGTCTCCCGGAACAGCCCGTCGCTTTCTCCGGGGAAGCCGGTGATCACATCGATGCCGAAGAACACCTTAGGGCCTCCGGGCTTTTCCATACGTTGCCTGATGTAGCTGACCTTATGTTCAAATAAGGCAGTGTCATAGCGGCGCCCCATCGCCTTAAGGACAGTATCGCTGCCGGACTGGAGGGGAATATGGAAATGGGGGAGGAATTTGGTTCCGGATGCAATCCAGTCTATGGCACCGTCTGTCAGAAGGTTCGGCTCGATTGATGAAATCCTGTATCTCTCAATGCCTTCCACTTCATTCAGCGCTTTTATCAGCTCCAGGAAAGTTTCCCCTGTGGTCTTCCCGAAATCCCCTGTGTTCACCCCTGTCAGGACTATTTCCTTTATGCCTTTGCCGGCAATCTCGCGGGCCTGGGCGACAAGCTCGCTGACGGGTATGTTCCTGCTCCGCCCCCTTGCGAACGGGACGGTGCAGTATGTACAGAAATAGTCGCATCCGTCCTGCACTTTAAGGAATGACCTGGTCCTTTCCCCGCTGGAATATGCCGGCAGGAATGTTGACGTATCTGTCCCGCATGGGCCGTCATTCCCTTCAATGTGGCGGAGCACAGACGGTACGACAGACCCTTTTTCGTCCGCGCCGAAAACGAATTTTACGCCTTCGATCTTTTCTATCTCCTCCCTTTTCATCTGGGCATAGCAGCCGGTCACGATTATTTCGGCCCCGGGGGATACCCTGTGCAGCTTCCGGATAATATTCCGGCATTTCTTGTCTGAGTGCTCGGTGACAGTGCATGTGTTCACAAGGTACATGTCTGCCTTCTCATTCCATGGTACAGCCTCGAATTTTCCGGACTCTATTAACTTCCTTTCGTATGTCGATGTCTCGGCATAGTTCAGTTTGCAGCCAAGGGTCACGAATGCTATCTTTTTTTTCATTGTATTATTCTGATGTTAAATAACGTCAGTTCGACGAATTAATGTTTAACAATATTATATTAAAAATCAATATTTTATCATTTATGACCGGAATCCCTGTCATCCCGAGCATTTTTTTGTCATCCCGAGCGGAGCCGAGGGATCTGTTAATTCCCTCTACAGATTTCTCCACTCACTTCGTTCGGTCGAAATGACAATTCATGTCTGTCTACCCCCCCAGTCACCTGGCGGTGACAGCCCCGGTGGGGCATGCGGCTCCGCTTCGCTGCGCCGGCACCTCCACTGCTTCGGTTCCCATGCAGGAAACCTCGCTGACGCTCCTGTGCGGCCCTGAAGGGCCATCCAATCTTAATCCCCAGTCACTTCGTGACAGCCCCTTGTTAAGGGGCGCCACCCCCTTCCTTCCCCCTCGCCGGGGGACCTGTCGCAGGCCACAGGCCTGCTCCTTAATAGGTAATTCGATGTAATTTAATGAATTAAATTCATCGAATTCACGTTAAATATTTATTCCGAGGCCAGGTCTCCGGGGTATTGTACGGTCACTCTGGACCATGCGGCGACGCCGTTGACGGGAGGCCTTCGTTTTGATACTCTGACGGAGAAGCTCTGCAGCCGGGGGAACTCCGCTGCAATGCCTTTCACTATCTTTCCTGCGAGATGCTCCAGCAGGTAGGCATGAGGGCCGTTCATGACTTCAGCGGCAATGTCATATATCCTTCCGTAGTCGACCGTGTCTTCAAGATTGTCGCTTCCGGCAGCGGTCCTCATGTCGAGTTCGGCCCTGAAGTCCACTGTGAACAGCTGCTCCACTGCCTTCTCCCTGCCGAGGCATCCGTGCCGCGCCCAGAACTCCATGCCCTCAAGTTCAAGTATATCCATATTGTTATAGTATTTTTTATGTCAGTCAGAAGCCAGACTATGCCAGGAGCAGGAATACGCACGGGCGTTTGCCTATGGCGGCTCCGGCTTTTTTCCATTCATGTACCTTCAGCGTCCTGATGAATGCGTCCGGGGAGGTAAGTCCGGCTGCCACGCAGATTTTCGTGTCATCATGGCAGCACGCCAGGATGTCTTTCATCATGGAGTCGTTCCGGTAGGGTGTCTCGATGAATATCTGCGTCTGTCCCGTTGCGGCCGACTGTTTTTCTATGGCCTTCAGCCTGGATTTCCTTTCATCTGCCTTTACCGGGAGATACCCGAGAAAGGAGAAGGACTGTCCGTTCATGCCCGAGGCCATGAGGGCGAGCATCAGGGATGAGGGGCCGACAAAGGGCACGACCTGTATGCTGTGCCTGTGGGCCAGGTCAACAAGCTGTGCTCCAGGGTCTGCAACGGCGGGAAGCCCTGCTTCGGAGACCAGGCCGACGTCCGTGCCGTTGTCGAACAGGCTGATGAAGGCCTCGATTTCCTCCGGCCTTGTATGTTCGTTGAGCTCATGGAATTCCAGATCTTCAATGTGCCCTTTAAGCCCGGCCCTGGACAGGTATCTCCGCACTGTCCTCGTGTCTTCGACTACGAACACTTTGATTTTCCGTACAGCCTCGAGGACCGCTCCGGGAATCACCTCCGAGGGGTCATTGTCCCCGATGGGGGACGGGATGAGCATCAGGCGTCCTTTATTTTTCCGGTCTTTCTCCATTGTCCTTTTTTATCTTTAAAACTACTTTCTCTTCTGTCATCAGTGCCTTTTCCTCCTGTCTGAGCATTTCGTCTTTCTTTTTCCTCCCGGAGAACATTTTCTTGAAGAACTCCTTGAAGCTGTTGAACTCCTGCTGGTATGTCAGGCCGACGCCGTTGCGCTGGGAGTTGTCGAGGTAGTTCGTGTACTGGTCCGCCGAGTGGGAGAATATGTTGAGGCGGAGTGCCCCTGGCCTGTCTATCTTCACTTCGATGTCAAGGTCGCCGACCACGTCGTTGTTGGTGTTCCCGGAAGAATACTGGCGGTTGCCGATGTTCCCGTTAACGATCACCCTGTTGTTGAACAGCTGTGTGGAGACTGCCACGTCGAAGATGTCGTTCCCCCTGTCGTTCGTCTGGTAGCTGAGGCCGAGGTCTACAGGGATGTCGAGCTTCTGGAAGATGTTGTTCAGCTGGTTCGACATTATTTCGGAGACGCTCGACGTCAGGAACGAGGTGTTGTTTACGATACCGGACTGTTCGTCAGGCATGAAACTGTTCGATACAAGCAGGGACAGGAACTGTTTCTGTATCTTGTCTTCCGTGCTCAGGGCACTTTCTACCCTCGCCTTCACCGTCGGGTCGAGGTCAGGGACGTTGATGCTGAACTGCAGGCGCGGGTTGCTTATCTTGTCGGTGATGCGTATCCCGCATTCCACTATCCTCCTGGTGCTTACGGACGATGTGTCTGATATGAGGGTCCCGAGGGAGGTCTTGGTGGTATAGGTGGCGTCAATATCCAGGGTGCTCTCCATGATGTCCCCGTTGAATTTCACAGAGCTGCCCTCGTTGATCGAGAAGTCCTTGGCAAGCCCGATCACCACGAACTTGTAGTTGCCTCCGGAGAGGGTGTAGTCCCCGTTTATGTTGAATATGTCCTTGTTGGGGTTTATATCCAGGTCAATCGTACCGTTCCCGTATCCGGAGAGGACGTTGCCGGTGGCCTTGTCTATTTCAATGAAGGCGTGCATGTCCGGGTTTGTCACCACCGTCAGGTTGATCTCGAAGTTGCTCTTGGCCTTTTCCTTTTTCTGGATCCTCGAGATCATGGCCTCATAAGGGTCGAGTATCTTTTCCTGCTGTACTGTCTTGAAGGTCAGCAGGTCGCTTGATCGGGAGCTGGTGTAGGATGAAATCGGGACATGCAGCTGCCCCTGTCCTGTGGTTGTGGCCTCTATCGCCATTTTCATGGAGTTTACCGGACCTGTGATGGCGATTCCGGCCGTGGCGAAGATGTTCCCGTAGAATGCCTCTCCGGCTTTTTCATTGACATTCAGGCACTCTATCCTGTCCGCATTGATACGGGTGTCGAACCTGATGTCCCTGAAATTCTCGTATGAGATCTGCCCTGTGACCATGCCTCCGTTCCCGAACCTGTCGAAGAGGGTGATGTCATCGAAATAGATGCCACGGCTGTCTATGTGGAATCCCCCGTTTACAGTATACGGGACATTTGTAAAGGCGATCCGCAGCATGGCGTCCCTGAACCTGGCCCCCGTGCTTTCCACTTCCATGGCGCTTGGCCTTCCCTTTACGGAAAAAGAGCCGGACAGCTTTCCTGCAGTCTCGCTGAACACGCTGCTCAGGTACGGCGTCATGCAGGATATGTCGAATTCGTCAAGGAGGGCAGATGCGTCTATGTATTTGTCATCCAGGCTGTATGAGCCGTGTATGTCGAGGTTGCGGGCCCCCGAGTAGTAATTTTTCAGGTCGATGCCGACTTTGCGGGAGACGTTGTCCCATTTGCCGCTGAACTGCACCGTGCCCATCTGGGCGCCGGAGATGCCCATGGAGCTGCACAGGAAATCCGAGCCGAGCATCTTGTCCTTGCCATCCGAAACCAGGAGAGCCTTCCCGGATACGGCACCGCTGAAGGCCGCCTTTTTCCCGAGGAGCGGGTTGATGATGGATATGTCGAACCTCTCCATATCCAGGGCGAGTGTGTCCCTTCCGGAGTCCGTTATGCCGCCGTGTATCCGGACGGACTGCTCCCCGCTGAGGAACTCCATGCCGTCGATGTCGACATTCTTCCCGCAGACGGTCATTTCGGACTGCATTATGTTCCATTCCCTTGCGTTGAGGTATAGGGTGGAGGGGAGCAGGGATACCTTGCACTGCAGCCTGTCATCTTCATCGCGCAGGATATCACCGAGGACATAGAATTCCCCGCGGTTTTCGAGCTCACCCTGGTTGTCGTATGTGTAGCCCGCCCCAATATGGTTGTCTTTCGCGAATATCCTGAAGCTGTTGTTCTTGAGGGACAGTGTGGCGACATTGATGGTTTCGCTGCGTATTTCCCCGTCCAGGCCATTGCCGTCATTGCTGAAGTCCAGGGCGAAGTCTTTCATGAACTGTTCTCTGATGGCAAGCCTCTGCGACCGGATGTTCCCCGTCATTTTTCCGGACTTCCCGATATGCAGCTTCATCGAGGTGTTCTCGGCGATATACAGCCCGGGGGCCAGGAACGCGAGGAGGTCCATCGTGTCATACAGGTTGAAAGACAGGTCGTACCTGTCCCCGTTCCAGACGTATGCGGAATCCTTGTATATGGCCGGGAGCTGCCTTTTGAGCGTCAGGTCTTTTGCGTCCTGGATGAAGGTGGAGAACGGTTTGGTGCCTATGAATGTGCCTTCCGCGAAGTCGGATTCCACCTTGGCCCTGAACAGGGTGTCGCTTGAATGGGATGACACCTTGATGTCCCCTATGCTGTATTTCCCGCCTTCATTCTCAAGTGTCACATTGCTGACGGTGATGTTCCCCAGCAGGTCATTGCCCCGGATCCTTGTGAACTTGGCGTTTGTCTGGAGGCTTATCCTCGACATGCCCCTCTTGTCTATGTTGATGGCGTTCAGGTCCGCATAGCCGATGTTTGCATAGAAGTTGTACAGGGCGTTCTGCGTCTTGCTCGAAAATGTGAAGAGCCCCTGGAAAAGGAAGTTGAGGTTCGGGTCACTGCAGATGATCTTCCCGTTGAATGACTTCTTCTCCACTGTACCGGCTGCGGCTATCCCGCTGTAGTCGTAATTGTTGAGCCTCAGGCGGGTGACGGCAAGGGAATCGATCACGAGTTTCGGGCCCTCCTCTCCGAATGTCGCGGCAAGCTCCGAAACCATGTCACATTCATGTACAATGTCGGTCCCTGCCGCCTTCCCGATATCCAGGTCCCGTGTCCTTATGCTGCCCCTTATTTCAGTGTCGCGCCCCTTGCCCGCAAGGCCTGTTATCTTCACCTTCGGCACAATGGTGCCCAGGCCCGAGGTCAGCGCCCCGTCCACATTCAGGCTGTTGAGCGTACCCCGTGCTGTCCCTATGAATTTGAACCCGTATCCGGGTGCGTACTTCGATATTTCAGGTACATCCCCTCCGGAGACTTCCGAAAGCAGCTTCTCAATGGAAGCGGTGGAGAACCCGATGCTGTCGATACGGATGTCTGTCTTAAGATGCTGCGTGTCTGGCAGTCCGCTGACTTTCCCTCCGATGTCGAGGTATATGCCATGCTGCCGGATGCCTGCCTTCAATTTATTTATATCCAGATTGTTGACCGTTCCTGCGATTTTCGCCTGCGGTATATCCACGGTAAATGGCATGTCCTTGACTTCCGGTACGAAGAAGGCAAGCGTATTCATGGACAGGCTGCTTTCACTAACTGTCGCCGTAATTCCGATTTTCCTGATGAAGTCCTTGAAATCCTTTGCGTTGCTGTAGCCCATGGTGAATTCCGGGATGTCGATTGCGGACCACGGGTCAGAGATTGACAGGCCGCTGATCGTGGCCTTGCCGTGGCCCACCTCCACGCTTCCGGATATGGACTTGCAGATATAGCCGCTCTTTTCCGTGAATGAGATCTGGTCCAGCGTCCCCTCCATTTGCCTGTCCGCCAGTTTTATATTCCTCGCCTCGATGTTTATATCGCTGATGTCCAGGTCGTTCCAGTTGATGCCTCCTTCCGGGGCAGGGTGCTGCTCATTCCTGAAATTCTGCAGGCGGAACCGCATCCCGTCTATCATGGCCCTCCTGATGTCGAACACGTTTCCCTGCCGGTCCTTCTTCACCCGGTCTTTCCTGATACCGAACATGCGTTCCAGATTGGTCCGGGATTTCTCTATCACCAGGTTCATTTCGGCGTCGCGGATATAGGCCCTGCCTATATGTATCCCCTCCTTTTCTTTCAGCCCCTTCAGTGAAAACCTTGCAATCACATAGTCCGCCCTGAACAGGGTATCCCTTGCCACGGAGTCTGCGGGATTCCTGTCTATTATTTCCAAATCTTTGAGTATGATCGTGTTGAAAGGGCGGAAATGAATTTTGCCGAAATTGATCCTGGCATCTGCAGTGGCAGTGAATTTTTCAATGAGTTTCCGTGAAAGGTACGTCTGCACCTGCGGAGTCTGTATGGCAAGCATCCCCGCAATGATGACGGATACTATCGCAACGCCCGTCAGCCACAATATTTTCAGAGTCCTCTTGATGTCCTTGTTTTTTTCGGCAATTCTCCTGAACGGTCCATGGAACAGACCGAATCTACAAAAATACGCATTTTATCCGATATTCCGGAAGCTGTTCAGTATCTGATTTGAATTTTTATTGAAATTTAAGACAGATTCTTCGTATTTTTGCCGTCCGATAATAACAGCAATCCGTATGGATATAATATTAGGTATAGAATCTTCATGCGATGATACGTCCGCAGCAGTCATAAGGGACGGTTATCTTCTCTCCAATGTGCTTGCAAGCCAGGATGTCCACAAGGCATACGGAGGTGTCATCCCGGAACTCGCCTCGAGGGCCCACCAGCTCAATATCGTGCCTGTGGTGAGCGAGGCCATCGTCCGTGCCGGGATCAAAGCATCCGACATCACGGCCATTGCCTTTACCAGGGGGCCGGGGCTGCTCGGGTCACTGCTTGTGGGGACTTCGTTCGCCAAAGGTCTGTCAATCGCCATAGACAGGCCGCTGGTGGAGGTGAACCATCTCCAGGGCCATGTCCTGGCCAATTTCATAAAGGAGTACGGCAAGGATACCCCTGTGCCGGAGTTCCCTTATCTCTGTCTGCTCGTGTCCGGAGGAAATTCGCAGATAATCAAGGTGAACAGCCCTCTTGATTTCGAGATTCTCGGGCAGACGATAGATGACGCTGTAGGGGAGGCTTTCGACAAATGCTCGAAAATGATGGGGCTGGGATACCCGGGAGGTCCGGTCGTGGACAGGCTCGCTAAGCTCGGGGACCCTATGAAGTACAGGTTTGCCAAACCGCATGTCCCGGGGCTCGACTACAGTTTCAGCGGGGTCAAGACATCGCTTCTGTATTTCGTGCGCGACAGGCTTGCGGAGGACCCTGACTTCATGGAGAAAAACAAGGAGGACATCTGCGCCTCTTTCCAGAGGACGCTCATAGAAATACTTATGGATAAGCTCATAAAGGCGTCTAAGATGACCGGAATCAAGCAGATAACGATAGGAGGGGGAGTATCTGCCAACAGCGGGCTGCGCAATGCTGTCACGGAAGAAGGCCGCAGGCGTGGCTGGACGACCTATCTCCCTGAGTTCAAATTCACTACGGACAATGCGGCTATGATAGCCATCGCCGGGTATTTCCACTACCTCAACGGAGAGCGCACGTCACTTGACGTGGCCCCTGTGTCACGCATCGCTGATTTCAACAGGTTCTGAAATTTATTAAACATATATTCGTCGAACTGACGTTAAAATTATGAAAGAAATAGAAATTTCCTGTCCGATAGGCAAAGAACCGTCTGCGGCGCAGATTGCAGAGGCGGCGGCGAGGGCCATGGGAGTGGCGCCTAAGGCTGTGGCCCACTACAGGATTGTCCGCAGGTCGCTGGATGCAAGGGGGGAGATACTGTACCGGTACCGGGTAGAGGCGTACAGGTCCGGCGAAGAATATGAGGAATACCGGGTGCCAGAATACAGGGATGTGGGGAGTGCCAGGCCGGTGATTGTCATAGGTGCCGGGCCTGCAGGGATGTTCGCCTCTCTGCATCTGCTGATGAAGGGACTGAAACCTGTCATCATAGAGAGGGGCAAGGACGTGCACAGGAGGAAGTTCGACATGGCGAAGCTCTCGCGGGAGGGAATTGTGGACCCGGACTCCAACTACTGCTTCGGTGAAGGCGGGGCGGGGACATTCTCCGACGGGAAACTTTTCACCAGGTCGTCCAAACGCGGTGACATCCGCGAAGTCCTGCACCAGCTGGTGGCTTTCGGAGCCGACCCCTCTATCCTTATGGATGCCCATCCGCACATAGGAAGCGACAGGCTGCCGGGGATAGTAGAGAACATCCGCAAATGCATAGTGGAGCATGGCGGGGAATACCATTTCGGCAAGAGGGTCACGGACATACGCAAGCTCCCTGACGGTTCGTTCTCGGTAGTTGCCTCCTGCCTCTCCGACGGCGGGGCCGCCTCCACGGCCGAATTCTCCGCGGACAGAGTCATCCTCGCCACGGGGCATTCCGCAAGGGACATATATGAGATGTTCGACAGGAAAGGGTGGGAGATCCAGGCCAAAGGATTCGCCCTCGGTGTCCGTGTCGAACATCCGCAGTCGCTGATAAACAGGATACAGTACCACGGGAAATACCAGCCGTACATGCCGGCTGCGGAATATTCTTTCGTGACCAGGATAGAGGACAGGGGGGTATTCTCGTTCTGCATGTGCCCCGGCGGGATACTTGTGCCGTCGGCTACGGCCTCCGGCGAGGTGGTCCTGAACGGCATGTCGAACTCCGCGCGCAACTCCAGATGGGCGAATGCCGGGGTGGTGGTGTCGGTCGAGCCGGAGGACCTGCCGGAGTACTCTCGTTACGGGGCACTGTCCCTGCTGAATTTCCAGAAGGATGTGGAGCAGGCCATGTTCCGTTACAGCGGCTCGCTGAAAGCCCCGGCCCAGAGGATGATGGATTTCTGCAGGGGGACTCTTTCATCCGGCCTTCCCGCCACGTCCTATCATCCCGGGGCTGTCTCCGCCCCTCTGCATGAACTCCTTCCGCGGCACATCGCGCTCAGGCTCAAATATGCATTCCCGGAGATAGGGAACAGGAAGATGCGCGGATATTATACCAACGAGGCCCTGATGCTCGGTGTCGAATCCAGGACTTCTTCGCCGGTGCGGATTCCGCGCGACCCGGAGACTTTCGAGCATGTCGGCGTCAAGGGCCTGTACCCGTGCGGGGAGGGTGCCGGATATTCCGGCGGGATCGTCTCGTCGGCCCTCGACGGAATCAACTGCGCAGAGAGGATTGCAATATAATTTTGGGGATCACGAAAAAATGATTACCTTTGCATCGGGTAAGTCATACACGACCAGCTCCCTCTGAATTCCCCCAGGACCGGAAGGTAGCAAGGGTAGGAGGTCGTAGCGGTGCGATGTATCAAGCTTACCCTTTTTTATTTCCATAAACTCATGAAAGGAATCGTACTTGCAGGCGGGTCTGGCACACGCCTGTATCCCATCACCAAAGGCGTCAGCAAACAGCTTCTTCCGGTGTATGACAAGCCGATGGTCTACTATCCGCTATCAGTGCTGATGCTTGCGGGCATACGTGACATCCTCGTCATCTCCACGCCGCAGGACCTGCCTTCGTTCCGGCGCCTCCTCGGAGACGGCTCTGACTACGGCGTGAACATCAGCTATGCGGAGCAGCCGAGCCCGGACGGGCTTGCGCAGGCGTTCATCATAGGCTCCGACTTCATCGGGTGCGACAGCGTGTGCCTTGTGCTTGGGGACAACATCTTCCACGGTGCTGGCCTTACCTCCCTGCTTAAGGATGCGGTCGAAACGGTGGATAAAGAATCGAAGGCCACAGTCTTCGGGTACTGGGTCGACGACCCGGAGAGGTACGGGGTTGCGGAATTCGACAGCGAGGGCAACTGCCTGAGCATCGAGGAGAAACCGGCGGTCCCCAAGAGCAACTACGCCGTGGTCGGGCTGTACTTCTACCCGAACAGCGTGGTTGACATAGCCCGGAGCATCAGGCCGTCGGCAAGGGGCGAGCTCGAGATCACGTCCGTCAACCAGGAGTATCTTAATCGCGGGGCGCTGAAGGTCAAGACGATGCAGCGCGGCTTCGCGTGGCTTGACACCGGGACCCATGACTCCCTTGCTGACGCGTCCATATTTGTCGAGGTCATCGAGAAGCGGCAGGGCCTGAAGATCGCCTGCCTCGAGGACATAGCCTACCGCCAGGGGTGGATCAGCGAGGAGAAGATGCGCCAGGTGGCGGAGCCCATGCTGAAGAACCAGTACGGGCAGTACCTCCTCAAGGTGATAGATGAAGTCAAACACACAGGCAGGGGAAACCTTTGAACTGCCATACACTACAGAAATGAATATCATACAGACAGATATACCCGGTGTGCTCATCATCGAGCCCCGCATCTTCGAGGACCCGCGGGGCTATTTCTTCGAGTCGTTCTCCCAGCGGGACTTCGACGCCAATGTCAGGACAGTGCACTTCGTCCAGGACAACGAGAGCAAGTCCGGCTACGGCGTCCTGCGCGGCCTCCATTTCCAGAAGCCGCCATATACCCAGAGCAAGCTCGCGCGTGTGATACGCGGGACGGTCCTCGATGTGGCGGTGGACATCAGGCGCGGGTCCCCGACATTCGGGAAGCATGTCGCCGTCGAGCTGAGCGGCGAGAACCACAGGCAGTTTTTCGTCCCGAGGGGGTTTGCCCACGGGTTCAGTGTCCTGAGCGAAGAAGCCCTCTTCCAGTACAAGTGCGACAATTTCTATGCACCCCAGAGCGAGGGCGCCCTTGCATGGGACGACCCGGACCTCGGCATAGACTGGAAGCTCCCACCGGAGAGTGTGGTCCTGTCCGAGAAGGACCGCCGCCACCCCCGCCTGAAGGACGCCGGCTGGCTGTTCGACTACGGGACGGACTACTATTCAGACCTTTAACCTCACTGACGCCAGACAATATAGAGCCATGAACATATTAGTGACAGGGGCCAACGGCCAGCTCGGAAACGAGATGCGGATTGTCAGCCGTGAGACGGATGACAGGTACATATTTTCGGACATAGTTCCGGCAGAGGGTGAGGAGACCATCATACTCGACATCACTGACCCGGTCCAGGTGGCCGCGGCGGTGAAGGAGCACGGCATACGCTGCATAGTGAACTGCGCGGCCTATACCAATGTGGACAAGGCCGAAAGTGAGGAGGCCCTGTGCCGCAGGCTCAACGCCGACGCCCCGAAGATCCTTGCGGAGGCGATGAAGGCTGCCGGAGGTCTGCTGGTCCAGATATCTACGGACTATGTATTCGGCGCCGACCCGTACAACACCCCGTGCCGAGAGGACCAGACGGGTATCCCGACCGGGGTGTACGGCAGGACGAAGCTCGAGGGCGAGCGGAATATCACAGCCACCGGCTGCGACCATGTGATCATCCGTACGGCATGGCTCTACTCCGAATTCGGACGCAACTTCGTGAAGACCATGCTCTCTCTGACATCCACCAGGCCGCAGCTGTCTGTGGTCTTCGACCAGACGGGCACCCCGACCTACGCATATGATCTTGCAGAAGCTATCAAAACAGTCCTGGCCGACTACCGGAAGGAGGACCCCCGCCACGGATACAGCAGGAACGGGATCTACCACTATTCCAACGAGGGGGTCTGCTCCTGGTATGACTTTACAAAGATGATCGCCGAGTACAGCGGACATACAGACTGCGAGATTCTTCCGTGCCACAGCAGCGAGTTCCCGAGCCCGGTCATCCGCCCGTCATATTCTGTGCTGGACAAGACCAAGATCAAGCGGACGTTCCATATAGGCATCCCTTACTGGACCGACTCCCTGAAACGCTGCCTGCGCAATCTGGGGGAATACCGTCCGTGAACCGGACCTGAAAGTGTGTGTGACAAATAAAATACAAGACAATGGACAATGTACGCAATATCCTGATCACCGGCGGAGCCGGGTTCATCGGGAGCCATGTGGTGCGCCTGTTCGTCAACAGGTATCCCGGCTACAGGATCATCAACCTCGACAATCTCACCTATGCGGGCAACCTGGCCAACCTCAAGGACATAGAGGACAGGCCGAACTACACATTCATAAAGGCAGACATCTGTGACTACGAGACAGTGCGCAAAATCCTGCGGGAGTACCGTGTGGACGGGATCATCCACCTGGCCGCGGAGAGCCATGTGGACAGGAGCATAAAGGACCCGTTCACATTCGCCAGGACCAATGTGATGGGCACCCTGACGCTGCTCCAGGCCGCGAAAGAGTACTGGGAGCCGTACGGGTGGCGTCTGCCTGTGTCCTGTCCTGACGGAGGGGAGCAGCAAGGAACCGGAACCGTCCCGTGCCGTTTCTACCATATCTCCACGGATGAGGTTTACGGCGCCCTCGAGATGACATGCCCGGAAGGGACGGATTCCCCGTTCACCACTAAGGCCTCGTCGGCGCATCACCATGCCTACGGGGATGAGTTCTTCACCGAGGGGACCAGATACCAGCCCCACAGCCCGTATTCCGCATCGAAGGCGGGGAGCGACCACTTCGTGAGGGCGTTCCATGACACATACGGACTGCCGACGATAGTGACTAACTGCTCGAACAACTACGGTCCTTACCAGTTCCCGGAAAAGCTCATCCCGCTGTTCATCAACAATATCCGTCACCGCAAGCCGCTCCCTGTCTACGGGAAGGGAGAGAATGTCCGTGACTGGCTCTATGTGGAGGACCACGCGAGGGCGATAGACCTCATCTTCCATGAAGGCAAGACAGCCGAGACGTACAATATCGGGGGCTTCAATGAATGGAAGAACATCGACATCGTCAAAGTCCTGATCAGGACGGTGGACAGGCTTCTCGGCAGGCCGGATGGTGCCGACATGGACCTGATTACCTATGTGACCGACAGAAAGGGGCATGACATGAGATATGCCATCGACTCGAGGAAGCTGCAGCGGGAACTGGGCTGGGAGCCGAGCCTGCAGTTCGAGGAGGGCATAGAAAAGACGGTGCGGTGGTATCTTGACCACCAGGACTGGCTGGACAATGTCACCTCGGGCGACTACCAGAAATATTATGACAATATGTATAGGGACCGGTAGGCCCCTATACAATAATAGGAATTTCAACTGTCTGAATTTCAGCGGATAGGGTCAGAATATACCGCCATCCCGGACAAATATGTGTCCGGGATGGCTTCTGTTGACGGAAAAATACCTATATTTGCACCGTGTGTAGTGAAATGATGGAAACAAGTGCAGTGTGTGTAATGTGTGCAAACCGATTCTCCCATCATTCGCGTTTTTGATATAAAAGCCCTTTAGCACAGCGAAAAGGGGAGTGATATTTTAGACTTGTTGCTGTATAGTGCAAGTGGAGATTATCAGTAGGGCTAAATCCAAAGGATTGATCATGCAGAAGTTACGTTTCTGTGTGACCTTTTTTGTATCCTTTTTCGACCTAAATATCAATCGGTTATGACACAAAGAACTAATCCGAAGGAACTGATGTACTTCAAGCTGCCGACCTATGCCGCTGACCTTCTGGTACATTTTTCCGTGTTCTATCTCAGCCTGTATTTCTCTGGTCTGCTTTCCGGGCTTCAGGCTGCCGTCATGAGAGGAAACGGCACTTCCATTATCCTGTTCCTCAGCTATGTATGTGCAATCACCATTGTCCCTATCCGGTTGAACGAGAGGCGTATTGCGAACTATATGGTCCTTCTCAGGGCATTGGCCCAGACAGTGTTGACGGTCTCGATTTTCATCTTTGTCACGAGTGCGGTGTACAAGATAACCCCCGTGAAGTTCTATCTCCTGTACGGGGTCACGGCCGGGATCCTGATCATAGTGCTGCATCTGCTCATAAGGTATATTATCCTGTGCATCCGGAGGTCCGGGAAGAACAGGCTCAATGTGATAATGGTCGGGGCCGACGAGCGTCTGGTGGCTATCAGCCGGGAGATGAAGGCCGGATACGGGGTGCACGGGTACAATGTGCTCGGCTTCTTCACCGACAAATACAGCGACCAGGTGCCGGACGGGGACAGGGTGCTGGGCGGAATAGAAGATGTATTCCCGTATCTTGCAGGCCATCATGTGGACGAGCTCTACTGCGGGATCAACCCTTCATCGAACGAGCAGCTGACCTGCAGGCTGATACACGAGGCGGAGAGCAGGTTCATCCAGTTCTGGTTTGTCCCGAACATGAACGGATACCCGCGGAGGAGGATGCACTACGAGGAGTTCGGGAGCGTGACCACGATCAGCCTCAGGGAGGAACCTCTGAACAACCCGTTTATGAAGCTTCTGAAAAGGACGGAGGACATAGTGCTCTCCGGCCTTTTTCTTTTGACTGTATATCCTTTTGTCTGGGCGGTGGTGGCTGTCGGAATCAAGCTGACATCCCCGGGGCCAATACTGTTCCGGCAGGTACGTACAGGATACAACGGGAAGGGCTTCAAGTGCCTGAAGTTCCGTTCAATGAAAGTCAACGCGGATTCGGACAAGGTACAGGCGACGGAGGATGACCCCCGCAAGACCAGGTTCGGGGATTTTCTCCGGAGGACATCAATAGACGAGCTGCCGCAGTTCATCAATGTGTTCAAGGGGGACATGTCAATAGTCGGTCCGCGTCCGCATATGGAGTTCCATACGGAGATGTACTCCGAGCTCATTTCGGAATACATGGTCCGCCACTTGGTCAAGCCGGGGATTACCGGATGGGCGCAGGTGAACGGCTGCCGCGGCGAGACCAAGACGGTCGAGCAGATGAAGGAACGGGTGGAGCATGATATCTGGTACATAGAGCACTGGTCTCCGATGCTGGATATAAAGATAGTCCTGATGACCGTCCGCCAGGTCCTCGGAGGCGACAAACAGGCATATTGATAAAATGGGAAATATCCCGGAACAGAACAGATGGTACCCCCTCCGCGTCACCTACGGGAGAGAGATGAAGCTTAAAGACAGGCTCGACAAGCTTCATCTTACCTCGTATATCCCAATGAGGTACAAAAACATGGTAAAAGACGGCAAGACCAGGCGTGTCCTTGCTCCGGCTGTCAGCAACCTCTGTTTCGTCTATGCCTCCAGAAAGGATATCGAGGAGCTCCGCACCAGGATGATGGAGACGCTGCAGTTCCATTTCATCTGGAACCGGGCCACATCCCTCCCTATCGTGGTCCCGGACAAGGCAATGGACGATTTCATCAAGGTCTCTTCAGCAGTGGATGATGACATCATATATCTTTCCGAGGTATCCCCGTTGCTCCGGTCCGGCCAGAGGGTAAAGGTCAAGACCGGCCCTTTTGCCGGTGTAGAAGGAAGGATCATACGAATCAAGAAGTCCAAGCGTGTAATGGTGGAACTCCCTGACATGCTGGCCGTCGCCACAACATACATCCGTCCCGAATGCCTTGAAGTCCTTGATGAAGAATAGAACTGTCATCCCGAGCATTGCGCACCCTGTCATCCCGAGCGCAGCCTCCTGTCATTTCGACCGAGCGCAGCGAGCGGAGAAATCTATAGAATAAACCAGAAAAAAATGAACAATAAAGAAAACATCCGCATCGCCGTCGCCGGCACGGGCTACGTCGGCCTGAGCATAGCAACCCTTTTGAGCCAGCACCACCGGGTCATCGCCGTCGACGTGATCCCCGAGAAGGTGGAAATGATCAACAGCCGAAAGTCCCCCATCCAGGACGAATACATAGAGAAATACCTGAGTGAGAAGGACCTGGACCTGGTGGCGACCCTTGACGGTGCATCCGCCTACCGAGATGCCGACTACGTGGTCATCGCGGCGCCGACCAACTACGACCCGGTGAAGAACTACTTCGACACGAGCCACGTGGAGGAGGTCATAGACCTGGTCATGAAGGTCAACCCCGATGCGGTCATGGTCATCAAGAGCACAATCCCGGTGGGCTACACCGAGGGCATCCGCCGCAAGACAGGGTCCGGGAACATCATCTTCTCGCCTGAGTTCCTTCGGGAGAGCAAGGCCCTGTACGACAACCTGTACCCGAGCCGTATCATCGTCGGACGCCCTGAAGGAGACGGGCGTCTGGACCGTGCAGCGCACGAGTTCGCCTCCCTCCTGAAGGAAGGAGCCATAAAGGATGACATCGAGACCCTTTTCATGGGCCTTACCGAGGCAGAGGCGGTGAAGCTGTTCGCGAACACGTACCTCGCCCTGCGTGTGAGCTACTTCAACGAGCTCGACACCTACGCGGAGATGAAGGGCCTGGACACCGCCGCCATCATCCGGGGAGTGAGCCTTGACCCGCGCATCGGAGACTTCTACAACAACCCTTCGTTCGGTTACGGTGGCTACTGCCTCCCGAAGGACACCAAACAGCTCCTTGCGAACTACGCGGACGTTCCTGAGAACCTGATCCAGGCGATAGTGGACAGCAACCGCACGAGGAAGGACTTCATCGCGGACAGGGTGCTCCAGAAGGCGGGCTTCTATGACGAATTCAACCACGGGGACTTCGGTCCCAACGAGGAGCGCAAATGTGTCGTGGGGATCTACCGCCTGACGATGAAGTCGAACAGCGACAACTTCCGCCAGAGCAGCATCCAGGGGGTGATGAAGCGCATCAAGGCCAAGGGCGCCGAAGTCATCATCTACGAGCCGACCCTCGAGGACGGCAGCACCTTCTTCGGCAGCCTCGTGGTCAACGACCTGGAGCAGTTCAAGAGCCGTAGCCACATGATCATCACTAACCGTTACGAATCAAACCTCGATGATGTGAGGGACAAGGTGTATACGAGGGATATTTTCAGGAGAGACTGAAGAAAGGTACTATATGGAAAACAAAAATCGAATAACTGTCATCCCGAAATTGTCTCCCCGCCTCTTTGTCATCCCGAGCGGAGGCGTAGCCGCAGTCGAGGGATCTGCAGAATAGAGAAGAATACTAGCCCATTAAAAAATTCCAATCTTATACTTAATGACAGATGTCGCTGCAAATAACAAGCGCATAGCGAAAAACACCCTGATGTTGTATATTAGGATGCTGCTGATAATGGCGGTCAATCTTTATACGTCTCGTGTGGTACTGAATGCTCTGGGAGTTGAGGATTTCGGTATATATAATGTAGTAGGTGGAGTTGTTGCAATGTTTTCTGTCCTATCAGGCTCTCTTTCTGCTTCGATTACACGATTTATAACATACGAATTGGGAAAGGGGAATGAAGAAAGTCTAAAAAAAATATTTTCCTCATCCGTCACAATACAGATAGGATTGGCATTCCTCATTATCATATTAGCTGAAGCAGTAGGAGTATGGTTTTTGAATGACAAGATGAATATCCCGGACAGTAGAATTGTAGCAGCCAATTGGGTATTTCAACTCTCGGTACTTACGTTCGTCATAAATCTGATAAGCGTCCCGTATAATGCGAGTATCATAGCTCACGAACGTATGTCTGCATTTGCATATATCAGTATTCTTGAAGCCTTAGGTAAACTGGCTATTGCCTTTTTCATAACCATCTCACCTATAGACCGATTGGTCTTCTATGCAATTTTGATGTGCTTAGTAGCGTTATGTATACGGTTTGTGTATGGAATCTATTGTAAAAGGCATTTTGAAGAGTGTACTTATCATTTCATTTTTGATACAGAATTGTTGAAACAGATGTTCGGCTTTGCAGGATGGAATTTTATCGGGGCATCCTCTGCGGTATTAAGGGATCAAGGCGGTAATGTAGTGATAAATCTATTTTGCGGACCCGCTGTAAATGCAGCGCGTGGTATCGCATTTCAAGTAGGAAATGCAGTCAATGGCTTTGTCTCTAATTTCATGACAGCATTAAACCCACAGATAACCAAGTCGTATGCGGCAGGAGAGCGCGATTATATGATGACTTTAATACATCAGGGTGCCAGACTTTCATTCTATATATTACTACTGATTTCGCTTCCTGTACTGGTCAATACTAGTTATATACTGGCTTTTTGGCTTAAGACGGTTCCAGACCATACTGAATTATTTGTGCAGTTGGTGTTGGTATTTGCAATGGGCGAATCCATATCCAACCCATTAATAACGGCCATGCTCGCTACTGGCAATATAAGGAACTACCAGCTTATAGTAGGAGGATTACAGATGATGAATTTACCCGTCTCATATATCTTATTGCGTACGGGGTCGTTTCCGGAGGCAGTGATCATCGTGGCTATAATCATCTCCCAGTGCTGTCTTGCTGCACGCTTGTTTATGCTGCGTGGAATGATAGGCCTGTCAGTTAAGGGATATTTGAAGAAGGTCTATATTAATGTACTCACAGTGACGGTCCTGTCGGCCATTGTACCATTTTTGATAGCGAGTCGGTTAGAAGATACATTTGTGAATTTTGTCTTATTGTGCTGTCTTTCCGTTGCATGTACAGGGCTTACTGTCTACTATGTAGGCTGCAATAAGACAGAAAGGCGATTTGTGAAAAAAAAGATATATGCTATAAGGAATAAAATAAGCAAACGATGATTCAAATAATAGACAAATCACAGTGTTGCGGTTGTACGGCATGTGCTAGTGTTTGTGAGATTGGAGCCATTACCATGCAAGCTGATGTTATGGGTTTTCTTTATCCTGTTGTTGATACCAATAAATGTGTAGATTGCGGTTTATGCGAAAAAGTGTGCGCATTTAACGATAATTATGACACCAGTCTGAACCTTCCAGAACCATATGTATACGGTGCTAGACACAAGGATATGGCGGAGGTAGAGACCAGCCGTAGCGGGGCGGCTTTTATTGCAATATCAGATTATGTCCTTGAACATGGTGGTGTAGTTTATGGCGCTGGGTATGCTGATCATTTCCGCGTGGTTCACAAACGTGCTACAACAAAAGATGAGCGGGATGAATTCAAAGGAAGTAAATATGTTCAGAGCGATATTCGCGGTATTTTCCGTCAGGTGAAGAAAGATCTAAAGGATGGACTGACTGTTCTGTTTTCAGGTACACCTTGTCAGACTGCGGGACTAAACTCATATATCGGGAAAAAACTCAGAGAACATCTTGTACTTGTGGATATAGTATGCCATGGGGTGCCTGGACCTAATCTTTGGCGGGACTATATAGATTATCTGGAAAAAAAGCATGGAAATAGAATATGTTGGGTTAATTTCCGTGATAAGCAAAAATATGGATGGACTGCCCATCACGAGACATTTAAATTTGAGGGGGGGGAATAAAATGAGTTTCACATATTTATTCTATCAACATATAATGTTCCGTCCGTCGTGTGGGCGGTGCCATTATGCAAACACGAGGCGTCCAAGTGACATAACTATAGCTGATTTCTGGGGTTGGCAAAAGACAGATCCGGATATCAATAAGGACGATAAGGGGGTATCTCTGATTCTTGTCAATACAGAGAAAGGACGGGAATTGTTTGAAAAAATAGAAGACCGTATGTATGTTATTCCAGCAAAGCTCCAGAATTGTATGCAGCCAAATCTTCAGCATCCATCGGTTTTAAATCCGAGATTTAAAAAATTTGAATCTGATTATGAGCGTAAGGGTTTTGCATACGTCATGAAAAAATATGGAGAAGACAATTGGAAAACCAAATTGCGCAGATTTGCTGGAAGCGTTAAAAGGAGAATTAAACGATTATTGGGATTATGAAGAAGAAAATAGGTATACTGACATTTCATTGTGCTCATAATTATGGAGCTGTGTTACAATGTTATGCATTACAGGAAGTCCTTAAATGTAGGGGATATAATGTTAAAATCATTAACTACAGACCTAAATATCTTTTAAATCAATACAAAAAATTTTGCTTCAACCGTTTAATTTCCAGAAACCCTATAAGAATGGTAAAGATATGGATAAATGAAATTATGACAATTAATAAACGAAAAAAAAGATATGAAGCATTTCAAACCTTTATAGAGACAAGATTGAGTTTGACACCTCCAGTTGAGGGAAAGAATATTCCTTCATCTTTTGATATATATATAATGGGAAGTGACCAAATTTGGAATCCTCAAATAACTAAAGGATTTGATTCTGTTTATTTTGGAGAATTTAGATTTCCTAAAAACGGAAAAAAATATATTGCTTATGCGGCAAGTATGGAAACATCATCTTTAAATCAGGAATCAAAAACATTTTATAGTCGAGTATTAAAAAATTTTGATGCTATAAGTGTAAGAGAGAATACTTTTGCTCAATTACTGCAATCCTTGACAAATAAAAAAATAGAAACAGTTTTAGATCCGACTCTTTTGGCTGATCCTGCTATATGGGATTCAATAGTAAAACATCCATCCATAAAAGAACCTTATGTATTGGTTTATCAAGTAAGAAGAGATAAAAACACTAAAAGAATAGCTAATAATATTGCTAAACAGCTTCATGCAAAGGTGATAGAAATAACAGCTAATGTAAGTTGTAAACTAATGCGCAATACTTATCAAAGCTGTTCTCCAGAAGAATTTTTGGGATGGATTAAATATGCTAGTTGTGTAATTACTACTTCTTTTCATGGGACAGCCTTCTCCATTATTTATAATAAATCCTTCTATTGCCTTAAATTGGGGAAAGGAGATACTAGGACTGCTTCATTATTGCAAGAACTTGAATTGGGAAATCGAATGATAGAACAGACTTCATCTCCAAAATTCCAGTTAATCAATTATGAATATGTTAATGAGAAAATAATGATTTTACGAAAAAAATCCTATCAATTTTTATTTTCATCCTTAAATACAAATGAGGTGATATAAAAATGTGTAGTGATAATTTCAGGGAGTTGATTATATAGTCGTCATAATCGAATTAATAATAGATCTTATTTTGGGGAATTTTTAATTACAATAATGTCTTGTTTTAAAGAAAGTATTACGAAAGTTCGAACTAATTTTAACAGTCAGTAATGGAGCATCCTAAAATTTCAGTTATTGTCCCCGTTTATAATGTAGAGCAATACTTACCTCGTTGTATAGATAGTATATTATCTCAGACATTTACTGATTTTGAATTGCTCCTTATTGATGACGGAAGTTTAGATGATTCAGGAAAAATTTGTGATAAATATGCGAAAAAAGATAATCGAGTAACAGTTTTTCATACAAAAAATAAAGGGGCAAGTGCAGCTCGTAATATTGGATTAAATAATGCTAAAGGGTATTTTATTAGTTTTATTGATTCTGATGATTGGATAGAAAAAAATTGTTATCAAGATTTTTTTTCAGATAAGGATTTTATATACGATATATATTTCCAAAATTATGTCTGTCATAATTATAATGGAACTGTTACAAAAAAAAAATTAAAATCTTTTTCTGTAAGAGAAGGCAATGTAGATGACGTTATTTTTTATTTATTGCAAGAAAAAATGTTTGGATGGACATGGTTGAAATTATTTAGAAGTTCTATTATTAGAAAAGAGAATATACGGTTTGATGAAAATATATCTTTTCGTGAGGACCATCTTTTTACATTGCAATATTGTAGATATATAAAATCTATATATGTTCATCCTAATGCAAATTACCATTATTATATTTATAAAAATTCTCTTTCACATCGATCTTATGATCCCATAGAATTTATTAAGATATCAAATTTAATTTTAAAAGAATGTTCATATATTAAAGCAGAGGGAATTTCTGAATATAAAGAATCTTTTTATTTATCTACATTATTTATGGCAGTTAAAGGTCTCTATTTAAATGGGAATACCTATGAAATACAAAAAAGATTAAATATTATTAAGTTTTTTTTATCTTACTATTTTGCTCACAAGAATATTCGATCATTTTATAATAGAAGTAAGGATAGATATCTTTATATGTTGTTATGGCAGACACGTTCTCCTCGTATAATAGATTTTATTTTACAAATAATGGGATATTTAACTCGAGTTTTAAAATAGGTGCTTTTATTAAATTAAAACAGTTATATAATTTGAGATATTTGTGCTCGACAAGCTATGTGAGTTTGTGGGTTTGAAAGAAGTCATGGAGATTTAATATAAATTGAATATTATTTATAAAATATGGAATATAATTCCACACGACATAAAAAAATTATATTTCTTTTCTATTGTGCTGTCATTTCTTGTATATTAGAATCTATCGTTGAGGAAATATTTGGGTTAGACTCATTATCTTCAGTTTTATCTGTTATAGATGAATTATTTGTGTTAGGAAGTTGTATTTACACATGGTGTACATGCAGATGTGAAATAAAATATAATAAGTTATTGCTTTTAATCTTATTATTTTGTGCAATAGGATTGTTAAGTTCTTTCCTTTATAGAGGAATAAATGTAGTGAGTTTTCTGGGGGCCTTTAATACAATTAAACCATTATTATTGTTTTGGAGTTTTTCTTTACTAACTTTTAATATAAGTGATATAAATTATTTATTTAAACTGTTTTCTTTGATATTTCCTGTTATTATTTTTTTTGAATTTGTAGATATAATATGTCCATCTTTTAGAAGTTTGATTGGATTTAAGTATCAAATATCAGAAGAGCGTATGGGATTACGTTCTATAGCTGGAATAATGCCAAGGTTTACAATGGCTACGATTATGGGTGTATTATACTTCTATATTTATTGGTTTTATAAAAAAAATAAAATAAAAGCTTGGCTATCAGTTCCATTAATTTTATTCGCACTTAGAGTAAAAGACATTTTTGCATTTGTGATTTCAGCAGTTTTAGTTTTTAATAAAAAAGTTAGATTGAGAAATCTGTTTGGTGCTATAATAATATGCATGCTCATGTTTGTAAGCTATATAATTTATTTCCCAGAGCACTTTATGCGTTATTTTTCTGATGATGACGGCAACCAAGCAAGGACGGCTCTTAATCTTACAGGCATTGAGATAGCAAAAGATTATTTCCCTTTTGGGGTAGGTTTTGGAAAATTTGGTTCTCCGATATCACAACAATTCGAAAGTGAAGTCTATTATCAATATGGGATAAATAATATATATGGACTAAGTTATGAGCATAGTAATGCTTTTATGTCAGATACTTTTTGGCCAATGTTGTTGGGGGAAACAGGATTTATAGGAACATTAATCTATATATTTATTTTATTTGTTGTATTTTCCCCATTTGTGAAAAAATATATACATAACACAACAGATTTAAGAGTATGTCTTGTCGTTTCATTATTAATTTTCAATTTAATTAGTTCTATTGCAAAACCGACGTTAACAGGTCCTCCAAATTCTCTTTTATTATTTGGAATAGCTGGACTTTTTTATCAACATTTAAAAACTGATAATTAATGAACTTATCAAATATTACTTATACTATCCACCATAATCTTTGTACTGGCTGTGGTATATGTGAAAATGCTTGCCCTTTTAATGCTATAGAAATTGTAGTTAAGGAGGGTAGATTTTTACCACAAGTCAATGATGGATTATGTAAAAATGTTCAAGGATGCCATCGGTGCATAGATGCATGTCCTGGGGTTGGTGTTGATTTGTCCAGAATTGCTAACGAACAATTTTGTGACGAAGCAATAAAAACTGATAAGTGGGTTGGACGTTACATGAAATGCTTTGTTGGGCATAGTAATGATTATGATATTCGTTACCATTGCGCAAGTGGCGGTATGGTAAGTCAGTTCTTGATATTTTTGCTTGAAAAAAACTATATTGATGGGGCAGTAGTCACTGCTTTTGATCCAGACAATGAACTGCTGGTGCATTCGTATATTGCCCATAATCGAGAGGAGGTCTTACACGCTAAGGGCAGTAAATATGCTCCGGTGTCATTGCATGGTATGGCTCAGGCTATTAAACAAGAATCAGGGTCTCGATTTGTTATTGTCGGATTACCGTGTCATATTCAAGGATTTAGAAAGCTGGAAAAGATAGATAGAAAATTTAAGGGAAAGATATTCGGTTATTTTGCTATATATTGTTCTTCTGGACGAACATTTTATTTGACTGAACATGTGTTCAGAGAGCGCGGTATTCGTAAGGATGATTTGACATATTTTGCCTATCGTGACGAAGGTTGTCTGGGATCACTCGTTGCGAAGCAACGAAGAAGTATCAGGGTTGACAATAATAACTCTGAAACTTCTCTTTATAAAGAAGACGAAGTCTATAAAGAGAAGTATCAGAGTTATTATCATCCGCTTCGTAGTTTCTTTGTACCTCGTCGTTGTCTGTTTTGTATTGATCATTATGGTGAGCTTGGTGATGTTTGTTTTGGAGATATTCATATTGAACCATTTATTGAGGACAAGATAGGCGTTAATTCGATTGTTGTAAGGAAGCAGTTGTGGCTGGACCTCCTTATGGCAGCAAAAGATGAAATGTATGTTACATTGGATGAGATAAGTGTAGAGACGTTGAATTCATCACAAGAGATGGCCGGAAAGAAGAAGGGGCGAAATAAAAACTTTATCGTATTAAACAAAAAGTTGAGACGTGCTGTGCCGGTATATGATGTATCACTACCGCAGAAAATAGGGATTAAAACAATATTAGATTATGCTCAAAATCGGATTCAGCAATTATTGGGTCGACATAAGAACCTGTGGTGGCTTATCAGTAAATTGAAAAAAGATACTTCACATTATAAATAATGCGAGAATTATATCTAATCATTTTAATGGCCACCCTGTTTCTGTCTCAGATATCTGTAAAAGCTCAGACATACAATCATCGTAAACTTACAGACGAAACAGAGCTCTGGTTTGAAAGTTTATCGGATGCGGCAGCAGATGGACAGCCTTATTATAGTCAATTTGACCAATATCCGGTACGGATACAAGATTCTTTAACATCGTCTTATACACATAAACTGGGTGTTGAATTATACGTTTATGGTGTAGATTTTTATTATGCTTCTGGAACATGGTTTTCACCCGAATATAAAGAGCGGTGCTGTAAAAATTTGATATCTGTTGTAAAAAATGCTTGGCGCAGAAATAGAGCCATACCATGTTTTTCATGGCATTTGGAGAATCCGTATGTACCATCCGACTTCGAAAACTATATGGGATGTCGTTATCGTTACGGGGTAAACGGGTATCCGGAAGAACATCGCTATGTTATAAAAGAGATATTGGAAAATAAAGGCAGTATATGTGGCTTTGGTCGTTATGGCGGTAAAGATAATGCAGTTGTCTATAAAAATCCGGCAGAATGGTTTGATGCCCGTTGTAAGGAGATAGCGGATATTATTCGGGAATTTAAAGATGATGAAGGGAATGTAATCCCAATTATCTTGAGATTATGGCATGAATGTGAGGATGATTGGCAATGGTGGGGCAAGAAATTCGTTACGGCAGAAGATTATAAAAGCTTTTTTCAATTAACTGTTTTGAAATTAGAACAGTATACAGATTCAAATAATATATTGTATGCATATGGCCCAGACAGATATTGGAATTCAGAAAAAGAATATATGTTACGTTATCCTGGGGACGATTATGTTGATTTAATCGGTTTTGATGATTATTCTATTGGTACAGGATTAGAAAGTCTTGAAGATACTATAAACAGAGCAATAATTGTAAGTAAAATTGCTAATAAACATAAAAAAGTAGCTGCATTGTTTGAAACTGCCAATTCGAAAGAAGAGACCAGCGACATATTTTTTTGCGATTATCTTAAGCCGTTAATTAAAACTGATGGTGTTGACTTTGGTCTTATACAGCTCTGGTCAACTGGCAGGTTAAACACTCCGGATGAAATTTCCGACAGGGTCAAGTTTCTAGAGAGCGATCTTGTCAAGACAGTGAATAAATAAACGTATGATGGACGATAAGAAAAAGATAGGTTGTGTAATTGCTTATTCTGAAGGACACAACAACTATGGCACATCTTTGCAAGGTTATGCAATGTTAAAGAAGATCCAGGAATTGGGATATGATGTTGAAGTGATAAATTACGAAAAGCGCCTATCATTCTTGCAGAAGGTGAAATTCGTCGTGAACGCTATAATGGCTGGAGAGTGGAAAAGTATTTTAGGACGGCTGACGATCAGATGGACTATAAAACGATATCCGAAATATTCTGCTGGCATACAGGAAAGGACTCGTGCCGTAAATGCTTATAAGACAAAGAAATTATTACCATTATTTCACCAATACGTGGGGTATGAAGCATTGCATGAAGGTTCAAAAAATTATGCTGCAGTGGTTGTTGGAAGTGATCAGGTGTGGACTCCTATGAGCCTCCCAAATAAGTTCTTCAATTTGCTGTTTGTAGATGATAGTGTACGTAAAGTTGCTTATGCATCAAGTTTCGGTGTGTCAGAGATTCCTGCTTTTCAGCGCAAGGCGACAGGGGCCTATCTTGACAGGTTCTATAGAATTGGTGTGCGGGAGCAGCGTGGTAAGGAAATAGTTGAGGATCTTTCACATCAGAAAGCAATAGTTGTTGCGGATCCGACTTTACTGTTAAGCCGTGAGGAATGGGAGTCTGAAATAGTGGATGCTCATATTGATGAGACAGAACCTTATATCTTTTGCTATTTTTTAGGAACAAACCAAAATGCACGTCAGGCTGCCAATAAGTTGAAAAAACAGACTGGATATAAAATTATAACTATTCGTCATATGGATGAATATGTTCCAGAGGATGAGACATTTGGAGATAATGCCCCATATAATGTCGATCCAAACGACTTTGTCAAATACATCAGCAGTGCGGCATATATATGTACTGATTCATTCCACTGTACCGTGTTTTCCATTATTTTTCATCGTCAATTCATGACTTTTTATCGGTTTGCAGAAGGAAGTAAGACGGGCAGGAACAGCCGTATCAGCAGTTTGTTCCATTTACTTGGTCTTAATGACAGACTTTATACTGGAAATATAGATGCCATTAAAAATAAGATTGATTATACGGATATTGATATCAGATTGGAAAAAATACGGAGAGACTCGCTTGCATTTCTTGAAAGCAGTCTGAATTCTTAATTCCACAATACAATTATGATAAGAGTACTTATGTGTGCCTCCTCTTTGAAAGTAAAAGGAGGAATGGTATCGGTTGTTAAAAATTATTTGGGGTATTCTGATTGGGGAGATGTGGAAATCACATACATCCCGACTCATATTGAGAGCAATAAATATGTATTAATTGCTTATTTTGTTATTGCGTATATACGTATTCTTTGGCTAGTATTTACAAAGAAGGTAGATATTGCTCATCTTCATGTGGCAGAGCGTGGCAGTTTTTATCGTAAAGCTTTTATTTTGCAGACGTTGAAACGTCATGGCATAAAAGTTATATTACATCATCATGGGGCTGAATTTGATAAGTTCTATAATGGACTTTCAGAAAAAAGGCGGCAATATGTGAATGAGATACTGAAAATGGCCGATTTGAATATTGTGTTGAGTCAACGTCTTGTCCCAATGATTAAGCAAAAGTCTCCTGACGCAAAAGTGGAAATTTTATATAACGCTGTGGATATTCCTGTCTCTAATCCATATAACGAGAGTGCCAGAAATGTACTTTTCCTTGGTAGGCTTGGAAAAAGAAAGGGTACATATGATTTGCTGACCGCAATCAAAAAGATTGATGATAATTTACCGAAAGATGTGAGATTCTACTTATGTGGTGATGGTGAAGTAGAAGATGTGAAAAAGGAAGTAGAAGCCTTGGGGATTGAACATCGGATAGCACATATCGGATGGACAGATGGACCGAAGAAAGCGTTTTTCATGACACAATGTATGATAAACGTTTTACCATCATATAACGAAGGTTTGCCAATGACTATACTTGAAACTATGGCACACGGAATACCAAATATCAGCACGTCTATTGCTTCAATCCCGGAGGTATTGCATGATGGCGAAAACGGGTTCTTGATTGAGCCGGGTGATGTGGATGCACTTTGTAGTCGGTTGTTGAAACTTGTTTTTGATGACGATTTACGAAAAAAGTTCAGTGTGGTGTCTTATAATTTGGTAAAAAAATCGTTCTCTTTACAGGTGCATATAAATAAGCTTAAAGAAATGTATAAAATACTGTTAGCGCACTAAATTCTAATATGCATATCATATGATTTATCCAATGAATAAAATACGTATTTTAAATATTGATATACTGTCAACAACAAAGACTGAATTATTGACTCTATTAAATAAAGGAGTTCTTGTCACACCTAACGTAGATCATCTTGTCAAGTTGCAGAAAGATAAGGAATTCTATGAGGTGTATCGGAAAGCCGATTGGGTAGTATGCGACAGTAACATTGTCTGCCGTGCATCAAAGCTGTTGAAAGAGCCGTTGCCGGAGGCTATACCCGGCTCAAGTTTCTTTACAGAATATTATATGTATCATAAAGATGATCCGGCTTGCCGGATTTTTTTGTTGGGTGCGGCTGAAGGTATTGCAGAAAAGGCAATGCGGAATATAAACAGTAAGGTCGGGAGGGATATAGTTGTAGGAGCTCATTCTCCATCTTTTGGTTTTGAAAAGAATGAATCTGAATGTAAGGATCTGGTGAGCATGGTGAATGAAAGTGGCGCTACTGTTTTGCTCGTTGGAGTTGGTGCTCCGAAACAGGAAAAATGGATTATGAAGTATAAAGATTTTATGCCAGGTATAAACCTTTTTATGGCATTGGGTGCGACAATAGATTTTGAAGCAGGTACTTTGAAAAGGGCGCCTGAGACATGGCGGAAACTGGGATTAGAATGGTTATATAGATTTATTAAAGAGCCCAAAAGATTATTTAAACGCTATTTTATAGCAATACTTAGTTAATTTTTAGTTTAGAGACTCATTTATAATATATTACGTCATATATACAGCACCTCTGACAGGAA
>CALVDL010000002.1 GCA_944326305.1 uncultured Bacteroidales bacterium
CAATAATTTTACGTAACTCGCTGATTATCATTGTGCGCTATATGATGGCGCAAAAAAGTGATGAAGTCAGGAAATAACCGGGGGCATCATAATATCTCGCATATTCCTCACTGTCTCCCGATGCCGTCACGATTGCCGCCCTGATAACAATATCCGGACGAGTCCGGGTCTGCTTCAGCAGCTGTATATCCGTTGAGATATAGAGATTTCCAAACTCACTTCCTTTAGTCTTGCCCCCACCGGGTGAATCCTGCCATGCCAATGATTCCGCAGTGTTTGAATAGAACTCCACCACAGGCATCCACAAAGACAGGTTCACCCGTGGAGAGAAAAGGGGGATATTCAGTTCGGCATACACGGTCCCGGTCAAGTCCCCATGATAGCCTTTATGCAGATCGAATGCAAGCTCCGAATGAAGCCGCTCGTAAACCACGCCGTCCAGCATTTCAGGGACCGGCATCGCGTTCGGCCCGAAATACAACGGAGAGACTTTGCTGTCCGTTTCTTGCGCCAGGAGATACGGGCAGGACACACACATCAATACAATGATAAAAATCTTCTTCATTTTCACGACAGGATAAACAAAAACACCTTCACTGACAGTCTGCCAGAAAATCAAGGAACCTTTCCGCCTCAGCAAGAGATTCGGGCTTCCCGACATCCATAAGATGGAGGTTGCCGGCCATCACTCCATAGACAGGGTACCGGCCGGCGACTTTCAGGTAGAAATCCATTATAGGGAAACGTTCTCCGAAACCCTCGGATGCAAAAAGAGGGAATACTCTCTCTGAAATGATGTGGATTCCGGAGAATGCCAGACGGCGGCAGGAGGATACATCCAGCCCGGGATAGGGGGAACGGACCTCGCCGGTGGCGGTATTGGTCCATCCTGCCAAACGCATGTCATCATCGAACAGCAGATAACGGTTTGTCCTGCGCTCGCTTACAAGCAGTGTCGCGAGAGCCCCTCTCCGCTCCTGCGCCATGAACCACCGTATATCAAGGTCCGAAAGTATGTCCACATTGTGCACAAGGAAGCTGCCGGAAGAGGCGACATCCGGCTCCCCTGCGGAAGCGAGGAACCTTTCGGCATGGCGTATCCCCCCGCCGGTCTCCAAAAGGAGGCCGCGCTCGTCGGATATGTGGACGGAAATGTCCGGATCGTTCATCGAATCTATATAGGATATGACCTGGTCGGCGAAATGATGTACGTTTACCGTAATGTCATCGATTCCGGCGGCCTTCAGCCGCGAGATAACATGCCACAGGAGCGGTCTTCCGCATACCGGGACAAGGGCCTTGGGCATAGTATCGGTCAGAGGTTTCAGCCGGGTGCCGAGCCCGGCGGCGAAAATCATTGCTTTCATAATGGCGTCAGACAGACTGATTCTGATGTAATTATTCTGAAAACATGACCGGAATCCGTCATACTGACGTTAAGGATCAGACTGGCGTTTAATCCTGTGGCCTAATCCCCGGTCACTTCGTGACAGCCCCTTGTCAAGGGGCGTCATCCCCCCGCAGGGGGGCCTGCTCCCTGTGGATCAGCCTGACATTCACACTGCCGGATACGGCCAGATGCCTTGCCATGCTTTCGGCGCAGTAGACCGAACGGTGCTGCCCTCCCGTGCATCCGAAACATACCATCAGATGCGTGAACCCCCTTTCCAAATAACGTTTCACGTGGGCATCCACAAGTGCATACGCATGCTCCATGAAACGGAGCACCTCTCCGTCCTCCTCAAGGAAACTTATCACCGGGGCGTCCTTCCCGGTCATGGACCTGTAGCGCCCGTACCTTCCCGGATTGTGTATGGCGCGGCAGTCGAAAACATAGCCGCCCCCGTTGCCGGAAATATCCTCCGGAATGCCTTTCTTATAGGAAAAACTGCAGACAGTCACGGTCAAAATGCCGTTCCCTGCGCCAGATGCCGGCACATCAGCACGCCGCTCCGGGATATGCCCGTCCTCAGGCATGAACTTCACCTCACCACTGTCGAATGCCCCGACCACCCGCTCAAGGACACTGCCCAGGTACGGGTATGCCTCAAGAGGGGCGGCGAGCAGCTCACGGAGGTTGTCCATAGCGGCCGGAATGCTCTTCAGAAAATGCTCCTTCCGTTCAAAATACCCCCTGAACCCGTAGGCTCCGAGCACCTGGAGCGTCCGCAGGAGGACGAAAAGCCTCAGCTTTTCATAAAAATCAACAGGATCAGGAGTACTGTAAGGGGACAATGCCGCAAGATAGGCCTTGATCATTTCATTTTTCAGGTCCTGCGGATACCGGGCCCTCGCCTGCCATACGAACGACGCAAGGTCATAATACACCGGACCTCTCATTCCACCCTGAAAATCAATATAATACGGTTTCCCGTCCTTGACCATCACGTTCCGGGACTGGAAGTCCCTGTAGAGGAACGTATCGGCAGGTACAGAGGCCGCATCATCCCTCAGACGCTCGAAATCGCACTGGAGACGCACTTCGTCGAACTCTATCCCGACGGCCTTCAGGAAGCAGTATTTGAAATAGTTGAGGTCGAACATCACCATCCTGCCGTCGAATACGGACGAATGGCGGCACACGCCGAAATCCAGGCCGTCCGCGCCCTCGAACTGTATTTTCGGGAGCCATGACACTGCCTCAAGAAGAATCTTCCTGTCACGGGGCCCGTAGTCCCCCGAAAGGCGCCCGTCTGAAACATAGCCGAACAGGGTGGTGTCCCCAAGGTCCTCCTGCAGATAATACATCCCGTCCCCGCTTATGCCGTAGACTTCAGGCACCGGTATCCCCTTGCTGCGGAAATGGTCCGCCATAGCGCAGAAGGCCCTGTTCTCTTCCTGGTCGGTCCCGCATACCCCGACGGCGGAGACTCCGCCGTCCCGCAGGCGGAAATACCGCCTGTGGCTGCCGGAAACCGGCAGCGGGGACACCGACACCGGCATTGTCCCGAAACGGGCGGTGAAAAGTTGTGACAGAACATTGTTTTCCATGGCACAAAATTATAAAATCCGGCATTGTCTGGCAAAAAAGTGTAACTTTGTGCCGATTTAACCGAAAAAAGATGCTTAATAACGCCTATTGCTCGGACAAGTACCAGTACACGATGGGAAAGTCGTTCTATGATTGCGGGATGAAGGACCAGACCGCGATTTTCAACCTTTTTTACCGCAAGGCTCCGGAAAACAACAACTGGGCCGTGGTCAGCGGTGTGGATGAAGTCCTCGAGATGGTCGCGAGCTTAGGGAACATGCCGGCGGATTTCTTCGGGAAGTTCCTTCCGGGACCGGAATATGCGCAGTTCAGGGAATACCTCTCGCAGATGAAGTTCACGGGGAACATATACGCGATGAGGGAAGGAGAGATCGTCTTCCCTTCGCAGCCGGTGATCATAGTCGAGGGGCCACTGATAGAGGCCCAGGTGCTGGAGACGCCGATGCTGTGCATAATGAACCACCAGATGGCTGTGGCCACCAAGGCATCGAGGGTATGCCGGGCGACAAACAAACCGGTGAGCGAATTCGGATCAAGGCGTGCGCACGGGCCGTGGGCTGCGACTTACGGGGCAAAGGCGGCCATAATAGCAGGCTGCAGCAACACCTCCAATATCCTCACAGGCGTAATGTTCGACTGCGGTTCCACCGGGACGATGGCCCACAGCTATGTCACCTCTTTCGGATGCTCGGTAGAAGGCGAGCACAAGGCGTTCGACTCCTATATAAAGACACACAGGAACGAGCCCCTCATCCTCCTCATAGACACTTACGACTCCCTCAAATGCGGCATACTCAACGCGATGCGGGCATACCGGGAGAACGGCATAGACGACAGCTACCCTTACGGGTACGGCATAAGGCTCGACAGCGGCGACCTTGCATACCTGTCCTGCAAGTGCAGGGAGATCCTGGACGAGAACGGTTTCCGCAAATGCAGGATATTCGCCACCAACTCCCTGGACGAGTACATCATCTCCGACCTTGAAAGGCAGGGGGCCTGCATAGATTCATACGGGGTGGGCGACGCGATAGCGACCAGCAAGGCCAGCCCGTGCTTCGGGAATGTCTACAAGCTCGTGCAGATAGGCGGGCAGCCGGTGCTCAAGCGCTCCGAGGACAAGGCCAAGCTCATAAACCCGGGATTCCAGATTACGTACAGGATCACCAGGGACGACCCTGAAAAAGGGCAGGTGTTCAAAGCCGACGTGACATGCCTGCGCGGGGACACCCTGACGGAGAAGATCGAGGCCGGGGAGACATTCACCATCTACGACGAGAACGACCGCTACAAGTTCAAGACCTTCGAGGCCGGGACATACACGGCGAAACCGTTGCAGGCCAAGGTGATGGAAAACGGGAAAAGGTGTGTCCCTGTCCATGCGCTGACGGAGAAAAAGGCATATTACGACGATACCCTGAAGCACTTCAGCCCGAGCGAGAAACGACTGATCAACCCCCACTACTACAAGGTGGACATCTCCGACTCTCTCTATGACCTCAAGATGGGGATAATAAACAGACTTGTATCAGAAATCAACAACTTCAGCCTTTGACAGACATGACAGATTCAGCCCTTGTGATAGTAGACATGCTTTACGACTTCATAGACGGGTCCCTCGCATGCCAGAATGCAAAAAACGCAGTCAACGAGACGGCCGCATTCATCGACAGGATGACGGCCGGGCAGAGCGGGGACGAAAACGAAATACTGGATACCTTCCCCATACTGTTCGTATGCGACCACCACCCGGCGGGGCACTGCTCCTTCACGGGAAACGGAGGTACATGGCCGTCCCACTGCGTCGAAGGCACACACGGAGGAGCCGTGCATGAAATGCTCCAGCCGTACATGAAAGAGGAGCTCACATTCTACAAAGGCTGCGACAAGGACCGCGAGCAGTACTCCGGATTCGACGGGACCAACAAGGCCGGACAGTCCCTGGGCGAAATCCTGGAGATGATGGATATAAAGGATGTGTACGTATGCGGAATAGCCACAGAATTCTGCGTAAAAGAGACATGCCTGGACCTGCAGAAAGCGGGATTCCCGGTCCACCTCATTTCCAGGGCGCTGGGGTATGTGGACCATGAAAACCACCTCAGGACCCTCCGGGAACTGGAGGCTTCAGGGATCAGGATTGTGCATAAATAAAATTTTTTAGGCAGTTTCTAAATATTTTTACATACCTTTGCAGGTTCGTATGAAGAACCTGTTATCTAAAATATGGATTCCTGCGCTGCTGATAGGAATCGCCGCGGTACAGTCTTTCGGGATTGACGCAGCAAGGACAGGCCGACTGAGGTCGATTGCCGACTCCCTGCAGCAGGCCAGAAGCACAGACAGTTCTATCATAAGGGAATCAGTTGACACTGAAGCCATGAAGGCTTCAGACAGTGTTGTTTTCATACATTCAAACCCGGGGATAGCGGCAGTCATAGGCTCCATTTCAGCGAAAGTGGATTCCGTCAACGCGCTTACAGCAAGGGATACGATCATCCCCCCGGATTCACTCCGGCTTACGGACACCCTGCGCTACAGGTACTATGTAGAACTGAAGGACACCCCGACAAGGCTCCAGACCCGGGACTCCCTGATCGAGGCAGGCGATTCAATACAGCTGCACCTGCTCGACTCCCTGTACACAAAGGATTCCACGGACATTGCCATCCGGGACTCCCTCGCCTGGTTCGGCAGCCTCTCCCGCAAGGAGCAGAAAAAGGTCATCAAGGAACAGCAGCTGCCGATACTTATGGCAAGGGCGGACAGCATCCTGAACAGGAGGGACAGCATCCTCGCCGCAAGGGACAGCGTGATAGCGGCCACCCCGAGGATACTGGAAACTTTTGCAGTGCCCGACTCCATGCAGTACAAGAGGCTGATAACCTGGACGCATGACATGTACTTCAACAACATCGAACTGCATGAGCAGGACACCACGTACAATTACCATTTCAACGACTACCCCTTCTATAAAGAAGACGTGAACGTATCCTATCTGGGAGTGATCGGCTCCCCGGTACAGACATACAACTATTTCAAGCGGGAGGAGGAAGAGAACGTCGTATTCTATTCTCCGTACAGGATATACAATTACTCCCCTGACAACCTCCCGATGTTCAACACAAAGACACCTTACACTGAACTCGCCTACTGGGGCACCCTTTTCGCCAATCAGGAGAAGGAGGAGTCCGACATCAAGATACTCACCACCCAGAACATACTCCCCGAGCTGAACGTCACCCTCGAATACCACAGGTACGGTGGCAACGGCATGCTGAAGAGGGAGGACGTCGACAACAGGACATTCGTCGCCTCCACAAACTACATGGGGAAAAGATACCTGATGCATGCCGGCTACATCTACAACAAGATTGAAAAGAGCGAGAACGGAGGAATTGTAGACAATACCTGGATCAGGGACACCACTGTGGATGTAAGGGAGGTGGACGTGCATCTCCAGAGTGCGTCAAACACTGTGAAGAAGAACACCGTATTCCTCGACCAGACATACAGGATCCCGTTCAACTTCATCAACAATATCGGAAAGAAAAAGGAAATGAAGGCAGAGCAGGCCAGGCGTGACAGCATAATGGCCTCCGGAGACAGCACTGCCATCAGTGAATACCTCGAAATGGAACAGGAGAGGCTGGCTCTTGAAGCCTCTGCAGAAGAGGCAGACACAGTGGACAGGGACATCACCACTGCCTTTATAGGACACAGCTCTGAATACTCCGTGTTCACCAAGATGTACACGGACGAAATAGATTCCGGCGAGAGCGGCCAGTACGGAAGGGACCTGTACAACAACCGGTTCTACCTCAACCCTACAAGCACGGCTGACTCGCAGCGTGTGATGAAGTTCGAGAACAGGCTCTTCATAAGGCTGCAGCCGTGGTCGGACGATGGTGTAGTATCGAAGCTGGACGTCGGGATAGGAGACAAGCTGCTGCACTACTATGACTTCAGCAGGACACAGAACTACCTTTCGAAGGGCACTAACGTGGTGAGGAACTCGGTCTACCTTTATGCCGGGGCGCAGGGCCAGATCAAAAAGTTCATGAAATGGGACGCTATGGGACGATACACCTTCCTCGGGGCCGAGATCAATGACTTCATGGTGGATGCGAACCTCGGATTCAACATCTTCCCGTTCAGGAAGGCCAGGAAGAGCCCTGTGAGCTTCAACGCCCACTTCAACACCTCCCTGAAAGAGCCGGACTGGTACCAGCAGCACTACCTGTCGAACCATTACAGGTGGGACAACAGTTTCGGGAAAATCTCCGAAACCCGCATTGAGGCCAGCGCGGCAATACCGCACTGGAAACTGAAGGCGACATTCGGATACGCACTGTTAAGCAACAACATATATTATGATACTGAAGGTATAGTAAGACAGAACGCCACCCCGATGAGCGTAATGACAGCTTCCCTTTCGAAAAATTTCCGGCTGTGGAAGTTCCATTTCGACCATCAGGCCCTGTTCCAGCTTTCATCGAACACCGATGTGCTCCCGCTGCCTACCCTCGCACTGAACTTCAGATACTATTTCCAGTTCGATGTAGTGAAGAAGGTCATGCAGATGCAGATAGGCGCGAACGCATGGTACACGACCCGCTGGTATGCCCCGGCATACAGCCCGGCCCTCGGCCTGTTCCACAACCAGACCGAGGAGCGGTACGGGAACAGCCCGTATATTGATGCGTTCGTGAACATCCAGTGGAAAAGGGCATGCATATTCGTGAAGCTGGTCAATGCCGGGATGGGATGGCCGGAAAGGTCCGTGGACTATTTCGGAGCCCACCATTACATCAGGCCGCAGCGGGCCATCAAATTCGGGATATTCTGGCCTTTCTATATCCAGTCAGGTAAAAATGCCTCAGTAGGAGGAGCATCCGCCGGAGAAGGCGGACGAAGCTCTTCAGGACTGTCATCCGGAGGAAGTTTTTCTTCCAGTGGCATAAATACTGCAGAGGCGCTATAAGCAGATAAATTATTATGGTTAGTAAAAGGACAAGACGGTATCTGATCACGACTGTCCTGACATTCATTGCCGTGACGGCAAGTGACAGGGCCCATGTGATGGAATCGTCAGAATCAAAGGAGAGCTTTGATTCATCGGAAATCAAGTGTGCAATCGTTCTGGGGAACGACATGTACAGCAGCAACGGCCTGAACACAGGCTTCAACTACGAACTTCTCAGCCAGTTCGCAAAGACGGCTGGAAGGGAGCTTTCGATAGTCACCGCCCACAGCGGCGAGAATTATCTGGATTCTCTCCGTGACGGCAAGGTGGACATCGCGGTAATTCTTCCGTCGGAGGCGGAAGGCCATGACGAACTGATGCTGTCCATCAGGACAGGGGACAACTCCGTATGGGCAGTCAGCAAGGAGGCACCGGAGAAAATCATGGCAATCAATTCATGGATCAGCTATTATGAAAAGACCCCTGAATATTACAGCGCGAAGGAAAGGTTTTTCAACTCCTACAATCCGCGTGCAGGGTACAGCCCGTCCCATATCAGCCCGTATGACAGCCTGATAAAGGAAAACGCACGTATCCTCGGATGGGACTGGAGGATGCTCGCCGCCGTGATATACCAGGAATCCAGGTTTTCCATCAACTCATATTCGGGACGTGGTGCAGCAGGCCTGATGCAGGTGATGCCTTCCACGGCGGAATATTATGGGATTGAGGACCTCACCGACCCTAAGGAGAACATCAAGGCCGGCACCCTGCATCTGGACAGGCTCCAGAAAATGTTCAAAGGGCAGGATCTGGACGCTACGGAGAAAGTGCTTTTCACCCTGGCCTCATACAATGCAGGTGAAGGCCGCATAGCCGACTGCCGCAATCTCGCCGCCGCACGCGGGCTGGACCCGAACAGGTGGGAGGAGGTGGTCCGGGTGATACCGGAGATGCGGCAGGACTCCATACTCGAGGAAGAATGCGTGAAATTGGGAAAATTCCAGGGGCACGAAACGATTAACTATATCGACAGCATCCTGGATATCTATGACTCCTTCTGCGCCATCTGCCCGGCGTAATGACAGGGTAGGATAAAAAGTTGTGGAAAATTCAAGCGACCCTGACCGTTATGGCGGGGTCGATTTTCGTTATGAACAGCGACGGGATCAGCAGCAGGAGCATGATGGCAAGATACGCCGCCACGTCCGCGAGAAGGAACGCAGGCAGGTCCACATGCACCGGGACATACGAGATGAAATAGTTTGAAGGGTCCAGGGTTATCATGTGCGTAAGCCCCTGTACGAGGCAGAAGGCAAGGGCGGCCGCATTCCCGGCAAGCATGCCTTTCAGCACCGCGGAAGACGCACTAAGAAGGAAAACCCGGGCTATATGCCGGTTGTCCATACCGACGGCCTTGAGAAGGCCTATAGTGGATATGTTCTCGAAAAGCATTATCAGAAGTCCGGAAATCATATTGAACCCGGCGACAGCCGTCATGAGCAGGAGTATGAAGAACACATTGAAGTCTATCAGGTTCAGCCAATCGAATATCTGGGGATAGCGGGATACTGCGGACCTGGCAACGACAGAGGCAGAATCCCCGTCCGAATGGAGCAGGGCGAGGCTGCCTATCTCCTGCTGCATCATCTCCATCCCGTCAGTGCCCCGGTACCTGTCGTCAAGTATCACTTCAAGGGCGGATACACTGTCCCGCCCCCATCCGTTGAGCCTCTGCAGGTCCGACAGGCCGGCGAACACCACCATATTCTGCGGGTCGCCATCAAGCATTCCATCATATATGGCAGCCACGGTGAAATTCCGGACCCGCACCCTCTCCCCTATGAAATAGGAAAGCAGGGTGTCCCCCCGTTCTATCCTCAGCATCGAGGCCAGGCCTGAAGGTACAGCCACCCCGAGCGGCGGAAGGGAATCTGCCCCTGCGACAGTCCCGGGGTTCTCCACACCCTTGAATATCACCCCGTGTATGTCATCCCCGGTCTTTATGATGCCTGTCTTGTATACGGCAGGGAGCACGCTCTCCACCCCGTCAAGAGCCTCGACATGCTCCAGATATGCAGGATGTCGCCCTATCGGGGCGGATTCATCGAGATAGTTGAGATTGACAGGGGTCAGCTGCACGTCTCCTGACAGAAAAGAGATTCCGTCCCTGATCTCATGCCGGAAACCGGATGAGATAGAGACGGATATTATCATTACAAAGAAACTGACGGCGATAGAGACCATCGCAATCCTTCCTTTGAACCGGAGTCTTCTGGCTATAAACAGGGAAACATCCATCAATGCCAGAAAAGTTACCAGATCACCACCTGTTCGCTTTCAGGACGATACATGGCATCTCCTTCCTTGATGCCGAATGCGTCGAAAAATGTCTGGATATTGCGCAGGGTCACATTCACCCTGTTTTCCCCGAGGGAGTGGACATCAAGCTTGGTAAGCCTTGCCTTCTCCTCGTCCGTAATGTTCTGGGCCCAGATGCCTGCATATGAAAGGTAGAACCTCTGCTCCGCGGTGAAACCGTCAACAGGCTCCGGATGCGTGTCCCCGAAAGAGTTCTGTAGAGCCGTGTACGCAATTCTCAGACCGCCCTGGTCAGCTATGTTCTCCCCAAGGCAGAGGGCTCCGTTCGCCATGAGGTCAGGAAGTATCTGCACCTGGTTGAACTGCTCAACAAGCTTCTGCGCCCTGCTGTTGAACGCTCCGGCGTCGGAATCGGTCCACCAGTTGACCATGTTCCCGTTCTTGTCGAACATGCGGCCCTGGTCATCGAACCCGTGTGTCATCTCGTGGCTGATTACCACTCCTATGGCGCCATAGTTGAGGGCGTCGTCCGCCTCCGGATTATAGAAAGGAGGCTGGAGGATAGCAGCCGGGAAGCATATCTCGTTGGTGGTAGGATTGTAGTATGCATTGACAGTCTGAGGACTCATCAGCCACTCGTCCTTGTCTGTAGGCTTGCCCATACGTGACATATTGTCAGCGACATACCATTTTGCCGCATTCCTTATATTCTCGTAGTAGCTCAATGAAGGGTTTATGATGAGGGAGGAATAATCCTTCCACTTGTCCGGATAACCGATCTTCACAGTGAATGCGTTGAGTTTCTCGTGGGCCTTCATCTTGGTGGTGTCGCTCATCCATGTCAGAGAGTCGACATGCTCTCCGAGGGCAGTCTTCAGGTTCTCCACCATGTGCTTGACCTTCTCCTTCTCCTCTGCCGGGAAATATCTTGTCACATATATTTCGCCCACGGCTTCGGAAAGTATGCTGTTTGGCACGGACATGGCCCTTTTCCAGCGCGGCTTCTGTTCCTTGACACCGGCCATCTGCTTCTGGAAGAAGTCGAAGGAGGCGACATAGAAACTGTCGCTCAGAGCCTCGCAGGCCCCCCTGACAAACTGTCCTGCCAGATAGTTCTTCATCTTTTCAAGGTCAGTCGAGGCCATGAGGGAATCAAGGGCGGTGAAATATGAAGGCTGCCCTACGACCACCTTCTCCTGCGGCTGTATGCCGGACAGCCTGAAATACAGTCCGAAATCAAGGTTCGGATACTGCTTCTCAAGCTCCTGGGAAGACATCGGGTTGTAGGAACGAGCCACGTCCCTAAGCTCAACGCTGGACCATGATGCCCTGGCTATCTCGTCCTCGATGGCGACGGCATCAGCCGCTGCCTGAACTGAATTCTCCATCCCCGAAAGGGCGAACACCTTCTCGAGGAAAGTCCTGTAGCCGTCCTTCAGGGCCGTATTGGCGGTGTCGAGATAATAGTCGCGGTCCGACATTCCGAGCCCGGACTGGTTCAGGTAGAGCACCTGTTTCCTGCTGTCAGCGAGATCGGCGGCGACATAGGTGGCGAAAAGAGGGTAGTCAGCAGCAGAGTGGAGTTCAGTGATCACCTCCATCACCCCCCTCTTGTCCTTGACGGAAAGTATCTGCCCGAGCAGGGATTTTATCGGGGCGGCCCCTTCAGAATTGAGCCGCACGGAATCGAGCCCCATCTTGTACAGGTCGGAGATCTTCTGCTCCACGCTCCCCGGCATAGGGGAAGACTGTCCCATGGACTTGAACAGGTCATTGAGGCGTTTCTGGTTGTTCTCGCTGAGTATATCCATCACGCCGTATCTTGAATATTCTGGTTTCAACGGATTCTTTTTCTGCCATCCTCCCGTCGCATACCGGTAGAAGTCATCGGCCGGTGAAACGGATGTGTCAAGGTTGGTCAGGTCCAGAGCAGAGGTCTCTGTCTCCGGATTTCCGCAAGCTACGGCAAGAGCCGGAAGCATCGCAATCATCAATTTTTTCATATTAAATACTAACGCATTAACTTCAATCTGCAAATATAAGTAAATTTCGAAGCGGCATGACCTATAATTCATTAAAATTTACTGCTGCAGGAACTTAAGGCGTGCTTCCGCAGCCAGCTTCTCCTGGCCCGTGCTTATCCCGGCAAGTTTCTCGAGATATTTCTTCTCCATCTTGGTGTTCTTCTGCTTCCTGGCAATCAGCACGCTGTTCTTGATGGCAGTATAGTCGTCAGGGGCTTTCTTGAGGACTTTTGAATAATACTTCATGGCTGTCTTGCTGTCATTCTCGGCCACCAGATAGTAGGACCCCATGTTGTCCATGAACACTACCTCATCAGGATAATATCCCAGCATCTTTTCTGACAGTCTGTAGAAAGCCGAATACGCCCCCTTGCTGCCTATATTGAAAAACGTATAGCAGTATTCCTGCATCAGGCTGCAGAACAGGGTGTCCGACATCTCCACTCCCGGGTACTCCCACTGCCCGTCCACCAGCACGTTCTCGTCAGCCAGCTTCTCGAGATAGGCCAATGCCATATCAGGGCTCTCCTTCTCGTAGGCGACAAGGGCCGTCGCCTTCAGGAACCGCAGGTCAAGCCTGTCGGAATCCAGCCTGATTGCCCTGTCGAGGTATTTCATCGAGAGAGTATACAGGGAGTCGTTATAGAACGTCTCCTGGAAATAGTTCACGTCAGTTCCTGTGGAGTCCTTCAGGACAAGCACAGGAGCCGCCCCCATGAACTTTCCCTGTTCCTTCTGGACCACCTCCGTCCTCTGCGATTTTGCAAAATAGTAGCTGAACCGCCCGGTCAGCATATTTACATCGTCCGGAGCCACGGCAGCCCAGTTGTTAAGCACTGTCTCGACCCCCACACCGTCCACCCCGAGTTTGGACACCAGAAGATTATAACGCTCCGCATATTCCTTCACCTTTGCATCCGTCCCGTCATTCGCCTGGGCCCCGGCGGATGAGGAGAAGACGAGCGCAAATGCCGCCGCTATTATGCCCTTTATAAAAGATTTTCCCATTGTCACTATTTTTTATTCTGTAATTGATCTGTCCTGAAAATGTTTCTGCCTATATCCATCCGGATGCGCCGGCTGCGCGGGTAGAGGCTGTTGCAGCGGTTGCCGAGATTCTTGACGAACCCGAGAGGGAGTCCCCCGTAGCATACCGTCATATACCCCGCCGGATAGCCGCCGGGCGCAGGCTGGTCCCCGTGAAGGTATGACAGAGCCGTACCGAGGTCCACATCAGCCCATGGATATGTATCGCGCCGGAAGATAATGGACAGGGCAAGGTCAGGGTCGGGTACCAGCACATTCTTCTTGAATTCACCTGCAGCACATCCCGAGGACAATACGTTAAGACGTCCCGCAATATGGGACATTTCGCCGGAAACGGCAGCCGGGTGCACTTTGACAAAGCCGTCCTTGAGAAGGACGTCCACATCCCCGGCAAAATATTCCTTGACTTCGGAAGCCATGGGCCCGGAAAGCGGGCTGAAGCCGCCTCTGGCCTCCCTTGTCCTGGAAGGAGCCCCTCCGGAAGTCTTGACAAGAGCCGCGCAGTACTGGCCTTCACCCTCAACAAGGCCCGGGACCAGGCTGAAGCCGCTTTCTGTCGCGAGCACCCCTTCCGGCATGCCGGTGCCGGCAAACACCTTCGAGGAAATGTTTTCCGCCCCGAGATTTCCGGATATCCACTGTACATTGCAGTCATTCTCGTACCTGTTGAACGTGCATGTGGAATAGATGAATACCCCTCCTTCAGCGAGAGCGGGCCATACATCTCCGGCAATCCGGCGCTGCCGGGCCTGACACAGCTTCACGTTGTCTTCAGACCACTGCTGCAGTGCCTGGGTGTCTTTCCTGAACATGCCTTCCCCCGAACACGGGACATCGGCAAGTATGACATCGAACCAGCCTGCCATGGATGCGAACACTGAAGGGTCGGAGGATGTCACAGCCACGCACGGATCCCCCCACACTGCGGCATTCGAGGCCAGGACCGATGCCCGCTGGCTCACTACTTCGTTGGACACCAGGACAAAGCTGCTTCCGCAGACCTCCCTGAGAGAAGCGGCAAGATCGGTCGTCTTCCCTCCCGGGGACGCACACAGGTCAAGCACCCGCAGCGGCCTGGACTTCCCGGCCATCACACCCGGCAGGACCTGCCTGAACATGTGGCCGACAAACATCGATGAAGAATCCTGGACGTAATACGCCCCCGCATGGAACAGAGGGTCCAGGGTAAAAGACGGCCTGTCATCGAGGAACCTGCCATGGCGGGACCACGGTACAGCCCTGGTCCACCGCTCCGGCAAGGATGGCACCTTGTACGGGTTCAGCCTCACCGACACTGATGCGGACCGGTCTAAAGCAGAAAAAGCGACAAGCGCATTTTCATGCCCTATCGCCTCCTCCAGATACTTTCTGAAGCCCTCTTTCAGACCGCCGCCCATATCACGCAGCAATTAAGACCGAGTCCCGCCAAAGGCTGACGGGTCGAAGCCCTCCGGGAACATAGAAGGGTCCACCCCCTCCGGCATCCTGCCTTCCGACATGGCCGCCAGGCCGTCGACCATCTTGTCAAGGGCCTCCTTTATTTTTGACCCGAGCATCATTTTCATCATGAAATTCAGATCGGCCGATACCTCTATATAAAAGTCCGTCTTGTACGGGTCGCTCCCCGCCGCATCGAAATGCAGCGACACAGAAAACTTGAAAGGGGCGCCGTCATCACAGAAATCTATCCTCGAATAAGGAACCCTCTCCGAGACCGCTACACCTATGGAGAACCCCTGCACAACAGCCTTTATGGAATCATAGTCGGCTGTAACGTCCTTCTTCTTGTCCTCCGGGAGGAACTGGACAAAATTGCGCATGTCGACAAACGCCATATACAGCTGGTACGGAGGCTTCGACACTACGGCATGCTTGCTCTTTATCTCTGTAGACATCCCATCATTCGTTTTTACCCCATGTAGACGGAGAGAACCTCCACTCTTTCAGCAGCCCCATGTCACTGGCATTGATATATCCGGTCTGGCTCGCCACATCTATCAGGGTGTCATAGTTGGTAAGGGTGTTCAGCTCCACATCAGCGTTTTCAAAAGCACGCCTGGACTGGTTGAAATTGTACGAGAATATGGCAACCATACCTTTCACGTATGCACCGGCCTTGACAAGGGCGTCCACAGCAGAAAGGCTGCTGGCACCGGTGGAGATAAGGTCCTCGACAACCACCACTTTCGCCCCCTCCGGCAGCATGCCCTCTATCTGGGAGCCTGTCCCGTGGTCCTTCGGCTTGGGACGTACGTACACGAACGGCTTCTTGAGCATATATGCGATCAGCGCTCCATGCGCAATGGCACCTGTAGCCACGCCGGCGATCACCTCCACATCAGGGTAGCGTTCGATTATATTGTCGGCCATCCACCTGCAGACATTGTCCCGGAGCTCCGGGCATGAGAGGATTTTCCTGTTGTCGCAATAAATCGGGGAGAGCCATCCGGAAGCCCATTTGAAAGGCTTGTCCGGGCTGAGCATTACGGCTTTGATGTCAAGCAGAGCCTTGGCGACTTTTCTTTCAGTTGATTCCATATTTATTTAATTTTGAATTTGCGTTAATAAACTATGCATATATTTGCAGGCACATTCCCTGCAAAGTTAAGAAATTTAACACAGAAATGCACAAAATATACCTTGAAAAGAGATGCATAGCCATCTGCTCCCCCCGGGAACAGGCCCTTACTGACCCCAACGCCATACAGTTTTCCATCGGAGATCCGGCGATGATCCATGAACTGACAGACCTTTTCGAGCAGTCAGACTCCCTGCTCCGGATATACATCCCGACAGAGGACACGGAAGGCACATACAGGAAAGTGTGCTCGGAGTTCAAAGAGGTGAACGCAGGCGGGGGCCTGGTATCGAACAGGCGCGGAGACTACCTGCTTATAAGCAGGAACGGCTACTGGGACCTCCCGAAAGGACATCAGGAACAGGGAGAGGACATCAGGACCACCGCACTGAGAGAAGTACAGGAGGAGACAGGGGTGAAGCAGCTCGAGCTCAGGGACCTTATATGCATCACGGACCACTGCTACAAGAGGGACGGCATCTGGCACCTGAAACACACATGGTGGTATGACATGCTGTACACAGACCCCACAGACCTGACCCCGCAGACCGAGGAGGACATAACCAAGGCGGCATGGGTCGCCAAATCGAGCCTTCCCCCCTTCCTGACCAGGACCTATCCGTCTATCGCAGAGGTATTCAGAGAGGCGAAAGTATAATTTTCCCGTCCGGATGAAACAATTGCGCGAAATTATCGTATAATGATGTGTATGCGGTAAAATTGCACATTTTATAAATAAAAATCTGTCGAACTGACGTTACAATATGAAACTTTCACAATTCCAGTTCAATCTGACAAAAGACAAAGTCGCTTCCGAGCCGCCGAGATGGCGTGACGAATGTAAACTGATGGTCCTCCACAAAGACACCGGGGAAATAGAGCACAAGCTCTTCAAGAACATCATCGACTATTTCGGGAAAGGTGACACGTTCGTCCTCAACGACACTAAAGTATTCCCGGCAAGGCTCTACGGCAACAAGGAGAAGACAGGTGCGGATATAGAAGTGTTCCTCCTGCGTGAGCTGAACAGGGAGCAGAGGCTCTGGGATGTAATAGTGGACCCGGCAAGGAAGATAAGGATAGGCAACAAGCTCTATTTCGGGGATGACGAGAGTCTCGTGGCCGAGGTCATCGACAATACCACATCAAGGGGAAGGACCCTGAGGTTCCTTTATGACGGTCCTTATGAAGACTTCAAGTCCACACTTTTCGGTCTTGGCGAGACTCCTGTACCCAAATGGGTAAAAGAAAAGGTATCGCCCGAGGACGCAGAGAATTTCCAGACTATATTCGCGAAGCATGAAGGGGCCGTCTCCGCCCCGGCAGCCGGGCTGCATTTCAGCCGCGAGCTGTTCAACAGAATGATCCTGAAAGACATAAACAAGGCATTCATCACCCTGCACATGGGGATAGGGCATTTCCGCTCTGTCGACGTAGAAGACCTTTCGAAGCACAAGATGGACTCCGAGAGGCTCATCATATCAGAGGAGACCGCCGACCTTATCAATAAAACCAAAAGGGAGAAGCACAAGGTCCTCGCAGTCGGCGTGACAGTGATACGCGGCCTGGAGACCTACGTGACAACGAACGACGAGGTGCGCCCGTACGACGGCTGGACCAACAAGTTCATCTTTCCGCCATACAGGTTCGCCATCCCTGACGCCATCGTGTCCAATTTCCATACCCCGTGCTCGACCATGCTCATGTCCGTAGCCGCATTCGGCGGATACGAAAATGTCATGAAGGCATACGGCATAGCACTGAAGGAGGACTACAAGTTCGGACCTTACGGTGACGCAATGCTGATAATATGAGACGGCTTTCCGATATCCGATAGAGGATTTATAAAAATTCAGAAAAAAGAATCTTTATCTTTTCCTAAAGAAAGGGAAAAAACATAAAGAAACAGAAAAAAACGCGTTCCCGCATATTCCGGAGCGCGTTTTTTCTGTCATACCGGAGTATCTTTGCCCGCAAAAAATGGAACGCATCTACGACGAAGACGTGTGCTGCTGCGCACTCAACAGGATATTCGGGTTCAGGCCCAGGATTGCACTCGCGCTGATTTCGAACCTCGGAAGCGCCTCGCAGGTATTCCGGCTCAAGCCTGGAGAACTTGACAGTCTGCTCGGGAAGGACACGGGGGCAAGACAGATGATATGCGCCCGGACACTTTCGGAAGCGGCGGAAGAACTCGACATGCTGTACGGCAGAGGATACTCATTCATATTCTGGGGAGCACCCGGCTACCCGCAGCTTCTGGAGGAATGCGAGGACCCTCCCGTTGGACTGTACATAAAGAGCCAGTCCACCCCGGATGAAGTCTTCGGCAGGGAAATGTCCGTTGCCGTGGTCGGCACAAGGGATGTCTCGGATTACGGGAAAGAGTGGTGCAGAAGAATCACCGGCGCCCTCGCCCGCTCATCCCCTGCCCCGGCCATAGTGAGCGGCCTCGCCATCGGGACGGACATCATAGCGCACACCACAGCGCTTGAGGCGGGAGCCCCGACAATAGCCGTCATGGCTACAGGCATAGACACTGTCTACCCGTCGAGGCACAGGGAAACGGCACAGCGGATTGCATCCACCCCCGGATGCGCCCTGGTGACGGACTACCCTCCGGGGACAGTGCCGCTGCAGATCAACTTCATAAGGAGGAACCGCATTATCGCAGGGCTGAGCCGCGCCACTGTCCTTGTGGAATCGAAGCAAAAAGGCGGAGGCATGATCACGGCAAGGCTGGCATTCTCATACTCCCGTGACGTCTATGCCCTGCCAGGCAGGATAGACGACACTCATTCACAGGGATGCAACTTGCTCATAAAAGAGAAGGTGGCCGAAAGCATCCTGTCCGAAAAATGGCTTGTCGAAAGCATCGGCCTGAAATTCCGGGAAAGCCCCGGAAGGAAGAGCCCCACCGAGACAGTAAAGGCCGTATATGGGGAAAGATACAGCGGGTCAAGCATAAGCATGCTGTCACGTATTGTCCTGTGCATCAAAAAGAACAGGGGAATAACAATCGAGGAATTGGCCGCCTCCGCAGGAATCACATACAAAGAGGCTCTCGAATATACGGCGCTTCTTGAGACCGACGGAATAATCAGTACCGACCTCCTGCAAAGATGTTACATCAGACTGAAATAATACTTACCTTTGCGGCCATCTACTGGAGAAACGACTATGGAATTCATTGATACGCATACACACCTTTACGATGAAGCGTTCAAAGGGGAGGAGGACCCCGCCGTAGAGAGGGCGGCCGCATCCGGAGTGGGGAAAATGGTCCTGCCCGACATCGACAGCAAGACCAGGCAGGCCATGTTCTCCCTCGCCCTCCGGCATCCCGGAAGGCTTTTCCCGTGCCTGGGCCTGCACCCAACATCCGTGGACGCAGGTTGGCGGACAGAGATCGAAAAGATGGAGCAGTATCTGGACCACGGCATAAAAGCCATCGGGGAGACAGGGATGGACTGCTACTGGTCAAAGGAATTCGTACAGGAACAGAAAGACGCACTCGAATACCAGATATTCCTCGCACACGGGAAAGGCCTTCCCCTCATAATACATTCCAGGGAGGCCACCGGGCCGATCCTTGAAATACTCGAAAAGAACAGGAGGCTCGAACTGAGAGGGGTATTCCATGCCTTCAGCGGCAGCGTGGAGACATTCCGCCGTCTCCAGAAATGCGGGGACTGGTATATCGGCATCGGCGGCGTCCTGACATACAAGAAAGCATCCATCGCAGAGACTGTCAAAGAGATACCCCTCGGCCGCATTGTCCTGGAAACGGACTCCCCTTACCTTACACCGGTCCCGAAACGGGGTACAAGGAACGAGAGCGGATACATACCCTATATAGCGGGAAAACTCGCAGAAATCAAGGGAATCAGCATAGAGGAGACAGCCGCCGTAACGACATCAAACGCACGAAAACTTTTCAGCATATGACACCTTCAGACCAGACCCGGAGGGCATCGCTTCTGCTCATATACACCGGAGGGACAATCGGCATGAAACAGGACCCCTCCACACAGGCCCTCAGTCCGTTCGACTTCAGCCAGATCCTGGAGGAAGTGCCGGAACTGCGCAAATTCGCATACAGGATAGACTCGTACACCTTCGACCCGATAATGGATTCCTCGGACGTGGAACCCGGCCTGTGGCAGAGCCTTGCAAAACTGATACTTGAGAAGTACGACATGTACGACGGCTTTGTCGTCCTGCACGGGACGGACACTATGGCCTACTCCGCCTCCGCCCTCAGCTTCATGCTCGAAAACCTCGCAAAGCCGGTAATCTTCACCGGGAGCCAGCTTCCCATCGGCATCCCGAGGACGGACGGGAAGGAAAACCTCGTCTCGGCGATAGAGATAGCTGCGGCCAAGGACAAGGACGGGCACGCCATAGTTCCGGAGGTGTGCATATACTTCGACAACATGCTCATGCGCGGCAACCGTGCCAGCAAGGTCAGTTCAGACAACTTCACTGCCTTCAGGTCCATGAACATGCCCCCTCTGGCCGAGGCAGGCATCAGCATCAGGTACAACACCCCGCTCATCATCAGGCCATCGGACTGGGACTCCGGGCTGACAATCCACACCGGACTGGACACCAGGGTATCCATTCTCAAGATACATCCCGGGATAACCCCTCAGGTGGTCAGGAACATCCTCTGCGGAGAGGAGACAAGGGCAGTGATCATGGAAACATACGGATGCGGCAACGCACCGTGCAAGGACTGGTTCATAAACCTGGTCCGGCAGGCCGCTGCCTCCGGGAAAGTGCTGCTCAACGTGACCCAGTGCCTGTCCGGGACGGTCAACATGCACCTGTACTCAAACGGCAAGGCCCTGCTTGAGGCAGGCGTGGTCAGCGGCTATGACAGCACTACGGAAAGCGCCCTGGGAAAACTGTTCTTCCTGCTCGGGCAGACCGGGGACAACACTCTGGTGAAGGAGCTGCTGAACAGAAATTTCAGAGGAGAAATATCAATTTAGCTATTGTCATGTGAAAATTAATTGCTAAATTGCACCGGTTTTAAAGAGCGGAATAGCCCTAAAGGACCGTAAATGAAAACTATAACGATTTAATACATTATTAATTAAACACACAAAAACAATTATGAAAAAAATTTTCATGTTTTTGGCAGTAATCGGCCTGATGGCCTTTTCTGCACAATACGCAACAGCTCAGGAACCGGCCGGAGACGAAGCAGCTGCAACTGAGCAGGTAACATCCTCACAGCCTCAGTCAATGGCAGAGCTCGTTGCTGCAACACAGGGCGAAGTTCCGCTTCACCAGCAGCTCAAGACCTACTTCATCCAGGGTGGTCCAGGCTTCATGACAACCATTATCCTGTGCCTTATCCTCGGACTTGCAATCTGCATCGAAAGAATTCTTTACCTCAGCTTCGCTAAAGTAAATACGAAGAAGCTCCTTGCCAACATTGAAAAAGCTCTCAACGAAGGTGGAGTAGAGGCAGCCAAGGAAGTTTGCCGCAATACCCGCGGACCAGTAGCCAGCATCTTCTACCAGGGCTTCCTCCGTATGGACCAGGGAATCGAAGTCGTTGAAAAGACTGTCGTTTCATACGGTTCAGTACAGATGAGCCTCATGGAGAACGGACTTACATGGGTCGGCCTGTTCATCTCCCTCGCAACATCTCTGGGATTCTTGGGAACGGTTGTCGGAATGGTGCAGGCATTCGATGCAATCCAGATTGCAGGTGATATCTCCCCTAACATCGTGGCAGGTGGTATGAAGGTCGCTTTGATTACGACTGTCGGCGGTTTGATCGTAGCTATCATCCTTCAGATTTTCTACAACTATATCCTTTCAAGGATCGATGCTCTCTCTATTGAGATGGAAGATGCTTCAATCTCACTTGTAGACATCCTGGTTAAACACGAGAAAAAATAATCTGAAAACACACCATGTTCAACAAAATAATCAAATACGTTCTGCTTGCACTTGTCATTCTGGGGTTCGCTCTGGGAGTATGGGGGTATGCTGCAGGATTTAACGATACCTCAGTGAACACCCTGCTGCGGTGGTCCTATGTCATGGTTATTGTAGGAATTGGACTCATCGTCCTCCTCGGCCTTGTAATGGGAGCCGTAAACAATCCTAAGAGTCTGATCAAGACCGGACTGGTAATTGTAGGCGCAGCCGTTGTAGTTGCATTCGCATTCCTGACGGCTAAAGGAAATCCGGCGCAAGGATTTGTAGGCCAGCAGCCGGAATTTACAACACTTAGAAATACAGATGCAATCCTTACTATCACCTATCTTGTATTTGGAGCGTCAATCGTTGCAATCGTAATAGGACTGGTAGTAAACGCAATCCGCAGCAAATAGCCACAAGATATGTCAAAGAAAGTACCAGAGTTAAATTCAGCCTCATCGGCCGACATCGCATTCCTGCTGTTGTCATACTTCCTTATGACAACGACCATGAATCAGGATTCAGGATTGCAACGTCGTCTGCCTCCGATGCCTGCAAAGGACCAGGAGGTACAGGATCAGAAAGTCAACCGCCGAAATATCATCATCGTGAAGATAAATTCGCAGGACAGACTTTTTGCTGGTAACGAGCCTATCGACGTGAGCAGATTGAAAGACAAGATAAAAGAGTTCCTTCTCAACCCTAATGACGACCCGAAGCTTCCGGAAAAGGAAATGAAAGATATCGAAGGCTTCGGTCAGTACCCTGTCTCAAAAGGTGTGATTTCCCTTCAGAATGACCGCGGTACAAGCTATCAGGCATATATCGCCGTACAGAATGAGATCGTAAGGGCAATCAATGAGATCCGAGAGGATTTCTGCCGTGCGAACTATGGCAAAGCCTATGCGAATCTCACCGAAGAGCAGCAGGAGATTGTTAGGGAGGCAGTTCCTCAGCTTATATCTGAGGCAGAGCCTAAAGATGTGTCACAGAACTAAATAAAGGAGAATTCATTATGGCAAAATTTGGACGCGAAGGCAAAAAAGAGGTTCCGGCATTTACCACCGCCTCAATGTCAGATATCGTCTTCATGCTGTTGTTCTTCTTTATGGTGACAACGAACATGAGGGAAACGGAATCAAAAGTCATGTATCAGCTTCCGGAGGCAAGTGAAGTTGCTAAACTTGAAAGGAAGGATCTCGCTGCCTACATAAGCATCGGACCTCCAGCCAAGTACCTTCAGCAGCAGTACGGAACATCTCCACGTATACAGCTTAACGACTCATTCAGGACGACAGATGACATCAGGGATTTCATCGCGGCGGAAAGGGAGTCAAAGAGCGAGGCAGACCGTCAGTTCATGACAGTTTCAATAAAAGCTGACAAAGAGACCAACATGGGTATCATTACTGACGTGAAGCAGGAACTCCGTAAATGTTCAGCACTGAAGATAATGTATGCTGCAAGGAAAAACCAGTAACATACCGGCTTTATAGATAAAAGAGAAGGCGGCCTTTTCGGGTCGCCTTCTCTTTTACGATATTTTCACCTATAATTGAAAGAAAAAAAGTAACTTTGCCGGGCAAATTACAGATAATGACAATGAAGATCAACAGACATTCATTCACAGGGATACTGTGCAGTATATTCCTGCTATCCGCACTGACAGCCACCTTTTCCGGATGCAGCGCCAGGGACAAGGAAAAGCAGGACAAGGCAAAATACATATTCCTGTTCATCGGGGACGGCATGGGAGCGTCACATGTGGCAGCAGCCGAGTCATATCTTTCATACAAGGCTGGAAAGATAGGCGGAGAACAGCTGACATTCACAGGATTCCCGGTGCTGGGAACGGCGACGACATATTCCGCAAACAGACATATAACATGTTCATCCGCCGCAGGCACGGCGATCTCATGCGGGGAAAAGACGAAAAACGGATACCTTTGTGTAGATCCGGAAGGGAACAGGCTTGAAAGCATAACCTACAAGCTCAAACGCGAAGGATACAAGATAGGAATAATGTCAACGGTACCTGTCAACCACGCAACTCCGGCAGCGTTCTACGGACACAACAAAAGCCGCTATGCTTTCTACGAGATAGCTCAGGAGATACCTCAGAGCGGATTCGAATTCTTTGCAGGGGACGGATTCCTTGACTATTACGGGCATGACGGGAAAAATGAGCCGATCACCGGATATCTGGAAGAAAACGGCGTGGACGTATGCTTCTCCAAAGCACAGTACGAAGAAGACCGGGACTCAGCAAAGCAGCTGGTGCTGTGCCAGCCGGGCTCGGAGGACAGCGATGCGGAAGATTATGAGGTCGAAGACGAGGCGGCTGAGGATTTCAGCCTCGGAGAAATGCTGTCGACATGCCTGGATTTCCTCGGGGACAGCGAACCGTTCTTCATCATGTGTGAAGGTGGCGAAATAGACTGGGATGCCCACGACAACATGACGATGACCATGATAGACGACATCATCGAACTCAACGATGCAGTAGATGTAGCATACAGGTTCTATCAGGAACACCCTGACGAGACACTAATAATAGTGACTGCCGACCACGAGACAGGAGGAATCGCACTGGGCGGTCCGGGAGGAACATCTAAAAAAGGCAATATGATCTACTGGGACGTATATGAGAAATACGCCGATGAAGCGAAAGAAGGCTTTGACAAGGACCTTAACAGGAAGATCAACACGGAGGCAAACATCGGATGGACAACGACGGGACATTCCGGAGGGCCGGTGCCGGTATATGCTATAGGCAAAGGCTCCGGACGCTTTTCAGGAAGGATGGACAACACGGATATCAGCCGCTGCATAATGAATGTACAGGAGACAGCAAAGTAAGAATATAAATACAGCAATACAATATGGAAGCAGTTAAAAGGACAAAGGTCAAGGACCTGCTCAAGATGGAGCCGGGAGTGGAAGTACTGGCCAAAGGCTGGGTAAGGACAAAAAGGGGTAACAAGAACGTATCTTTCATTGCCCTTAATGACGGCTCGGGCATAAACAACATACAGATTGTGGTAGACGTGGCCCGGTTCGATGACGAGCTGCTCAAAAAGATAACCACAGGCGCATGCATAGCCGCATACGGGGACCTTGTAAAATCGCAGGGCAGCGGACAGGCCGTGGAGATACAGGCAAAGGAACTCACGCTGTACGGGGAGGCTGACCCGAACACCTACCCGCTCCAGAAGAAAGGACACTCTATGGAGTTCCTCCGGAGCATAGCACACCTCCGCCCGAGGACAAACACATTCGGGGCGGTATTAAGGATACGGCACGCCATGGCGTTCGCCATACATAAATATTTCAACGACAAAGGATTCGTATATCTCCACACACCACTCATAACAGCCTCCGACTGTGAAGGGGCAGGAGAAATGTTCCAGGTGACTACACTTGACCTGAACAATCCGCCCAGGAAAGAGGACGGCAGCATCGACTACAGCCAGGACTTCTTCGGAAGGCAGACAAGCCTCACTGTAAGCGGACAGCTGGAAGGCGAGCTCGGGGCCATGGCACTGGGCGAGATATACACGTTCGGGCCGACATTCAGGGCAGAGAACTCGAACACCCCGCGGCATCTGGCAGAATTCTGGATGATAGAGCCGGAAATGGCATTCTACGAGATAGAGGACAACATGGCCCTCGCCGAAGACTTCATCAAGTACCTTGTAAGATACGCCCTTGAAAACTGCTCTGACGACCTCAGGTTCCTCAATGACATGTTCGACAACGAGCTTATCGCAAGGCTGGAGAGCGTGGTCAAGACCGAGTTCGTCCGTCTGACATACACAGAAGGGATAAAGATTCTCGAGAACTCCGGAGAAAAATTCGAATTCCCTGTCAGCTGGGGTGTGGACCTGCAGAGCGAACATGAGAGATACCTTGTTGAAAAGCACTTCAAGAAGCCGGTCATCATGACTGACTATCCGAAGGAGATCAAGGCGTTCTACATGAAACAGAACGAGGACGGAAAGACAGTCAGGGGTATGGATGTCCTGTTCCCGAAGATCGGGGAAATCATAGGCGGCTCGGAAAGGGAGGCGTCACTGGAGAAGCTCGAGGCAAGAATAGATGAGCTCGGGATGAGCCACAGCACTCTGGAATGGTATCTCGATACACGCAGGTTCGGTTCCGCACCGCACAGCGGCTTCGGGCTTGGCTTTGAAAGACTTCTGCTCTTTGTCACGGGCATGAGCAACATCAGGGATGTTATCCCGTTCCCGAGGACACCGAAAAACGCTGAATTCTAAATCGCCGGCCATGCTCATAATAGGTATCGCAGGAGGCTCCGGTTCAGGGAAGACCACCGTAGTGAAGGCCATCACCGAAAAGCTCAGTGAGCAGGTGGTGGTCATACCTCAGGATTCCTACTACAAGGATTCGAGCCATCTTCCTATGGAAGAAAGGCAGAAAGTCAATTTCGACCACCCTGACTCCATAGATTTCGACCTCCTGAACGAGCACCTTCACCAGCTCCGGTGCGGCCACAGCATCGAGCAGCCCGTCTACTCGTACATTACATGCTCCCGTTCCAGGACAGAGACTGTCACAGTATATCCTGCTGATGTTATCATAATAGAGGGTATACTGATATTCACATGCGCAAGGCTCAGGGAGCAGATGGATATAAAGATATTTGTCGATGCGGATGACGATGACAGGCTCATGCGTGTCATGGCGAGGGACATCATAGAAAGGGGCAAGACAATCGAATCGCTGATCGAAAGATACACCAAGACGGTCAAGCCCATGTACCTGCAGTTCATCGAGCCGAGCAAACGGTACGCCGACATCATAATACCGCAGGGAGGACACAACAAGGTCGCAATCGACATCATAGCGGCCACAATCGAGAAATCCCTGCAGCAGTCACAATAATGGCAAAGATACTGAGACGAATCTGGATATTGATACGCTGGTGCTGGAGGAACACAGGCAGCGCAGATAAAGCCGGCATATATATCACTGCAATAGCACATCTTGCAGTGATAATTGTCCTGCTCGCAGTCCAGGTACACACAGTATTGCGCAGCTCAAACACTTTCCTTCTGGACTTCTCCGCCCAGGAGGCCGAAGAAGAACGCATCAAGGAAACCGAATTCAAGGAAAGCATCAGCAAAAGGCTGGACGAACTGCTCGGGGATATCCCCGTGGACAGGCACGAGCCGCAGTCAGACCAGCAGATAAGGAACATAGCGGTCGATGCCGGCGGCCACCTCAAAGATGACAGGAACACGGATGTCTCGGACCTTTATGCCGATGCGGCAAGGCTTGAAAGGGAACTCAAGTCGGGCATGGAGCACGCTATCTATGAAGACGCGAGGGACGAGGCCGTAGAAATCGGCAAAGAGAACAGAAAAGGGACAGAAAACCCTGAAAGACACGAATACACCGGTCCGTCAGTCCTTTCATATACACTCGACGGAAGAAAGGCGAGCCACTTGAAAATCCCGGCATACCAGTGCTACGGAGGAGGGGAAGTCACGGTGATAATCACTGTAGACCCGTCCGGCCGTGTCCTGAACGCCAAGGTAATGGATGATGTCTCGTCGCAGGACCAGTGCCTACGCGATTTTGCAATAAGGGCAGCACGGTTATCGAGATTCTCCTCTTCCCGTACTGCCCCTGCACGCCAGACCGGTGAAATAGTCTACCGGTTCATCGCTCAGTGATCTATGCTGTCCTGATAGACATTGCCGAACGGATCCGTTGCCGTGACTGTAATATTCTTCCAGTCTTCCGACACAGGAGCATACCTGAAGATATGGTCCGTAGCAAATTTAAAGTCATACCGGTATGCATCCAGGTCCTGTGCCTTGATGTTCTCGTCAAGGACAGTCTTCTTACCGTCTTCATCTACCTCTACATGCCATCCCGTATGCCAGTTGAATATGTTTATCACCATGTCATTCTTCCGGACATTCCCGAAATCGCCCTGGCCCAGATACATGTCATACTCCCCGGGAGCATACAGCCTCATCTGGAAAGAACGGTCGGTTACAGCTCCCTTGTAATAATTGTCCGACAGACTGTTGCCGCTTATGCGGTAGACAGTGAACCCTCTCGGTGAACCGTCATTGCACAGTCCCTGCGCGTTATTGTCCCAGTCATTTCCCATAAGGGAGGCATGGTTGTGTTCAACAATGCTGCCGGAAACCGTATAAGTGTAATTGTGGTGCAGATGCCCTGACATTATCACCACCTTATAACCGTCCAGGGCATCATACAGTTTCTCGCAGTTCGTGAGGTATGAAGTGCTGTACGGCTGGTCGCGCCTTTGGGATGGAGCATGCATCGACAAAATGACCAGTCTGTCCTTAGGAACATACGACAAATCCTGGCGGAGCCACTCCAAAGTAGACTCGGAGACCTCCCTTTTATAATTGGCCTTGTCCTGGGGAGTGTAGGTTATGTTGTTGATTCCGATGAAGTGGCACTGGCCGTAATTGAACGACCAGTTGACAGGGCCGAAAGTGTTTTCGAATACATTGTCGGCATCCTCGAGTGTGAGGGCCCTGACGTCATAGTCGTGGTTCCCTATCACATGGAATACCGGGAATCCGAGCTTTACAATCTGCCCGGCATAGCTGCCTGCCATGTAATCCATCTGGTCCCATACCATATCTCCCAAGGACAGGCCGATCACCGGCCCCTGGAGCGTACTTGTGTACCGGAGGATCTCAGGCATGATCCTGTCCTCGAACTCCGCGCATGCATTATCATGTTCGAGCTGTACGTCGGCCAGGACGAACAGTGTGAAATCCTCCACCCCTCCGCTCCTGGACAAGGTGAAATCCGACTGTACAGGCTTGTCTTTCATGAGTACGAAACTGTTATAGATCTTCGGCAGACCGGAAGAACTCATGGGTATGTCATATCCTGAAGGCACAGACACAAAGACCTTCCTGGTCCCTGAAGGCACTTTCATCTGGTAGATGCCGTCAGCATCGGTGGCCACACAAGTGTGGCCATCCGATACAACGGCCCCGGATACTGGAGCCCCGCTGTCATCCCTGACGTACCCGACTACATTCATTCCTTCCTTTACGTCTATCCCGGGAGCATCCTTCCTGCATGACAGAATACAGAAGAATGCCAGAAATGCACAGAACTTGAAAATATTCTTCATATCATTCCAGGATTAATAGCCAGGAGTCTGCTTAACGAGCCCGCCGGATGCGGTAATTGCTGATGTCGGGACAGGGAACCTGTTGAGTTTCTTATCTTTAGTAGGCTTGTGGTCCCACCACTCCCCTTCAGTGAACTGGTCCCAGCGGATAAGGTCCGTACGTCTGCGGCCCTCCCCGAGGAACTCTATCATCCACTCGTCGAGCATGCGGTACATGTCAAGGTTCTCTTCCTTTACGGGATCAGGGTCCTTCCTGCCGGTGAAATTACGGGCCCTCACATAATTGATCAGGGACGCGGCCTCACCTTTCTCACCTTTACGCATCTTGCACTCTGCCAGCATGTAATAAACCTCTGCAAAACGGATATACACATAGTCAGGATCCCATCTGATAGAAACGTCATTCTGGTCAGGGACAGGCCATTTCACAAGACGGAAACCGGAGTTCTCCTCGCCTGTCTTCATATTGGACTCCAGCGAGGACGGGTCACCTCCTTCAGAAAGAAGGGCGACCTGGTCGACAAGGTTTATGGTCTTGCCGGCATGCGACTTGTTTCCTACGCAAGCCTCGCCTGTATCAGGATTGACCAGTTCACCCATGAGGAACATTCCTTCATACTGCCTGTTCCCGAGATAATGGTAAGGCCTCTTGCGCAGGTCCGCATTATTGAACTTGCTGGCGGTTCTTCCGAGCTTGTATTCGCTGTACAGCGACCCGTCTGGTTTCAGGGACGGAGTAAGCATATAGCCATTATAGGCAGTGTGCTTCTCGATGTTGAAATAGACATGTGCATTGTACGGCATCATATACCTGTACCAGTAGTCGCACTCTATATAGGTAGTCTGGCACGGTACTGCCCATACGGACTCTTCGGAGACGTCATTGTCAAAGCCGAACACAGTATTCCACTCCTTCTCGACATCATATGGCCCGTATACCCCATCAATAAGGTCCTGACATATCTTTTCGCACATGGAGAAATAATCCACGCCCTGCAGGTCGGCAGGCTCCTCCGGGGTGTTCCTGTCCACAAGGTACTTCTCGGCATTGAAATAAAGACGTGCCAGCAGGACGGCGGCCGTGGCTTTCCTCATATACCCGTCAGACTTTTCATTCAGGGTGGCCTTTGCCGGCAGTTCCGCTATGGCGTTTGTAAGCAGTGTCTCCACATGGGTGAAAAGTTCCCTTTCGGTGCTGCGCGGCTTGACATCATCCGATGATGACGTGTATATCGGCAGCCCTCCGAACAGGTCGAGACCCATGAGGTAGAAATACCCTATTATCCCGTCCAGCTGCCCGAGCTGGTTTCTCTTTTCCTCCTCGGACATGCCCAGCCTGGAATAATCCAGGGCAGACAGGTCCTCCCTCGCCGCAAGGGCATATGCTACACCCTGGAGGGTGTTGTTATACAACGCTTCAAGGTAAGTATGTTCAGGTGTCCACTGGTGGTACCAAAGCTGCTGCTCAGCTCCTCCGTTATAGAAGTCAGAACCTCTCTGGGGGCAGCACATCTCGTCAGTGGTAAGCTCCCACCATCTGTAGCGCTCCCTCCCCTGGTCGATATAATGCTTCCAATGCGTAAACGGGCGCGCCAGGACGGCATAAGTATTCTCCCTGGACGTGAAGAAAGTGTCCGGAGTGACCTGTGAATACGAAACCTCATCCAGGTCGCATCCGGAAACGGCCGGGAGGACAATCCCCCCGAGCATGAGCAAATATTTATATCCGCTTTTCATAAATCGCTACTGTTTAAAATGTCAGATTAACACCCAATGTAAAACGGCAGGTCCTCGGATACATGCTGGAGGTGTCCTTGATATACTCGAAGCCCGGTGTCAGGCCGTTGATGTTCACCTCCGGGTCTATTCCGGAGTATTTTGTGATTGTTGCCAGATCCCTGACCGTCAGATAGAACCTTGCCTTGCTCAGATAAATGTTGTATTTCGACAGGTCCAGGTTGTATCCGAGGGTGACGGCATCTATCTTCAGGAAAGTACCGTCCTCTATGAAATAGTCAGTCAGGATCTTCTCGTCCTTGATGTCCTTGTTCTTGGTATAGGCAGTCCTCAGGACATTGTACTGGTCGGAGCGCTGAAGCCCGTAGTACATGTTGACCTGGCTGTATACATCGTAGTCTATCCAGCTGCGCAGGTATATCGAAAGGTCCAGGTTCTTCCAGCTGAATGTATGGTCCATGGAGATTATGGCCTTCGGTATGGCATTCCCGACAAAATGCTTGTTCTCGTTGACAAGGTTGTTCACGCTCCCGTCCTGTGCAGGGACGACCTCCCCGTCCTTGTCATATATGAGCCATTTGCCGTCTTCACTCAGGCCGGCATATTTATAGACATAGAACTGGCCAATATCGGAGTTGTTCTGGAGTCTCACTGCATATCCAGGGTTGCCTGGGGAAGGGAACTTGACCTCGTCAAGATAGAAGTCGGTACCCATGTTGAGTATCCTGGACTTGTTGTGTGAATAGCGCAGGGCCGAGGTCCACCGGAAATTCTTGGCCCGGATGATGTCACCTCCTATCTCGAACTCGAAACCCCGGTTCATCAGGCTTCCGATATTCTTCATCATGGTAGGGTAAATGTAAGGGGGCTGAGGGACATTCACCTCATAGAGCAGGTCGTTGACCATCCTGTAGTAGTAATCGAACTTACCCCACAGCCTGTTCCCGAAGAAAGCGAAGTCAAACCCTACGTTCACTTCATTCTTCTCCTCCCATTTCAGGTCAGGGTTTATGTTCTGCGCGGTCCCGTATGTCGAAGCGAAACCGCCTCCGTCCGGAAGTGGCCAGGTAAGGTATGACTTGTACTGCCTGGTACTATAGCCGTTCCCGAAGCCGTTGTTTCCGGTCACTCCGTAACCTGCCCTGATCTTCAGGTCGTTGATCCATCGGATGTTCCTCATGAACGGCTCAGCCGAAATGCGCCAGCCGGCGGAAACCGCCCAGAAGGTACCCCATCTGTTGTTCGGCCCGAACTTGGAGGAACCTTCCCTCCTTACACTCGCCTGTACAAGATACCTGTCCTTGAAAGAATAGTTGACGCGCCCGAAAACGGACAGCAGCCTCTCCCTCGGATCCTTGTTCGAAGCCATGGATGCTCGCCCGTCATTGAGCCATGTCCCTTCACCCATGTCCCACGGGCCTATGCCGTCCACGGTAAAGTCAGCATTGGTCATGTTGAAGTTCTCGCCGTTCGACTGCCAGAAGCTGTATCCGGCCACAGCGTTGACCTTGTGGTCCTCGGCAAAGACCTTGTCATAGGAAAGATATGCCTCGACATTCAGGCGGGTGCTGTTGTCATAGCCCTGGTAGGCCTGGCCCTTCCTTGCATTGTCCAGGGACTCCTTGTGTTTAGCGTTCACATACCGATACTGGTAATACATCCTCTTGTCAAGACCGACGGTGGCCTGCGCAGCAAGCCCGTCCCATATGTTCACCTTGAGCATCGCATCGGCAAGCAACCACTGGTCCCTGCCTATATTCTCCCTCAGTTCGATATCTGCCACAGGGTTGAAGTCGGAGCCTCCGAAGCCGGGACCGTCAACATTGTATTCAAATGTGTTGTCCGGGTTCATGAGCGGAATGGTCGGATTCAGCATAAGAGCCTCGTTGATCGTACCGGAAGAGTTGCGCCTGTCCCTTTTGGCCTGCCGGAATTCACCGTTGGCACGTATCTCCACGATACCGTCAAAAAGGTTGAAATTCGCATTCAGGCGTCCCGAATAATCGGTCCTGTTGTCCCCTATAACTATACCTTTCTGGTCAGATGCCGAAAAAGAGGCATAGACCTGAGCGGTCTCGGAACCGCCAGAAACGCTTACATGATGCTTGTGGGAAAACGGAAGGTCATTCAGCAGTGCATCATACCAGTCAGTATCATAGCCGTAGTCACGGCCAAGACCGTACTCCACAAATTCTGATGAAGAAAGGAGATCAGGCCTGGAGCGCACAGTCTCTATGGAGAACTCTCCGGTATATGTCGCTGTAATCCTGCCTTGCCTTGCTGATTTGGTTGTTATCAGGATCACTCCTCCTGCAGCCCTGGTCCCGTATATTGCTCCTGCAGAAGCATCCTTCAGCACATCAATGGACTCTATGTCCTCAGGGTTCAGAGCCCGGAAATCTCCACCGGGAATCCCGTCTATAACCACAAGTGGACCCTGGCTTGCATTGACCGAAGCCACACCCCTGAGCTGGAAGCCGTTCGAGCTGTTGGGGCTGTCGTCTCCGGAGATGGTCAGCCCCGGTATCTTGCCCTCCAGGACCGTGGCTATGGTAGAGCCTCCGAGTCCGGCCACCAGGTCATCCGCCTTCAGTGAAGTGATGGACGAGGTGATCTCCTTCTTGTCCAATGTACCGTAAGCAATGACGACAGTCTCCTCAAGAGTCTGGCTGTCAGGCTGCAGCACTATGCGCAGGACAGTCTTTTTCCCGTCTACCTTCTGTTCATGGTCGAGAAAGCCTATGAAAGAGAAGCGCAGGAGGGAACCCTCGTCCGCCGTTATCGAGAAATGTCCGTCAATATCCGTAGTGGTACCGGCGGACGTACCGTCCACCATGACATATGCCCCGGCCAGAGGAGTCCCGGTATTGTCCAGCACCTGGCCTGATATGGAGAGGGACTGCGCCGATACAGGCAGCGGACTCGCCACCATAAAGACAATGGTCATCAATACAAAGCCGCAAAAAGCTTTAATCTTATCTATAGAATACATAATTTCAATATTAAAGGTCAGTTAGCCCGTTCAATCCTGATGTTGTCTATATACCACCTCTGCTGGTTAGGAGATTCACCTTTCTCAAGCCACATCTGTGTCGGACGTATGGATATCACTGATGAGGCGCCGAGGTTTTCCAGACGTACCGTAACCGTCTGCCATTTCAGTTCGCCTTTTACCTGATCAGGTCCTATCGGCATCTGAGTGACTACGGTTCCTCCGTTCTCCGTCTCGACGGTAAGGGTAAGCTTGTCGATATTGCCGGATCCTGTCATCTGTGCACACCAGTCAAAGATCAGAAGCGCATTCCCGCCTTCCGGCATCTCTTCCACAACAGGCAGTTTCAATCCGGTATGATAATCTCCCTTACCCATTTTCAGATAGGCATCCTGCATATAAAGACACTCATAAGTTCCATCGATATGCCTGATATCAACATATCCCCTTTCGGTAAATTCAGTCACGAAAGCTTCAAAAATGCTCCATGTCCCGCTGGCATATACATTAGGAGCGTTGGCACCTTCGTCTCCTGAACCTACGGCATCACCTACAGGCTTGCTGTTCTTGGCATTATACTGCTCTATATAAGGAGAAAGCCATGAAAAGTCATCCTTGAAAAACAGATTGTCATCTTCATATGCGGTAGTAGACTGCTTGACGTCCACAGATGCGGTAATGCCGTTTGAATTGGTAAACGTGACATATCCGCTGCGTACCTGGGCCTCAGTGTTTTCCGTTACGGTTATCGTAACGTTCTCTACCGTTCCTCCGTTTCCGGAAGAAGGAGAAACCTCTATCCAGGAAGCTGACGGAGCCGCTGTCCACGGCTGTTCGGAATCGACTGAGAGCGTAGCCTCGGAGGAATCATCCCTATATCCGTACCTGTCAACGCTTACAATGGACTCACCCAGGTCAATGCCATCGACTGCCTGGCGCACTTTCACTGTTTCAGATCTGCTTCCCGCCGTAAAAACGACATCTCCTGTCCTGGCTGATCTGGAGTCATTGACTGCCACATCGAGAGAAACAGAAATGTATTTTCCTGCCTCTCCTTCTTCAAGGCTCGGTGTAATCCATTCCGGAGCATCGACCGTCCATTTGCTGTTGACCTCAAGAATATAGAATGACGGGATCTGTCCGGACGGAAGCCTGCCGTCCCCTCCTACTGAAAATTCGGTCTGACTGAGCTCAAGGGTCTCTATTTTCAACGACTGTATAATCCTGAAACTCTTTTCGATTCCCGCTCCGGCAACAGTAACCGTCCCTGTCCTGTCATCGCCGGTCAGATTCTCATCGCAGACAAAGTATATGTGAAATCTGCCGCGGTCTGAAGCAAGTCTGCTCGGAGTCACCCAATCGGGATATGCGGTAATCGCCCATGATATATTGCTGCCTATCTCCACTCCGGGAATCTTTCCTGCAGAGTTCAGTCCGCTATAGTCTACGGTAATATCCGCTTCAGGAACATCGATAAACGGATCCGGCTCGCCGTAATCCTCCTGGCATGACACCAGAGGCATCATGGCGAACACTGCGGCCAGAATACCAGCCGCCAATTTATTTCTGCTGTTCATAAGGTTTGTTGATTGATTTATTGCTTGGCTGGAATTTTGACCATTCTGATATTGTCCAGATGGAATCTGTGGACACCGGTAGCATCCAGATTTTCATGACGGATGACCAGTTCGGTATTTGACGAGATACCGTAGATATTCACTGAAGCAGAGGTCCACTTGGCTTCACCGTCTTTCTGTGAAGGAGTAAATGCATCGCTGATGTCAGACATGGTTCCTGATGAGGTCTCAATCTGACCGTCTCCTGACATGACCTCTACTACCATACGGATATCATCTACATAAAGTTTCCCGGACATATGGCCGGCAAAATCAAATGTCAGCTGTACATTTGACGAAGTCTCCCCCGTCTCGCTGAAATCTATTGCCGGCAGGATAAGTCCGTTGTTATAGTCTGTCCGGCAAAACTTCAGATAGTGCGTCATGAGATACATGGTGTTGTCTTCGGGTTTGAGGACAGCATAACCCCTCTCGTCAAACTCCGCCATGAAAGCCACGGCATCAACATCGCCGGCTTCGGCTTTTGAACCGACATTGGGAGCAGAGGCACCAGGATCGGCAGTAGCAATATAGTCTCCCGCCCCTAAAGCCTCGGCATAAGGGGTAACCCAAGAGAAATCATCTTCGTAATAGATGTAACCGAAAGCAGGGAAAGGGTCGCTGGTCTGTCTTACGGTAATCTGCTGCGAAAACTCCGCAGAGGCCACTGTCAGATGGCCCGTCCGGCTCTGCCCATGGTCATACTCCTGAGCAAGTACCGTCACAGTAGCGCTCGCATTTCCATGAGGCTTGTCTACAGAGAGCCAGTCCGCATCGGAGACTATGGAATAGCCCTTGTTCGCTATAATCGCGACAGTAGGGGTTTCCCCGGTAGAGAGCTGCCCGGTAGAAATGATTTCGATGTTGACCGTATCGACATCGAATCTCGCAGGGGCAGCATCATCTTTATGACAAGATATCAACGACAGACATACCCCCCCCAGAACAATTAAAGAGGAAAGTTTTTTTAACATAACGAGTTATAGAATTAATACAAACATTACGGTTTTATTGCGATTTCGTTAAGAAATCATTTAAGCGTATTACGGTTACAGTTCGAAAGGCAAAGATAGACTATATTTTAAATCCTGCAAAAAATACGGACAAAAAAACCGGAAGAAATTTCTGAAAATTCTTCCGGTCAAAGTTCTAATTCTTCAAATGGACAGCCATTGAAACCGTTTCGTCTATATCAAGATAGAAGCGGTAGAACGCCTCGTCATCAAGTTTGGAATAGCGTCCGACCAGAGCTTTCAGCTGTGGCATCATGTAGCTTTCAGACTTTTCCCACTCGCCGGGACGCGGTACGATTTTATCCGTATGCGCGGCGAAATCAAGGAACTTCCCGGCAAGATCAAGGCCGTCAAGATATTCCGAAAGCTCCCCGAAATCGTCTATGCCCGAAAGTGTAGACTTGTACCTGTCAAACATCTCGGAAGCAAAACGCATCTGGGTGGCCTTTCTGTTGCACTTTATATAGAAATCAGTGGCCCTGGTAGTATCCATCGGGACGAAAATATCGGGAATGATCCCTCCTCCGCCATAGACGGGCCTGCCCTTGACAGTATAATACACCTCGCTCGAATCCACCTGGATGCTGTCTGCATCGGTCATCTCCCCGTGCCTGTAGCGCTCATAGATATCATAGGCGTATTTCGTCCCGTCAGAATAAGGTTTCTGGATACAGCGGCCAGAAGGGGTATAGAACCTTGCGACAGTGAGCCTGATGCCTGATCCGTCAGTGAAGTTTATCGGCTCCTGTACAAGCCCCTTGCCGAACGAACGGCGTCCGATGATGACCCCCCTGTCATTGTCCTGCATCGCCCCGGCGAAAATCTCGCTGGACGAGGCGGATGCCTCGTCTATAAGCACAGCGAGCCCGATGTCCTGCAGGCTGCCCCTGCCGTCCGCATTGAAATCCTGGCGGGCACGGTGGAGCCCCTGCATATATACTATCTGGGCATCCTTGGGAAGGAACTCGTTGCACAGGAGGAAAGCCTGGTCAAAATAGCCCCCTGTATTCTCCCTTATATCGAATATGAGCCGTGTCATACCCTGTGACAGAAGGCTTTCGCTCGCCTTGGAAAATTCCTGGTATGTAGTCTTGGTGAACTTTGAAAGGCGGATATACCCGGTCGTGTCGTTTACCATGAATGCAGCGTCAACACATTTTACCGGGATCTTGCCACGGGTGATCTCAAACGGGATTTCAGCCCCGTCCCTGTTGACAGTAATCTTCACCTTTGTGCCGGAAGGTCCCTTCATCTTGCGTACCATGGTGTCCTGCGGGGTCTTCGTGCCGGCAATCACATCATCCCCGACCCTGATAATCCTGTCTCCCTGCAGCAGGCCGGCTTTCTCGGAAGGGCCTCCAGGTATGACACTCAGTACAATGGCGGTATCATTCGGGACATTGAACTGTATGCCGATGCCGTCAAAATTGCCTGCCAGCTCGGTCTCCGACTCCTCCAGGTCCACAGGAGGAAGGTACACGGAATGGGGGTCAAGCTCCGAAAGGGCCGCGACGACCGCAGCGTCTGTCATCTTCTTCATGTCGATGGTATCGACATAATTGCCCTCCACCTGCTCCAGAATAAGGTTGAGCTTGCGCCAGCGGTTGTAGTCCCCGTCGAATTTCCTGTTCAGCGAATAGAATTTGCCCGTTGTTACCGAAAGCAGCACACCGATGACAATCCCAAGCAGTGCAATAAGCAGTATGTTACCGTTCCTGTTCATGATTTCAGTCCACTTTTTCTACTTCAATTCCGGCCCTCCGGAGCAGGTCCACCCCGTCCGTCAGCCGGTATTCATCCTTGTATACAACCCTCTTTATCCCTGCCTGGATAATGAGCTTCGCACATTCGAGGCACGGGGCGGCAGTCACATACATGGTGGCGCCGAGACTGTTGTTCCCGGATTTGGCCACCTTGGTTATCGCGTTCGCCTCCGCATGAAGGACATACGGCTTGGTAGCCCCCGTCTCGTCCTCGCAATTGTTCTCGAAACCCGAAGGTGTACCGTTGTAACCGTCAGAGATGATCATCCGGTCTTTCACCAGCAAGGCGCCGACCTGGCGGCGCCTGCAGTATGAATTCCTGGCCCAGATAGAGGCCATCTCGATATAGCTCTGGTCAAACTTTTCCATTGTATGATTCCTGTGCTGAGGGCAGGCCGGTCAGGCCCTCTGGTAGAGATAACGTTTGATACTGCGTTTAGGAGTACGCTCGAAGTCCTCGGGCATCACTTCTATCTTCTTTATCCTGGCGTAGTTGGGCAGTTCCTGGTTTGCCGCAACAAGAGAGTCGTTCAGCGCCTTCTCAAGGTCCTCGCGGGAAAGGCCGTCAAGTTCGCCCTGATGGAAATCAGGGTAGATGAGGGCGGTAAGGCCACCGTTGTCCTCTATCACGAGGGAGTCGACGACATAAGGCATATTGTTCAGGACACACTCTATTTCCTCAGGATATATGTTCTGTCCTGACGGACCGAGAATCATGCACTTAGAACGGCCTTTAAGGTAGAGGTAGCCGTCCTTGTCGAGCACACCCATGTCACCTGTGCGGAACCACCCGTCCTGTGTGAAGGAAGCCTGGGTTGCCTCCGGGTTTTTGTAATACCCGAGAAATACGTTCATCCCCCTTACAAGCACCTCTCCCGGCACGTTCTCCGGGTCGTCCGAGTCTATCCTGATCTCCATGTTCGGGGCCTGCTTGCCGCAGGAGTACAGACGGGCTGTCTTCCAGTCATCGTATGATATGATAGGAGCACATTCTGTCATGCCGTAGCCGACTGTGTACGGGAAGCCTATCTTCTTGAAGAAGGCCTCAACCTCCTTGTTGAAAGCGGCCCCGCCGATTATGACTTCCTCGAACTGTCCGCCGAAAGCATTCACGAGCTCTGTACGTATCTTCTTCATTATCACCTGGTCCAGCACAGGCAGTTTCATGAGGAATTTTATGCCGTTCTTCTCGAGCAGAGGTTTCAGCTTGCTTTTGTAGACTTTTTCTATAATGAGAGGCACGGCTATGACTATATTCGGCTTAACCTCTGACAGGGCCTGCATGATTATCTTCGGACTCGGCACCCTCGTGAGGAAATGCACGTGCGCCCCGACCGTCAGTTCGAAAAGCACTTCGAACATCATTCCGTACATGTGGGCTGACGGGAGCATCGCCACGACATTGGATGTATTGTTCAGCATCGGGAGCACCTTCATGGCGAACAGGATGTTTGAAAGGAGCGCCCGATAAGGGATCATGACTCCTTTGGAGAATCCTGAAGTCCCCGATGTATAATTTATAAGGGCCAGCTCATCTGCAGAGTCCTCATAGTAATTGACGCTGTCCGGAGTGAAATTCATCGGATAGCGCTTCCCGAAAAGCTCATTGAGGTGGGCACGCACTTCAGTGATCTCTTTGGACCTGGCATACAGCAGGGAGAATGTATTTATCTGTACAACAGCCTGGAGGTTCGGCATCTCATTCTCGCTGAGACCTTCCCAGACCACATCATCGACAAAGAGTATCCTTGCCTCGGAGTGGTTCACCAGATGGTGGATATTTCCCGGCTTGAATTCATGCAGGATAGGTACCGGCACCGCACCGTATGTAAGGGCGGAGATGAAGGACACACCCCAGTTGGCCTGGTTCCTCGAACATATCGCCACCTTGTCACCCTTCACGAGCCCGCATTCCTCATACATGATATGCATCTTCGCTATACGCCTCGCAACATCCCTGTAATGGAGGGTGACGCCCTGATAGTTCGACAGGGCGGGCCTGTCCCAGTTCTCTTTGAAACTCTTTTCGTAAAGCTTATTTACCGATTGAAACTTATCCATAAAATCTTATTCTTTGCAAGTCAGGAATCTTATGCGCCTTCCTTATGTTAATTTAATTACATGTGTCTTCCCGTCATAGCATACGACCTTCACGCTTGCCCCCTCAGCCGGGACCACGCTGCTGTCGCTGCGTATCATCCTGTCCCCTTCAAAGACAGTAAGAGGCTCGCCTCCGTAGAATCCGTAAATCAGCGTCTGGATGGACGTGCGCACCACCCAGTAAGTGCTGCCGGCCACTTTCACGGCCTCCGGAAGGCCCTTTATGGTCTCCTTCGCCGTTATGGTCTTCCACTGCTGCGGGCGGCGGCCCTGGAGGTTGTACATCTCTATCGTATTGTCCTTGTGGAGAATCATTACATTGTATTTCCTGTTACCGTTGAAGTCATATATCCCGGGCCCGAGAAGGATATCCTTGCCCAGGTCCACAGGGAACGGGCTCACATAGCGCCCCAGACGGTCGATCAGGTACAGTTTGCTGCCGGATGCGAAAAGTATCTGCAGCTTACCGTTTGCGAAATAGTCTATGGTACCGGCGTTCCCGCATATCGGGGAATGGAACTCCACACCCCAGAGGCCCTTGCCGCCGACTTCCTTCAGGCACAGGTACATGTTGTCCTGCTGGTAGAACAGGTTCATCTTGCCTGTACCGGAATTCTTTACCTTGAAAGGTCCCTTCGATACAGTGACTACCGTATCCCTTTCGAATACAGGGGCTTTAGACTTCATCACCTGAACACGGAACGTCTCTGCGGAAGCAGAGACCCCGCCGCTTTTGTCCCTGGAGATGCAGAAAGAGAGAGGTACGTATGAATATCCGCCGGAATACTTCTCCAATGCAGCTGAATAAGACCTGTTGAATATGTCTGCAAGGACACCGCTGCCCTCCGCCACAGAGAGGTATGAAACGAAATACTTGTCACCCGTCATGAAATCCGGCTGTATGGCGGCATCGGAGACGTATGCCGAAAGCGGATACTCCAGGGCACGGCCGGCCACATACTCTGAAACTGCGGCCTCGCTGCCGACAACTATCCAGCCGTCAATATATGTGAAGCGGCTTTCGTCCGGAAGCGAAAAGAAAGGGCCGAAGACTGACGCGGCAAACCCTCCATACGGATATGCGCACACCTTCGGTGAGGAATCCCTGCCGGAAGACGGGTCCACATCACGGAACACCGTATCCATATCGTTGCTGCCCATCTTCATCAGCAGCACTTTCTCCACATCGCCGCCGGCCTTGAAGAAGGCGGCAGCCACTTCTTTCACCCCCAAAGTGGAGGCCCACTGCACAGGGGAGATGCCGGAACGCTTCTGCAGCTGGGAGCGGTCAGCCTCAATCCTCCCGAGCCTGCCGGCCCCATCCGCGAACGCATCCGCAGAGGATATGTATGACGACACATCGCCAAGCGGCAGACTGGCAAAGAATATGGTATACGACGGAAGGACCGACGCGACTTCAGAGCGCACCGGGGAATAACCCTTGAAGACATTCACGAAATCCTCCACTCCCCTGTCCGAGAAGAAGGTGCCGTCAAGCCTCAGGTGCTCCTGTCCGGACTGCACCACTGAAAAGCACGACCATCCTGAAAACTTCTTCAGGAAATCCGCGTACCTGTACACCGCCCTGTCGGCTATGCCTGTAAAGAATTTACCTATCTCGCTGCAGGAGAAGTACACCGTATTCTCACTGCCGCCGGAGGCCTCTGCGCAGTCGGCGAAACCGTCCGAATCCAGTACCGAAATACCTTTCTCAATATGCCGGGCAGAAGACTTGGTCAGGACATCCGATGTAGACAGCAGCAGTATGTTCCTTCTGTGAAGATATGTCTTCACATCGGCAAGCCCGGAGCAGTCCAGCAACGAGACAGAAAGCCCCGCGGAATCGGCCTCCGCCATGAATCCGCGGACCCATCCGTCAGTCTCCGCCCCGGCACGTCCGGCATCGATGGCCATCAGCGGGACAAGGGAGCCGTTGTAATGCAGGGAAAGCACGGAACGCGAAGACCTCAGCGGGCCGTCCGCCTGGACCTTTGCAAGAAACCTCTGCAGGGCACTGCTCTCCAGGCCTCCCGTAAAATAATGAAAGCAGCCTGACGTATCCGTCAACAGGCTGCAGGCCGTCCTGAAATCCGAAAACCCGACCACCATCACCGCGTCCGACGGCACTGCGGACAGAAGTCCCGTACGGCTCTCCGAAGCAAGCGAGGCGGACTTTGTCTCCTCCGCACCTGAATACAGGAAGAACACCGCCACCGCAACTATGGCCGCCAGTCCCGCCAGCACAGCGATGCAGGCGATTATGGTTTTCCTGTTCATGGCCTTAACGGACCGCTATCGCCTCTATCTCGATCTTCACACCCATCGGCAGCGCCGCAACCTGGAAACATGCCCTGGCAGGCTTGTCCCCGGTGAAGAACTCGGCATAGACGGCATTCGCCGCAGCGAAATTGGTGATATCATCAAGCAGGACAGTAGTCTTCACTACGTTGTCGTAAGTCATTCCGGCCGCCCCGAGAATGGCACCGATATTCTTGAGGGACTGCCTTGTCTGGTCCTCTATCTTTTCAGGCACGGACCCGTCCGCAGGGACTACAGGTATCTGGCCGGAAATATAAAGAGTCCCGTTCACTTCTATGGCCTGTGAATACGGGCCTACAGCCTTCGGTGCATCTGGAGTAGCGATTACTTTCTTCATATTCAAAAATTTTTATACAACCTGCGAATTTACTCATAATCTGCCTAAAATCAAACACCACTTGCGCAAGGCCGGAAATACAAAAATAACCCCGTGAAAATCACGAGGTTATCTGGAATCAAGTAGTCCCGAGCAGAATCGAACTGCTATCTAAAGTTTAGGAAACTTCCATTCTATCCGTTGAACTACGGGACCATTTTATCAGAAAAAGAAAGCCGGAACTTATTCAGCGTTCTTTACAATAATCTGACGGCCTCTATAGTACCCGCACTCAGGGCATACCCTGTGGTACATAACAGTAGCTCCGCAATTTGAACAAGTAGCCAATGTAGGGACTACGGCCTTGTCATGTGTTCTTCTCTTGTCTCGTCTTGCTTTTGAGACTTTGTGTTTCGGATGTGCCATTGTTTTATATTTTTATTATTTTATTCATATCTTCCGTCTTTCAGTTTCTGAACATGTCCTTCAGGACTGAAAACGGGGTTTCTTCCCCTCCGGCCTCATCGGCCTGCCGGCTGCCGCCAAGATAACGTGTAACTTCCGGGTCACATTCCCCTTCGGCATGCACCCTCTGCATCGGAAGGGACAGGCATGTATAGTCGTAAATAATCTGCCTCATATCCAGATCGGCGTCAGACCCGGAAAGCAAGACTATCTCCCTGCCGTCCTCCTCGGCGGAGGTCTCCGTACCGTCATCCACGCTGCCGAACTTGACACTCAGGCGTCCTGTCGTATCGACTGGAATCGCCAGCCGGCCAAGGCACCTGTCACAGGAGACGGTCACGCTGCCCGATATATGACAGTCAACTCCTATATAATGTCCTGACTTCTCCGCCACAGCCTCAACCTCAACCGACGCATCGATAATGTCAGGATTTTCGAATTCCTCAAAGAACTCCCTGCCTACAGTCCAACGGTAAGACGTCTTCCCGGAGGCCAATCCATTTACAGGTATCAAAAAATCAATTTTTTCCATAACCATAAATAGATTTGAGCGTGCAAAGGTAAGAAAAAATTTTTAAAAGTCAATCCAAATCGTTACTTTTTCTTTTCCTTTCTATTTCATCGAGAATTATTTTCCTGATTCTCATCGACTTAGGAGTTACTTCAACAAGCTCGTCTTCCTGGATATATTCCAGGGCCTCCTCCAGAGAGAACACTATAGGAGGCGGAAGCATCACCTTATCGTCACTCCCGGAAGCCCTCATATTGGTAAGCTTCTTGGTCTTGCAGATATTGATATTGAGGTCGCGCTCCCTTGTGTGCTCGCCGACCACCTGGCCGGCATATATCTCATCTCCCGGGTTAACGAAGAAACGTCCGCGGTCCTGCAGCTTGTCCATCGAGTAGGCCACAGCGACACCGGTCTCAAGGGATACGAGGGAACCGTTGGTCCTGCGTTCGATGTCACCTTTATAAGGTTCATAGTCCTTGAACCTGTGGGCTACTACGGCCTCTCCCTGTGTTGCAGTCAGGAGGTTGCTCCTGAGTCCCATGAGCCCCCTTGCAGGAATGTCGAAGTCGAGATGGGTACGGTCCCCCTTGTTGTCCATCCTCAAAAGTGCGCCCTTGCGGCGGGTGGTTATCTCGATGGCCTTGCCCACGAACTCCTCAGGGACCTCGATCGTAAGGCTCTCGACAGGCTCGCAGCGCACGCCGTTTATAGTCTTGTCCAGCACCTTTGGCTGTCCTACCTGGAGCTCGAAGCCCTCCCTCCGCATGGTCTCGATCAGGACGGAAAGATGAAGCACACCCCTTCCGTACACTATGAACGAGTCAGCGTTCGGGCCCGGCTTGACACGCAGGGCAAGATTCTTCTCCAGCTCCTTCTCCAGCCTTTCCTTCAGGTGGCGGGAAGTGACGAACTTGCCTTCCCTGCCGAAGAACGGGGAATTGTTGATACAGAAAAGCATGCTCATGGTCGGCTCGTCCACGGAGATAGGAGGCAGGGCCTCCGGGTTCTCGAAGTCCGCTACGGTATCCCCTATCTCGAAGCCCTCAAGGCCGACCACGGCACAGATGTCTCCGCACTGGACGGAATCTACCTTGGTCTTGCCCAGGCCCTCATATACCATCAGCTCCTTTATCTTCTGCTTATCTATGATGTCATAACGCTTGCACAGGCTTATGTTCATGCCTGCCTTCAGCTCGCCCCTTGTAACCCTGCCGATAGCTATACGGCCCACATAAGGGGAATACTCCAGAGATGAAATCAGCATCTGTGGAGTGCCGGGATTATGCGCCGGGGCCGGGATGACCTCGAGTATCGTGTCCAGGAGCGGGGTGATGTCATTCGTAGGCTTCCTCCAGTCCAGGGACATCCATCCCTGCTTCGCACTTCCGTACACCGTCTTGAAATCCAGCTGGTCCTCCGTGGCGTTCAGGGAGAACATCAGGTCGAATACCTCCTCCTGGACCTCGTCCGGACGGCAGTTCTGCTTGTCCACCTTATTTATTACGACAATAGGCTTCTTGCCCATCTCGATGGCCTTCTGCAGGACGAAACGTGTCTGCGGCATGCAGCCCTCGAACGCATCCACAAGCAGGAGAACCCCGTCAGCCATGTTCAGCACCCTTTCCACCTCTCCACCGAAATCACTATGGCCCGGAGTGTCTATAATATTGATTTTTACACCTTTATAAGGAACGGACACATTCTTTGCGAGAATAGTGATACCGCGTTCCCTTTCAAGGTCATTGTTGTCGAGGATCAGCTCTCCCAGCTTTTCCTGCTCCCTTGCCTTGGTGGCCTGGTAGATCATCCTGTCCACCAGGGTGGTCTTTCCATGGTCCACATGGGCAATAATGGCAATGTTTCTTATTTCCATAATATAATGATTTCCTTGTTTACGCCCGCTCCAAATCACTGACATTGTGCCGGATGAGCGAAACGGGCTGCAAAATTATATAAAAAATGTTATATTTACCCATGAAAATCACATGTCTATGAAAAAAATGTGTTCCATCCTGACCTGCACTGGCATTATGGCTGCCACGGTATGCTCTGCGACCGCACCATATTGGGGGAAATATACCGGCAAGCGGCGGAATCAAGGAAATGCGGGACTGGACTCGGTCCTGTGCAGTGTGCATAGAAGGGAGATCGGGAGAATCATAATATTGGACAGTCTTATTCAGAGCGCGGCCTGATTTCCCCTGACGACACAGCCGCCCTCCAAGACAGGATGCTGATGCGTAAGGGGAAACGGCAGGGCATCCTGCGCTCATGACAACGGCAGGATGGATTGGCTGACTCCAGGCTGCACACCTGGAAATGGAGAATTACTACAATTGATTACAATTCAACCTGTTATCGATTCGCAAGATTTCCAGGTGTAACAATTTGAAGCACACATGCAGTAACAAAACAGCCCTGTGGCACCGCAGAAAGGCGATTCCCTACTCCAGGTGTAACATTTCATGTCACACCTGGAAATTGTCCGTCATCATAAAACATTGAAAATAAGGCGTTTTCATAAAACACTCAACTGCAGGTGTGCAAAACCTGCAAGGACCGCCGGAACTGATTTGAACGCCGGTCCGGCTGCGGGGGATATGCGGACAAGCATATTAAAATAAATTTTGGCATTAATTGAAACAGTTTCTTATTTTTGCAGCAAAATTTCCGGAACATGACAGAAAAAATAATCATCCTTGACTTCGGCTCCCAGGTCACGCAGCTTATCGGACGGAGGCTTAGGGAGTTGAATGTCTACTGTGAAATCTACCCCTTCAACAAGATACCGGCCCTTGACGGGAGCGTCAAGGGGGTCATCCTCTCGGGAAGCCCGTTCTCGGTGAGGGATGAAAAGGCCCCGCAGGCAGACCTGTCCGCAATAAAGGGCAAGCTGCCGCTTCTGGGGATCTGCTACGGGGCACAGTACCTCGCATACAAATTCGGTGGGGATGTAAATGCGTCCATAGCACGCGAATACGGCAGGGCGATGCTCGATGTCGTGAAGGCGGATTCACCGCTCCTGAAGGGTGTAAAGGCCCATTCACAGGTGTGGATGTCACACGGGGACACCATAGCAAGGCTGCCGGAGGGCGGCGAGGTGATAGCTTCCACTGCAGACGTCGAGAATGCCGCATACCATATAAAAGGGGAAGACACCTATGCGGTACAGTTCCATCCGGAAGTGTACCACACGGAGGAAGGGAGCAGGATACTGGCGAACTTCGCCCTGGGAATCTGCGGTTGCAGCGGGGACTGGACGCCGGCATCTTTCATTGACACGACCATAGCGGAGCTCAAGGCCAAGATCGGGGACGACAAGGTAATCCTCGGGCTGAGCGGAGGTGTGGACTCCACGGTGGCTGCCGTGCTCCTTCACCGCGCTATCGGGCACAGCCTCACCTGCATCTTCGTAAACAACGGGCTGCTCCGCAAGAACGAGTTCGAGGACGTTCTCGCATCATACAAGGACATGGGGCTCAATGTAATAGGTGCCGACGCATCTGCCGTGTTCATCAAGGAGCTCTCCGGTGTCAGGGACCCGGAACAGAAAAGGAAGATAATCGGCAGGCTTTTCATAGAGACTTTCGACGAATATGCACACAGGATAGAGAATGCGAAATGGCTGGCCCAGGGCACCATCTACCCAGACGTCATAGAGTCGGCCTCCGTCAACGGGCCTTCATCCACCATCAAGTCGCACCACAACGTGGGCGGGCTCCCGGAAAAGATGAACCTGAAGATAGTAGAGCCGCTGAGGTCGCTGTTCAAGGACGAGGTGCGACGTGTAGGCCGCGCCCTCGGAATCAAAGAGGAGCTGATAGGCAGGCATCCGTTCCCCGGTCCTTCCCTCGGGATCAGGATACTGGGCGATGTGACGGAAGAGAAGCTCGCCATCCTGCGCGAAGCCGACGACATATTCATCCGCGGGCTCAGGGGATACAGCCTGGAAGGCAACAGGGCTGCCATTGAGGCACTTGCAGGCCCGGGTGCGACCGAAGTAAGGTCGGCATCCGACCCGACAATGAAGGCTGCCACTCTTTATGATGCCATCTGGCAGGCCGGGGTGATACTCCTCCCGGTACAGAGCGTTGGCGTAATGGGTGACGAAAGGACATACGAGAACACGGTTGCTCTCCGTGCAGTCATATCCACCGACGGCATGACGGCGGACTGGGTGCACCTCCCGTATGACTTCCTCGCAAAGGTGAGCAACGACATAATAAACAAAGTGCGCGGGGTTAACCGCGTAGTCTATGACGTCAGCTCAAAACCGCCTGCAACCATCGAATGGGAATAGCCCTGACACAGGGGACGCCCCGTACACAGGACATAAAGAAACAGGGCGGTGCGCCATGAAAGCGTACCGCCCTGTTTTCTTTTTATGCCCGCAGCCGGCGGATCAGCGGGCTTCCAGCTTGCCGTACTCCTCGTCGGAGACAGGCTCGAGCCATTCGTTGGACGGGTTCTCGCCCGGAACTGAAAAAGCCAGATGTGCGAACCAGCTGTCTGCAGCAGCCCCGTGCCAGTGCTTCACTCCTGCAGGGATATGGATGACATCGCCCGGAAGCATCTGCACAGCCGGCTTACCCTCCTCCTGGTACCAGCCGCGTCCGGCAACGCATACAAGCATCTGGCCGCCGCCCTTGGTGGCATGGTGTATATGCCAGTTGTTGCGGCATCCCGGCTCGAAAGTGACGTTTGAGAAAGGTACCTGCTCCGAAGATACCACGGCAAGATAGCTGTTGCCGGTAAAATACTGTGCGTATGCAGTGTTGGGCTCCCCTATAGGGAAAATCATCTCGCGCTGGAATGCAGCCTTGCCGTTGTCATCGGCGGAATCCTCCGCCCAGACATCCTTGGCGAGGCGGAAAGCTCCCCATGCATTCGGCCAGCCTGCATAGAAGGCGATATGGGTGAGCATTGCGGCGATCTCGGTCCTGGTGACACCGTTGCTCTTCGCGAACTGGAGATGATGTGTCAGGGATGAGTCTATGATGCCCTTGCCCACAAGCGTAGCTATAGTTACCATACTGCGGTCGTGGGGACTGAGCCCCGGACTGTTCCAGACCTCCCCGAAAAGGACGTCGTCATTGAGCTCCGCAAAAAGCGGGGCGAATTCTCCCAGCTGCACGTGGCCGGCAGTCTGGGTGATTTTTTCTTGTGCCATAGTGTATTGGATATTAATTGTCGAAACAGCAAGCAGGATGATTAAAAACTTTTTCATGATCATTCGGTATTGTATTAATATTAATTAAATTATCCGGATATTGCAAAGTTACCGTGATGCAGGAAAACTGAAGAACCAATTTCACGGAAAGTTGTACAGTTTTTACAGATATACGCGGCCGGGAACTGGGGCCGGAGGGGAAATGTCGGATATCAGTACAATAAAATTGGGATAAATTCGCCGGACAGACGTTAATACAAGAATAATTCCATCGAACTGACGTTAAAATGAATTATTTTTGCCAGCCGAACCAAAGCAGGAAATTTATGATAACGAAGACTCTCAACGGGAAGAGCCCGAAAATAGGGAAAGACACTTTCATTGCCGACAATGCTGCCCTTATAGGCGATGTCACTGTCGGTGACGGATGCAGCATCTGGTACGGAGCCGTGCTTCGCGGCGATGTCGGGGCAATCCGGATAGGGAACGGCAGCAATGTCCAGGACGGTGCGGTACTCCACGGGACCCTCGGCGTATCCGAAACTGTGCTCGGGGAAAATGTCTCGGTAGGGCATAATGCCGTGGTGCACGGTGCCAGGGTAGGCAACGATGTGCTGATAGGAATGGGCGCTGTCGTGATGGACAATGCGGTCATACCCGACGGGACCGTCATAGCGGCCGGGGCAGTAGTCCTCTCCGGTTCCGCACTTGAGCCGGGGATCTATGCAGGGGTACCTGCCAAAAAAGTCAAGGACGCGTCCGACAGGATAAGGAAGATGGCCCATGACAATGCCGCCGGCTATCTGACATACAAGGAATGGTACAAATAATTTTGCATCCGGAAGGATTTCTATGGCTATGAAAGACTCCTCACGAAACTATACCGCAGACAGGGACACTGCCCTGCTCCAATACCTCTATGATATACTCACAGGGCAAAGCCGTTCAGGCATAAAGGCCTACCTTACACGCGGCCAGGTCACTGTCAACGGGCAGAGCACCACGGCATTCGACCATCCCGTACACAAGGGGGACCGCATCGCCATCCTTGACAGGGGGACGATGGTAAAGAAGCGCGGAGGGGAAAAGGAGACAAGGGTGAAAATCGTGTTCGAGGACGAATGGCTCATAGTAGTCGACAAACGCAGCGGAGTGCTGAGCATGTCGACCGGGGCTGAAGGAGAAGTGACTGCGTACTCCCTGATCTCCGACTACCTGAAACGCATGCATGGAAGGAACTCCAAGGTCTTCATCGTCCACAGGCTCGACAGGGAGACCTCGGGGCTGATCATCTTCGCGAAGGATGAACGCACAAAACAGAAGCTCCAGGAAAACTGGAGGGAAGAAGTGCTCGAGAGGAAATACTGCGCCATACTGGAAGGACGTCTGCCGCAGCAGCATGGCTCGGTCCGCAGCTGGCTCAAGGAAAACCCGAAAAGCCTTAAAGTGACCTCCAGCCCGGAGGACAACGGAGGGAAGGAGGCCATAACCCACTATGAGGCAATCTCATCCGGCAGGCGTTTCTCGCTTGCGGAGTTTGAACTGGAGACCGGGAGGAAACACCAGATAAGGGTCCACGCGTCCCTGCTCGGCTGCCCCGTGACAGGAGACCGCAGATACGGGGCAAAGGAAAATCCCCTGGGACGCATCGCGCTGCATGCCAGGAGCATAGCATTCCGGCATCCGGTCACCGGGAGAATACTCTCTTTCGACACGGGTGTTCCGGGGGCATTCAAGGCTGTAATGAAAGATGACAGCCGTGAGGAAACGCCATCCGCCGCAAAGCGCAATGCCGGGAAAGAAATTCCGGGGGAAGGGCGGCCCAAAAGGCTCTGACGGTGAATATAATGACAGGCATATTTTTTAATAACGTGAATTCGATGAATTTAATTCATTAAATTACATCGAATTACCTATTAAGGAGCAGGCCCGTGGCCTGCGACAGGGCCCCCGGCGAGGGGGCGGATGGGGGTGGCGCCCCTTAACAAGGGGCTGTCACGAAGTGACTGGGGTTTAGACAGGATTTCTGTAGGAGGGCCCTTCAGGGCCGCACCGGAACGTCAGCGAGGTTTCCGTCAGGAAAACCGAAGCAGTGGAGGTGCCGGCGCAGCGAAGCGGAGGCGCATGCCCCACCGGGGCTGTCACCGATAGGTGACTGGGGGTGGACAGACAGGATTTCTGTAAGAAATCCGGTCATAAATGATAAAATATTGATTTTTAATATAATATTGTTAAACATAAATTCGTCATACTGACGTTAAATAACAATCAAACCAATGGACAGGACAATAATCACAGTAGTAGGAAAGGACACCGTAGGCATAATAGCACGCGTATGCACCTACCTGGCAGACAGGAAAATAAACATACTCGACATCACACAGACCATAGTACAGGGGTTCTTCAACATGATGATGATCGTAGACACCTCTGAAATGGATACGGACTTCACCTCGCTTTCAGAAGGGCTCGGGAAGCTCGGAGAGGAAATCGGCGTCCAGATAAAATGCCAGAAAGAAGAGATTTTCGATATGATGCACAGGATCTGATATATACGGCAATGATCAATATGAAAGAAGTCTTCGAGACCAATGCGATGGTCGAGAAGGAAAACCTTGATGTAAGGACAATCACCATGGGAATCAGCCTGCTGGACTGTGCCGGCAGTGATGTAGACACCACATGCAGTAAAATACGTGAAAAAATAATACGGCATGCCGGCAGGCTCGCCCGGACGGCAGAAGACATCTCAAGGGAATTCGGCGTGCCGATAGTGAACAAGAGGGTATCCGTCACCCCGGCGGCGCTTGTCGGGGCGTCATGCTGCAGGAGTACGGACGACTATGTGAAGATAGCCATGACTTTAGACAGGACAGCGTCTGAAATAGGGGTGAATTTCCTCGGCGGCTTCTCCGCGATAGTATCCAAGGGTATGACGGAGAGCGACCGTATGATGATGAAGTCCATCCCGGAAGCCCTCGCCTGCACCGGGACGGTATGCAGCTCGGTGAACGTAGGGTCCACCAGGACAGGGATAAACATGGATGCCGTGCGCATGATGGGCAGGATAGTCAAAGAGACGGCCGAAAGGACAAGGGACAACGGCTCGCTCGGCTGCGCAAAGCTGGTGGTCCTGTGCAACGCTCCGGACGACAACCCGTTCATGGCAGGCGCCTTCCACGGCGTGACCGAGGCAGATGCCGTAATCAGCGTCGGGGTGAGCGGCCCCGGTGTAGTGAAATACGCACTGGAGAAAGTGCGGGGCAAAAGTTTCGAGGTACTGTGCGAGACCATCAAGAAGACCGCGTTCAAAATAACAAGGGTCGGACAGGCAGTTGCCCAGGAGGCCTCCAGGCGGCTCGGGGTCCCGTTCGGGATCATCGACCTGTCTTTGGCGCCTACACCTGCTATCGGGGACAGCGTGGCCGGGATCCTTCAGGAGATCGGCCTTGAAAAGGCCGGTGCCCCGGGCACCACGGCCGCGCTGGCCCTGCTCAACGACCAGGTCAAGAAAGGCGGAGTGATGGCCTCGTCATACGTAGGCGGGCTCAGCGGCGCATTCATCCCTGTCAGCGAGGACCAGGGCATGATAGAGGCCGTGGAATGCGGAGCATTGAGCATCGAGAAGCTGGAAGCCATGACATGTGTCTGCTCCGTAGGTCTCGACATGATAGCCATTCCGGGTGACACACCGGCAAGCACCATCTCCGGGATAATCGCAGACGAGGCCGCCATCGGCATGGTGAACCAGAAGACAACGGCCGTGAGAATCATCCCCGTCATCGGGAAAGGCGTCGGGGAGAGCGTCGAGTTCGGCGGGCTGCTCGGACATGCGCCGATAATGCCTGTGAACAGGTTCAGCTGCGAGGACTTCATCCGCAGGGAGGGACGCATCCCGGCACCTATACACAGTTTCAAAAACTGACGGGCGCCCTGAGTCGCCATCTTCAGTCATTGAGACACAAAGGAACATTTTCCCGGATAATCAAATTTCCTAACCGACAGGCAAATGGATGACGAAAGATATATGAGAGAAGCCCTGCGCGAGGCGCTGGCCGCAGCAGAGGAGGACGAGGTCCCGGTAGGTGCAGTGGTCGTATGCAGGGGCAGGGTAATAGCCAAGGGGCACAACATGACCGAAAGGCTGAACGACCCTACCGCCCACGCGGAGATGATAGCGATTACCGCAGCCGCCGAGGCAATGGGAGGAAAGTACCTCACGGACTGCACGCTGTATGTCACCGTGGAGCCATGCCCGATGTGCGCCGGGGCCCTCGCATGGTCGCAAATAGGCCGTGTGGTCTACGGGGCCATAGACCCGAAGCGCGGCTTCAGCCTGTTCTCCCCTTCCCTGATGCACCCGAAGACGGAGGTGACTGCAGGGGTGCTGGCGCAGGAATGCAGCCGGCTCGTAACAGATTTTTTCAGAAACAAAAGGAAATAGACAATGTTCGGTCTTGAAGATCTGGGACTTTCAGGCCTGTTTATAGGCACATTCCTGGCGGCAACCATCCTCCCGTTCAGCTCAGACGCCCTGTACATTGCCATACTCGCCGCAACAGGGAACCCTGTCGGCTGCCTCATAGTCGGCACCCTGGGCAACTGGCTCGGCAGCGTGGTCACCTACTGGATAGGGTGGCTCGGCAAATGGGAATGGATAGAGAAATGGTTCAAGGTCAAGCCGGAGACACTGCAGAAACAGAAGAAACACATCGACAAGTACGGCGTATGGCTCGCCCTGATCTGCTGGGTCCCGATAGTGGGCGATGTCGTGGCCATAGCCCTCGGCTTCTACAGGACACGCCCCTTGTGGACAATGGTCCTGCTGCTGGTCGGCAAATTCGCCCGCTTCCTCGTTTGGAACCTTATCTATGGACTTTTCTGAATTTTTGGAAAAATTTAAAATAGTTTCTTACCTTTGCACCGGAATTGAGATATGGTGTAATGGTAGCACTACAGATTTTGGTTCTGTCTGTCCAAGTTCGAATCTTGGTATCTCAACAAAAGTCGTCTAAATCTTTGGAAGATAGCGATTTAGGCGATTTTTTATATAATACCGGGTCAGAAACGGGACAGCCCCCGGAAGGCCCTAAGTCTAACAGATTTTTTTCTTTGTATGACACTATTACGGAGTTGTGCAAAGAAAAAAAAATGTGTCTTTTCAAACCTACGGCAGGGCTTGAATATATACCTGCCAAACTCTCCCAAGGCATCGAGTGGTATGTCTACTTCTATGTGACAGATCCGGTCTCCGGCACACTACGCCGCATCCGTATGAAGATCAACAGGATCAAGAACAAACGGGAAAGACTTCGTGTCGCCAGGCAGATGATAAACGCCCTTAATGAGAGACTTGCTCTCGGCTGGAACCCTCTGGTGGAGAAAGTAGCTCCGAAAGCTGATACGGACATTTTCGATGCTTTCGAATCATTTCTTGCTGCCAAGAAAAAGACAGCGGAATCCAACAGTTACAGGTGCTATGTTTCTTTTATAGGAACCATGAAGAAGTGGATGGCGTCCAGAAGCAGCTGCAAAGGGCGCTTCCCTGTCATGTCGTTTACTCACCAGCTGGCTGTCGAGCTCATGCGTGATGTCGATGCGAACGATAAGATATCCGCTCAGACATACAATAACTATCTGCGTTTTTTCGTCATGCTGTTCAACTGGATGAAGGAGAAGGGCTATATCCCGGAGAATCCGTTCGAGGGCATAAAACGGAAAAGCAAACGTCTGATAAAGAAGAAACGCCGCATGATGACAGATGCCGAGATGGCAAGGCTTACCGGCTTCCTGAAAGAGAATAATCCGAATTATCTCGCCCTGTGTCTGATGTGTTACTGCTGCTTCATGAGGCCCAAAGAGATTGCTTTGCTCAGATGTGAGGACATTGATCTGAAAAAACAAACAGTTCACATAAGGGCAGAAATTGCAAAGAATGACAATGATTCATATCGGACCATACCTGATGATATGATGCCATACATTAAAGCCCTTGACCTTTCTGATCCGAAAGCCTATGTGTTTTCTGACAGCCCGGACTTTACTTTCAGATCTGGAAGGAAGAAAGTTTTGACACAGTATATAGCGAGATATTGGAGCGATGTCATCCGTCCGGCCTGCAGCTTCCCTATGGAACTCCAGTTCTACAGTCTAAAGGATACCGGCATCACTAATATGCTGGGCAGCGGCATTCCGGTCTCATTTGTAAAGCAGCAGGCGGACCATCACAGTCTGGCTATGACTTCCATGTACCTTGGGCAAGTCCGGGAGGCAAATGATGCACTAAAACAGAGTCATATTATAAAATAGTGGAAAATATTCCTATTTTATTTTGTAATAATGGAAAATATTCCTATATTTGTATCGTCAAACAAATCAGAAGTTCTATGAAATCAAGTGAATTTCACCGGTTCATCCAGATTAACGGATGGAGGGAAGTGAGGCAGGCCGGGAGCCACATAATTTATGAAAAGGCCGGCAGACAGATTACGGTTCCTTACCATGGAAGCAAGGAAATGAAAAAAGGTCTGGTATTGAAAATCAAAAAAGAAATGGGGCTGTAAGCCCCTTTCTTTTAAAACATATGAAGTTATGGAAAAAGTAAAGGTTATTATTGACAGGTCCAAAGACGGTACATACAATGTGTACTGTGAAGATACACCGTCATTCTTCGGAATGGGGGACACTATAGAAGAGGCAAAATCGGAAATGCTTGAAACTATAAGGATCACTAAGGAGGAAATCGGCAAAGAGCATTCTGCCGTCTGGCCAAGCTGGATGGATACGGAATATGAATTCGAATATAAGTTTGATGTCCAGGGGCTTCTTGAATATTACGCCGGGATTATAACTCCTACAGCACTCGGCAAGCTTGCCGGCATAAATACAAAACAGATGTGGAATTATATGCATGGTGTCGCCAAACCGCGCAAAGCGCAGATAGAGAAGATCGAGACCGCTCTGCATAGACTCGGCCATGAACTTATAAATACCTCTTTCTGATTTGTTTGACAGCTTTCTTAAAGAGGAAGGGGCATCCGGTGACGGGTGCTCCTGTTTTGTCTAAAGTTGCCTAAATACGGCAACTTTATTTTCAATCATCTTCGGATGAATCTGATTAGTAAAAAAATCAGTATTCCAGCCAAAGTGATCCTTCCCAGCACCATTGAGAATGACTGCCAGGCCGTCAGATCCCTCGGGACGGTCACGGTATTGGTCTGGATGCGGATGGCATATCCCTTTTCTGAATGAAGTCTGGTCGGGAGTTTAACATTGACCGGCAACAGCGGCTCAGACTTGTTCTGCAGTGTATGGAATAAGGTACCATTGTCAATCCAAGCTGCAGATCTGGCGATGCTTGTTTCCAGGACGGATGTGTCATTATCCGGCAGCCTGGCTTCAGAAGACTCCTGGGGAAGTTGTACCATTATGATACTGTCCCGGAATATGATGGAATCGCGGATAATGACCGCTGTGGAATCAGTTGTGGCGACTATGTGTCTTGTTGCTGTGCATCCGATAAAAAGGACACTGACAAAACTAAATAACAAAACCTTCATAGATTGGAATGATTAAAAATAAGGATTGTACTTTGCAGTCCCGTCAATTAGAGACTTGATAGTTTTATAATGTATTAACGCACATCGATCACGGCCTTCCCGGGTCATCAGGAAACGGCAGTCTTTCTTAGTGTCAATAAAAAAGTTCTCGCTCAAGACAGCCGGGCATTTCGTGTGTTTCAATATATAGAACTGACTCTCCTTGTCCGGATCTCCGTCGCTATAATCGCTGCGGATCTTCCAGCCATCCGGAGCGAATTCCAGTTCCGCCTGTCTGGCAAGTTCGCTTGCAATCAGATCGGCTTCTGTCTGCCCGACGCTGGTATAACATTCCCAGCCGGTCCCGCCTCCGGCATTGGCATGGATACTGAATAAAACAGCCGATTCGTATTTATCGTAAAGCTCATTTGCTCGGCCGCATCTGTCAGGCAAGGGGATATCCTTTTGCTCCGGAACCAGTATAAAATGCCTGATGCCGTCCGCTTTCAATAACAGGCTGATTCTCCTGACGACGTCCCGGTTGAATTCATATTCAAATAACTGTGATCCATCCGGCCACACCGGAGACCGTTTTCCTGGAGTATCGGAACCATGCCCATTATCCAGGATAGGAATAATATTCTGTTTCATCTGGTTGTCTCCTGTTTTCCTGATTTTATCAATGTTATGATCTTTCTCGCATCCTTTTCATCGGCACAGCTTATGATCTTATCCACCATGTCAATGATACCAGCCGCAGAGCTGCGTTTTTTCTTAAGATTTTCAATAACGCTCTTGCCTTCAATGAGCAGTACGCCCAGCGTTACCAGTACGCACGCATAGGGCAGTTCGTACCACGGGAAAAATATCCCGAGTATATCGATCAGGACGGCGAATATCACCACCCTGATATAATCGATAACTTTCCTGACAGTCTTCCTTAACGAATGGCTGCGGATTCTCTCCTTGTTTGTCCTGGCGGCATCGATCCCTGTCCACATGTCAATGAGGGCAGCCACAACAACCAGCACGCAACAGACAAAAATTATTGTAATGCCGCGCATGACATCCTGTGTAACGTATGACTCTATCATTTCCATCATTTTAAATACAACATTATCTTTACTCCTGATTCATATTCTTCTATTACGACTAACCAGTATTTTGCAAGCTCCTGTATAAGGGCTACATCAATATCCGGCAATATCAACACCGATTCAGGTTGTCCCGCATTATCTGATCCCATCCTGTATCCTTTGTAATGTCACTGTTCGTTTACGGTATTTTTTCTTGATGGCCACTACCTCGTAGTGACCTCTGATATAAATCCACTCAAAACAATGGATATCTATTTGGCGAAGTATTTTCTTTCTTATATTATATTCATTCCCATGCCTGAGAAAACCCAGGTAGCTATTAATGCTACATACAGCATGTTCTATTTCCTCTATATTTCCGGCTTTGTTCAGCCTGAGCACGGCTTTGACGAAATTTGACACCGTCCGGCTTCCTGCATATTTCCGATTACATTTTATTACGCTGCCGGTAAAGGCTACTCCCTTTGTATAGTGCTGGAAATAAAACTTTGTGGGGCTTAGCTTCAGACCGTATCCTGCCAACAGTTTCCTGATTTTCGGAACAGCCTCCAACAGCCTACCCTTATCTGCATCTATGATATACAGATCATCAACATATCTGCCCGTATAAACGAAACCCATATCTTTCAGTATATACCAATCCAGAACGTTCAACAGAAAATTGGCAAAGAGTTGGGCCCAAAGATTACCTATTGCAACGCCTTTATTCTCGCCGTTGGTAAACAATGATTTGTTTGTGGGCAAATGTGTCCAATAGCTTGTCGGGCTATGCCGTTCGCAATTCTGCTCGGGTGCATGCAGTACTACGGTTCCGCACAGATACCGCAAGTCATCAATATCTTCTCCTTTATAATATCGGCGAATAAAAGCATCAATCATCTTTGCCAGCATTAATCTGTCTATAGACATGAAAAAGCTCTGCAGGTCCAGTTTCATGATATAGCAGTCTTGTGTGTAATTGTCGCTACATACCCTTATATCATTATAAAGCATTTCGGCTCCGAACATCTGCCCCTTACCCTTTCTGCAGTTGAAAGTCCGCGGACTGAAAACACTTTCAAACAAAGGTTCAAGCCGCAAGGATATCAGATGATGTACTATCCTATCTTCAAAAGCAGCAGCAAATACCTCTCGATAACGGGGACGAGGAACGACAAAACAGATAGATTTGCCTGGCAAATATGTTCGGTTGTTTATGCGATTCTTAAGGGCAATAAGCTTGCTCTCATAATCCAATTCATAAGTCACTGCGCTAGCAGTTCTTCTCTTTTTGCGCCGGCAATCATAATATGCCTCCAACATATCTTCAGTAGTCATCATTCCGCATATTTTGGTGATCTGTAAAAGTGCCGAAACCGGCCTGATCCTGCCCTGGTTCGACGCCTTAGTGTTCCAGTTGTTCGCGTTGCCATTTGACAAGTTGAGATTCCAGGCGTTCGTCGAACTGGCCTCACAACCGTGTACCACTTTACCTTACGGTCTTAACTATAAATGATAGTAGTGGTCCATTTTTACAGATAACTTGCTCTCCCGGTCAACCTTAGTCTCCCGGTTCAGGCATATACTCGTTATCCTTCTTGTCGTCAATTTTCAATAATGAGTTCTTCCATGCGGTAGATTGTTTGCCGATTGTGTCCATTATCTCGATGATATCTGCATGTCTGCCTCTTCCTTGAATCCATTTTCTTTCACCGGCAATCCGTATAAGCAATTTCAGGACCTCAAAGTCCGACTGGAAATCTATCAGATGTTGTATTCTGATGCACCTGTCTTTATTTATATAAGCTGCAGATATCTCTTTTATAAGAGATACCCCAAGTTCGTGCATCTTGCTCCCGATACTGAATTTAAACGACCGTGGAAAATTAATTGTAATATCCAATATTGCATCCATTAATCTTCTGCAGTCCAGGTATATCTGAGTGTTTGCTACCAGTTTTGATTTCTTCATTGATTATACGTTTGGTGTGGAAAAGTCAGCGCGGATCAAACCGCGCTGACAAAAAGATTAACTACTGACCGTTAATTTAAAAATGCCGAAACCGGCCTGATCCTGCCCTGGCGCGACGCCTTAGCGCCCCAGGTGCCCGCGTCGCCATCGGACAAGCCGAGATACCAGGCGTCCGCCGAACTGGCCTCAGTGCTTGTCCAATACCAGTTTTCCTGAAGTTGAGCGGCACCATTGATAAGAGACAATGCATGATTAATCTTTTTCATATTGGCGAAGATCATCATCATTTCGCCTAAAGATGGCAACCACCATCGCCCGGCCGTCAGACCTTTCCCGTTGGCATTTACTCTGGAATATGCTGCGCAGAACCCCGGAGCGTAACTTTCGGTATTGCATTCCGGGTGAGTAATCTGAGCCGCAGTGCTTGACTTTCCGGCCCAATCGTTTAATGCCGTCAGCCTATCGCTTGTAGTCGTCCCTTCGCCAGCTACAGCTGCGCTACTCCAAGTTAAAGTGGCTTCTGTAGGAGATACAACCAGCATCTTACCCCCTTCTACTATCATTACTCCTTCAGCTATTTCGCCACTGTTTTGATAGCCGGTCCATTGGTCTGGTCTTACAGCCAGCGGATAATCATCACTGTTCCTGTGAAACATCACGAACACTCCATCCTCGATGGCATTCAGGTCTGTTCCGCCAAGCATCGCCGACTTGAGGTCGGATAATTTGATTTTTGTTATACCTCCGTTCCCGTCTGTCAGTATCAGGAACTGTGAAGCGTCCATGGTAACAACCGACGGGACGCTTGCCAATGTTTTTGTCTTTTTTGCCATAATGCTAATTTATTTACATATCACTGCGAATAGTCTGATATAACCATAGCGTACCTCCGCCGTTATTATATCCTATAAGTTCATACCACCCCACAAGTACGATGGAAGTTTCCTGGTCACGAAAATAGTCGCCACTCTCTGACAAAAAGCGGTCAGCCGGACTTTCTCCTGTTAATGTCATTGGCATATAGGTCTTTGTGATTTGTGGATTAAAAACCACGACTCGCATAAATTCCCCTTCGGCCAAACTTGGCAACACGCAAGAACCTGAACCATATACAAACGAACAGCCCAGTTTTCCGTCGGTAACGACGTTAGCCTTGTATCTCAGCTGTGCGACGGTAAGATTGCCCGTTACGGATACATCTTCGAAGTCTCCGGTCCTGCAAGTAACTTTTCCGTCTTTGGCTTGAAACAGTACTTTACCGCTGCTGTCTTTCATCTCGATGGCGGTAACGCCAAGATTTTCCACCAGCGCATAAGTGGCCAGCAGTATTTTTGTTGCCACCAGTTCGATTTTGTCGCCAAGCTGCCAGTAGCCGTTATTCCGATCGGTCGTGCTGCCGGGGTAATTGGAAGCAGTTTTGGCATGCGACTTCTTGCAGCTGTAGTAGTTGCCGTTATATAAAACTACATCTTTCCATTCGTCTCCGGAGACCCCGGCCTGGAAAGCATAGCCCACGATGCAGTCGCTCCACGCCTGCGGGCCGCGCAGTGTCGCTCCCCGTTCTCCCTTCTCTCCCTGCTTAAGGAATTTAACCACTTGTGTTCGGGTAGTACTCATAATCAATCAACGCTTGTTATTGTCACCGAGACATCACCTCCTGCCTGCTGGCAGTGGGCGCGTGTCACGGTCTGGCTCGCTTTCGGAACATCGCGGTCGGTGTTCAGATACACGCCTGCCGCGTCTTTCAGTACGAAATAGAACTGCGTATCCAGAGCTTTTGTCCCTGTCCCGCGTTTCACTACCACCGGAGTATATGTCACCTCGCCGTTGCCTGTAGAATCCTCGGTAATGGTTTCGTCCTCTGGAATTGGATGCGGATCTATATCATACGGATCGCTGGCATCCATCACACTCTGGATATCCGTACCTATTTCAGAGCCCGATCTATAGACATGCACCCTATATTCTCCATAAGTATCTATATCAGCTGCGCTTACTGTAAGAGTCTGGCTTGTCTTTCCTGAAAGTTCCGTCCATCCGGTAGCGCCCATCTTCTCCCATTTGTATGTCAGGTTCTGGGAAAGGGCATTGCCGCTCTGGTATGCCATGGCCTTTAGTATACAGCTGCCGGACTTGTCTGTGATTACGAAATTCTTCGAGTCCCCTGCGGCAATGGTTACCCGATAGCTGCTTCCTGTCGCCTGCTGGACAGGTATGGTATAGCTTGCCTGAATGCTATCGCTTTGGGTACCGTAGCTGACAGTGGCCACCATCTTGATCACAGCCGGTGCATATCCGGCCAAATCGACTATATTTTTCAATATCTGCAGACCATAATACAACTGGTCGCCGCTCGGTGCTACTGTCTTGAAATACCCGGCAAATGTACCTGTAGAAACACCGCCGCTAAATGAAATCTTCTGGTCGTTGAAATAGTATTCCATCGCATCCGGATCAGCTACGCCCTCTGCCACCCGGCTGCTGGTACAGACGAAATACAGTATAGGTTTCAGTGTGGAAAAGTCGGGATATATAGCCGTGACATCGTCCTGCGTACCTTCGTATTCCTGGTAGACATCACCGTTCGGCGACATGATCACCGCTGTATATGTGCCAGCCTTGCTGATGAATTTGATTGTCCTGCTCGTGCTTGCCGTACTCATGACATCTCCTCCATATTTTCTGCTTCATCGGCAGATGACTCTTCCTGTTCAGGAATTTCAATGTCAGTCATCGGATCATCCTCATGTTCCGGGGCAGGGCCGGATTCAATCACAAATCTGGGATCTGCAGCAACAGGTAATTCTCTGGAGACAGTCCCGTCCTGTTCTTCCCTGGCTTCATGTGCTCTCAAGGCAATTGCGCCGATCTGTATAAGTATCTGGGGAAGATCCGTCAATCGTCCGAAGGCGAGCATGTCCGCCTGCCACAATAGGTAATTTCCGTCCTTTACCACATTCCTGTCGTTGTCAAGATTCAGGAACCTGGCTACTTTGGGATTTGCTTTAATGTAAAGTGCCATTGTCAAATATTTAATGGATTATCAATATTGAACCGTCTGAATCACATATAACCGCACCATCTGAATCTGTCATCGCTCCGGCATATCCCCTGTCAATAACATCCAGTCCAATTACGGCTCCGTAATTATCGTCCATTCCGGTCGTATCAAGAATCGGAGACATTCCATGCGCGGCCAAAGCATAGCTGAGACTGCCTGACGCCTTATTGGTTGCTATATACCACAACGGCAACAGTTCTGTCTCTGGATTGCTTATCTCGCCATTGGCGGTACGAATGACTGCCGAAGGATTTATTCTAAGTATACCGGGAGGGATATTGTACGGGACTCCTGATATCTCAAACTCATACTTCGGTATCCTCCTGATAAAAGACACTATTGCCTGTGGGGACGAATCGCCCAGCGCTACAGAACCGGGATTGCCGGAGGAACTGTATCGGCATCTGCAGCGAACGGATGCCGAGTTCCCCATAAGCCACCTGTCTATTGTTATGCTGTCGCCGTTGACCGTAACATCATAATCCAGTACCGGATCAGTACCTGCCTCATGCCATGCTCCGTCTTCACCCATAATTTCCCAACAAAGGGAATATTTGCTTGAAGGGCATACCGTATCGCCAAGCCAGACCTTGGCGGTTACTGTCTGGTTCCGCTGATCGGTAAGAGGGTTATATATCGTCTGGTCGGAAGCATCCAGTTCAATTCTGACCAGACTCGACGCACTTGAACACGTGATAAGATAACTACCTTGAATAATAAGCACCTGTCCGTTTCGGGAATCAACGTACTCGGCATAGAATTCCAGCGTTACAGGGACTTTCGGCTCCACATTCCGTTTGACCTTGATTCTTCCTGCATTCCCTCCGCTTGTAGTAATTTCATAATCTGGATTTGATGTGCTGATCACCGTCGAATTACCGTCGATATTTTCCTTCCATCTTACATTTGTCAGAGCCTGATTTATACGGCCGGAGGCCAATGCGCCGTCTTTATCCAGGATGGAGACTGTAGGTTGGATAATCAGCGGAGTAATGGTATAGTCTGGAGTATATTCAGCGGTATCCGCATTGTAATTCTGTGCAGAAGGAACACTGCCTTCTGTCGAAAAGGATATCTGCAGCTGCAGTGGTTTCCAGTTGAAATCAAATCTCCTTGTCTTCATCTTTTCTGTTGTTTTAATATTGGAAAACGGCTGCAGCCGTATTTGCCGCTTCTCCCATCCCGTCTCTCAATGTGACAGTGGCAGTAAATTTCAGCACCTTGGGGATATAGCCGTTAAAATCGCAGTCATCTGTAGTCAGGTCAATGGATTTCCCCTCATCTGCCCTTTTCAGCGCCCATGCCTGGTCTGAAGCCACACGCTCGTTTCCGTCCGCGTCTTCGCTGTACCGGGTCCACTGCACGTCTGAATCAAGAATATCAGACGTCACATCCTGGTTATATAGCTTTGCTATGATCGAAAGCGTCACATTGAACCGGTCGGGGTCAAACAGATAGTCAGTATCCGCAAACTCCACTGTGAATTCAGGATTCCCTTCCACCATGGCCCAGTCTGTATTGTTCCATGCAGGGGCAGTGTTTGTCCCCGTCTTCATGCAGCGGTACTTGCAGCCGTTATACCACACCTCCGAAATCTCATAATTTCCTGTTTCCGGATTCAGAGCCTCGCTGTAGTACTCGGACGCTGAATCCCATTGGCCCCGGTCTACTATCTCGCTGACAGGACGGCCCTTGTAATCGATACGGATGATATCCTGGACAATCAGGCCTCGTGCGTACAGATAATCCTGCCCCTCGATTATGGGCAGATCCATTGACTTGAGAAAATCAGGGACGGTTCCGAATACGGCGCCATAATTAATGGTGTCTATGATAGGCTTCGTCACTCCTGTAAGCCTGACTATCCGCCCTTCCGTGCTTGAAAGATAGATGCAGCTTTGCCGCTGGGTGTCGGTCTGATTTCCCCATCTGGCGAACCTCATCATCTCGCACGGAGGATAATTCTTGCCGCCTGGTACTTCTTCGTCGGGATACAGTGACACTTCCACATAATTGTTTGCCCTGTTGACGGAGTTCACCCGCATCCAGCTTGTGTGATAGACCCCGCTGCCTGTCGCAAGTGTGTTGATGATGCCCTTCAGTACATTGTTCTGCGACTGCGCCGTAAAATACCCGTCCCATTTGCTCCTGAGATGCAGGCCATAGCAGTTGTCGCCAAGATCATCGACCCGGTCGATCGTATCCGATTCGGTAAGGATCTGGTCTCCTTCAATCGCGGACAGCCTGTTCACCACGTATTCCAAAGCCTCGAAGGCGCCACGGACGCGGACCGACTGGAATTCGGCATTCCCATCCTTGTCTATGCGGCCTCCCTGACCTGTATATAATGATTCGATGAATTCACCGTATTCGGCACCGCCTTTGAAACAGGATTTCCCGAGCACGGCAATCATCTGCTCGAAAGTTATATTACCCTTGGCAGTATCATCTATAAGTCTGGAGAGGAACTGCTGTTTGACAGGGGCATCCTGGAATATTCCTGTGATCCACTGTCGGAGTGATCCCAATGAAGTCTTGTTCCAGACCTGTGAATATGGGGACTGGACCAGAAACAGGATGGAGTCATCCAGATCCGCATCCGGATAGTCAATCAGTCTCGGCGCTAAAAAAAAAATTTCACCTTCAGGGGAAGCTACCTCTATGAGAGGCAGGCGCCCTTCTTGTCTGGATATATTAAGCAGACGGCCTTCCTCTGACAGACCGAACTGGAATGAGCATGACTGAAGGTTCTCGCTGTCATCGAGCTGGAGGCTGGATGTGTCCAGTACTATATCCTCGGTCCTGCCGTCAATGACAGCCCACTGTTTGCCTGACGAAACGAATTCGAAGAACCATTTCGTGTATTGCGACGTCATAAATCCTGTATTCTGCTGCCATTTCCGCTCCACTGAACCGGTAATGTCTATTTTATGCCCGGAAACCTCTGCTGTCTGGTGCTCTATTTCCGGAGCCATGGTACATGCTCCGTGGAAAGTGAATGTGTCTATTCCGCCAAGTGAGTTGACACATACATAGATATGCTCATCCCCCTGTTCGGGTGAATAGACATATCTCTGAATATAAGATAACTGGACTCCTGAGTCATCTTCTACCCATATATCGACAAGGCCATACAGTTCGGACTTTTCATGGCTGCTGAACCCGAACAGATAGCTCATGGACACATTGAATGACACCAGACCGCCTATCACGGTGGATAACGTTATAGTCTCTGATCCGCCGGCAACCGGATAAAACTTCACTTTAACGACTGAAGCAGAGACACAATAATATGAAAGATACTCCGGAGATGACCACCTGACTCTCTTGATCTGAGGCTGCCAGGTCAGCCAGTTGGCTTTAAGGAAAGCCTCGGCCGTTCCGGTAAGTTTTCTTACACCGCCTTTCACCACAGTGAACGCTCCTGTATCTTGGGAATCGAAATAAGCGACAAACCGGGCAGATCCTTCGCCTTGCAGATAAACATTTGATGATGGAAGCTTTATTTCAAGATATTCCTTGATCACATCCTTCACATCCACTTCAATGTTGCCGTCCGCATCCGGATAATATATTTCATCCACAATCACATCAATGCCTTTCAGCAGTCTGAATGAGACTTCCGAGGTGCTGTTTGCAATAAGGGGCTTGAGATTGCCCAGCAGACTGAGTTCGTCCGGTTTCTGTAGTATTGTTACCATATACCTGCAAAATTATAGATGACGGATGCAGAAAAACAGGACATCAGACGGGCACGGAATCATACCATTCTTTCAATGTATAAGTACCGACCGGGCGGATTTCTCTTGAGCTAGCCCGGTAATACAGAAATGACACTTTCCGTTCAGCCTTGAATGACTGTTGGCCAAGCATGGTCGGAGACGGTAGATAAAAGGAGTTTTCTCCCGATACATAAGGATCGTCTTCGGCATAATCATAGGATATGTAATCTCCCGGATTTTCACAATACTGCTTTTCGAGATCTTCATATATTGCATCCACTTCGCTCAGGTTAAGCTGCCATTTATACATAGAAGAAGGTGTCACAATCGGTTCATCGACTGCTCCATCAGAATAATTCTTCACAAGCAGGAACTTAGAAGAAACACATCTTACATTCTTTCCTATTTCATAATCAAGATAGGTTGGCAGCAGGAGCTGCCCACGGAACAGCTTCATCGAATAGATATCATACTGCAGGAGCTCGTCCGGAGTAAAATCAAACACGCCTTCAATCTCCACGGCATTGTTCAGAAGTATCTTGTTATATCTCTGGAAGCACTCGAAAAATAAGCTCTCCGGAGTAAGGGAGATCTTTCCCGGTCTTAATTTTCCCGTATTGTCATATTTCTGGGTTGTACCATAGTAGTAATGGCTCGCCGCCGTATAAGGCAGGCGTCCTTGCCAGTCCTCATATACAGGCGTATTTGACAATCCTGCATAATCCACAATGATAATTTCCTGGTCACTGTCTTTGCCGCTGCCATTATAGCTGGTATTGCGGTGCGTCCTTTCTCCGATATACGGCATCAGTACCGTATTGACTATAACCATGGGAGGCATCAGATCCGAAGGGCTGAACTCTTCAGCGCTATCGGAATTCCTCCGGTCATACTTGAAATAGTTGGAGCCGACAAGAACCTTCTTGTCGCGATCACGGCCCGGATGTCCGAAGGCCAGTCTTTGTTCATAGTACATTCCGGTTGCAAGATTCAGCAGCAGACCGGAAAGGTCCCATTCGGAGGTATCGGTAAACTCCGTTACGCCTCCGTATTTGTCTATCAGATCCTGAAGCGTCTCTGCGGCTGCAGCTGCTCCGTCAAGTGATGTATCAGGGGAAATGACGACCCTGGAAGATCCTGAAAAAGTATATTTGATGTCGTCAAGCAGCCTGTCCGTAAGGTCCTTGTCATAACTGCCGGCCAGGATATCCTCAAGAAGGATGATGTCAACCATCTTCTTCGAAGGGTGGACTACTATCTGCGCATGGAACTTCTGCTGCAGCCACTCCAGAATCTCCGACACTGACTTGTTGGGCACCAGATCGGAATAATTGATTTTCCCGTTGCATATCACATCGGAACAATTGTGAAGCAGTATAAGGGAAGAGAACTGCTGTTTCTCGCTGAAAAAGCTTCTCGATACAGTATACCCGCAAAGCTCGAACAGAATCCTGAAGAAGGCTCCGAGCTTCAGGAATGGCGCGATTCCATATCCGGAAGGGACACTGACTTCTTCTCCGCCCTCCTGCACCAGCCTTGCCTCATGGGCCAGCGGCCAGATACCGTCAGAATTGTCATCTACAGGTTCATTGTTGACCTGATAACTGCCCTCTGACTCATTATAATTGACCGCCACAGGGATTACACTGAAGTCGTTGGCAATCTCTCCTTTATAGACACGAAACAGCCATGAGTACCAACCTTCAGGATCGGAATAATCAGTCATTACTTTCTGTCCGAACAGATCCTTTAGATTCTTCTCCTTATGCTGCGAATAGAATTCTGAATCGTCCAGAGCCACAGAGCAGCTGATTCCGGAATCGCTTACAGAACCCACTACGAGCACTCCTTTTTTCTGGAATATTCCATGCCGGATGATAGCCGAAAAAGAGTTGTCATATACCGTGGAACGTCCGATCCTGTCCGGGAATCCCAGTTTGGAAAGATCCTCCGGAGTGGCCGGTATGGTAGCCGCCAGCGATGCAGTACCGTCATCCGAGAAGAATGCCGAATTCTGTTCAATCTCGAATGAGAAATTTTCCGGAAGCTTCAGCTCCCCTTTGTCTACCGTCAGTTTCATTTCTTGCCTACCTTTTGTTTTATTTTGGACTGGAGTTCATTCTCCTTGTTTATGTCCGAGGCTAATACATAAGCCTTCAGCGGGAAAGAGTTCAGCAGTCTTTCCAGCAGTACGGTCAGCCTTGCCATGGCCCCGGCATCGGACGCAGTGGCCGGAGGCTGCTGCATCGTCTGTCCGGAAGTCATGCCTCCGTCAGCGTATCCGGATACTCCGGAACTGTAATGTCCGGATACCCGTACCGCCTCCAGCCTGGCGAATGTCACCGGATTCGCACGCACCATGGCGGCGGGCGCGACCCACTCATTGGCATGTACCACGCCTACAGGTTCATAATCATTATGCGAAGTTTTTGTATATCCTCCTTCGCTGTAGCCGGTGTCCGATGAGAAATCGGTGGCCACCCTTTGGCCTGTAGCTCCGGATGAACCGCCGGAGCCGGCAGAGGCATTCATGACGGCGTTGCGCTGGGCGACAATGACTGCTACCTGGGCTGCGGTAGTAGCTGCAATAATACCGGCCATTATGCCACCCGCGATAGGGCCCAGTTCGGCCACGGCCTTAATGGCTGCCTGAGCTCCGGATGCTATGGTCTGGGCAATCTGAATAGCCATGTTGATATTGGCATACTTCTTCTGAAGTTCCAGTTTCTTGGCCTCATATTTCTCCTCAATGGCAGAGCGCTTGTCTGCATTGTCTCCTGCAGCGGCAAGTTCTGCCTGCATCTGGGCATCGAGATTGGCTTCTTGGGCCGCCTGCAATGATGATATGCAGTTGGAGATTTCTCCAAGATATCCTTGTGCCAAATCCAGTCCCTGTCTATACGGCTCCAACTCGGCTTTCAGGATTTCCTGCTGGTATTTTCCGATAAGATCCTTGCGTTTCTGCTGATATTCCTCCTCGGATATCAGCTTCATGTCATACAGGGACTGCAGATCCGCCATTTCGGATTCATACTGTGTATTTATCCGAGAAACAGGATCCATATCAGCTTTCATTTTTGCTGCCAGATCCTGCAGCCGGGTCATCTCTGACAGAGTCTTGGTCGCTTCGTCCGATGCCAGGGCTTCAATCTCCTGGGCGATCCTCTCCATCTCTTCCTGCATCATGGACGAGATTCCGGCAGCCGTTTCTTCCTCCGTCTTGTCGAATATCGACTGCAGCTCCTCCCGCTGCTTCACGGACAGGTCGTAAAGCTGTGAGAAGTACTCGGTAGTCTCCTGCTTGTACCTTTCGGAAATGGCGATCTTGGCCCGAAGGCCCTGCTCCTGGATACGGGCGATGCTGGTGTTGTACTGCTGGGCTGTGATCTCGCCTCTGGCATATGCCTCTTTGGATGCATTCTCCATCTCCTGGAAGTGTCTTTCTGAAGCCTCCAGTTCGGCTTTCATGGCGTCCTCGGTGGCTTTCAGCTGTTCGTCGGCCATCTGTTTCTTGAGTGTGCCGATAGTGGTGTTGATCCGGGTTGTTGAACGGTAGTAATCAGCATCTGCATTATTCATGGCTATTCTGGCGTCCACATAACTGTTTATGAGCTCATCATTAGAGAGATCATATCTGTTGGCCAGATCGGCAACCCATTTCACGCCTTCAGAAGTCGATGACTTCAGGCTCTCCAGCTGTTTGCGCGCAGTCTCTGCAGATTTGGCGGCAAATTCTGCTGTATATGTGTTCGTTGCAGTCAGCATTGACTGCTGTGCTGCGTTGTAATCTGATTGGGCTTTCTTCAGCTGTTCGTTATAGTCCAGAGCCTGGTTAATTATGTCACGATTCTTATTGTACTGGACGACAAAATATTCAATCTCCTCATTGGTCATATGGGTGGCATTTACCAGAGCGTCTTTTCTCGCAATCAATTCAGTTTCGGCTATGATTTTCTTCTGATCAGCCAGCTCCTTCTCCTTTGCGACAGCAGCCTGCGCAGCAGCAAGCCTTTCCTTGTCGGACTTGGTCTGGTCGCGCATTATCTGCTTGTTCTTTTCGATTTCAGCGTTGTATTCAGACTCCATGAGTCTCAGTGAATTCTGCATTTCGAAAAGCTCATCCAGCATTCCTTGCACTTCCTGTCCGACACGATATGACTCCCGCATGTTGGCGACCATCTCCTTCCATCCCTTGCCGGATGTGAGATCCCTGATGAATGTACCGTAGGCGCTTTTCATGCCGGCGGTGAAAAGATTCCACTTGTCTCCCATGGCATTGGTAGTGGATATCACATCCTCGCCGAACTTCTTGAATGAAGAAAAAGCCCCGGCGACAAGCCCGGCCCAGCCGATCTTGGTCCAGAATCCGCCGAATGTCTTCTGGGTCTCCTGTGTCCTGCCGTTGATTTCATTCATCCTGTCCTTTACCTGCTGGAGCTCCTTGGATTTCTTGATGAACTCATCCGTGCCCGGGACAAGGTTCCGGAGCTGTGAATTGAGCCCTCTGAAAGCCTTTGTCAGCTGGTTCAGGGAAAGTCCGTTAAGATCGTTCAGGAGATCAGCGTAGTCCTTTGTCTCCTTCCTGATGTTGGTCATGGACTTCTTGATGCTGTCCAGCTCCTTCTGGTAGCCTTTGGCTCCAGAGACGTCCCCGACCCGGGTAGCTTCGATCATCTTCTTCCTGAGCTCGTCGGCGCGGCTTTCCAGGGCCTTCATCGTTGCATCGGCCTGGCTCGCATTGAGTGTGATGACACTCTCTGTATATACTTTTGTGGTTGCCATTACTTTCTGGATAAGTTATAATATGCCTGGTCGTTATACTCTGCATCTGATATGTTCTCGAACGCTCTCAGGGGAAGTGAGGCGGCGTCGTAGCCGTACCTTTCCGCCATAAGACGCCCCAGAGTGTTGACTTCTCTGATAAATACGGATGAATACCAGGGCTTTTTCTTTCTGGTTTCGGAAGATTCTCCCAGCTTTACACCGCGGCCAACGCCCATATCCGGAAATTTTCCATAGTAGAGATAAAAGAATGTGATCTTCTCCGGATTGCCTCTGGAGTCCGACACGACCTGGGAATGAAGGGACTTCAGCAGCTCCCCGGAACTGCCGATATGGAGCGAATGTATCTTCCGGATCCATCGCTCTATGACTATGTCCGCCCACCGGCGGGCCATCTCAAGAGTGGAGTTTTCATCCATTGTACAGAGAAATATCGTCCTTGAAGGTAATCGCCAGCTCATACCCCCTGGCGTTTGGGCCTCCGTATCGCTTCATATATGATATATAGTCATGATACCATCCCTGCAGGTCCGGTTCTCCGGAACTCTTGGCGGCAAGCATCCTGGCAAGGACTTCCTTGCACAGGCAGAACATGTCCCTGTAGAGAGCGGCCTCGTCCTCATTCCTGCCCAGCTGTCCCATGACCCAAAGAGACTGCGTATAGGTGTCCACCGGGCCTTCCACTATGGCGATGGTGCCGGAGCTCCGCGACTCAAGCACAATGACCGGAAACTCTACCGACCGAAGGGATTTAAGGATATCCATGATGGCATCGTACCCGTCCCCCTCGAATATCTGGTTGCCTGCAGACCTTATTTCGGGCATCCCGGACAGAATCCTATTTATGAGATCTCTGTTTAGCATTTCTGTATATGGTGTTAAGTGAATACAATACCGAGTGGACATCGCACCCCAGGATACTGTCATTTTCCTGCGGCCTGTTCCCGTTCATTACTGAAAGTATATCCTGGAGGATATCCGCCTGTGACCTGTCCGAAATGTTCTCTCCTTCCTCAAGCACATGAGGATATTTGTCCATAAGATAGCGCTTCACCCCGTTCCACCATATCACTGCCGCCTGCCGCTCCCATGGAAGCAGTTTCCTTTTCCTGCCGTCCGTCAGCACCTTTACCGCCTCTTTGATGTAGGCCTGGTTATGCTCGGCAGATGCCCGGAGCATATACGAATCCGCACTATAGTATTTGCCGAATGATATGCCATACAGCTTCCTGTCCACTTCCGGGAACGGGGAAGGCGGCAGCCCGATACCGTCCAGGATGAACTCAAGCCTGCTGCAGGCCTCCCTGATAGCAGAAGCTCCTATTATATAGCTTTTCCCGTCTATAATGAAGGCCAGTCTGTCCTTCATCTGTTCCGGATCATGCCTGGTCTGCACATCCGGTCTGATACCGGACAGCTTGCATAAGCACAGGAACAGGGTCTCATGCCTGCCGTGCGGAGATGAAAGTATCTGGCAGACATCCCTGAACTGCTGTAGCGTCATAGTTTCCCATGATGTAGGGAAGATGATATCGATTGTCTGTTTCCGGGGCTTTCCAAACAGACCGGAAAACAAATTTTGCAGCTTTGTCATATATCAGAACATTGTGAAAACAGGGGTGTCATCATGCGACAGGGACAGGTCCATCGTCTCTGCCGATGCCATATACGTCGGGAAAGAGTCCGGGTCTTTTTTCATATCAGTCACGGCCTCCATTACCTGGTCCATACCCGTTTTTCTGTCACCCATGGCCAGGGCTGCAATGGCTGTCTTTACATGCTGCAATACCGCCTGCTCTGCATGACTGAACGGTTCTTTGTCCCTTGTGCGCTCAAGTATCTCCTCGGCATAGTCCTTCGATATGTAGCTTGCGACGTCTGTCATAAGTGCTATATTGAGGGCATTGCTGAGTTTCAGGAACTCAGACCATCCTTTTGGATAAGCTGCGGCCGTAATATTATTGAGTACCGCCACATCTTTGAACTCGGAGAATGTCATTATCAGCCCGTCAGACAGCCTTCCGAACTCTTCAGTACCGCGCCACGACTCGTAATCGCTGCTTCTGAGGAGGAAAAGCACCAGGCGATCCTTGCTGTCGTCAAGCTTTGACGCAAGGGACTGCATCAATGCCTGGACACGCTGCTGGGAAGCAGGAGCCATCTGTTCATTTTCGGTTACGGCAAAACCGGCATCAGTAAGGACCAGATCCATTTCGGGAATGGCTGACAGGAAAGCCTGGATGGAGATTATCCTCTGGACCATCTTCAGCAGTCTCCGGTCCTGTTCGTCCTTCTTTTCAAGCCTGGACTCCAGATCCTGTCCCAAAATGTCTTCCACAAGCGCTGCCTGGGCCACTTCAAGGGCATCGTTGAACACTTCCGGGCTGCCTTTCATCATGATAGCCGGAAGGAATCGTCTCATTTCGTCTATACTGTCTACAAGCATAATCAGACATTGGTATTTGTAGACTCCTGTTTCCCGGATTTGTTCTGGTCAAGAGTCGTGAATATGTATTCCGGAATTGTGATATAGATATCCTTATCCCACTTGTTGTAATTCTTGATGATCTTCAGAGGGCGCATGGTCCTGTCAACTACAGGCTTCATCAGGGCCTGCTTCATCATGTACAGCTCGCGGGCGTTGGATCCTCCTATGGTGCTGGAGTTCTTCCCTGGCGTGGCTCCTATCAGGGCTGAATGCACTCCCATGGCGTAGCAGATGATGTTTGCCGTGCTCTCGGTGTCGTCGATGTATTCTCCGCCCTTCAGGTCGTTCGCGATGGGGACTATCTCGATCCATTTGTGTTCCACCGTACCGTTGGCGCTCGGCATCAGCTCCTTCAGGGCCATGATGGTCTTGTTGGCGTTCCTTTCTCCTGAGAGGAAATCAGAAAACGCCTTCTTTTCCTTGTCGATACGGTCTTGCACCTTCTTTCGGTCATGCATGTCGATACCCTCTTTCTTGCAGATATCCTCGAAATATTTCGGTGATATATAGATGATATATTTGACACCCAGCTGATTCTTCAGTATGGCCTTTTTGAGCTGCGGCACCATGCAGCTGTGGTCGTACCATCCCGAATTGAAGATGGAGTACCATTCCGGCCTGCTGTAATATGGTCTTCCGGGAGATGGCATGTATGCAGGGTATATAAGCCTCTGCTTTGTGGCCGCATACTTCTGCAGATCGGTAAGTGTGTCGTATTCATCAAGGACCCTTGTGCAGATGATATCCTTCTTTGTGGCCTCGTCCCAGTCTCCGCAGTAGTAATGGAAATTAATCTGTCCGCGGCTGTTCATGATGGACCACCTGGAGAACACTGCCTCCCTGTGCTTTATAGTCTCGACCTGGTTCTTGGTCCTGTTGAAGGATATTTCCGGAAAGGCATTATAGAAGTATATCATGTCCGTAAGCTGCTGGAGCACATAAAGAGGGATGTCGTTACGCTCGAAGAACTCGAACTCCGGACCGTCTTCCACTGCGGCCCATTCCCTGATATTACCCCGGCTGTCCCTGGCTGTAGCTCTGACCAGTTTCGGCCCCAGACCGAAACAGACATCCCTGTTGAACTTCAGATTGGCAGATACGATATCATTCTTGCCGATCTTTTCAAGCAGATGGTTGGGCAGAAGGTTGTCCTCTCCCCATGGAGCGACCCTGTACGGACCGTACACAAGGGGCTCGAAATCGTAATCCGCCCGGAAATCCACGGAGCTGTCCATCACGAGCACTGCTTCCAGATCCGGAAACAGCTGCACCCCGTCGACAATCTGGATCCCTTCTGTCATAGCACGACCTCCTCTCCGTTGAACTCAAGCAGCGTATACCTGTTGACGGTGCGGACTTCCCTGGAAGGCAGCATGATGTTGAATGTATTTCCTTTACCATGGAAGGAAGTGAACACGCATCTGTCACAGCTGATGATCTCCCCCTGTTCCGAAATCCATTTTATGGAAAACTCCTTTATGGTCTCTACAAGGGTGTGAATTTTACTTACATGTATCATTTGGGTTATTTTTATAGTACAAAATTACCCCCGGCCGCACAGATAAGTTAGGACACACATTTATCCTCGGGTCTACTCAAGAATCCACTCAAACAACTGGGGTATACCTGATTGATACTCCCGGAATTACTATGCCTGAACCGGAAAGCGCTTCCGGCTCCCGAGCCCTGCCCTATGCCGCATCCGGCAATTCCCTCCGTTTTTGCGTAATATGCCGGACTATACCGACGAGCCGATGCCTCCGCCGGCCGCTGTATAAGGATACAGCACATTGCCTATGTACAGGGTATCGAAGGCGTCGGTACCGTCTGTCCTGTACTCCAGGGGATCGTCCTCTGTCTCGGCCAGCTTCTCTCCGCCCTTGTTCTTGTGGAACCCAAGCGGAGATATCGATACTTCGGCCATGGACAGGGCGATAAGCAGGGCCTCGTTATTCTCCTTGTTGAACATGGGTATAAGGTGCCTGGTACCCTTGAACCCTTCATCTATCAGGGTATACTTCTCGTTATGGCGCATCGGCTTGCCTATGAATTTGGATTCGACTGTCCATCCATGTTTGTTGAACTGCTCTGTGATGATGGACGCAAAGTCATCGTTGCTTACGGCATAATTGGATCCCAGGGCTGTCGAGTCATAGTAGAACACCACCTCCTTGCTGATGTGCGCCCTATAGTAGTGGCAGAAGTCGTCGACCAGCTCTCTCAGTTTCCTCTCATATTTGACATAGAAGCTCTTTATTATCTTGAGCTTGTTGCCGTCGCGCTGCCCCGCGACCAGCCAGTTGATGTTGGCGTTGAAATCGAACGCTATGGAGATAGAGGATCTCATATCCACATCCCCGTCCAGCAGACACCCGTAATCCGTACCGGGGCCGGAAAGTGTGAATCCCGTATCCTGAAGGGGAGTATTGTTGTTGCAGATATAGGTGTGGAGCGATTCCCTGAAGTTGGGATAGAAACCGTTGTTCAGCCGCTCTATCCTTCTGGACAGTATGGATGTCTGGAATACCAGAGGAGGAAGGTCGCGCTTCATCTGGCGGATATATTGCAGTCCCACCACATCCACATTTTCAAACGTGCTCCACTCCCTGTAGAGAACCGCTATTCTCCGCAGCTCGTTGATCAGCTTTTCCAGGCTTGATATCCTGGACTGCCTGTCCTTCCCTTCAGGCCATGTGCTGATGATATTCCACCTTTCATACAGCAGCCCTTTGATCGCATCAATCACTTCCGGATTGGATTTCTCTCTGTAGTTGAGAAGCCATCTGCCGGACTTGAGTACAGGCATGTCGGAGACGAACAGCATGCCGTGATGCCACGGTATGTCAGAGAAATAGCGCCGGGTACCGCCGTTGGCCGGGAATGTCTCGTCTTTCAGCTTGTTGAAATCAAGGCCTTTGGCTTCGTCTCCTATCACCCAGTCGAATGTTGCGGAGTTGGAGCTCATCCTGACATCCTGCGACACTATCATCATCTGGGAACCGTTGAAGAAAGACACCACATCATCATAGTTGTTGAGAGGGATGATGGGTTTCCCGTATCCGAGCCTGGCTGGAGGACGCTTGCCGATTACATAATGGACGCCCTCTTTCCATCCGAACTCCGCCAGGCCAGAGAGTGCAGCCGGCAGAGTCCTGGTGTGCGCCTGCTTGTAGGAACTGGCTACAAAACAGCCGGTACTCCCGGGCATGAAGAGCACATTGCGCTGGATCCTGAGGGACACTATGCCGAAAGACTTTCCGAACCGCCGGCCGCATATGTCGATTTCAGTATGTGCCGCTATTGCCAGGGCTTCCTGCTGGGCCCTGTTAAGATATTTCTGACTGGTCTCGCTCATCCGGAATCTCCATGATATCCTGGTCCAACTCCTGTGTATACTGTTTCAGCAGCCTCCGGCTTTTGGCCTCGATGCCCGGCTCCGGCTCTATGCCGATGACGCGCGGATCCACTGTGAAAGAATAGTCTTTCGGCACTATCTCGTCCCATGGGAAATCTTCCCCTTCCGGCTCGTCAAGCTGGTTCACGTGGACCAGGCTGTCGGCTATCTTGGTAAGTGCCTTGGCCTTCCTGTCGTTCCCGGCAAGCGCGGCCGCGGATGCCATGTCAAGCAGCCTGTTCGCCTTATACCGTTGGAGTTCCTTGTCGGCTTTCGGGACATTGCCGAACACGGCCTTTATCACAGCGATGTCGTTGTATGCCTGGGCTCTGCCGACAGAGTAATTTGCCATGATATAATCCCGGATGGCCGTATCGGAGATTATAGGGTGGTCAAGCCAGTGCGCGTATACATCCCTGAGTCTGTCAAGCCTTGCCTGATCCGTAGGCGAGAGTTTCCTGTCGGAATCACACAGCGCATCATAAAGGGTATCGAGTATATCCCTGTTACTGTTCCTTCTACTCATGACATCCAAGCTCCTCCTCCAGCTGTCGGCGTTCCCACCCTTCTATGATTGAAATAGCCCAGGATTCGCCATCTTCTGCAGCTTTCTTTACCCTGCAACGGTATTTGGCCTGGCTTTCTACCTTTCCGGCCTTATAGGCACAAGCCAGAGGATCCTTCGGATTGGCAAACCGCAGCCTCAGTTCATCCGCCGGCATAAGCAATATTGTGGCTATCTCCGAGATGGTATACCTCAGAGACGCCAGATAGCGGATCTTGCCGCATAAGTCGTCGTCTGGAATTGTAAAAGTCTTCATATCGTCCATATACGACAAAAGTAGCCAACAATTGCTGGCTACTTGGGACAATGAGTAACATTGATTAAACCTGGTATGTGATTCCTAAGGTTTTCAGTTTGTCTGTTATCTCGTCAGAAAGGATGCATCCGTGCTGCTTCAGGGCGTCTGCACGGATTCTTATCTTCTCGATCTGGTCAGGCTTGAGATCCTTTTTCCTGAGCATCTTGCTTATGTAGGACCGGCATGTGCTCTCTTTGAAAGACTCTTCCACTTTGCCGGACTCCTTTTCCAGAAGCCATTTGTCAATCGTCTCCCAGCCGGAGTCGATCCGTTCCTGTGTCTCCAGAACCTTTGCCCTCAGCTCCGCCCGGTCCTTGTCCGTCATGGCGGTTTTCATCTTTTCATGGTATGACCTTCTGAGCTTGTAATCACCGGCTATATCGTCATACACTTTCTGGAGATGTTCCGGAAGATCGGCCCGTCTCGTCTTCCTTTCGTCATAGGTCCTGAAGATGATATCAGGCTCGGAAGTCATAACAGGTGCTTTACCTCCATGATTGGCGGATGCGGCAGACCTGTTATATATGGACAGATGCCTGTCTGCAAGCGGATTCTCGGTACATGCGCCCAACCGGCTTAGTTTCCCCAATTCGTATATCAGGCGCGCTTCGTCCTTCTTCCGGCCTATCCAGCTCATCAGGCTCTCGTTCCTGGAATATCTGCAGAACAGGGCGAAGCCTTCATTGAAGTCCTTCTCCTTCTTCTGCAGATACTGGTCAATCTCCGGATTCATGGCTATTCTCCTTTTGGTGTAAGCGTCCCGGTGCTGAGATCGAGAGTCCCCTCCTTAAGCTCCACTTTGCCTTCGTACAGAGGAAGCGGTGTTACGTCCGGGCAGTCGACTGTAAAGGTGATGCCTTTGGCAGATCCTGCGGAGTCTCCCGAATCACCGGCCGGGGAAGTGGTGCTCCTGTAGTCTGGAGAGCCTATCACATGATACCTGCCGGCAGACTTGACTATATAGACATAGTCATCGTTGGCGGCTGTCTTGCTGAATCCGAGAGCCGAAGGTGTGAGGTCAGGGAAAGAGAATGTCGCATGGTTGGTGAACATCTTGCAATCAGTTTCCCCGACTGATTCATACGTGAGCTTTCCTTTGCCCTGGGTGGAATATATCTTGTCCCACACCTTTCCTGCTGCAAGTACGAAATCACCGTCATATTTGGCGAGTTTGTCTACCGTAGCCTCTTCGTCATTTATATCGTCGACAATACCCGGCCAGCTTGTAATGTCGCGTTTGGCGATACGGTACAGAGTAGTGCCGATCCCTGAGGGATTGACACTACCTATATTGAAATCAAGGTTTCCAAGTTCCATAGTTCGAAGGGTTTATACGGATTCCGGATCTTCTTCCGGTTCTAGAGATACGGCTGCGTCCTTCTGTTTTGCCACCAGGAGCCTTTCCGGGGTGATCATCTCGAACTGCACGCCGAAGAACATGCACATGAAGAACTGCAGCATCTTCGGATTGTCGCACTCCCTGATCTTGACCTTCTCCATAGCGCTGCGCTGGTCGCACCCGACAAGCATGTTGCTCTTGGTGGAGAGATAGATGTATTTGGAGTCCTTCATGCCTGTCAGTCCGACCAGCTGCACAGGATTGTCCTCGGTGCCGTGGAGTATGTTCTTGTTGTATGTGGAGTTGTAGATGACCGCACCGAAGTTGGCCAGGCACCACTTCTCATACATCTTCTTCACGCTCTTAGGCATGAACATCTTCAGATCCTCGGCCTCGGTCAGCTCTTCAGAAGCTGTGTCATATATAGACTGGAGCACATCCCCGGCATTGAGTTCCGTGATCTGGTCCACTTCTATATAATTCCCTTTTGCGGCCGACAGGTTTGAACCAGTCACTTCCTTGGCGGCTATAGTGTCGAAGCCGTCGAAAAGATCCGTAGTCTTGGAACCGCTGGTATTTCGTTTTGCGCAGAACATGGCCTTTGCCAGCTTCTTCGACACGGTCTTCGCCTGGGCAAGTGACAGGGTCTTGACTATGTCAGCCTCCTTCCTTTCCGTGAGATCGCTCCACTGTTCCCCATACACTGTAGAGAAGAGCTGGTACGGGTCGAATTCCTCGACTACATCTCCCAGATAGGTGGTCAGGGTCCTTCCTATGAGACTGGTGGTGTCGGTGGCGCCTTTCTCCGATTTGTACGGTCTCAGCTCCGCATCAGATCCTGCGGCGCCGACAGTTTCGTTTCCGCGCACTCCCATCCTGAGGGTCATGTGCGAGAGCACCGTGTCCATCAGTGCGGCAATAGGCATTGCAAGCACCTCCTTGCGGTACTTCGCGCCTGAGTTTACGAGTATTGCATCAAGTTGCATATTGAAGACTTTTAGGGATTATGCTATTTTGACAGGAATGCACGGCATGCATCCATGGCCTCGTCGAATGTCTTTGCCGGCTTGTAATCATCCTCGGCTGATGTCGGGTCCTTCTTGGGAACAACATCATCTCCGTCCGACTTTTCAATCGCTGCCGCGAGTGATGCCTCCAGTTCGTTTATACGGGCATCCCTTTCCGCTATGGTGCCCTCCAGTCCGGATATCCGGGAATTCAGTTCCCCGATAGTCGCATCTGCTCTGGAAGCGGCTGCCCCTGCTTCCAGGGCAGCCTCTATGTCCTGAAGCTGGCACTCCTGGAGAGTGGTGGAGCCGTCTTCTCCATATACCTGGCCTTTCAGGCTGGGTATGCTTTCAAGATTCTTGTATTTTATCATATCTGTTGATGGTTTGGTCTGTTCCGATGCCAGGTCGAGCACTGTTTTCACAGCGTCATTGAAAGTTCCTATGGAATCTATAAGAGTGCCTACCACATCCCTGGCGAAATAAGTCCTTCCCGTAAGCTGGCTGTCCTGGACTCCCGGCCGGTTCGCCTTCATATCCGCGATGAACTTCTCTGCCAACGGATTCAGCATCTCCTCCTTGATGATCTGGGCATTGCCTTCCAGTGCGGCCTCGTAGTCGGCATTCTTCTCGGATGAGGCATCTGCATATATCCTGCAGCGGATATATCCGTCCTGTGACCTGTGGAACTTCGAATACCCTGATATCTCTATCATTGTACCTATGCATCCTACCATGTCGGTAGGCTGGTGGGCGATGATCCTGTCAGTATATGATATCGCATATATACAGGCTGAAGCTGCCATTCCGTCGATGTGTGCGACCACCGGCTTCTCCAGCTGTCTGATTGCATCCGCCAGATCCGGAACCGAATCAGCGCTGCCGCCGCCGGAGTCGGCGACGATTATATGCCCGACAATGTCGCTATCCCTGTCGGCCTTCAGGAGCTCATCTGCGATCCTGCGAGTGCCGGGCTCCCCGCAATAGTCATATTTGAGCATTGTGCCCTCAAGATAGGTCACATATATGCTCTTGCTTTCCATTCCGGAAGGGACTGTGCCACCGGCATAAAAGTCGGAACATGATATCCTTGCGGCAGCCTTCGGTTTGTCGAACTCTGTGATATACCCATCAAGAACACCCTTGAGAACAGGCAGCATGACCGCCGCCTGTTCCGGATGTATCATCCACGGGCCCCTGAGGTTCTGTGCGAATTTTGAAAATACCATACGATTTTAATAACCGGTACAAAGGTATCTCCTCAAAATGCGCAAGTCTATGACACTATTTGCTGTTTATAAGCACTCCATGAAGGGAATTGTTGCTGATCTCTATCGTGAATTCGTTGCTCGACGTACCGGAAACGACGTCCGACCAGCCGAATGTAGGGATGCTCTCCCTTGAGCCGACAACATACTTTACGCCCGAAATGAGCGTTATCTGGAATATATGCCGCTTGCCGGTCAGGGACTGCAGCTGGCTCCTGTACTTCTCCTTGTCCCTGCGTATCGTAGCCGAGAATGTGAATTCGGAGTATTTGCCTTCGGCCCCAGATTTCCAGGTCTCGTTGAAATTCCCCGTATCCGGAACAAATGGCAGTTCCGTAAGGTCTCCTTTTATGAATGATGAAAAATCAAATTTACTCCCGGGTGAAAGAAAACTGTAATCATCCACATTTTGAACAGGAATACACTCGATGCTTTTAATTCCCAACTTCATATGAACACATTTTTATCGTTAATTTTCAGGACATTAAAGGAACTAAAAAAAGATAGGAATGTGTAGTTTTTCCCCGTTTTTCTGCCTGTAGCGGTACCAGTCTTTCGACAGCCGGCCAAGTATCTTGCCGTCCACCGGAAGATCGTAATCGAGAAGGAAAGATGTAATGGCATGGAGTATCTTCTCCCTGGAGTCATCACGCATCGATGCTACCATATAGATCCTGAATGCACTTCGGAACTGGTTCTCCAGATACCGTCTTATGGCTTCCTGTCCGGATTCCGAGATATAGCATCTGTACAGGGAATTCAGATGCAGGCAGCAGCCTGCCGGGTGTATATAGCTCCTTTGCGAGTGTGCATCCAGGAGCTCTATCGATATATATTCGCTCCTGTCGCTGACTATGGCATAGTCCTCCGGAAGCAGCGCCAGGTTCTGCTTCACTATCGCCCAGATGTTCGTCCTCTTGTCCACCCTGATCTGGTCGCTTCCGCACGAAGAAACCACCCATTGCCGGATGAACCGGCCGACCTTAATGTCCACTGAATTATACATGCCTGCAAATTTATATTGTTCCCGAAACTAATACTTGACAACGGTTGTCATATATAAAGTTACGAAAAATCAAAGAGTTGACAATGATGCCAGGCCACGAAAAAGGGGCGACCTTACGGCCACCCCGACGCAAATCAGCTGCTTTATTGAAATATCAATGAAAAACATAAAATACTTATCAGTCTTTTACATACAGCGGTTCTCCGTCCTCCAGCATCTGCATGACGGCATCTGTAGTGGTGTCCCGGATATAGTCTGTATACCAGTCTCCGGCGTCCGGCCCGATCCGCACACGGTAGAGGAAAGGCCGGCCTTTGTACAGATCTTTCCTGGTAGCCGGACGCATGCCGTCCGGGATTTTCTTGTAGTGCCAGAGCGGCAGGTGTCTTCCATATACGACTGCATCAAATTCCAGTCTTTCAGGCTTCAGATTTTCCATGAAATTTTTCTAATAAATAAAAAAGTGCAAATTTCTTGACAAGTTGACGCCGCCCTTGTAACTGATTTATTATCAGCATATTGTTGGCGTCAACTTTATAAAATCAAAGTTGACCCGGAAATTGTAAAAATAGGTCTAACTTGTTGTGTGTCAATGGCGTCAACTTTATTTCAAACATCATCAAAAAACACCCTTTTTCAGGTCAGTGAAAAACAAGTTGACGCCAAGTTGACGCCAAAGTTGACGCCTTTAACTATTTGATTATTATTCTTTTATATTTTTGGCGTCAAAAGGTCAGCAAAAAATCATAATAATGTGTATCAAAATTTATATCGACTTCATTGGCCAGAAAAAACCGGCTGGATTTTCAGCCGGCATCGGATCTATTCCCCGAAGATGGGAGCTTCGCCCCCTGCCCCTCCAGGATCTCCGTCACCAAGAATCAAGTTGACCGGAAGACTCTCGGAGTGTGTCGTGTCGATATAGAAATAGTAGACATCCTGGCCGTCCTCCTTGCGCCGGATATCATTCCTGGCTTTCTCGGTTGCGGACAGCAGCAGCTCATCGGGGTTGAAGCGCCAGTCCTTGTATGCACAGAAGTCCTGGAGCTTCCTCTTGAAGGTCTGTTTCTTTATCATGTCAGCTGCTGCCTTGCTGAGGATGGCTTTATAGTCTTCGAATGCCTTATCCCTGTTTACCAGGGTGTTGAGCCTGTCATCAGAGAAGTAGTCTTCCGCCCACCAGAGGAAGTCATCAGACATGGACTTCTGCAGAGTCCTCTGCATGATCTTCTTCATCGGAGGCTGTATCCTGATACGGAGCTTCTTCCAGACCATGATGCAGTTGAACATGAAGGTGTAGAAATCGTTCATTTCCTTTTCAGTGTAGTCCTGTATCAGGTTCTTGCCGAATTTCGTGAACGGACTCCGTTCGATGAGACCCCGCTGCTTGGAGTCAGAATGGTAGTAGTCGCTGAAGGCGGCGAACCAGATCCGGCGGTTCAGGGAGTTGTCGAAGTTCCTGATGGCATGGTTGGACGTGAAGGCGATCTTTGGGGATTCGGAATATGGCAGCACAAAGGATTTTGCGTGCTTGACTTCCACCACCATCTTTCCTGTTATCATGTTCATGAAGCGGTGAAGGTTGATCTTGTTGTTCAGGTCATCCATGAAGACCGTATCGGTAACACCCTTTTCCACTCCCTGAAGAAGGAATTGCATCTTGTCATCCTGCACCATCTGGGCATCGATATACAGCTGCTTGCGGAGCTTCTCCACCGAGTTGAAGAAAAGCGACTTGCCGGTACCGCCCAGATGCTCGCCTTCATCAGCCTGCTCCATCTCCATGGCATACACTGCATAAGGCTGCCCGGCATTCTTGTGCTTCGACAGCATGTAGCCAAGAGCCATGCACTTGCTGATGAAATTCAGATCCTGTTCGTCCCGCTCCTCCTCGTTCAGGGTATATCCGGCCTCTTCCTTGCGCCAGTAGTTCCGTCCGGTGTCATATACATACTCCATGAAAGAAGAGCCGACGCTGCTGACCGTGAGCCGGTACCGCCTTATATCCTCTACAGCGTCAACTTGCTTCTTTATCTGATAATAATTAGGGGATGAGGGGGAAAGCGTGCCGAGCCGGTTCAGCAGGGCAGCGTATTGTGGCTGATAGTCGATATCGAAGAACATGTCCTCCGGATGGTAGTCATGGTCGATGATCTTGCTTGAATAGACCATATACGGACAGTCGGAGGTCTTCACTTCCTTGATTCCGGATGCGGATATCCGGAATATCCCATTCCGGAAAAAGAAATAGTCTGAATCGGCGTCATAGCTGTTGAAGTTCGGCTCTATCATAGACAGGTTTGCCAGCGACGCCTTGGAGAGCTGCTTGCTCCTGTGGATGGCGTTTGCCAGGGCCTGGGAATAGTATTGTGGATGGGTCCTCAGGTATTCCAGGAGATAGCCCGAGCATTCGGCCGAGATTGCGTCCTCGTCGATGAGCGTCACCACGTTGTCAAGGACCCGGCAGAAGGTATATCCCTGCTTGTTGGTACTCGTGGCTATCTTATGGAATCCGGAAGCCTGGAGAAAGGAATATAGCTGGACATTGTTTATGTCGTACCCGGAGAAACGTCCCTGCCCGGTAAACTTCTCCTGCCAGAACTTCAGTCCTCCGGAGAGCCGCACGAGCTCCTTGAAAAGGGAATGGGGGTTGTTGTTCTCCGGCCGGCGGAAGTGCACGAAGAAATCCTTCGCATCCTTGCAAGGCTTGCCGCCTCTGGTCCTGAACCTGGCAAGCTCTGCCGGCAAGGTGATGATCTTGATATCCAGATACCTGAGGGCAATCCTGTACATGTTGGCCATTCCCGTCTCGTCGATATCATACAAGATATAGATGTTCCTGGCAAGTTTGGTCAGCAGGCTGAACTCGTAGTCGGACAGGTCCGCTGTCTCTGAATTAAGCCAGCAGACATGATATCCGGCACAGTGTACATTCAGCGCGTCCGAAGGCCCGGAACAGATGATGAGATCCTGCCAGGTCATGTCCACCATTTCGGATTCCTCGTCATCCGGATCGGCCGCTACCTTGCCGGGATAGATCCCGTTTTTGGCCTTTTCGTATGCGTCCAGGAAATCCTTTTCCCCGAATATAACGTTCTCCGGCTTGCCGCCTACATACAGGAACCGGAGGTCCCCCAGCGGCTGGTAGAGCTTTCCCCACGTGCCGTAATCGTAATAATATATCGGATAGTTCTCCGTGGCCGATATCCGGTAGCTCTTGCCTTTGGCGTTCCTTGCCGTGATGTATGAATCCACGGGCTTGAGGCAGAGATCCGCGCATACCTCCGGAGTGATCCTGTAGCCGAGCTGCAGAAGCTCCTTTTCCGTAAACTTCCCGTCCGGCCTTACGTTTACCGTCATGGTATCCTGAGGCGGGACTTCCTGCATGTCCGGTTTGGGCTTTTCGCTGAACGAATATCTGTTGTCTTCGCAGAGGGAAGGGGCGAACTTGTGCGCTATCCAGTCTATAGCCTGTGCGAACTGGAGGCCTTCTTCCCTCATTACAAGCTGTATGGCGGTATATGCCTTGGTGTCTGAGCCGCCTTTGTCCTGGAGAAACCAGACCCCGTCCTTGTTGAACACGGTGCAGGACGGATTCCTGTCATCCTCCCTTATCTTGAAGTTCCTGGACCTGCCGTTCCCGAAGCATGGCGAACTCTGAGGATAGTAGTGGATGATGACGGATTTTCCGCCTTCCGTAGCCTGGAATATGTCCTCTTTCTTGATCATTGAATATCCCCCCCCCGAAATTTATTGGTTGTCTGTTCCGTAAAGCATGGCGTCCTTCAGAAGAAGATCGCCTATCATCCTGTCAAGGGCCTTCGTCTCTGACAGTTCGGCTTCTGTCTCCCTATACAGCAGGTCATACTCCTCTGACAGGATGCCTTCCCGGCACTTGCGCCTCTCGATCATATCCTTCCTGTCCAGCAGCTCATTGATGTGGCTGTTCAGAGCTGCCTTGATCAGCAGCAGATGTTTCCTCGACATTTCCATGTTTTACAATTTTATTCAGTTCGATTTCCAGATCCGCCAGTCTGTCATGCTTGTCGCGGAGCTCCCGGTAGAATGCCAGTTCATGCTGATATTCCGGCTCGGTTTCGGCAAGAGCTCCGTTTTCGAGGAAGTCCTCGATATCAAGCCTGGTGTGCTTTACGGCATCCCTGATCAGCACGATATCCTCAATACCGGTTCCTGTGATTTCCATATTATTTTTCTCCTATTTCAAGTGTTCCGGAGGCGACTATCCCAAGATCTTCTGCAATCCTCTCCGGAGGGGCAACATTGTCCATGCGGTTGAGTACCTGCATCGCGTCCACCTGGACCTTGTAGACATCGATTATCTTTCCGGCGATATCGACTATCTGCTTTGCCTGGTCGATACCGATTTTCTCGCAAGGAGAAGCTTCTTCATCAGAGAGGTTCTTGACCCCTTCCAGTGTTTCGAAAAGATGGCTCTTGAGAGCCTCAAGGCTTAATCTATTGTTGCTCATTGCTGCTGTTCTTTTTATTGTATAGTGTTATCTGTCTTTTAAGGGTACCCTTCAGCCGGATCACCTTACGGAGTTCTTCCGGATATCTGGCCATGAGGGAGTTTTCGTTCTTCAACTGGTCCTGTCTGCTTATCAGATAAAGGTTCTCTATCCTGATATCCTGCCGGTTCCCGTTCCTGAACTGGATATTGCTCCCTTTGGGAATGGGGCCATACTCCTGCTCCCATACCACCCGGTGCTTCTGTCGCCATTTATTAGGTTCCGCCATTTTGATCTCCACATATCCATCGACATTGACCCTCTCTGAACCTACCGGTCTGTGATTGGCCGGAACATTGCCTTTCCGGAACATCGTCGGGGCGACTCTGGAATATGTTTCAGGAGACATCCTCTTGCCTTTGTTGGCCGGCTTGTGGCCTTTCCTGAACCGGTGGGCAATGGATGCCTGTGACATCGATGTCCGTTTGCCTATTTCGGAAAGGAATGCTACCGACTTGCGGAGACCCATCAGCCTGGCCTGCTGATAGACAGACCGGATACTGCGGCCCAGCTTCCTGGCGATATCCCCGGAAGATGCCACAGGGTAGGCCCGTCTGAGGATATCCCTGTCCTCTTCTGTCCATTTCTTGCCTCTCATAATGCTGCTATAATATTCCTTTGAATGCCTTGTGCATCTGTGATCTTTTACTCTCAGTCGTCGGATGCACATAAATGTCCATAGTAATTTCAACTCCGGAATGTCCGAGTATACTGCTGACGGTCTTGATATCGGCCTTTGATTCTACCAGCAGGGTAGCAAACGAGTGCCGCAGGCCATGGAACTTCAAGCGACGTACTCCTGCCTTATTCAGCAGCTCGTTGTAAAAATTCCGGTATGTTCTCGGCTCTACCGGCTTGTCTGTCCCGGACAACAGATAGTATTCCGGTTTTGTCAGGGAATTGCATTTTTTCAGGATCTGCAGCAATTTCCTCGGGATAGGTATTGTCCTCCGGCTACTGATTGTCTTTGGCGGACCGATAATCAGTTTCGTATTCTTCAGTTCGGCATCGTATATCCTCTCTATAGTCCTGCAGACATGAAGTTCACCCTGCTGCAGATCCAGATCCTGCCATTGAAGACCGCACAATTCTCCTATCCTCATACCGGTACTCAAGCACAGCAGTATGCCGAACTCCATTATGCCGGGATGCGACATGATATATTCTACAATCCTCTTTTGCTCTGCCCTGCTATAGGTCTCCAGCTCTTTCCGGACATTCTGGGGTGTCTTTACCTTGAACTGTATCAGCGGCATATCCATTGACCTTCTGTACCAGTTCAGTATTGTCATCAGTGTTCTGTAGCGGTCCCTGACTGTATGAGGACTACCATGCTGTCCATCGATCCAGTTCTGAAGAAGCCCGGATGTGATTTCATCAGGATCCAAGTGTCCGAACGTAGGCTGGATATGACTCTTGTATGCTTGCGCATAAGCTGCCATTGTGCTTTCCCTGACTTCACTTTTTCTTTTTTCCTTGAACTGTCTGAATATCTCGTCTATCGTCATAGCCTGGTCTCCTTGCTTATAAGTTTATTCCCATCCGGATCCCGGATCACCTCAGAAAACCCCATGCAGTCATCCCTTGTGTTCAGAAGAACGTATTTCATCTTGACGGTACGCTCCAGTGTGTCCCCATGGTAGACATATCCCATCATGCCGCGTATCGAAAGGTTGAGTAGGAGTAACGGGACGCACCTGTCGGAAAGTTCCCAGCAGTTTACCATATGCTCCGACGGGAAATACTCCCATGGCATACATTTTCTGGTCTGCAAGTGCCATAGTTTTATTACCAGACCGCCCGTTCCCGCTGTCGGCTCATGGATAGTCCCTTGGCCGTTGCCTGTAATCTTTGCCAGCAGTTCCCCGACTGTCGGAGGCGTGAAGAACTGGCCATGGTCCTTCCTGTTTGAAAGCTCCTCCATATATACCTTTTCGAACCAGTCGTATGACAGGTCAAAACCGGACCGCTCCAGCATCTGCATGTAGACTGCATTCCTTTCTTCAAGAGGCGCATCAAGAACTTTCATTACCGCCTCAGGCAGATGTATAAGGTCATCTATCCCGAAGATTTCAAATAGGTCTTTCCTGTTCATGGCTAATCCTTTCTTCTGATCCGTTCTACTCTTTCAACCCTTGCGGAAGATCCGCGCGGCCTTACCATCGGCTCCGGGCTGATTATCTGAGGTGATATCAGCGCCAGGAACAGAACCGCTATGGCAGCGTTCCGAAGCTTATGTATAGGAGAAAGAGTCTCTTCTACTCCGCAGTGGCGGCAGAACCACCAGGCGGAAAGCTCCGTTGATTTCGAGATATGGATCTTTGAATAGATATTCCTGAGGATATTCTCCACCGTATGGACCGATATCTCGTTCCCGCCATATAGCCTCTTCAGCAGTCCCGGGACCTCCTTCTTCGATGCTCCCCAGGCAATCAGCTCGGCCACCTGGCTCTCCCTCCTGGTAAGGTCAGTTTCCCCAGATATCCGTGATTCCATATTCTGCGAAAATTGCTTCAATCTTTCTCGCTTCCGAAATCTTCGGCTCGATCCTCCCGTTCAGCCTTGGATAGAACGATGGTATTGTTTTCAGCTCCAGAGCGGAGATGATCTTGGATCTTACCTCCGGTACTGCAGACTGGGGAAGCTGCTTCCAGCCTTTTTTGAATGAAAAATTCTTCTCCATAGTCATTTTTTGCTATTTTTGTTTTTCTTGCGTTGCAATAATTTTGTATTGCGTTACATTAATTGATTATTGTTTTGCAAAAATATGAATTTATTCAGATATAACAATAGATATAATATGAATTATTTCATATTAATTGCAAATTAAGATTATAAATGATTAGTACAGAGGAATTTAAGTTATTGCTTCAACAGATTAAGGTTCAAGAGAAATTGAATCAATCTGAAATTGCGTCTAAATTAGGCGTAAAGAGCACCTATTTGTCTGATATGGCAAATGGGCGCGTTCCTGTTACAGAAAGCGTTATTAAAGGACTATCTGAACTTTTTCATATAAAATGTATGAACCAAAGTATTAGCGGCAATGTTATCAGTCATTCTACTGTAACGCAAGACAACCGCTCCTACTACAGCGACTCCCCGGATGTCCTCCGGGCCGAGATAGACAAGCTCGACCGGATCATCTCCGAAAAAGAAGAACGAATCAAAGAGAAAGACGCCCAGATCAAAGAGAAAGACGCCCAGATCAAAGAGAAAGACGCCCAGATCAAAACTTTATTGGAGATATTGAAGAAATAATACGATATGTCAGATATAGTAAAGTTCAACAGTGTAGAAGAATACATCATCGAACTCCGGAGAGAAAAGGTGATATTAGTGAATAATGTAGCCACCCTGTATGGAGTGGAAACCCGTGAAATAAATCAGGCAGTTCGGAATAATCCGGAAAAGTTTCCCGAGGGATATGTTCTAACCCTTACCAAAGAGGAAAAACAGGAGGTTATCAAAATTTTTGATAACCATGCAAGCATAAAGTATTCCCCATCACTTCCTACCGCATTCACAGAAAAAGGTCTCTACATGCTTGCCACTATCCTTAAAGGAGAACGGGCCACCAAAACCACCATCGCCATCATCAAGGCTTTCGCCAAGCTCCGGGAACTCTCCCGCACCATCGGGGAAATGTCCGCTAACCCTGACAAGTTCCGCCAGAAGTCCCTAATGGAGAAAAGTGGGGAAATCATGGCCGACTTGTTCGGAGATGACATGAAGACCGATGAGACCGAGACGGAGATCGAACTGAACTTTGCAGTACTGAAGCTAAAGCATACAATCAAACGCAAAAAATAACAACCCTTTAAACAATAACAGCAATGAAAACACAGACAAACTATGAATCAAGTTACCCCCCCCCGGTAAAGAAAATTAAATTCTTATCATTTGCGCATAGAGTATTCCTTTTCTCTACGGTCTCCTTACTGGCATTAACCTCTTTTAGTTGTAAAGAAAATCCAAAAAAACTTATAGAACATGAGAAAGTTGACAGCACTTTTGTCGTTTCAAAAGAAGAAATGCTGGCAAAATGTGCTGACTTAAAAGGTTTGGGCCCATTTGTAATAGGGAAAACGACATTAAAGGAGGTCAACAATTCAAAAATATTTGACTCTATGTTTAATGAGACGGACTTTTCTGGCGGAAAATGGCGTGCGTATGAGGAAGATGCCAAGAAAGCGTTAGAAAATCATAAACGCATAAAAATGTTCCACAACGCTTGGCACTTTAAAATTGGAGAAGTCGAATTTGATGATATATCGATGGCCTTCGTTGACAATGTTCTGGTCGCAATATACTTTGATCCACATAGCGAAAATACATTATTGTCATCGTATATATCTAAATATGGTTCTGGAGAAGGTCAAAAGCATATTGATAGTTATCGATATAAGGATCCATCATATAATGATGCGCATCACAACGAGGAGCGAACCTGGTATAACGATAGGGTGACACTTCGCTACACAACTTTTTTCACCACTAAGCCACTGAGAGCTGATACTGAATTTATCATCCATGATAATACCGGAAAGTATCAATATTTTATAGATGAAATTGAGTCAGCGAATGAAATTGCAAAAAAGGAACGGGAGACAAAGACAAAACAATCTTATAATGAAATAATATGAAAAAAATAATCATTGCCTTAGCATCAGTTTTTCTGATATCCTCTTGCGGAACTACCACGCAGATTTTCACGAATGTACTGGACTACCGTCCATATACTGATAACGGCTTCTTCATAAGTCCCAATCCATATCCTGAGGCTCATCAGACCATCGGCGAGATCTCGATAACAGTATATCCTGGAACAAAAGGAGAGTCTGACTTTAGTGCGACTCCAGCTCAAGGCAAACAAAAATTTGGAGACCCCGTATATGGTGGTACTGTTAATTCGAGAAACAGCCATAATAAGACGGCAGAAATCATGACACCGGAATCCCTTCTTGAGATGTGTGTGCAGAAGGCTATCGATATGGGAGCAAATGGTATATCCAACTTCAAATGCGACATAGTCTACAATGTCACCAAGTCCCAATACGGGGTAATTAAATCGATAGACCACTATGAAGTCTACGGCCTGGGAATCCTTATTGAAGACTGATTTTTTGGACTGTTTCGTGTCAAAAACGTGTCATAAGAACCCCGTAACTTGTTGGTTGAGATGACTTTCATCTCAACTGACACGGGGCCGAATCGGGTCAAAAATTACCCGAAAATGACGATTTTTTGAAGTTTAATTTATTGATAGATAGTTGATTGTATGAAAGGAAAACCAATCTACAAATTCTTGGTATCTCAACTGGAGAAAGTCGGATAAATCAAAGGAGAACAATGATTTATCCGACTTTCTCCGTAAAAACCGTTCCAGAACCGGGGACTTGCCCCTGGAAGGTTCTCCGTACCTGTCTAAAAATATCTGTCCTGAATGCCGCCGGGATCGGCGTTCTCATTGACGGTATCGCCATTCAGGCCACCATTATGAATTTCTGGAAGAAATCCTGTCTGTCTAAACCCCAGTCACTTCGTGACAGCCCCTTGTTAAGGGGCGCCACCCCCTTCCTTCCCCCCTCGCCGGGGGACCTGTCGCAGGCCACGGGCCTGCTCCTTAATAGGTAATTCGATGTAATTTAATGAATTAAATTCATCGAATTCACGTTATATTAATCCTTTTTTATATAGCGGCTGAAGAAACGCCAGATCGCACCGCCTGTGTCGATGTCATCCTCCGTCCAGGAATGGGCGCCTCCGGTCATTTCATAAAGCCATACTTCGTTGCCATCCTGCCCGCCCTTGAACATATGGGCTATGATCTGCCGGCTCCTGTGATAAAGCGTGTCGGTCTGTTCATGGGTACAGCGGTTCACCGCCGCCCAGTAGCCCACCGCAAGCGGCACGGATATGTACTCGCCCCATCCTCCCTTGTTCTGAGGGTCCCCCTGCCACATGGACGTGCGGTCCGCAGTGCCGTGTATCTCCATCAGAGGGACCGGCTTCTTTGCCTTCAGGTCCCTGTACATCCACTCGAGGGTAAGTCCGGCCAGCGGCGCGAAGGCAGAAAAGACATCCGGCCTCAGATAGGCGAGCAGGTAGCACATCTCTCCGCCGTTGGATATGCCCGTGCAGAATATGTTCCTCCTGTCAAGCCCGTACCTGTCCGCCACATGACGGGCAAGGGAACACAGGAACCCGACATCATCGGTCTGAAGACCTTCCTGGAAGGGATATCCTACATTCCAGCACGGCTTTCCGCGCGCATCCTTCTCCCCCTGGGGAAAACAGGCCGCGAACCCGTACTTGCGGGCCGCATCGCGCATCATGTACCTGTCCGGAGATGCCTGTCCTCCATAGCCGTGAAGCATGATGACAAGCGGAGAGCCCTGGGCAAGGCTGTCAGGGACAACAAGCCTGTAGTGCCTTTCCGTCCCCTTGTACCTGTAAGTGAACAGGCTGTCCCCGTCAAGGCCCCTTTCTCCGGCAAAAGCCCGGATACAAGAAACTGCCGCCAGCATTACAACCGGCAGCAGCAACCTCATAATAATGTTTCTCATATAATATTTCCGTGATACCATATCAGTCCCTGCGGGCCCCCATGGCGATGGCGACATAATAAAGCAGTGTGGCAAGTGAGCCTATGGCCGCTATTACGTATGTATATGCAGCCCATTTGAGGGCATCCACAGCCATCGGTGTAGTCTCGGAGTCCGTGATTCCCGAACCGCTGAGCCATGCCACCGCCCTCTGGCTGGCATTGATCTCCACAGGCAGTGTTATGACACTGAACAGTGTGGTCATGGCGAACAGCGCGATCCCGAACCACAGGAGGGCCGGGAAGGAATTGACCATGATGATACCCAGAAGAAGCACCCACTGCACAATGTTCGAGGCAAAGCTGACCACCGGCACCAGGGCAGACCTCATCTTGAGGGGGGCATATCCTACAGCATGCTGCACGGCATGTCCGCATTCATGCGCGGCCACCGCTGCAGCCGCGACAGACCTGCTGGCATACACGCCCTCGCTCAGGGCGACTGTCTTGGTGGCGGGATTGTAGTGGTCGGTGAGCATCCCGTTGTGCGGGACGACCTTGACATCATAGATTCCGTTGTCATTCAGCATTTTCATGGCAACCTCGGCACCTGTCATACCCGAGCGCAAAGGCACCTGTGAATACTTCCTGAACCTTCCCTGAAGTGTATTCTGGACGATGAAACTGAGCACCATCACAGCAATAAAGATAATCCAGATCATTTTATTGTTTTAAATTAAATGTCAATCTGACAGAATTTTACAAATATAATACAAATAATGCACGGGCGGACACTAAAGCAAAAAGCACGCCTGCACTGACGGACAGGATGAAGGTTCTGCCGAATGTCATGAATTTATGCCTTCTTTACAATAATATTATCTATTTTTGCAGCCTTATTCCAACAAAGCAGAGATGGGTAGAGAAAATGATTTTTCCAGGTTAGAGATAAATCTTCCAGGGTGTCTGGAGAACTACAGGTATTTCAGGGGGAAGCTTGAACCCTCCACCAGGCTGCTTGTCCTGGTCAAGGCCAATGCATACGGGCATGGGGCAGCAGAGTTCGCACATCTGATGGAAGATGCCGGTGCGGACTATCTGGCGGTGGCATACCCCGTAGAAGGGGTAGAGCTGCGGCAGGCAGGCATACGGACGCCTGTCCTGGTACTGACGGCGGGGACCGACTTCTTCCCGGAAATCATAGAGAACAACCTGGAACCCGGCATCCCCAATCTCTGTACCCTGAAAGCCTTGTGCGCTGAGCTCGGGCGCCGTGGCATCACGGGGTTCCCCATACACATAAAGCTGGACACCGGGATGCACAGGCTCGGGTTCATGACCAGCGAAATAGACGGGCTGCTCGAATACCTTGACGGCAACAGGAGTGTGGAGGTAAAGTCCATCTACTCGCATCTGGCCGCGGCTGAAGACCCGGACAGTGACGACTTCACACTGGGACAGATCAGGATGTTCCGGGAAAATGCGGACAGGATATCCGGAAGTCTCGGATACAGGCCGCTTTACCATATACTCAACTCTGCCGGAATCGAAAGGTTCCCCCGGTACCAGTTCGACATGGTGCGGCTGGGGATAGGCATATACGGCATCAGCGCGCTGCCGGGCGTAAAACTCGCACATGTGGCTTCATTCAAATGCAACATCCTGCAGATAAAGCATCTGTCCCCGGAAGACGGGACAATCGGATACGGCAGATACGGGCATATCGCCCCCGGTGGGACGGTGATAGCCACCATTCCTGTAGGCTACGCAGACGGCATCGACCGTCATCTTGGCAGAGGGAACTGCTCCTTCTCCCTCAACGGGCACAGGGTACCGACCATAGGCAACATCTGCATGGACATGTGCATGCTGGACATTACCGGAGTGGAGGCGGAAGTAGGAGACACGGTGACAATCTTCGGTGAAGACCCCACCGCCTCGGAACTTGCAGGCATCCTCGGGACAATCCCGTACGAAATCTTCACCTCCGTACCGAGAAGGATAGAGAGGATTGTCATACAATAAACCATCGGACACCAACAGAATCCCGTCAAAACGGCATTAAACATTAAAGACAATGAACGGAAGCGCACCTGACACCGGCAACAAACACAAAGTACTCTTCGTCTGCCTCGGCAACATATGCAGGTCACCTGCGGCCCAGGGGATATTCCAGGCCATAACGGACAGGGACGGGGCGTCGGAATTTTTCCATGTGGATTCCGCAGGGACCTATTCCGGGCACCAGGGGCAGCTGCCGGACAGGAGAATGAGGAACGCCGCACAAATGCGCGGGTACAGCCTGACGCACCGTGCAAGGCCTGTCGGGATGACGGACTTCCTGGATTTCGATGTGATAGTGGCCATGGATGACAGCAATTACGGGGACCTGATGCATCTCGCCCCGTCGGTGGAGGCTTCCCGGAAAATCGTCCGCATGGCAGATTACCTCACCACACATTCCATTTCATATATACCGGATCCGTACTATATGGGGGCGGACGGGTTCGAACTTGTCCTCGACCTGCTCGAGGAGGCATGTTCAAACCTTTACGCAAGTCTCAAGGATTTTTGAGGACAATCCGAAAATAAAATGCTATTTTTGTCAGGATGCTGTCCCGGTTCTGCCGGCATGGCGTCCAGACAGGCCATACGGATGACAATTTCAACAAATACCTGATATGAAAGGAGTATATATGTTCTTTGCCGACGGTTTCGAGGAAACCGAGGCAATCGCCCCGGCGGATGTATTGCGCCGCGGCGGCATCGATGTGAAGAAGGTCTCTATAAACGGAAGCCTCGGAGTATCGAGCTCCCATGGTGTCCATATACTTACAGACATGACTTTCAGTGAGTTCAGGAACCAGGCAGTGCTTGACGGCACTTCTGCGCAGGATGTGATGATTTTCCCGGGAGGGCTTCCGGGTTCCGACAATCTGGCTGCATGCGACGAGCTTATGGACATGATGCAGAAGCACTATGCCGAAGGCGGATGCGTAGCCGCCATATGCGCCGCTCCGAGCGTAGTGCTCGGCAAGCTCCCGGATCTTAAAGGCAGGAAGATGACCTGCTATGACGGGTTCGAGCCCGCCCTTGTGGCAAAAGGTGTCGAGTACACAAAGGAAGGCGTCGTGACGGACGGCAACATCATCACCGGACGCGGAGCAGGACACGCCGTGAATTTCGGCCTGGCTATACTTGCTTATCTCAAAGGACAGGACGCTGCTGACCAGGTGGCAAGGAGCATAATGCTTTAGACAGGATTCAAGATTTCCGCGCGCACTGCATTCAACCGGAATGACAGCAATAGAACGGGGGCTGGCTCTTTTTTGGAGCCAGCCCCTGTTCTATTGTCCGCCCCACAATGTGGGACAGGTTACTCAGAACTGCTTGAAGAAGTCGTTGCCCTTGTCGTCCACGAGGATGAAGGCAGGGAAGTCCTCGACGCGGATCTTCCAGATGGCTTCCATGCCGAGCTCTGGATATTCCACACATTCGATGGACTTGATGTTGTTCTGGGCGAGGATTGCCGCAGGGCCGCCGATGGAGCCGAGATAGAAGCCGCCGTGCTTCTTGCAGGCATCGGTCACCTGCTGGCTCCTGTTTCCCTTGGCGAGCATCACCATGCTGCCGCCGTGGCTCTGGAACAGATCCACATACGGGTCCATACGACCTGCGGTAGTCGGGCCCATAGAGCCGCAGGCCATTCCTGCAGGGGTCTTTGCCGGGCCGGCATAGTATACAGGATGGTCCTTAAGGTACTGAGGCATCTCCTCTCCCCTGTCCAGACGCTCCTTGATCCTGGCGTGGGCAATGTCGCGGGCCACGATGATTGTGCCGTTGAGGCTAAGGCGCGTAGACACCGGATATTTGGAGAGTTCCTTGAGGATCTCGGACATCGGCCTGTCGAGGTCGATCCTGACGGCGTTGCCCTCCCCTGCATTGCGGAGCTCCTCAGGGATGAGACGGCCAGGGTTGTCGTCCATCTTTTCGATCCAGATGCCGTCCTTGTTTATCTTGCACTTGATGTTCCTGTCCGCAGAGCAGCTTACTCCCAGGCCCACAGGGCAGCTTGCGCCGTGACGCGGAAGCCTTATGATACGCACATCGTGTGCATAGTATTTCCCGCCGAACTGTGCGCCGAGCCCGAGCTTGTGTGCCTCCTCGAGCACCTGCTTCTCCAGCTCGACATCCCTGAACGCGCGGCCGGTCTCATCGCCGGTCGTAGGGAGGGAGTCATAGTAGTGGGTAGAAGCGAGCTTTACCGTAAGGAGGTTCTTCTCCGCTGATGTACCGCCGATTACGAATGCGATATGGTAAGGCGGGCAGGCGGCCGTGCCGAGGGTCTTCATCTTTGCGACCAGGAAAGGCACCAGTGTCTGCGGATTGAGGATGGCCTTTGTCTCCTGGTAGAGATATGTCTTGTTTGCGGAACCGCCTCCCTTGGCCACGCACAGGAACCTGTATTCCATCCCCTCGGTAGCCTCGATGTCTATCTGGGCCGGGAGGTTGCACTTGGTGTTGACTTCCTCGTACATAGAAAGAGGGGCGTTCTGCGAATAGCGCAGGTTCTCTTCCGTATAGGTCTTGTAGACACCCAGTGAAAGGGCCTCCTCATCACAGTAGCCGGTCCACACCTGCTGGCCTTTCTCGCCGTGGATGATGGCCGTCCCCGTGTCCTGGCAGAAAGGGAGCTTGCCCTTGCAGGCCACTTCCGCATTGCGCAGGAAAGTAAGGGCGACGTATTTGTCGTTCTCGCTGGCCTCAGGGTCATTCAGGATTGACGCCACCTGCTCGTTGTGGGCAGGGCGGAGCATGAATGACACATCATGGAAAGCCGCGTTGGCCATGGCCGTAAGCCCTTCCTTTGCCACTTTGAGGACCGGTTTGCCTTCGAACTCCCCTACGGACACATAATCCTTCGTGAGGAGATAGTATTCAGTCTTGTCCTCTCCAAGCTGAAACATAGGTGCATATTTGAATTCCATATAATTAAAAAATTAATGATTGCCCATCAGAAAAACCTTCATGAACTCGTTGAGGTCGCCGTCGAGGACCCCCTGCGTATCTGAAGTCTCATAGCCGGTGCGCAGGTCCTTGACCATCTTGTACGGATGCAGGACGTAGCTGCGGATCTGCGAGCCCCACTCGATCTTCTTCTTCTGGCCCTCCAGCTCGGCCTGCTTGGCCTGCCGCTTCTTCAGCTCCAGGTCATAGAGGCGCGACTTGAGGATGCGCAGGGCGTTCTGCCTGTTGTCCAGCTGGGAGCGGGTCTCGGTGTTCTCGACCACGATGCCGGTAGGGATGTGCCGCACACGGACGCCGGTCTCCACCTTGTTCACATTCTGCCCGCCGGCGCCGCTGGAGCGGTATGTGTCCCATTCCAGGTCGGCAGGATTTATCTCTATTTCAATGGTGTCGTCCACAAGCGGATATACGAAGACCGACGAGAAGGTGGTCTGCCTTTTCCCCTGGGCGTTGAAAGGGGATATGCGCACAAGCCTGTGCACACCGCTCTCCGCCTTTAGGTAGCCGAAGGCATAGTCGCCCTCGAACTGTATGGTGGCGGACTTTATGCCGGCATCCTCTCCTTCCAGCACATCGGTGACAGTGACCTTGTAGCCGTTCCTCTCGCCCCAGCGCATATACATGCGCATGAGCATGGACGACCAGTCGTTGGCCTCGGTGCCGCCCGCACCGGAATTGATGGTGAGAATCGCCCCGAGACTGTCTCCCTCCTCGCCGAGCATGTTCCTGAGCTCCAGAGCCTCGACATCGGCCTCTGCAGCCCTGTAAGCCTTTTCAAGCTCGTCCTCCTCAGGAGTGGTAAGATCCTCCGACGAGCCGGATGCGCTTTCCTTCGCGAAATCGTACAGCACATCGAGGTCCGCCACTTCGGAAGCAATCCTGTCATATCCCGTGACCCAGAACTTCACGGCAGCAAGCTCCTTAAGGAACTTTTCCGCCTCTTTCGGGTCGTCCCAGAACCCGGCCTCCAGGGTACGGGCCTGCTTCTGCTCCACTTCTGTCCTCTTCGCATCAATGTCCAGGCACTTCCTGAGTGTCTCTGCCCTGGACTGAAGTTCTTTTATCTGTTCTGTAGTGATCATATAATCTAATTTGCAGGTCACACCGGGCACAGATGCCGCAGTGTAACCTGCAAATATACGGCAAATAAACGTAAGAAGCTATGAAATCAGATTTTTCATCCGGACAAAACAAGAGTTGGGCACAAGTTACGGGCATGCCCCTACAGCAGGCAGATACCGTGTTCAATGCACTCCCTGCGCATATCTTCCGGCCATATGGCGCACTGGATCTCCCCGATATGCGCCTTACGGAGGAGGAACATGCAAAGACGGGACTGCCCTATCCCGCCCCCTATTGTGGAAGGAAGTCCGCCGGCAAGAAGCCTCCTGTGGAAATACAGGTCCGATTTCCACTCCTCGTGCCTTATCTCAAGCTGTCTGCGGAGGGCCTCCGGATCTACCCTTATCCCCATGCTGGAAATCTCGAAGGCATTCTCAAGGACAGGGTTCCACAGCAGGATATCACCGTTCAGACCGTGATATGGAGCATCTCGGGGGCCCTCCCCGTTCTCCGTGCTCCAGTCATCATAGTCAGACGCCCTCCCGTCATGCACGGAACCGTCCGGCAATTCCCCTCCTATACCGATTATGAACACCGCTCCGTATTTTCGGACGGCCTCCCTTTCCCTCTCCTTCGGGGAAAGGCCGGGATACATCATGTAAAGCTCCTCGGAATGTATGAACTTTATCTCGTCAGGAAGGACGGGGGCAATCTGCGGGAACTCCACATATATCTTGTTCTCAGTCACTTTCAGAGACTCGTAGATGCGTCTGACTATCTTCTTCAGGAACTCCAGGTTCCTCTCCTGCGGGGCTATGACGCGCTCCCAGTCCCACTGGTCGACATAGATGGAATGCAGGCAGTCCAGGTCCTCATCAGGCCTCAACGCATTCATGTCCGTATATATCCCACGACCGGGAGGTACCCCCATTTCACTGAGTTTCAATCTCTTCCATTTAGCCAGGGAATGTACGACCTCAGCGCCTGCATCTCCAAGCCCCTTGACAGGAAAACGCACTGGCCTCTCGACACCGTTGAGGTCATCATTGAGCCCGGTCCCTGACAAAACGACCATCGGGGCAGTGACCCTCAGAAGGGTGAGCTGCGCGGAAAGGTTCTCCTGGAACATGTCCTTGACGTATTTTATCGCCTTCTCTGTGTTCTCGGCACTGCCGAGGATATTCGTGTAATTTTCAGGATATGACATATCAGTAAAATTTGGGGTATTGAACAACCGGATTGCCTGTATCGCAGATTCGGCACAGGCAATCCTGACAATATCAGCGCTTCATGGCCTTCTTCACAGACTGGAGCCACATCGCGGCATGAATATCAAGTCCCTTTCCGGAGAAATGCACCCCGTCATGGCGGTAACAGCATCGGTCAAGACGGTCGGTGTCCGGTCCCGGAAGAATGTCGGGATATCTGCGCGGAAGTTCCTTCTGGGCAGCCCGTACATCCGGGCCGAGACCGTTCCCGTCCGCATCAATGCAGGCCGGATGATAACTTGCCACGGCAACCACTATAGGTGCATCCACTCCCCTGCTCCGGAACACGTCCCGGACAGAAAGGAAGCTGTCAATATAATCCTGCTCCGAAGTACCGGCGATATTGTCTGACTCACCCTGGTGCCAGAGTATCACGTCAGGGACGACCCCATCCTCAAGCATTCTGTCAACAGTCTCAACAAGAGTGCTGTAGAGACGGCCTCCCTCGGCCCAGTCCGAAACGCACGTTGCTCCTACGGCAGGACACACCAGTGTGACCTCATCGGCAAGCCCTGCCCCGATCATCTTGTCCGCGAGCCTGGTCCAGACACATCCTCCATTGCCTGTAGCGCCTACAAGAGGGTCGGCCGCATGGTAATAATGTCCTTTGTAATAATTGTACACATTCTCCGACGCGTCATAGCGCTCCTGTCCGTAGTTGGCTGCATTGGACTGCCCGAAAGCGAAAATGACCTTTCCCCGGTCAGACTCCGGAGCAGGGACTTCCCCATAACTCTCAGCCCATCCCCTGAGCATCTCTATTGCAGTCACCAGCACACCGGCCTCACCGCGGAACGTCCCGGAGCCCATCGGCTCCCCGGCAGGAGTGTACCATTCGTTGAACCCGCCGTTAATTACCACACGCTCCAGCATAGGCGTCAACTCCCGGTATGCCTCCTCGATAAACCCGTTCTCCGCCAGGGCCCATATCATCCTGGCCCCGAACCAGGTCCAGTCTCCGCCGTTCTGGTATCCGTAAGGGTACATTCCTGCACCTTTGAAATACCCGGCAGGATAGGCCGGATACATCGTCAGCCCTATACTCTGTGCATGGGATTTGCGGACATTATCGAGCATCTTCCTGTTGGCATCGGCAATCTCCTCCCGGGAAAGCATCCCGGCAAGGGCGGCCACGGCCGTTCCTCCGTGATAATAAATGACATTCTCATCGAAAGAAGCCGGGAACGGAGAGCCCTCAAGATACAGGTGCGGGATGAATTTGCCGGCCTTACCGTCCCACAGGTATCTCCGTACATTTTCAATTATGCGGTCTTTCTCACTGCTCCAGCGGGCCTTCGTAGCTGTGTCGGAGACAAGGGACACGAAATTGTCAAGGGCAATGGCCAGCATCGCATTGTCATAGATGTCGATGGCGAAATGCGTATTTTCATCTATTGCCACTCCCCAGGCATGCTCCGGCTGGACATCGCCCCAGTCAGCCGTGGTCGCGCCATATATCAGGCCGTATTCCCGGCTGTATCTGTGCGTGTAAAGGAACTCCAGGGCCATCTCCAGACGCTCCAGGACAGTCTTCCCGTCCACTACAGTCTCCAGGTATCCGCGGTTCCCGCTCTTCTCCACATACTGGAACACGGCCTGGATGAGAGAGGTCTCCTGGTCAGTCTCCACCGTATTCTTGTGCGCGGCAAACTGAGGAGCGGTCCCGGAAAGCCGGTAGGCATAGCCGTCCGGATTGTCAAGATCCGCCTTTTCTACAGGAATGTAACCGTCAACAATATTGCCGTCCTCCCCCTGGAAGCGGAAGAAAGTGTCGAGACATTCGCGTACCTTTCCGTCAGGCATAACATCCATCGCCACAGTGATGAAAGTGTTGAAATCCCTTATCCACACTTCACCGTAACCGTCCCCGGCGTTCAGACCGCCTGCGACAGTCTCATGCGCCATTTCAAAGACACGGTCCATCAGCGGGTCTTCAAGAATGGATTTCCGGACAATCCTCAAGTCAGACTCACCCTTTGCAAATGCCGCTGTCCCCAGCAGTGCCGCCATCAACGGCAATATAAACTTTTTCATAATACAGCAAATATATACCAACATATAAATAAAATGATTATCCGTAAAGAGGCCCCCTAAGTTGTCATCCCGAGCGCAGTCGAGGGATCTGATTTTTCACAATGCATTGTCTTATAACAGATTTCTCGACTACGGCCATAGGCTTCCGCTCGAAATGACAATACGGGACCCTTTTTTTCAGTCATTAAGACAAAGGGGTACTTTCCCGGATAATCAATATAAATAACGTGCGAATATACCAAATAGATGACAGAAACTTAAATCAAAGACCGGACGGACGTGTGAAACACACCCCTGCCCGGTCTTAACAAAGTCATAACCGCCTTATTTGACAACAATTTGTGTAAGGTCGCTCTTTTCAACAGTCAGAGTACCGGCATCGATGGAGGCCTGCTGTTTGGCAGAGACATATACAGTTTTAAGGTTACAAACTAATGTATAGCCTCCTGTCAAATAATCATATTCTTCCGTTTCCCGCTTTGCATGCAATTCCTCCAAAACTGGACAGCCTGTTACATCTATGGATGCAAGTCCATCATAGTACGATAAATATGAAGAGTCTGAATTGATATTTACCGTCTTGACATTATTCCCTGATATAATCAATGATTCATTTTCAAGGTACAATGTATAATAATCACCTGTAATACTGAACTCTGTCAAAGGATTATCCCCAAGACTAACTTCCGATAACGAAGTTATGTTATATAAACCTAAAGAAGTTATTCCAGTACAGTCAGATATATCCAGAACCTCCAGACTATAGCCGGACAAAGAAATTTCCGTCAAGGACCTGAAGGCACCAAGACCATTCAAGGTCCCGATATACCCACCACTCCATGAAGTATTCTCCAATTCAAGTGATGTCGATGTAAGTCCTGGTTCAAGTATTTCACATTCAGTGCTCCCTTCTTTAGGTATAATCCATCCGAGATTACTCAACTCTGTCCTCAGGTTCTCATCCTGGATATCTGTAAGGACAGGATCAGGATTCTGCTGACGGATTGTCACTTCAGCCATTGTCTCATTATTCCAATCAAATGAAATATCCGATAACCTTGTCGCCAATGCCTCATTAAGATGCAATGTATATTCAGTAGACATAAGTCCATCTTCACCGGCAGGTTGTGTTTCTATATCTGATATACTTATCCATGAAGGCAATTCCAATTCATCGATTTCAACATTATGCTTGACCGTCAGTGTCACATTCTGCTCTGTAAGGTCGGTCTCTATATACTCCTTTTCTGGCAGTATTGCGTCCAACTGAGCCTGAGTCAATTTAAGGACTGAAGTTTCTCCAGATCCCTGTACTGTCACATCGGTACTTCTCAAGAGATATCTGTCAGACTCTGACACACTGAACAACAGATAAGTCTTACCGAAAACATCATTCCTTCCTTTATATTTCACCCATTCAGACCCGTCACCAGAAAATTGTACATCCAATTCTGGAACATTCGTATTCACAAGAATACTGACATCTCCCCCTTCAGAAGAAACTGCAGCGACGGCCCCGTCTACAAATTCTATAACATAAGATGGAGCGGATGTTACGGTAACAGCTTTCGTTGCAGATCCGGAAAATATCTTGAGTTCAGCTGTCTTTGTCTCCATAGTTGAATTCTTTTCCACTTTGACCGTCACGGATTCACCGTCTTTTCCTCCGTCAGCTGACAGGGACATCCAGTCTACAGGTTTCCCTGAAATGCGCCAGTCACCGGAACTTGTCACGACAATATCCTCCGAGCCCCCGTCTGGTCCGAAAGACAGCGTCTCAACGGACAATGAGATGGAATCGGCCGTCCCGGTCTCTATCTTATCTTCTGTGCAGCCTGCCACCAGTAAAACTGACAGAGGAAGCATCATCCTTATAATTCTTTTCATACTGTTCTAAGATTAAAGTGTCAATGGCTTTCTTTCCGTAGAATTCTTTTCATAGTAGTATTCGGGTGTCTTCAGTTCCATATCATACAGACCTCTTGCCGTATCTTGTATCCTGCTTATCTGATATGCCCATGAATTCCCAGAATAAAGGGCGAAATACATATAATATCCGTACCCTTGCTCTTTTCTGCTACGTGCTGTGCTCTCACTTGAATCACCGCTGCCTCTGTTAAGCTCTATGGACATGCCTGAACACTGTTTAAGGGTCATGCCTGTAACAGGCCATGCGGCTCCGCCATAATCCGCAACCACGATATCCATATACTGTCCTGGTTCCACGCCGTCAAAAGTATAATCCCCGTACATAGATCCGTATGCATAAACTGTCACATATTTGTCCGGCATAGCTTTTTTTGTTTCATAGCACAGACGTGCGGCAGCATACGAGCCATGGGAATCAAATAATGGATTATCAAGATCAGGAGAATTCGAGTACTCGTCATCAAAATTAACCCCGTCAAGATTGTAGGCGTTGCAGAGTGCTGCCAGTTCTCTTGCATACTCTCTGGCTCCTATTTCGGACAGCTGTGCGAGCCCGGACTGGTCATGGTTTCCGAGAAGCCCGAGAAGGACCTTGACGCCTCTTTTGCGCAGAGGCTGGAGATACTGCTCGTTGTTGTCCAGGAGGAACTGGATATTCGGATTCTTGTTCACATAGACCCGGCCTGTCTCGGCATTATAGTTTATGTTCGCGGCGAAAAGCACTATATAGTCAAAGAACAGGGTACCGTCCTCCAGCATGAACTCAAGAGTGTTCAGAGGATTGGTATCATTCGCCTCATAGAACAGGAATGTCTGCACTGCATCCTCCCCTTTGTAGGTGCCGCTCTGGTTGCGGTAGTTCCGTATCAGATATACACTGCGGGAGGACGGCTCTGGGATGGCAATCCCTTCCGTTGCACTGACAGCCTTTATCGGAAGGATATAAGTCTGGTCATCCTTAAGCTGGTCGCTGTATGTAACTGTAAGCCCCAGTTCATACGAAAGCTTCTCGTCCGGAGCGACAAGGATTTTGCCGTCTTCTTCTATAGAGACAAGTTCCTCGGGATACAGGGGAAAGTCGGTCTCATGGAGAGCATTGTATGATGCAGCGTAGTCTGCATCATACTGCAAAACTACGTCAACTCCTTTCTTCGGAGGCTTGTTGAATCCGAAGACAAGCTGTGAAGAGTAGCTGTCAGCCCTCAGTTCAATTATATTTTCCGATTTTCCGGTCCTTACATCCCGGACATAACCGGAGACGGTATTGACATTAGAATACATGCTCTCGTCTACATCCCCGATCTCTATCTGTTCCGTACATGATACGGACAATAGCGCGGCAGCAAAGAAAGCTGCATATATGCCTGTGTTATAACTAAAAATCTTTTTCATTGTACCTAATCTATTGGATTAATGTTATTCAGGAAGTGAGACCCTGGTCCATGTCAGATCATTGGCGGCCTCGATGTCATTGCCATTACCGCTATAGTCCTTGATGGTCTTTCCGGAGCCTTCGTCGAATTTCCAATAAGCAATAAGCCCTTCACTGCCTGGATCGACTGTATAGAAGGCATTGAGTGCATTGAGTTCGTCCTGTGTACGCTGGCGGCTCCATATCCTCACCTCCGAAATCTCTCCGTCCAACCACCTCTGGTCATTCCAAGAACGGCCTATATAACAGTTACTGCTCAGACTTACCGTACCTGAAGCGTTGGTATCGCTTACTATCTTCTGCCCGTTGTGGTAGATGATCCTGTCTCCGGTAGTGCCGTCCCATACTACAGCGATATGAACCCATTCATCTGTCGGAAGCCCGTAATCGGGATTTCTGGACGGGAAACTCCCGTTAGGATTGCACAGCTGGATCTGGTTCTTCTCGACCTGGGCGTCACCGATACGCACCAGAAAACCGCCTTCAATACCGAACACAGTGCTGATCCCTTCGCTTTTGCCATCCTGAACATCGAAATTCCGGACTCTGATGAGAGCCTCGACCGTAACTGCATTCAAACGGGATACATCGCTGCTCCAGTTTATCGGGAAATAGTTCTCCCTTATGTCAGCAACCACATTTATCAGGGCCGCACCTTTGAACACATAATAGACAATCGTCTTGGAATCCAGTACATCTATCCCCTGGACATCCACCAGAGATACAGGAGCAACATAAACTTTGTCCCTGTCAAGGGCCTCTATTCCGCTGAAAACAACAGTAACAGGTGCTGATTCCGAAGCTCCGGCATTGATAGTGGCAACAGGTTCTTCAATGGAAAGCATCTCTGACGGAAGGGTTTCGGCCTCAGCCCCGTATGCCATGTTGTACACGGCTGTCCTGGACGGATCGAACACAAATTTTCCTGACACTTCCTGCTCCACTGGAATCGGGACAGCTATGGTCAGCTGCCTGCTTTCAGTCGCGGTCTCCGTAGAGGCCTTGAAAAGGATATCCTCGGAAGCGGTACTGGTGTTTATATACAGTTTGTTGTCGAAATGATGCTCGTCTTCGCTGTTGGTTGAACATGCGCAGAACATCAGACCGGCAAGACCTGCCATAATGATATTTATTGATTTCATCTTATGTTTCCTTAATATTAGTTTCTGCAACGTATCAGTCCAGCGGGGAAGGATTCATGGTCTGGATCGCCTCCCGTATGTACTTGTAAGATTTGGTGATATTGTAGTAGTCATTCTGGGCATTCTCCACACAGATTCCGGCTCTCACAAATGAGCCGGACTGCTCGCACACCCATTCGGCAGCTCCGCTGACAGCCCTGACAGCTTCTCCGGAAGCGTCAGTGGCAGAGAACAGCCCCCTGTCATCAGTAGGGTCAGTCAGAGAAGGTGTTGTGACACCTATCACCATCCGGTCCGTCGGGACACCAGTTGTGACTGTCATATAGACATTCATGGTAAGCTCCTCTTTGTTCACTGCATCTATGGCATCCACGATAATGTATCTGCAGTCATTCAGGAAAGACAGGTCATACAGGATATTGATCGGCATACCTTCAAAGAACATCAATTTGTCTGTGTGTGATGACTGCCAGGCCTTGATCTTGTCGAAGAATACAGTCTGATGCGCCAGCAGTTCGGACTTGGCCTCATCCTGCAGACTGCCCGGGAATATACCTGTATACGCTACATTGATTCCGTCATAGCCGTACTTGTCCGTAAGGGAAAGCAACCGGTCGGTCCTGTCTCCGAGGAAGTCAGCGAAGTTCTCCGGCTGTTCCTGCGGTTCTGAAGGAGTGTCCTCTCCGGTTTCAGACTCGCCCTCGGGGGTTCCGGTCTCCCCACCTTCAGGCACATGTGCGGCATTCCACTCATCAAGATAAGCGGCATACTCATCTTCTATTGTATCATAACTTACCGTATACAATGTCATGGTACCTTTTTCCTCACGTATTTCAGACATCTCTGAAACTACAGCATCGGACAACTCATCCGGGTTCATCAGTATGACATAGTCGACGCTGTCAGGAAGGGCGTTCAGGTGTTCGGCCTGGCCGACAGGAGCCGTGGCCTTGTTATCATATTTAGTGACCATCACCTTATGCTCGCTGCTCCGGTAGTCGCGCAGGCTCTGGAGATACTGCGCATACAGCTCCGGGTTCTGGCTCTCCAGCGTCGGGACATTGATCTTCACACTCTCCGGTTCGGTCCACTCCGAACATCCGGCGAACAAGAAAAGCGTCATGGCCGATGCAACCGCTCCTGAAAGGCAGGAAATGTTGTTTTCTATAATCTTTCTCATTGTATTCACGTCTTTTGGCTTTATCTGTTATATGCAGGATTATCAGGTTTGCAGTCAAACCAGAGTCTGGTAGACATATTGTCACCGCCTTCTCCAAGAAGTGAAGAAACTGCATAACTATAATTTTCGGAATTGGATATGGCTTCATCATCCGGATATTCCATACGTCTTGCTCCTGATGTACTGTTCACTCTTCCGGCGCTGTAATTCCCAGATTCTGTCACAGGTATAAGGCGGGGATAGCCTGTCCTTCTCCAATCCGACCATGCTTCATTGCCCAGAAGCCAGTTGGCTATCCATTTCTGGGTGATGATGCGCTCCTGTTTCTGTTCCGTGGTGGCGTTTTCGTCCCATGCGACAGTGATAGTGGAGAGCGTACCCTCATACGTATTGGAACCGGCAGGATCAGTATATGTCTCCGGAACACTCGTGGCATCGGCCATATATGATGAAGCGTCTCCGGCACCCCACTGTTCGAACGAAAGGCGTATGCCCTCCTCGTATGCCGCTCTGGCATCCGTGCCCATATTAAAATTGAATACAGCCACGGCCTCAGCCTTGAGGAAGGCGACTTCTGCCGCGTTCATCCAGCATACAGGGTCGGTCAGACCGATCCGTACGCCCGAGAACCGGTGCCCGACAGAAGCCTGGTCAGGAATCACTATGCCTCGCCGCATCCCGACATATTCTCGTCCGTCCCACTCGCTCTGGGTGAAATAGAATTCACGTCGCGGGTCATTATAGCCGTTCATATAGCAGACAATATCCGCTGCCGTATGGGAATCACCGCTCTCGGTGACGCATGCCGTTCCGTCTTCATGGCGTGTGACCATGTTATATTCCACGGAAACGTTGATAGGGTTCCCTGATGTCCCCCATGAAGCAAACATGGCGTTGTCATCATTGGAGGCCATCACACCGACCTCGTTGCTCACAGCAGACTCGGCCATCTGTTTCGCGAGGTCCGGGTCAGCGTATACTATACGCATTGCAAGCCTGAGTTTCAAGGAATTGGCAAATTTTATCCACTTCTCGACATTCCCTCCATATATCACATCGGCGGAGGCTGCAAAATTGTTTGTCCTGTTCGGGATAAGGGCGGCAACAGCCGCATCCAGCTCCTCGAACATCTTTTTGTACACGTCTTGCTGGGAATCGTACGGCACGTTGATCTCGCCGTTCTGGCCTATCTTCGAATACGGGATAGGTCCATACGTATCTGTGACACGGTGCATCGCAGCCACCTTGATTATATCCCCCACAGCAAGAATGACAGGATCGTCCGTCACCTGATGAAGCTGCCTGTAGTTCGAATAGATGACCGGGATAACGTATGGACTCTTCATGAAAACATTTGTCCAGTCATCTGTGGGATTATAGTTGGATATTGTATTTCTGAAGTTGGCATTCGCATCAGCCAGATACCCGCCCTGCGTACCGCCGAGAAGGCAGTCGGTGAACTGTGTGGTGTTGACATCCGGTGAAATGACACCGTTGGCGATTCCTATCAGCGCTGCCCTTACGGCATATCCGTCGCGCTGCATTTCATCGTCGGTCACCCCGTACGGGTTGCTGTTTATCTCAAGGTAGCCTGCCGTGCATGATGCTCCGCATACAGCGATGGCCGCTACTGCCAATAATTTATTTATTCTGCTGAAAAACATAATATTGCCTCTTTAGAATTTAATCCTGATGTTGAATCCGAAATTGCGTGTATTCGGCATCATGAAGTAATCGATACCCTGATAATAATTTCCCGTGGTAGCGATGGCTTCAGGGTCGAAAGGAGCCTTGTTGTATATCATCCACAGGTTGCGACCTACAAGCTGCAAGGTGAGTTCACATACATTATTGAGCATCTTGCGCGGAAAAGTATAACCTACCGATGCTTCCTGGAGACGGACATTAGTCGCAGAATAAGTGTAGTACTGCGGTACTACGTTCCCGCCGGCTGCAGCAGTATACCACTTGTTCGCATCAATCATGTCAGTACCGTTTATCAGTACACCACCGTTGTCACGGGCTACGGCAGATGCTTCTGACACGCCATAGTAGTCCAGGACTGCCTGCGTACGTGAGAACACAACTCCGCCCAGACGGGCTGTAATCATGAAACCGAGGTTGAAGTTACCGATACGGAAATCATTGCGCCACGCCATATTGGCTTTAGGCAGGACACTGCCCAGCTTTATATAGTCATCCACGTTGCTGATGGTCTCTGTAGCAACATTCCCTGATGCGTCCACATATATGTTACCGTTGCTGTCCCTAACAAAGTCCTGGCGAGAATAGATGTCACCCAGAGATCCGCCTTCGCGGAGAATGAAACGTGCGTTTCCGAGACCGCCCATATTGAGAGATGTCATATTGAGCGTCTCTCCTGTCACAGGGTTAACTGCATTTTCTGCGAGAGAAATGACCTCGTTACGGTTAGTAGAGAACGTATAGTTGCTGGCCCAATTGAAAATGCCCCACTGCTTTTCGAATCCCAGTGCAAGCTCGAATCCCTCGTTGAGCACATTTCCGGACTGGATAGGAATTTCCGAATAACCTGAACCTGTAGATATGTCAGGGAAGAATGTCTGGTTCTTCGTATTCGTGCGGTAATATGTGGCATCGAGGTTGAACCACTGCAGGAATCTCATCTGCACTCCGACCTCCCATGACTGGGTCCTTTCAGGCTTGAGTTCTACTGGATATGTAGTGTCGGTAGCCCAGGCGTTTCCGTTGTCAGGCCACTCGTGAAGAGGGTTGGCGAGCCAGCGGTCGAACGGGGTTCCCACATCGGCGAATGATGCACGCAGTTTCAAATACTCCAGCTGTTTAGGCATATTCGGGATGATTTCGGAAAGCACCACGGACGCTCCCACGGACGGATAGAAATATGATTTGGTTGTAGAACGTGGTCCGGCAAGCTGGGAAGGCCAGTCATTACGCCCTGTAAGGGTAAGGTAATACGCACTCTTAAAACCGATTTCTGCCGAAGCATATACGGACTGGGTCTGTTCCCGCCATCCGGACTGTCTCTTCACCAGACGTGACTGGTCTATAGAAAATACATTGAACACGTTTGGGATATTGTCAGAAGCAATCGGACCTCTGTTGGAAAAAAGGTCATTACGCATATCGGTAATGGAGGCTCCGACATTGGCATGAAGGCTCCAGTCCTCCCATGTCTTGTTTATATCGAGCAATGCGTCAGCATACACCTGCCTGTCCTCTGAACTCTCCAGGCCGAACAGTCCGTTCTCTGAATTTTCCGTAAGCTGGGTATTGGTGGTAGCGTAGAATTTCTCCGTGTATTTATTGTGCGAATTGTCAATGCGCACCCTGCCGGAAATCGTCAGCCAGTCCAGTATCTCGTACGAGAGCCCAGCGGAGAGCATGTAGCGGGTCTTCTTGTTCTGGCGGAGATTGCGGTAGTTGATCCAGTACGGGTTCTGCATGGTCATGCCGCCATCTCCCACCGGCCAGTACTGGGTGTAGATTTTACGGCCCGTGTCGTACCTTTCATACATCTCAATGTCGGCCCAGTCGTTCCCGCGAGGGAAAAGGTACGCGCCCAGCAGAGGATTGTTGTATGTTCCCTGGTTTGTCATGTTCTGGTCGTCCTGCATGATATAGCTGGCGGAGACATCGAGGGTCATCTTGTCGTCGAGGAACTTAGTGGTATTGCGGAACGTGAAGTTGTAGCGGTTGTACTTGTTGTTCGGCACATTGCCGAGTGAGTTCACTGCCGCGGCGGAGAGATATGTCTGGTTCTTGGCATTGCCGGTAGACAGAGACACGCTCTCCGTACCGGTGACACCCATGCGGAAATAATCTTTCCTCGGATCATAGCCCATATAGTTCGAGCTGTTCAGGCGGCTGCCCCAGCTGCGGAGAATCGAGCCTTCGGAAGAATTGTAGTCACCAGTGCCGTACCTGTTCTGGAAACGTGGCAGCACGAACGGGTTGAAAATCTCGGTATTGCTGGAAATTGTCAGTGAAGTCTTTCCGGCCTGGCCTTTCTTGGTATTGACGACAATAGCACCGTTCGCAGCCGCAGAACCGTAGAGGGCCGCAGCAGCCGCACCGGTCAGGACCGTCATCGACTCGATGTCCTCCGGGTTGATGTCGGCTATAGGGTCTGTCGCACCCCTGGAGTCGAACTCGGTCCCCGCATCACGGGCAGCCGTGTACATAGGCACGCCATCGATCACATACAGGGCATTGGAAGATTTGGAGATGGATTTCTGCCCGCGCATCACCACCTTGGAAGCACCTCCGACACCTGAAGAAGAAGCATTGATTACAAGGCCGGCGACCTTTCCGCTGAGGGAATTAACGAAGTTGGCATCCTTGTTTGCGAGAAGTTCGTCGGACTTGACCTCCTGCACATTATAGGAAAGTGCCTTTTCAGAACGCTTGATACCCAATGCGGTGACTACCGTACCCTCCATCATGATGGCATCAGTCTCGAGGGTGATGTCGAACACCCGTCTTGCCCCTACCGGTATGGTCTGGGAGGCATATCCGAGGCAAGCTACCTCGAGCACAGCGTCCTGCATCCCTTCAGGAAGACTGAAAGAGAACTTTCCGTCCAGGTCCGTGCTCGCTCCCACGGTAGTACCCTGAACCAGCACGCCCGCTCCGATGACCGGAAGGCCGGAAGCGTCCATGATTGTTCCGGAAATAATGTTATCGCTGCCCCCCCCTGTCGGAATATCCGGAGTTTCTCTTGAAATATAGATGTTGGTACCTTCTATACGCCATCTGATATCGGCACCTTCAAAAAGCCGGTCAAGCACTTCCTCGATGCCGGCGTTGGAGACATTTATGCTGACTGTCCTGTCGAGATCCACCTGGTCATTGAGGAACAGGTATTTAGACTGCTGTTCTATAGCATCGATGACAGACTCGAGCCTCACATTATCCATTCTGAGTGTGATTCCGGTATCTGTCTGTGCCGAGGCCTCATGCAAGGAAAGGGCCGCATACAGCGCAAAAACAGGGATAATCAGTCTAATCGCTTTGATAAATAGACTTTTATTCATACTTTTGATAATTATTAGTGATAGTTTACTATAGCAGTTAGTACTCTGTCAGATCTGCGGATCCCCAAAATCCGCAGATCATTTTTATATGGACAGAATACAGAAATTTGAATCCTGTCTTACTTTCTCATATTTCCCTCCTTGTGTTATGTGGTTATACAAATTATGCGGTCATTCATCCAATGGCGGAAAGGCCTGTCACCTTATGACAATCGTGCCTGTCTGCCTGTCATATTCATACGTGAAATCGGCGACCAGCTCCAGCATGGACAGGGCGTGGTCTATCCCGTCGGATACCCTGAGCTTGCCCCTGGTATAGCGTATCTCCGGGACCGTGTCCCTGTCTATTATGATGTCTACATCATATGCCATCTCAAATTTCTTCATCAACTGGCAGAACGGAACCCCGACTATGTCAATCAGGCCGCTGGTCCAGCATTCTACGGCATCCGGATCTTCTATCTGCTCCACATAAAGGTGGTCATCCCTCATCTTTACCATCTGGTTCGCCTTCAGGATGTATTCCTCACCTTCACTCAGCTTGTTGGCCACCTTTATGGAACCGCGCAGGAGAGCGGCGGAGAAATCTTTTGAAGCCTCGTCTACAGTCACATTGAACCTTGTGCCAAGGACGGATATGCGGGATGCGTATGTATCTACGTTGAAAGGACGGCGGGAATCCTTTGTAACATCGAACAGGACTTCCCCGCTATGTATCTTCACGTCCCTCGACTTCCTTGAGAAGACCGTGGGATACTCCAGCTCGGTACCCGAATTCAGCCACAGCTTGGTCCCGTCCTCCAGCGTCAGCTCCATGCTCTTGCCGGCAGGGACATATATCGTCTCCATCCTGGCGGAAAGCGAGTCGAGGGTGCTGTTCCTTGTCCAGAACCACACGCCCAGGACCACCGCGGCAGCCGCAGCCACGGACGAAAGGGCAGCCGCAATCCTGAACAGGCGGCCCCTGCGGACAGGTCTGGAATTTTCTGCGGCATCCGCTCCTCCATCCCCGTGCAGGAGCATACCCTCGTAGATGAAATGCGCGTCCGAATACTGCCTGGCATGGCTCTCGTCCGGGTCATCGGCAAGCCATTCCCTTACGAGAGCCTCCTCCTCCGCTGTGGCGGAGCATTTCAGATATTTGATAAGCAGGTAAGTTTCCATTATAAATTTTCGCAAAACATATACATGACACTTATGCAATGAAGTCGGACCCCTGAAAAATAAAAAAAATTCAAAATTTCATTAAGAAATAAATAATTGTTATACTTGCAGACTTTTCAAAACCAATTCAGATGACCGGAAATGAACTTTCGCCGCAGGAATTCGGAAGGCTGTTCTCACGCTACAGGGACAAGTTTATCTCTATAGCGCGGTCCTATGTCAGGGACGAGCTGACAGCCGAAGACATTGTCGCCGAAAGTTTTACAAATTTCTGGGACAGCCGGGAAAAGATAGTGATAGACACAGTCCCCGAGGCCTATATCATGCAGATGGTCAAGAACAAGTGCCTCAACTATCTTAGGGACAAGGCCAACAGGATGCGTATACAGCAGCAGATGCACGAGGACTCCTACAAGGCGATTATCACTGAAATCGGCGTACTCGGCAAAGACGAGACCGGTCTCATCTTCAGGTCAGACATAGCGGCAATATTCAGGAAACTGCTCGCCACGGTACCGGAATCCACCCGGGAGATTTTCTTGGCCAGCCGGTTCGAAAGCCTTACATACAATGAAATAGCAGAAAAATACGGTGTCTCTCCCCGTAAAGTGAAAAGGGAGATACAGCATGTCCTCGAGATCATGCGTACCTCCCTTAAAGATTATCTTCCGCTCCTGCTGGTGCTCTATTCCCTGCTGAACGAATAAGGCTTGTCCTCCTCTGCAGTCCCGCGCTTCATGTCAGGGGACGGCGACATGGTGAAGCTGATGTAGGAACCTTTCATCAAGTCACTGTATTTCAGATAGTTGTGATTCCACACATGACCGTGGACCTTCATACCCTTGACATACCTGTTCTCAGGGGAGTTGTTCCTGGCCTCGACAGTGACCTTCTTGCCGTTCTCAAGACTGATGACAGCCTTCCTGAAAAGCGGCGAGCCGATGACGTATTCATCGGACCCGGGGCATACCGGATAGAAGCCCAGGGCGGAGAACACATACCATGCGGAGGTCTGTCCGTTGTCCTCGTCCCCGCAGTAGCCGTCCGGAGTGGCGCTGTAGAGCCTGTCCATCACGTCGCGGACATGATACTGGGCTTTCCACGGCTCGCCGGCATAGCCGTACAGGTAGATCATGTGCTGGGCAGGCTGGTTGCCGTGGGCGTAATTGCCCATATGGGCCACCTGCATCTCCGTAATCTCATGTATGCGTCCACCGTAATACGAGTCATCATATACAGGAGGCACCACGAATACGGAATCCAGCATGGTGCAGAACTCCTTCTCCCCTCCCATAAGGTCAATGAGGCCCTGGACATCATGGAATACGGACCATGTATAGTGCCATGCATTGCCCTCTGTGAAAGCATCACCCCATTTGTACGGGCTGAACGGCTCCTGGAATGACCCGTCCTCGTTGCGCCCGCGCATGAGCTTCGTGGAAGGGTCGAACACATTCCTGTAGTTCATGGCCCTCGCAGACCATTTCTCCAGCTCGGCTTCAGGCCGTCCCATCTTCCTGGCTATCTGGAGGATGCACCAGTCATCATAGGCGTATTCAAGAGTCCTTGCCACATTCTCGTTGATCCCCACGTTGTAAGGTATGTAGCCAAGTTCATTGTAATACTCGTGGCCGAGACGTCCGGTTGAGCCCACCTGAGGATGGACATGCTCCGTACCGTACTCTATCGCAGAATAGAGCTTATCTATACCGCCGGGATAAATGTCCTTCATATATGCGTCAGCCACGACAGAGGCCGAGTTGTTCCCGACCATACATCCGCGGTGACCCGGGCTCGCCCATTCCGGAAGGAATTCATTCTCCTTTGCGATATTCTCCATTCCCTGCTGTATCTCCTCGTTCACTGACGGATAGACAAGGTTGAGCAGAGGGAAAAGTGCCCTGAAAGTATCCCAGAAGCCTGTATCGGTATAGAGGTAGCCGCTGCAGACCTCACCGTTGTAAGGGCTGTAGTGCAGGACATTCCCAGTCTCGTCGATCTCATAGAACTTCCTCGGGAACAGGACGCTGCGGTAAAGGCATGAGTAGAATGTGCGGTACTGGTCCGTGCTCCCGCCCCCGACCTTTATCCTGCCCAGGACATCGTTCCAGAGAGAATACGCGGCATCCCTGACAGCCCCGAAGTCCTTGCCTGACACTTCCTTGAGGTTTGTAAAGGCCTGCTTTTCAGAAATGAAGGATGAAGCCACATCGACATTGACCTGCTCGTTCCTCACAGTGCGGAACTTCACGACCGCAATGGCATGGTTTCCCTTATGCTCCTGGGCAAAAGAGCCCCCTTCCTTCACGAGTGTGTCCCCGTCATAGATGCTGAAACTCTCGATAGGCTTGTCGAACTTGAGGACAAACCAGTTGCGGAAATTCTCAGGCACACCTCCGCTGTTCCTGGTGGTGTAGCCAGTCACGGTATTGGACTCCGGGTCAACCTTTATGTATGAGCCCCTGTCAAAAGCGTCTACCACCACTCCCGAAGTCTCGCTGTCAGGAAAAGTGAAACGGAATTTTGCTGCCCTGTCAGAAGGGGTGAGCTCCGCATTGATGTCATGGTCGGCCAGATAGACCTGGTAATAGTACGGAGTGGCAGTCTCCCCCTTGTGGGAGAACCAGCTCGCCCTGTCATTCTCGTTCACCTTCGATGCATCCCTGACCGGCATCACAGAAAACTGGCCGTAGTCATTGATCCACGGGGACGGCTGGTGGGTCTGCTTCAGCCCGCGGATCCGATGGGCGTCATACCTGTAAGTCCACCCGTCTCCCATCGGGCCCGTCTGCGGTGTCCAGAAGTTCATGCCCCACGGGACAGCCGTGGCAGGATAGGTATTTCCGGATGAAAGCGAAAAGTCGGACTGCGTGCCCATCAGTGTAGTGACATAGTCCGCAGGGTTCTCCACCAGAAGCTCATCGTCCTGCCCCTGTGAGCAGGAGAAGGCCGCAAGCGGGAAGAACAGAGGGACAATAAATCTGGCAAATTTCATACTGTGTCGGTATTTGGCGCCACACCGGCGCTCAGATTGTAATTTATTGTATTATAATATATTATCTTATCAATATTTTACAGACTCTGGCAGGGGCTAAAACTCCTTCGGCTCCGGCCCCATCGTGAATTCCAGTACGTTGCCGGCCTTGATGTCCTTGAAGTCGATGTAAAGGTGGCTGTACGGCTGTCCGTTGAGGGTGACGCTCTGGATATAGATGTTCTCCGGGCTGTTGTCCCTTGTCCTGACGACAAATTCACCTCCAGGGACCTTTACGGACGCCTGGTCAAACAGCGGTGAGCCGAACCAGAACCTGCCGCCGGCCTCAGTCTGGTAGAAGCCCAGCGACGAGAGGACATACCATGCGGACATCTGGCCTACATCCTCGTTGCCGGAAAGTCCGTCAGGGGCATCATGATACATGGTGGAGAGCACCTGCCTTGCCTTCTCCGCAGTCTTCCACGGCTGACCCGCAATGGTATAGAAATAGATGATGTGGTGGCTCGGCTCGTTCCCGTGGGCATACTGTCCGATAAGTCCCGATATGTCAGGGGAAGAATTGCCTCCTTCTACATCAGAGGAAACGATGAAAAGGGAATCGAGCTTGGAGAGGAAGGCCTCCTTGGAGCCGAAGCAGCCCACGAGCCCTTCGAAATCATGCGGGGCGAGCCATGTATATTGCCATGCGTTACCCTCGCAGTAGTCATCGGCACGGTGTGTCGAGGCGAACGGGCTGAAAGGTGTCCTGAAATTCCCCTTTGAGTCCTTCCCCCTCATGAATCCGGTCTGAGGGTCGAAGAAGTGGCGGTATGAATGGCTGCGCTCCAGGAAATACTCATAGTCCTCTGTCTTCCCGAGCATCTTTGCCACATCGGCCACAGCCCCGTCGGCTATGGCATATTCCATGTCATATGCAACAGCCTCGTTGAAAAGGTCGCACGGGATATACCCGTACTTCATCCTCAGGTCCTGTCCCCTGTCCGGACGCATAGCCGAATTCTTGAGAGCCTCGAAAGCCTGTTCGGTGTCAGTCCCGCCGAAGCCTTTCAGCACCGCGTCTGCAAAGGCTATGACTCCAGGGTTTCCTACCATGCAGTCCGTCTCGCACCCCATCAGGTGCCATACAGGGAGCTTGCCCTGCTGTCTGTAGATGTTGAGCATGGTCTTCACGATGTCCGGCATCTTCTCCTGATGGATAATGGTCATCAGAGGCATAGCCGCCCTGTATGTGTCCCACAATGAAAATGTGGTATAGTTAGTGAAGCCCTCAGGGGCGTGGTTCCTGTGGTCCGCGCCATAATAGCTGCCGTCCGCATCAGAGAATACCGACGGGGCTATCATCGTATGGTACAATGCAGTATAGAAGATTTTCCGCAAGGACTCGTCTGCCGTCTCTATCCTGATCTTCGACAGCTCGGTGTTCCATGCTGCGTCAGCGGCCTGTGCGGTGGCGTCAAAGTCCCAGCCCGGAAGCTCGGCCTCCATATTCTTCCTGGCACCCTCGATGCTGACAGGAGAAAGGGCCACCTTGAGGAGCACCTGCTCTCCGTCGGCCGTACTGAAGGACGCACGGCCATACATATCCTTCTCCCCGGCAAGAGTGAAAGATTCGAACGGCTTTGAGAACTCGGCCACGAAATAGACCCTCTGGTCAGAAGCCCAGCCCTTTGAATAGCGGAAGCCTTCGATCCTCGTATTGCCGACAGCCTTCATCTCTGTAGAGGTGGCTGCATCCCAGCACCCCCCGTTCTGCAGGTCGAACACCAGCGCGGCCTGGTCCGAAGCCGGGAATGTGTATCTGTGCAGTCCCACACGCGCCGTGGCGGTCATCTCGGCCGTCACTCCGTACCGGGTGAGCGGGACACTGTAGTATCCGGGGCGGCTTACCTCCCTGGAACGGTCCGCATACGACCACATGCCTGATTCCTGGTCGTCCTCCGTCCCCCGGGCATAGGTGACATCTCCGGTGACCGGCATGACAGTGATGTCAAAAAGGTCCCCAATCCCGGTCCCGCTCAGATGTGTATGCGAGAAACCGATGACGGTCGAGTCGCTCTCATGATATCCCGAGCACCAGTCCCAGTCCTGAGGAATGCTCGTAGGGCCCAGCTGGACATATCCGAAAGGGACATTGGCTCCCACGAACACATGTCCGTGGCCTCCGGTACCGATTTTCGTGTCCACATAATCCGTAAACTTCTCCTGCGTGGAGATGGCGGCACCCGAGCATCCGGCAAACGCCGCAGCCGCACACAGCAGCAGGGATGATTTGAATAAATGATTTGCCTTCATTATATTATAATATTTATTTGAATCAGTTCAGAAGCTGTTTTAAGAAACTGTTTTGAATTTTCATAAAATTTCAAAACAGTTTCTAAATTTTTCAAAACCGCTTCTTAAAAATCGAGGACAATGCTGCAGGGCTGCTGCGCAGGCCCTAACGGCAGTCGAATACAAGACGGCCGCCGCCAAACATTTCATCGTGCCCTATACGGAATCCCCTGAAAGGCTTTCCGCCAAGTGTGACGCCTTTTATGTAGCCGTCCCCATCCTTCTCTATCACAAAACTTTCAGTACCGTAATATTCGGGATCAAGATCAAGTTCGACCCTGTCAAAGACAGGGGCTGTCAGCGTATAGTGAGGCTCGCCGGGACAGTCCGGGTAGAAACCCATCATGGAGAATACGGCCCATGCAGACATTGTACCTGTATCGTCATTGCCCGGGATGCCGTCAGGCTCCGGCCTGTAATACTTTTCAAGAAGCTCCTTCACGGTCTTCTGCGTCCGCCATTCCTCCCCCTTGAAATAGCTGAAAAGGTATGGGTATGCGATGTCCGGTTCATTGGCCGGGTCGTACAGGCCTTCATCAAAGACCATCTGGAGCTTATCGACGAACTTCTTCTTTCCGCCCATCAGCTTTGCAAGCCCCTGCACGTCATGCGGGACATAGAATGTGTAGTTCCACGCGCTGCCTTCATGGAATCCGGGGGCGGTCTCGAAATTCTCGCCCTGGCGCGGGTTGAACGGGGAATAGAATGTCCCGTCCATGTTCAGCGGCCTCAATGTCCCGTACTCTGGACAGTAATAATGCCTGTACCCGAGGGACGCCTCCCTGAAACGCTCTGCGTCCCCGCTGTGCCCGAGGGAATCGGCAAGAAGGGAAAGGGCATGATCGGCGATATAGTATTCAAGGGCATGGGAGACGGCATTGTCGCCCGAAAGGTCGGCAGCGAACACCCCCAGAGGGATGTACCCGCGCTCGATATAAGGATCTATGTCGGGCCGCATCCTGTTCTGCGCCCCCGGTGTGGTGGCGGACTTGACAAAAGCGCGGTAGGCCGTCTCTATATCAAAGTCCTTCAGTCCCTTGAACCAGGTGTCGGCTATGACCGGGATGGCAGGGTCACCCTCCATGGTGAATGTCTCCCTGCCGTACAGCTCCCATTTCGGCATCCAGCCCCATTCCTCATATATGCCTATCATGGAGCGCACCATATCGAGCTGCCTGTCAGGATAGAGAAGGGTCATCAGCTGGTGGAGGTTACGGTATGTGTCCCACAGCGAGAACACCGTATACCTGTTCTCCCCTTCCGGGACCTTGCCCACTCCGTCGCTCTCCATCAGGGGATATTCCCCGTTGACATCATTGAGAATATTCGGGTGTATCAGTGCATGGTAGAGCCCGGTGTAGAATACAGTCTTCTGGGCATCCGTTCCGCCCTGCACCCTGATTTTAGACAGGTCCCTTTCCCACTGGGCCGCAGCACGGGAGCGGACCGCATCGAAGTCAAAGCCTTCCTGCTCCGCATCCAGGTTCTCCCGGGCGTTCTCCGTGCTCACGAAAGACACGCCCATCTGCACCTGGATCTGCTCACCTTCTTCCGTATCGAAACTGAACCAGCAGCCTATGTCGTCCCCGGCCAGCTCGCGGCCGTAACGTGTGTAAAGCTTGTATTTCCCGTTGTCCGGGGTCCATTCAGCCTCCACGCCGGTCATCGGCCTCTGCTTTTTCCAGAAGCCTGAAGCCTTCGGGGCCTTGCTGACCCTCATGACGAAATAGATCGGGAACACCGCCTGCGGGTTGTAGCAGAAGGTACCCAGCAGCCTCATGCCCTCTATCTCGGTGTCGCTCACCTTGCGGACCATGGCGCCGGTCTCGTTGGTGAGCCCCTCCCCGAGATTCAGCAGGATATGCCCCTCGCCTCCAGGGAAAGTATACCTCTCTGCGGAAGTCCTTGGAGTGGCAGTCACCTCGGTCTTTATGCCGTATGAGGTCAGCACATTGGTATAATATCCAGGCTCGGCATGCTCGTCCGTATACTCGGAACCGTATATATGGTAGTCCACCTGGAGCGGGCCTGCCGAAGGCATTGTCAGCAGGGCGCCGAGCTCAGGGCAGCCCACACCGCTCAGGTTCACATGGGAGAATCCAGTGAAGAACCTGTTCTCGAATGTATAGGGAGTCGACCACCACCTGCTGTCCTTGTCCCATGCATTGAGCTGCGAGCCCATCACATTGAACGGGGAGACGGACATCAGGCCGTTGGGGCATACGGCTCCGGGGTTGGTGGTGCCGAAATTCGTCGTACCTATGAAAGGGTCGACATACCGGGAAACGCCCTCCCCGTCCGGACCGGAGGCGGCAGAATTCATGCAGAGCATGCCGGAAGAAAGGGCAGTCGCGGCCAGGGCCAATAGCTTGAGTTTCATAAACAATGTCAAAGTATGCTCGTCTTCTTTGTAAAATCGATGATTTCAGGGATATACCCGAAAGCCAGTCCCGTGACAGTGTCTGCACAGCCGTAATACACGGCCACACGTCCGGTATGCGCATCGTGCAGGGCGGCGCAAGGGAAGGTCACGTTAGGCACGTCCCCCATACACTCGTAGTCCTTCTGCGGGGAAATGAGGTACGGGCCGCTGCGGGCAACCACCTTCCACGGCTGCTCCAGGTCGAGGAGGGCGGAACCGAACGAATAGACATACCCGTTGCAGGAATGCAGCACACCGTGATAGAACATCAGCCATCCTTCAGAAGTCTCGATAGGGATAGGGCCTGCACCTATCTTCATGCACTGCCATGCACTCACCTCGAACGGTGCGGGGGCCATCACATGACGGTGGTGCCCCCAGTACTCGAGGTCGGGGGACTCTGAATAGAATATGTCACCGAACGCAGTATGCCCCGTATCGCTCGGACGCGAAAGCATGGCGAAATTCCCGTTGATCTTCCTCGGGAACATCACCCCGTTCCTGTTGTAAGGGAGGAAGGCGTTCTCAACCTGGTGGAAAGTCTCGAAGTCCTCGGTCCACGCAATCCCGATGGTCGGGCCGTGGTAGCCGTTGCACCATGTGACATAATACCTGTCCTCTATCTTGCATACGCGGGGGTCATACCCGTAGACCCATTCGCCTATCTCCTTGTCATCGCACTGGAATTCGAGCTTTTCAGGGTTGATGTCCCACTTCAGGCCGTCCTTTGAAAAGCCCACATGCAGGCGCATGCGCCTGTTGGTGTCGTCACAGCGGAACACTCCGGCGAAGCCGTCCTTGAAAGGGACTACGGCGGAGTTGAATATGCTGTTCGAGGCCGGAAGAAGGTCCCTCGGGATTACAGGGTTGGCTGAATATCTCCACATCACGGCGGAAGACCCGGCCGGACGGTCCTCCCACGGCATGTTAGGGAGAGGGTTGCCGGAAATCTTTATTTCTTTGCTCATTGTCAATATAATTTAATGGTTGATAGATAATTCGTGTACAAAGATAATGTACGGCAATATACCGTACAATGCTTATTTATAATCATTTTTCGGCGGAAGGAGCGGCATTGTCCGGATAGGTGAACGGGATGAACCTGGTCATGATGAAAATCGGTATCACAGCCGCCATTACCGCTATGAAGAAGACCTTGTATCCGAGAGCATCGCTCAGGAAGCCGGAAACCGCTCCTGTCATCATCACGGAGAGGTTCATGATACCCGAAGCGAACGCGTAGTGCGCCATCTGGTGCTTTCCCGGGGCCACCTGCTGCATCATGAAGAGCGTAAGCCCCACAAAACCGAAACCGTAGCCGAAATATTCCACCACTATGCCGGAGCCTATCAGCAGCACCGACTCGGGCTGCACCCATGCGAAATATGTGTAGACCAGGAAAGGAAGGTTGAAAATGCACACAAGGGAGAAAAGCGCCTTCCTGAGGCCGAGATGCGAGATGTAGTACCCGGCAAGAAGCGACCCCAGGACAAATGCCGCGGCCCCGAAAGAGCCGTAGAAAACGCCTATCTGCTGCTCCGAAAGGCCGAGCCCACCGTCAGCCCTGGAGGCTTTGAGGAAAAGGGGTACGATCTTCATCACGAATCCTTCACCGAGACGGTAGAGGATTATGAAAAGGATGTACCAGCCGATGTATTTCTTGGTGAAGAAGTCCCGTATCACCGCCCAGAGTTCGCCCATGACGGCTCCTGCGGACCTTGGCTGCGACTGCGGCGCCGCGCTTGAAGGAAGCGATTTCGAATGGTATAGGCCCAGGAGCACCAGGATTGCCCCGCAGGCGACCATGATGACCGTCCATGCCGGAAGGGCAGCTTCCTGCGGTGTCGCGCCTCCAGCCCTGAAATGGTCGATAAGCACACCTGCAATATATACCAGAAGGCCGGTAGCGACAAGTTTGGCAAGGTTGTAGAACGCGCCCTGCCAGCCTATATACTTCGCCTGGTCCTGCTTGGAGAGCTCCGCCATGTAAAGCCCGTCAAGGGCAATGTCATGGGTGGCGCCGCTCATGGCAATTACAGCAAGAAGCGCTATGCTTACGGCAAAGAAATCAGGCAGGTGCAGGGCCAGGGCCACAAGGCCGAACCCCACCCCCGAGACAAGCTGTGTCACCACTACAAAGAACTTCTTGGTCTTGAAAATCTCCAGGAAAGGGCTCCAGAGGAACTTGATCGTCCACGGGAACATGATTACCGAAGTCCACAGCGCTATCTGGCTGTCCTCGATTCCAAGCCCCTTGAACATAAGGACGCATACCATATTCAATACGACAAATGGCATCCCCATGGCGAAATATGCGCTCGGGACCCATCTCAGCGGAGAATGCTTTTTAATGCTCATTTTCAGGTCCGGGTTTAATACATTCTACAAATGTAACAATAAATCAGACACGTCCAAATCAAGCATTGGATTTGCTCTTCTCCCGGCTTCTTGCTATATTTGGCCTGACGGCCACGTATACTGTAACGCCCCTGCAATGCAAATCATACAAGTCTGTTTGCATTGCTCCCGGCCTCTGCGTATATTTGGCCTGACGGCCACATATACTGTAGCGCCTCGGCAAAACAAGTAAACTTGTTTTGCTCTCGGCTTCTGCGTATATTTGAAAACGGACAAAAACGGACAGTCACTATGGACACGGTAGAAGAATTGTTCCCCTCATTCACAGAAAAGGGGAAAGAGCTCGTAAGGGCGGCTTACTCCATAGCGGGAAAGGCCCTGGAGCAGCAGACAAGAGGAAACGGGAGACCATTTATCGAGCACCCTGTGAGGGTGGCCCGGATTGCAGCCGATGAAATCGGACTGCCGGCGGAATGCATTGCCGCCGTCTTCCTGCATGAAGCCACGCGCTTCCATCCCGAAATCGACATCACCGCCGGGAACCTTTTCGGGAAAGACGTCCTTACCATGGTGGACGGGCTCAACAAGATATCCACCATCAAGCCCAAGGACACAAGGCTCGAAGCGGAGAACTACAAAAAGCTGATTGTCTCATATTCAAAAGACCCGCGCGTAACTGTCCTCAAGCTCGCTGACAGGCTTGAGGTGATGCGGTCCCTGGACATGTTCCCGAAGCTCTCCAGGGAAAGGAAGATACTTGAGACCCTCATGCTGTACATCCCCATGGCGCACCAGCTCGGGCTGTACAACATGAAAAGCGAGATGGAGGACACGTATTTCCGCTATGCCGAGCCGGAGCAGTACCGTGCCATCACCAACAAGCTGAAAGCCACGGAAAAGGACCGGCAGGCTCTCATGACCCAGTTCATAGAGCCTCTGAAGCAGAAACTTTCCGACGCTGGCATACAGTACAAGCTGAAGATCAGGACAAAGACAGCATACTCCATATGGAGGAAGATGGTCAAGCAGAAAGTCCCTTTCGAGGGAGTATATGACGTGTTCGCCATAAGGTTCATCATAGACTGCGAAGCCGGCAGGGAGACAGAGCATGCCCTGTGCTGGAAGGTATTCTCTTATGTGACAGAAGAATATGAATCAGACACGAAACGTCTGCGCGACTGGATATCTAACCCGAAGCCGAACGGCTACGAGTCCCTGCACATCACTGTGAAGAACAGCGACAACGTATATCTCGAGGTCCAGATCCGTACAAAGAGGATGGACGACATTGCGGAAAAGGGGCTCGCATCGCACTGGTCATACAAGGGGATCAAGCACGAGGCCACGCTCGACAGCTGGCTGGCATCGGTACGTAATGTACTGGAGCATCCGCATGAGAACGGGGCGCAGGAGAGCGGATACTATGAAGACGACCTCCCGGAGCCGCCGTCAAAGGAGATATTCGTATTCACCCCGTCCGGAGAGCTCCGCAAGCTGCCTGCAGGGGCTACCGTCCTGGATTTCGCATTCGACATACATTCAAACCTGGGGGTGAAATGCTCCGGAGGGAAAGTGAACGGCAAGGCCGTGCCGATAAAAGAAAAGCTTGCCACCGGGGATGTAGTGGAGATCATGAGCGCAAAGAACCAGAAGCCGTCCCAGGACTGGCTCAATTTCGTGGTGACGTCAAAGGCCCGGACAAAGATCCGCCAGAAACTCAGCGAGGCGGAGTTCCAGAAGGCAGCCGAAGGCAAGGAGCTGCTCGGCCGCAGGCTGAAGAACTGGAAAATGGAGATGGACGACGAGACTCTCGCCGCCATGATGAAGAAGCTGCAGTACAAGAATGTGAACGCCTTCTATGCGGCCGTCGGGGACAACACCTTAGACATAGGGGACCTGAAGGAGATGATACAGTCCCTCACCGGAATGAAATCCGGCGAGGCAGGTACGGCCGTGCCTGAAAGCGATGCGGCGGCTGACAGCAGGACGGCCGGGGCAAAAGGGACGTCCCAGCAGGCGGGACAGGGTGCAGAGAAAAAGATGTGGGACGGGAGCGGGGTATCGTCAGACGACATCCTCGTGCTGAACGCCAGGAATGTCAAGCACCTCGACTACAAGATGGCAAAATGCTGCAACCCGGTCTACGGGGATGACGTATTCGGGTTCGTCTCCATAAAGGACGGCATCAAGATACACAGGATATCATGCCCCAACGCCGCCAGGCTGATAGAAATGTACCCGTACCGCATCCAGAAGGTGAAATGGAGCGACACCCCGGCGACATCCAGTTTCCAGACCACGCTGCGCGTCATAGCCGCCCAGGAACCGTCGGTAATAAACGAAGTGATAGATGTGATAAACACTTTCAAGGCGTCCATCCGGTCATTCAATGTCAACGAGAACGGGAAGAACAGCACATACGACATCTCCGTCAAGCTCTCCATCCCGAGCAACCTGGAGCTTGACAAGGTGCTTTCACAGCTGAGGAACCGCCGTGGAATAATAAAAGTCACAAGGACATAGGCGGCAATGGAGGCACGCCGGGAAAAATTGCGTATATTCGCGGCGCAAAATTCGATTGCCCTATGGTAAAGACACTTCCCTATTCCTATCACCACATCTGGAAAGTAGCATACCCGATCCTGATAAGCCTCATAATGGAGCAGCTTATAGGAATGACAGATACTGCATTTCTGGGCAGGGTCGGGGAAGTGGAGCTCGGGGCCTCTGCCATAGCCGGAGTATACTGCCTGGCCATATTCGTAGCCGGGATGGGCTTCGGGATAGGCTCGCAGATCATCATAGCCAGGAGGAACGGGGAGGGGAACTACCGGGAGACCGGGAACATATTCTACCACGGGGTATATTTCCTTCTGGGCCTGGCGGTCGTGATCATAGCCCTGTCCGAACTGTTCTCCCCGTGGATCCTGCACAGGATGGTCTCCTCGCAGGAGATCGCGGACGCGGCCATGGAATACGTGCGATGGAGGCTGGTAGGGTTCATATTCGCGTTCGTCACGGTGATGTTCAGGGCCTTCTATGTCGGCACGACGCAGACCAAGACACTGACGCTGAACTCAATAGTAATGGTACTGGCCAACGTGCTATTCAACTGGATACTGGTGTTCGGCAACCTCGGCTTCCCCGCCCTGGGCATCGCCGGGTCGGCCATCGGCTCCACACTGGCGGAACTGGTCTCGCTCATATTCTTCATAGTATATACCGTCCGCAGGACAGACTGCGGGAAATACGGGCTGGACAGGAAGATAAACTTCAGCTGGGGCAAGCTCAGGGGGATACTGAGCATATCGGTCTGGACCATGATACAGAACTTCCTTTCGGTGTCCACGTGGTTCATATTCTTCCTCTGTGTGGAGCATCTGGGTGAAAGGGCCCTGGCGGAGTCCAATGTGGTCAGGAGCATATCCGGGTTCATCTGGGTGTTCGCCTCAGCATTCTCCTCCACGTGCAGCTCCCTGGTGAGCAACCTCATAGGCGAGGGGCACCAGGATTCGGCCACGCGGCTCATCCGCAGGATCATCAAGCTGGCATACGCCCCGGTGCTCGTGCTGCTGGTGCTGTTCTGCGTGTTCCCCAAGACAGTGATAAGCATCTACACGGACATACCCGGGATAATCGACGGGGCCGTACCTTCGCTCAGGGTGCTGTGCGCGGCATACCTTTTCACCACGCCCGCCCTGATCTGCTTCAACGCCATATCAGGCACAGGGAACACCCGCACGGCCTTCGGCCTAGAGATACTGGTGCTGGTCATATACTCTGCCTTCTGCATTTTCATCATCAACGGGCTGAAGCCGCCTGTCTGGGTGGCATGGCTTACGGAAGTGATATACGGGGCCGCGATGCTCACCGCCTGCAGCCTTTACCTCAAGAGCGGAAGGTGGAAAGGTAAAGCGATATAGCCTCCCCGCAAGCAGCGACGCCCCGCGGTCACACCAGGCGGTATTTCCTGACCTCCTGCTCCAGGACATGGTGTACAGGGAACTTCGCCCTGCTGCGCCGCATTGCCGAGACCAGTCCGCGGAAATACTCCACGGAGGCCTCCGCCCCGGACCTGGCATCCCCCGCAGACAGACAAGATTCATACATGCCGTCCACAAGGAGAGAGAGCCGTTTCATGTTGTCCGCGCACAGGTTCTCCAGCAGCGCATGGAAACCGGGACCGTGGTCAGGATGCCTCAGATGGCAGAGCTCGTGCAGGATGACATAGTCGCACACCGGCTCAGGCAGACGGACGAGATTGAGGTTCAGGTTTATGTTGCCTCGGGCGGAACAGCTTCCCCAGTTGGTGGAATTGTGCTTTATGAAAACCTTCCCGTATGAAAATCCGTATCTGCGGGCGAAGAACGCGAGTTTCTGCGGAAGGAGAGTCCGCGCCTCGTCCCTGAGTATCTTCACAAGAGCCTGGCCCAGGGCCGAGGAGAGCTCCGCCGAACCTTCAGGGGGCATGGTATCCGGATATGAGACCTCCTTGCGGGAAAGCGGCATAAAGGGGCTCAGGAAAAGACGTCCGGTACGGCTGACGTCCTCCACAAGGACGGAAGAAATCGAGATGGTCCTTCCGGACACACCGTCCGGCTGCCGGCCCGGTCCCCCGGCACCGGCAGGAGCCGCATTCCGGACATACTGTCCATCCGCATGGCTGAAGCCTCCTGCGCGGCTGCGGACAAAATGTATCTCGGAAAGCAATGTCCTGACTGTCACGCCATCCCGCAAAGTCCCCACGGCACCCCCGGACTTCTCCGCCGCCTCCGCCTTCTCCTGCTGCCTGCGGAGCACCTCCTTCACCCATTCGCGTTTCTGCACGAAGAACCGCATCCCGTCATCATACCTGGAATAATACGGCACACTCACGGTCACCCCCTTGAGAGGATGCACCCTGATGCTGATACGCCGTCCCCTCGCGCTTTTCACAAGGCGCACATTCCCTATTTCCGGATCCTGGTAGGTTTTTTCTTTCATGGGTAGCAAAGGTACAAAAATTTCATTCAGGAGGAGCGGGACACACTTTCACCCAGACCCCTGACACCTCTGTACGACGCCGGAAGCGTAAAGGCTGAGATATCAAGGAGCGTCCCGGGCCTGAAAGTCGGGATTGCCATAAAAGACGGAGGCAGGACAATAGCCGAAACCAGCACCACGGAGGACAGCATCGAGATACCGGTCCCCGGCTTCAGGCCGTGGTCACCGCAGGACCCTCACCTCTATGACATTGAACTCACCCTTTTCGGGAGCGGCGGCAAGGAAACCGACAGGGTAAAGACATACTTCGGGATGAGGAAAATAGAGGTCAGGCCGGACAGCGACGGCACACCGAGGATATGCCTGAACGGACAGGAGATATTCCAGTTCGGCCCGCTCGACCAGGGATACTGGCCGGACGGGATACTCACCCCTCCTTCGGACGAGGCCATGGCATACGACCTCGAATACCTCAAAAAAGCCAATATCAACATGATCCGCGTCCACATAAAGACCCACCCCGACAGATGGTACTACCATGCGGACAGATTGGGGATACTGGTTTGGCAGGATATGATATGCATGCCGAAATACGGGCAGACAGTAACCCCGGAGGCTTCGGAACAATGGCTGAAAGAGTTCCACGGCATGATAGACTGGCTGTACAACCATCCGTCAGTGACCCAGTGGATAGTGTTCAACGAGGCCTGGGGACAGCATGACACCGAACGGATTACGGAGAATATCATGGCCTATGACACTACCCGTATAGTGACCTGCGCCAGCGGATGGAACGACGCCCCTGCCGGAGACGTCATCGACATACATGACTACTCGTTCTATCCGAGGAGCCTGCCTGACTGGAAGCTCGGAGGGACCCGCGCCTCTGTCATCGGAGAAGCCGGCGGCACCAACCTCGCCGTGGCCGGGCACACCTGGTATTCAGAAAAGAACCTCCCTGCCAACGGAGGAAAGAACGGGCACGACAGCTACAGGCAGAAGGCGTCCTTCAGCTTCACCACCGAAGGCGGACGGCACACATACTCAACGGCCGGGGAATTCGAGGAGGCGTACTCCAGGTATATCCGCACCCTGAGATGGCTGCGTGCCGCCGGGGGCTGCAATGCCACCGTCCACACCCAGATTACCGACGTGGAGCATGAACTCAACGGCTTCATGACATACGACAGGAAAGTGTCGAAAATCCCTGTAGAGAAGCTCGGCGAGATCAACTCCGCCCTCTACGACAAGATACAGGTTGACACCGTGCTCCGCTGGAGCGGCAGATGCACAGAAGACACCGGAAGCACTTTCCGCATATCCGGTACCGGCGGCACCTTCTGCATCGGCATATTCGGCACGCGCGACTGCGAAATCTACATCAACGGGGAGCTTTTCCGCAAGGCCAAAATCGGAGCCGGCGGCAACGAGCCCTCATACAGTTTCTACGAATTCTTCCCCGAGGACATGCACCTGCTGAAAAAAGGCAAAAACCGCATCAGCATAAAGCTCCTCCCTGCCAAGGCCGAAGGGACATTCGTGAAATTCTCCGTCCTGAAGACGGAAGACTGAAAGATGTTTTAATTTTTTGTTAAGCAACCGTTTGTTTTATCGGAATTTCTGCATAACTTTGCGCCCGCTTGTCCGCCCGTGACGGGAAGACAGCATATGGACATTTATTAATTTTTTAATCTTTTTGCAAAATGGCTGAATATTTACAGGCTGAAAGAAAGCAAGAGATTTTCGCGAAGTACGGAAAGTCTAATAAGGACACCGGCTCTCCAGAGAGTCAAGTTGCTTTATTTTCCTACCGTATCGCTCATCTGACCGAGCACCTCAAAGTGAACAAGAAGGACAACGTTACCCGCCGTTCACTTCTCAAGCTCGTAGGCCAGAGGCGCCGTCTCCTTGATTACCTCAAAGAGAAGGACATCGAGAGATACAGGAATATCGTCAAGGAGCTCGGTCTCCGTCGATAAACAGATACTGAAGCCGGAACGGTTCCCGGCTTCAAGTAGAAAAGAAAAGAGGCAAGGGTGTCCGGGTGCGGACATTGAGCCTCTTTTTTTCGAAACTGCCATGACCGGCCGCTGTACGGCGCCGCCGGAGCGGCGTGAGGCAGTTTCATAAATCGGACGGTCAACGTGCCTGTTAACAAATCATTCAACCTGCGGCAGGCACCGGAACACAATATATATTTCGGAATAGTACAAAGGAAGAAGACAATAATATTAATCAACTCCCATAGGGGGAGGCAGGTTGAAAACAGATTCATGAACATTATCAACAAGAAAATCGAATTATCCGACGGTCGGATAATAGAAATCGAGACAGGTAAACTGGCCAAACAGGCAGACGGTTCGGTTGTAGTCAGGATGGGAGGCACAATGCTTCTCGCGTGCGTAACCTGCGCAAAGGATGCTAAAGAAGATGTGGACTTCATGCCGCTCCAGGTGGACTACAAGGAAAAATTCGCATCTGCGGGAAGGTTCCCGGGCGGATTCATGAAACGCGAGGGGAAGGCATCCGATGCCGAGATCCTTACTGCCAGACTCGTGGACAGGGCGCTCAGGCCGTTGTTCCCTGAGGACTTCCACGCAGAAGTATACGTGACAATCAACCTTATCTCAGCAGAGAAAGACATCCAGCCTGATGCGCTTGCAGGGCTTGCGGCATCTTCGGCACTCGCAGTAAGCGACATACCGTTCGGCGGACCTATCTCCGAAGTTCGTGTAGCACGCATTGACGGACAGCTCAAGATCAACCCCGGATTCAGCGAAATGGACAGGGCGGATATCGACCTGATGGTCGCAGCCACCTATGACAACATCATGATGGTCGAGGGGGAGATGAACGAGGTGAGCGAGGCAGACATGCTCGAGGCCATCAAGTTCGCCCATGAGGAGATCAAGAAGCACTGCAAGGTGCAGATGGAGCTCATGGAAGAGACAGGCAAGACGGTTAAGAGGACATATTGCCATGAGGAGAACGACGAGGAGCTCCGCAAGGCAGTAGAGGCTTTCTGCTATGACAGGTGCTATGCCATAGCAAAGTCAGGGCTGCCGAAGCACGAAAGGTCCGACGCGTTCGACGCCCTGAAAGAGGAGTTCTACCAGACGCTTCCTGAGGAGGACCGCGAAGCGAAGAAAATGATGGTGGAAAGGTATTACCACACTGTAGAGAAGAACGCCATGAGGAACCTCATCCTCGATGAGGGAATCCGCCTGGACGGACGAAAGAGCACCGAGGTGCGCCCTATCTGGTGCGAAGCCGGATACCTGCCTTGTGCACACGGTTCGGCAATATTCACCCGCGGAGAGACCCAGTCTCTTTCAACGGTCACCCTCGGCACCAAGCTCGACATGAAAGAGCTCGACGAGGTGCTTGTTCAGGGAAGCGAGCAATTCGTGCTCCACTACAACTTCCCTCCGTTTGCAACCGGTGAGGCAAAGGCACAGCGCGGTGTAGGCCGCCGCGAGATCGGACACGGGAACCTGGCATGGAGGGCACTCAAGCCTATGGTCCCTCTCGCCCCGGAGAACCCTTACGCAGTGCGTGTGGTCTCTGACATCCTCGAGTCAAACGGCTCGTCATCCATGGCCACAGTATGTGCAGGCTGCCTCGCCCTCATGGACGCAGGAGTCAAGATAAAGAAGCCTGTAGCCGGAGTGGCAATGGGGCTTATCACCGATGCGGAAAGGCCTAACGACAGGTACGCCATCCTCACCGACATCCTCGGGGACGAGGACCACCTCGGGGACATGGACTTCAAGGTGACCGGGACAAGGGACGGCATCACAGCCACACAGATGGACATAAAGGTAGACGGGCTTTCTTATGAAGTGCTTGCAAAAGCGCTCGAGCAGGCACGCCAGGGCCGCATGCACATCATGGGCGAGATGATGAAATGCATCAGCGAGCCGCGTGAAGACTACAAGCCGTTCGTACCTCGCATCGTACAGATAAGGGTACCTGGCGAGTTCATCGGAGCCATCATCGGCAAAGGAGGAGAAGTAATCCAGAAGATACAGAGGGAGACAGGTACCACCGTCACCATCACAGAGGACAATGTAAACGGTGTAAGCGAAGGCATCGTAGACATCTTCGGGGACAACAAGGAAGCCATGGACAAGGCCCTCGAATGGATCAACGGCATCTGCGCAGTTCCGGAGGTAGGCAAGGTGTACCACGGGACAGTGGTCTCCACCCTCGAGTTCGGGGCGTTCGTGGAGATCCTGCCAGGCAAGGAAGGCCTGCTCCATATCTCTGAAATAGACTGGGGCAAGACCGACAAGGTGGAGGATGTCCTCAACGTCGGCGACGAAGTGGATGTGAAGCTCCTCGAGATCGATGCCAAGACAGGAAAGATGAGGCTTTCCCGCAAGGCCCTCATAGAAAAGCCGGAAGGATATGTAGAGCCGGAACGCAGGCCGAGGAACAGCAGCTCTGACAGAGGTCCGCGCAGGGACGACCGCCGTGGCCCGCGCAGGGATGACCGCAGAGGAAGCGACGAGCGCAGGAACGACCGCCGCGATGACCGCAGGGCTCCGCGCAGGGACAGCAGGCCACATTCAGAGCCTCGTCAGGACGAGTCTTCCGATGCAGGGTTCGACGCTCCGGACTACAACAGCCCTGACATCTTCTAACGGGTTACCGTAGAATAGAAAGCCCCTTCGGGGCCGCACCGAAGCGTCAGCAAGGTTCCGCTATGGGAACCGAAGCAGTGCAGGTGCCGGCGTCATACCCCGGCGGGGCTGTCACCAGTCAGGTGACTGACATTAATATAGAAAGTGCAGTTTATTTTAACAATGGACTGCACTTTTTCTCTTTAACGGCACTATGAAAAATACCATGAACGGACAACAGGAAACAATGACAATCAACACGCTGACTTCATTGAGGCTGATTTTCGCCCTGATTCTTTTATCGGGAGCCACCATATCGTACGGACAGGACCTGACGGCCGAGGCAGATACCTCGGAAGTGGTCGATCTGGAAGGAACCGTATTCACAGCCGAGAAAAAACCTGTAGTCTACAGGCTCGACAGGAAGACAGTCAGCGGCTCGTCATCGCTGTCCGCTGCAGGAGGAACCGCCGTTGACATCCTCAAATCCATGCCGTCCGTCCGCATCGATGCAGACGGTGAAGTATCTTTCCGGGGAAGCACCGGGTTTCTCGTATACGTAGACGGGAAGCCAAGCATGCTGGAAGGGACACAGGCCCTGGAGCAGATACCGGCAGGTAATATCGAGGACATTGAAATAATCACGTCCCCCTCCGCAAGCTACAGGACGGACGGGGATGCGGGAATAATCAACATCATCACACGAAAGCGCAGGGCTGAGGGCTTAGGTGGCTCCGTGTCAGCCTCCGGAAGCACCATAGGCACATGGAGCGGTGATGTACAGCTGAGCCTTAACAGGGGCAGCCACAGATGGTTCATAGGCGCCACAGCCTCGCAGATACGGGGGCGCAGCGAATTCCGTCAGCAGAAAGATACGGACATGGACGGTTTCTCCACAATATCCGATGCCGACGGCTACCGGCACAGTACCGTATCGTCCTATATCGGGTCCCTCGGATGGGAGTTCAGGAATGACAGGCACCACGCCATGGTGGAGGTCCAGAGCGGAATGACCGACAACGCCAGAGGAGGAGACATGTCCTACTACGAGAACAGGAGACATTCAGGGACAGTCATAAACGATGCGACATACGACAGCCACGACCGCTACTCCAACGAGAAGAGGCTCGCCCAGCTCAGCGCAGAATATACATACACGCTGAACGACCGCGGAGACAACATCTCGGCCCACGGACGACTGAGATATGACTGGTACGCCCTGGAATACACGGAAAGCAACCTTTTCACACAGTCCGGAGCCAGATATGAAGGCACACGCGGCTATGAAGACGAATACCACTGGGACTACGACTGGGATATAGAATACAAGATGAACTACCGCCCTTCCGGAAAATTCGAGGCCGGCTACCAGATGACTTCCTACAGTGAAGTCGGGGACTACAGCATTAAATACTGGGACAGGGATGCAGGACAGTTCCAGTGGCAGGACGACATGTACGCCCCGTTCTTCTACCGCAGGCAGATACATTCCCTGTACGCCATGGCCACGGACAGCTTCGGACCGGTGGATGTCAATGTCGGGATACGGGGAGACTACACCCACGACATAATGGACATAACAGTCAAGGACGCCAGCCGCAACCTGAGGCGCTACGAGATCTTCCCGTCGGCTCATGTCTCATACCGCGCGCCCCATGACAACACCTTTACCGCCTCCTATGCATTCCGCACCAACCGTCCGGGGATATGGAAGCTCGAACCATACATAACATACGAGGACTACTATACCCGTATGATCGGCAACCCGGACATAAAGCCGGAATACATCCATTCCGCAGAACTCGGCTACAGAAAAATATTCGGGAAGAACCGCAACAGCCTGTCTCTCACAGGATTCTTCAGGTCAAGAAAAGGAAAGACAGACCTTGTCCGCAGACCGTACCAGCCAGGTGTTACCCTTGATTCACTGATAAATGCAGGAAATGACATCACATTCGGGATAGAGGCGGAAGCCCGGGTGAAAGCGGCCGGATGGTGGGACATCACCCTTACGGCAAGCGGATACCGTTACATGTTCGAAAGCACGTACGAAGGAGGCAGGGACGGGTCTGTGACAAGCTACACCGTCGGGATGATAAACAGTTTCAAGGCAGGCAGGACCACAAGGATACAGTTCGACGCCAATGCCCTGGGCCCGGCTGTCCTCTCCCAGGGACGTGAGAAAGGATATTTCTACTTCGACCTCGCAATAAGGCAACAGCTCCTCGGAGAACGGCTTTCCGCCTCACTTGTATTCCATGACGCATTCCACACTGCAAGATACAGCAACAGACGGGAGGCCGAAGGCCTTCTCTCGGTCACATCAGTGCGTCCTGTCTATCCGAACATCATACTGTCACTCACCTATTCTTTCAATGTCAAGGACCGCAAGGAGCACTCCGGGGCAATATCCACCGGCACCATCTTCGAAGGGAAGGACTTCTGAGGCCGTCAGCCCTTCAGTATATGCTGCCGCCTGACCTGAGACTCCTGACTTTCCCAGGAAGACCGCGTCCTCTTTTCCCGAATTTTACATGAGTGAAATCGAGTAGGAGGAAAACGAAGTAGTTTTCTTCCTACTTTCGTTTTCCGACCTCTCACACCACCGTACGTGCCGTTCGGCATACGGCGGTTCTCTTAACTGCGATGCAATTTGATGTAAAGATTCAGGATTGACGGATACCCTGCCGATATCAGCCGTTCGTTGGTAATGGAACGTGTCAGTATCCCACTTTTGGATATTCGCCAGTATCCCTTGCGGGTATTCGCCCATTGCCAGGCTTGTCTTTTGGGAATGCCGCATTTCTGTAGGTTTGCCAAACGGGTTCGGATGCGTTTCCATCTCTTCCATATATACATCCGTAGTCTGCGGTTATACCACTTGTTTGCTGATATGATAAAGGTCTTCATATCGGCATAGCGGTAATATGTCAGCCAGCCTCGGATGTAACGGGTTAGGTGTAATTTCATCCATGAATAGCCTTTCCCATTGCTTCGGCTCGTCATCTGCTTGATTGTTCTCATGAACTTGGATTGGCTATTCCTGTGTAGGCAGAGACCACATTTGCTGTCTTTCCTTCAGTAGAACGTATAGCCAAGATATTTCTTACCTACTATTGAACCGACTTCCGTCTTCTCCTTGTTTACCTTCAGGAACAGTTTCTTTTCTATGAACTCCGAGATACTGTCCCTGACTCGCTCCGTAGCCCGAAGGCTTTTCACGAGTATAATACAATCATCCGCATAGCGGACAAACGGGTGTCCTCTCCGCTTCAGCTCCTTGTCCAGCTCGTTGAGCAGGATGTTGCTCAATATAGGACTCAACGGGCCTCCTTGCGGTACGCCCTCTGTCGTCTCCTCGTAATTATGTGACACTATTACTCCTGCATTGAGGTATTTGTGTATCAGTGACACCACCCTCCCGTCCTTCACGGTGCGGGACAGGACCTCTATCAGTTTGCTGTGATTCACTCTGTCGAAGAACTTCTCCAGGTCAAGTCCGATACTGTAGCGGTATCCTTGGTCTGCATACTCCTGCACCCTGTGCAATGCATCTTGGGCACTGCGATGTGGACGGAAGCCAAAGCTGTTGTCACTGAACTGTGGTTCGTAAAGCGGTATCAGAACTTGGCTGACGGCCTGTTGTACAAGACGGTCTACTACCGTGGGTATTCCCAACGGGCGTGTCTTTCCGTTGTCCTTCGGGATTTCTACCCTCCTCACCGGATTCGGCCGGTACTTCCCGTCGCGTAGTTTCCCTATCAATTCGTCTCTGTGGAGTTTAAGGTATGGCAACAGTTCGCTCGTCTCCATCTTATCGGCACCTCCTGCTCCTCCGTTCCTCATAACTTGACGGTATGCCGCGTTCAGGTTATGCGGACTCAGGATGAGCTCCATCAGATTGTTCCCTTCAAATTGCACTTCCACAAGTTTATCATCCGCTATCTCCATAAAGGTCTGCACTCCGGCATACCCTTCGGATGCCGTCCTATTTATCTGCCGGAAGTCCGATTCAACGGTTTTCTGCTTTAATTCCTTCATAAAGTATTGAATGTTACTTGTTTGATAAAAGTTCAGTCCTTCACCGACTGCCGATTTTTTTTTTTACCTTGCCGGTTACTATGACCTCTGCTGACTTCTCACGGTTCGTTGTTACTGCTTGACTACATTTTTTTTTTTCGTCTTGCCCGTGAGACCTCCCCGGATAAGAGCACCAGCTTTCCATCTTATGTCTGCCTCATTTACATTGACTGTTCCGGATAGCTATCGGACTTTGACTTGTTTTGCAGTCTCATCCACAGTCTTATGCCTTGATATGAAGTTTCTGTCCGTCAGACCAGATGTTTGCCGCCAGCTTCTTTCAGATTCCACCTCGCGATGGTCACCCTTGCTTTGGGCTGTATGATTCCCGCTATCAGGGCTCATTAGGGTCTTGCACCCGTTAGCTGATACTCATGCCGAGCATACAAAAAGCAGGCATCCATTTAGGGATAAATGCCTGCCTTGTTTTTCATCAATATTATTTCCTGATGACTTTGCAAAGTCAAACATAATTCCCCGAAAAACAATGACGAATCCGTTGAGCTATGTGTCAAATGCCCGGACCGGAATGAGTTTCAGGGAAGCCTGGCATCAATGCTGACGGGAGGGATATGCACACCTGCAGTAAGTAGTTTCCAACAACATCTTAACTATCAACATATTGCAGAGATGGTGTAACTGCAGGAGTAACACTTTGCGACACACCTGCAGTGCATGAACGGCATTGCAGGGCCATAGATGGCATACAAGTCACTGCAGGTGTGCATCGGAATGTCCCACCTGGAAACAGCCCGTTCCAGGAACACTCATATTGTCAACGACTTACATAAATCTCTCTACTGCAGGTGTGCATCTGTGATGATGGTCATCCGTCATCCCAAGCCGCCAGGCAAAATGTACGAGGGGTGGCCCGGCATGTTTCATCACTGTCACGCCTCAGCATGGGGCGACAGGTGTTTACTGACGTAAATGACTTAGCCCGGATTCAGAAAATAACGCAGCGGTTTTCAATTATGCTCATGTTCTGGGGCTACTGAGATATTTGGCCTGGCGGCCATTTATACGGTTCACGCCTCGGCAATGCTGGCCTGTCGGCCTTTGGGACAGGTCCATACCGCAGCTTCCATGAGACCGGTGGTCGCCTGTCTGTTGCAGTATGGACCTGTCAAATGCTTCCGCATTTGCATTGCTCTCGGCTACTGAGTATATTTGCACCCGGAATACAAAACGGAGAAAAGACATGGAAGTCAGAGCAAAAAAATCACTGGGGCAGCATTTCCTCACGGACCTTTCCATAGCACGCAGCATCGCTGATGCGCTTGTCACCGACGGGTTCATAGCAGGGCAGGAAGACAGTGCAGAACCTTCTGTACGTCTGCCGGTGCCCACCCTTGAAATCGGGCCCGGAATGGGAGTGCTGAGCCAGTATCTGCTCGAAAGGGATGACATAGACCTGAAGATGGTGGAAATCGATGACGAGTCAGTGGACTATCTGCTGATGAATCTCCCGAAGACCAACGGCAGGCTTATCAAAGCGGACTTTCTGAAACTGAAACTGGAGAATTTCTTCAAAGGAAAGTTCTTCATCATCGGAAACTTCCCCTACAACATATCTTCGCAGATTTTCTTCAAGGTGCTTGACTACAAGGAGTCCGTCCCGCAGGTAGTGTGCATGATACAGAAAGAAGTGGCGGAACGCATTGCGGAAAAGCCTGGAACAAAGACTTACGGCATACTCTCCGTACTCCTGCAGGCCTGGTATGACATCGAATACCTGTTCACCGTGGGTGAAGGGGCGTTCAACCCACCACCGAAAGTCAAGTCGGCCGTAATACGCCTCACACGCAACAGCCGCACCTCCCTCGGCTGCGACGAAAGCCTGTTCAAGACCGTGGTCAAGACCTCCTTCAACCAGCGCCGCAAGACCATGCGCAATTCCCTCAAGCCACTCATCACAGCGAAGGCTGGGAGGGAAGGCTGGAGCCCGGAGCAGACCGCCCGATTCGCATCGGACCCGGTATTCGACCTCAGGCCCGAAAGGCTTGGCGTAGAAGACTTCATTGCACTTACAATCAAGCTTTCATGACCTCCATGTCAGCGGCTCAAGAGTTTCCGCATATCCATCGAAAGGAAATCTTCCGCACTGATACCTCCGTCTCCCACGATAAACGCCGCTTGCGGATTGAAAAGCTTGCGGAATTTATCCAGCCCGTCCGTCCGTTTTTCAGCATTGCTTTTCACCTCAATGGCCACCACAGAGCCTTTTTTACGCAAAACGAAATCCACTTCATCATCCCGTTCACGCCAATAGAACACTTCAAAACGATGCACAAAGGCTTGGCTTACCAGATAGGCACCGATACCCGACTCAAAGATCCGTCCCCATGCCTTGCGGTTGAGTATCGCCTGCTCAAAGGACAACGGGCTATACACCGTCTTCAACGCATTGTTATAGACCTGCAACTTAGGGATACTGGCACGCCTCCTTGCCATATCGGCGCTGAACTTCTGAAGGCCGCAAAGAAGTCCGCTTTCATCCAACAGATTGATATATCCCGCCAATGTCACAGTATTCCCGGCGTCTTGAAGCGAGCCGAGCATTTTGTTCAATGAAAGCAATTCCCCCGAATAGGCTGCCCCCAGCTCAAAGGTCTGCCGAAGTAAGGCAGGCTTATTTATCGTCGTATCCATCAGAATGTCCTTGTTGATGGTCGCCTCGATGATGGCCGACTGTATGTATTGGCTGAAGCGGTCTTCATCGCCAATCAAAGTAGCCGCACCGGGATAGCCCCCATAGAACATATATTGGTCAAGCGAGAAACCGAAGCACTCTTTCATTTCCTGATAGCTCCAATGGCTCATGCGTATTTCTTCGAATCGCCCTGCCAATGATTCAGACAAACCCTTTTCCAACAATACACGGCTGCTTCCCAAAATCAAGACCTTGATGTCGCGGTCATGGAACGTATCATCGTCCCATTCTTTCTTCACTACTTCGCTCCAGTCGGCAATCTTCTGAATCTCATCAATTACAAGGATAACGCTCTCCCACCCCCGGCTCTCTTTCAAACTGCGCACGGCCGCCCAACAATCTGCGATCCATGCGCTGTTCGTAGCCGGGACATTGTCGGCAGAAAAGAACTGGTAAGGTCTGTCCAAATCTTTCAATACCTGTTTGACCACCGTTGACTTCCCTATCTGCCGGGCACCCATAACGACCTGAATGAACCTGCGAGGCTCTTTCATACGCTCTGTAATCAGTTGATATTCTGCCCGTTTATACATATTTTTACATTTTACTCAGTACAATGAGAACTTTTACTCACAACAAAAGTAATAAATTTATCTGAGTAATTAACATGAATTCACCCTTCCCGAACTCTGGAGCAAGGTGACATTTTATAATCAATTGATTAACAAAATATTACAAACAAGCACCATGCTCCAGACCCATTACAGAAAGGGGTCTGGAGCATGGCAATATTTCATATTTCATTAGAAACCAGCAAGTTACATTAACCCCACATGCTCCAGGGTACGCGGATGACCCGGCAGAAAGCGTCAGCGAGGTTTCAGGCTTCTCGGCACACCTGACTACATCCTGGAAGCGGAAAGTGCCGAGAGGGAGATGGAGAGGACTATGGCGGCAAAGGCCACGGCTATGTAGATGTAATACTTCATCACAGCCTCGTGAAGCTCAGGGATGAGGAAGATGGCGAGCACTGCACATGACAGAAGCACCACGGACAGGACGGCAAACAGGATGGCCGACCTGCGGTAACGGCGCTTGATTGACCTCGCCACATCGAGGATCATCCTGATATTGGCCTGTTTCTCCTCCTCGGACCTGCCGTCCAGGGACGCAGGGACAGGAAGGAGGTCTATCTGGCGGACCAGCTCGTCCATGAAACGGCCGCTGCCCTCGATCTGGGGCATATTGTCATGGATAAATTTGCGTATTTCACTGTCTTTCATGATGTCTGATATTAACGTCAGTTCGACGAATTTTAATTTAATTATCCTAAAAATCAATATTTTACCTTTTATGACCGGAATACGTCGTACTGACGTTAAGGATTTCCTCCGGAAATCCTGTCTGTCTACCCCCAGTCACCTGCGGTGACAGCCCCGTCGGGGCGTGCGGCTCCGCTGCAATGACCCGTCACCTTATCCTCTGCAGATAGTCTTTCAGATGCTGCCTGCCGCGGGAAAGATGCGAGCGGACAGTGCCTGAGGGCATGCCGGTGATGGATTCTATATCCTTTATGGACTTGTCTTCCATGTAGAAGAGAAGGATGACCGCCTTCTCTGTCTCGGAAAGGGCGCCGATGGCCATGTAGAGATCCTGGTGCCGGAAACGTGAGTCGGTACAGGCGTCATCATCCGGCTTCCTCTCATGCGCCGGGCCGAGAGGCTCGGAGTCATCCCTGGCAGAACGGGCCTTGAAGTCGTAGAAGCAGTTGTATGCTATGCGGAAAAGCCACGTGGAGAACTTGGAGCGGCCCTCGAACCTGGTGAATGACATGTAAGCCTTGAGCAGGGCCTCCTGCGCCAGGTCATCCGCACGGAACCGGTCTCCGCCGCACAGCACGCACAGGAACCTCCGCAGAGGTTCCTGCTCCCGCTCCACAAGCCTTATGAACTGTGCCTTGTCCACTTTTCAAACGATTATCACTGTTCCACAGCCGTCCAGGATTCAGGCGCGGCTGTCCGTGTCCGTCCCGGAAAGTATCCTTCTCGCTTTCTCCGCCTCGGCCCTGAGCCTCATCTCGTCAGCCTCGATCTCAGGAGTGAGCCAGCGTTTCCCTGCAAAGAAAGAGAACAGCATCCCGATTCCCGCAGCAAGGATGATTCCTCCGCTGATGACCAGCCCCTCAGGGTCATCATTCACGAAAAGCGCACATGCAAGCATGACTATCGCCACCACTGAGAGGACAACGCCCCAGGTCGCCCTGTTGATAAGCCTGAGCTTCAAGCTCTTGCTGCTTTTCTCATCAGCAAACAGCGCAGGGTCTATCTCCTGTCCGTTCTCGACGGCCTTGGAAAGCACATCCATCTTCCTGTCTATGGCACGCTCTTTCTGCTTGAAAGTCACAGCCACAATCACTACCGGCATCACCACGCACACGCCGGTGACAATAAGTACCGCAGTCCAGTCTATCATAACAGTCAATAATTTAACGTCAGTTCGACGAATTTATGTTTAACAATCTTATATAAAAATCAATATTTTATCATTTATGACCGGAATCCCTGTCATCCCGGGTGTCCTTTTGTCATCCCGAAGTCTCTTTGTCATTCCGAGCGTCCTTCTGTCATCCCGAGCGAAGTCGAGGGATCTGTTAATTCATTCTACAGATTTCTCCACTCACTTTGTTCGGTCGAAATGACAGAGAAGGTCCCGTTCGGTCGAAATGACAATTCATGTCTGTCCACCCCCAGTCACCTTCGGTGACAGCCCCGTCGGGGCATGCGGCTCCGCTTCGCTCCGCCGGCACCTCCACTGCTTCAGTTCCCATGCAGGGAACTTCGCTGACGCTCCGGTGCGGCCCTGAAGGGCCTTCCCATCTTAATCCCCAGTCACTTCGTGACAGCCCCTTGTTAAGGGGCGCCACCCCCTCCTTCCCCCTGCATCCGGCACCGCCATGGACACTGCCTTTGGGGGAATCCGCATATTTGACACCGGAGAGGGAAGAAATGTTGCAAAATAAATAATTATTTCAGGGCAAACGCATCACACAGGGGAGACATCCCTCGTGCGGAACGACTCGCGGGCCTTCCGGACATACAGCTTCAGCACGTCTTCCGGCAGGGAGCACAAGCGGACATACTCCCTCGTCCTGCCGGGGAACTTGGCAAGCGAAGTGGCAAGTAGCCATGCCACGCCCATGCGGACATAATAAGGGGAAGCCCCGAGCACCGTCCCGGCCTTGAGCCCGGAAAGAGAATATCCCGCCCCGGAGCGTATCAGGAAGCTCTCCGCGGCCCCCGGCCCTCCATCCACAGAGCCCGCACCCTGCCTGCGCCTGTCTCCTATAAACACGTATTCCGATGCTATCCTGCTGAAATCCAATGAATCAATCTTTCCGAACACCCTGTCGAGCCACTCCGAGGACAGGAAATGGCACATAGCCATGATAACGGCAAATCTCACCTCGAATTCGCGCTCAGAGCCCCACCATCTCTCCAGGAAATCCCATACCGCTTCACGGACACCGGATGCACCGCCGGAAGAGGAAATCCGGCCTCCTTTCCCGGCCACTGACATGCGGTCCCTCCGCATGACCCATTTGAAAGCCCCGCAGACAGTATCGCACACTGCCCAGTTGTCAATCTGCGGGACGAACCGCTCCAGATGGAGCAGCCTGTCCGCAAGAGGGACCTTCATGCAGTCCAGCATAAGGCCCCAGACGAGCTTTTCCTCATAATACAGGCCCGGCCCTGCAGTCTCAAAGCCCTCAAGCAGCGCAGGCATGCCGTCACCTGCCGCGAGCTCCTTCGCAATCTTCTTCATATCCGGGATATGCAGCCCCAGGACAGGGACACCAGGCAGCGGATTCACTATTCTCACATGCCCCTCACGGTAACGGGGCTCACCGGCAAAACGGTCTGAAACGTACGGAAGCAGAATATTTTCTATCATAGATTGATCTTTTCCGGCGAATTTAGCAAGAAACTGTTTATACACCATTTAAAATTTACAGGGAATCAATCGTACTGACATTACGGATTTCCTCCGGAAATCCTGTCTATCTACCCCCAGTCACCTGCGGTGACAGCCCCGGTGGGGCATGCGGCTCCGCTGTGCTTCGCCGGCACCTGCGCTGCATCGATTTTCTCTGAAAATCTTGCTGACGCTCCGGTGCGGCCCTGACGGGCCCTGCCAACAGAAATCCTGCCTGGCCAATCCACGGTCACCCCGTGACAGCCCCTAATTAAGGGACGTCTCTCACTCCCTCTCCCCTCTCGCAGGAGCAAGAGCCGGTCCGGACAAAGGGCACATATACATAAAACAAAAGAGGCCCCGGTATCCGGGACCCCCTTGCTACACACACATTTAATTTTTTGTAAAGATACTAATCCCCCCCCCTATTCTCCAAATTTTCAGATGATGTTTTTTGAATTTTCTGCACCGGGGAAAATTTTTTTTTGAAAATTTCCGTGTTTTCAGTTTCGATTCAGAATCATAATGGAATTTTGCACCAGAAATTAACGAAGTATAACATTTAAACCAGATTAGACATGAAAAAGTTTTTTATCGCAGCAGCAGTGATTTTCGCAAGTGCAGTATCAGCATCGGCAGACGACAGGGAAAGGCCGACAACAGTAGACAAGCTTCCGGCCAACGCCCAGCAGTTCCTCGCAGAGCACTTCAAAGGACTGAATGTGGCCTTCGTAGTGGAAGACCCTAAAATGGTAGGTTCTGAATACGAGGTTACCTACACCGACCGCACGGAAGTCGATTTCAACCCTCAGGGAGAATGGACGAGCGTAGAGTGCAAATACAACGCCGTGCCTGCCTCTGTAGTCCCTCAGAAGATTGCCGACTACGTAGCTAAAAGCAATTTCCCTGGACAGCACATCATGAAGATAGACCGCAATGCCTACACATGGGAGATAGAGCTTTCCGGCGGCCTTGAAATCAAATTCGACATGCAGTTCAACGTAATCGGATACGATGACTGATTGCAGGCAGGCCGTCAGCGGGCCCGTCAGCAGCATTCAGACAGGAAAAAGGATTCGGAACAGGCTCAAACCCGTTCCGAATCCTTTTTCTGCTTGTCTACAATCATGCCGCCCCAACATTGTCCGGGCAAAGTCCGTCCTCTGCTTTCGGCCTGCAGTTTTCAAGAATGCCCCATAGAATGAATTACCACCTGTTAAGAGGCATCCCGCTCATCTTCATGCGGACTTTCTTGCGGACAGACTCAAGGACAGCATCATGCTCCTCCTTCCCGGTCTCTCCTTTGCCCGTGACATATTCGAGATGTGCGGCAGCACTTGTAAGCACCGTATCTATAAGATCCACTATGAAGTCCATGTCCTTCTCCATCAGTCCACGTGAAGTAACGGCAGGAGTCCCCACCCTTATACCCGACGTAAGGAACGGGGAACGGGAGTCGAACGGCACCATATTCTTGTTGACTGTGATATCAGCCTTCACAAGTTCCCTTTCTGCAGCCTTGCCCGTGAGATCCGGAAACTTTGTGCGCAGGTCTATAAGCATCAGATGGTTGTCAGTACCCCCTGACACTACCTTGTAGCCGCGTTCAGAAAATGCCTCGGACATGGCTGCGGCGTTGGCCACCACCTGTTTCTGGTACTCCTTGAACTCGGGCTGCAGCGCCTCGTAGAAAGAGACCGCCTTGGCAGCGATGCAATGCTCGAGAGGCCCTCCCTGTTCCCCAGGGAACACACTTGAATTTATGACCTGGGACATCTTCTTAACCACGCCCTTAGGGGTGGTAAGCCCCCACGGGTTGTCAAAGTCTTTCCCGATAAGGATCACGCCCCCGCGCGGACCGCGAAGGGTCTTGTGCGTAGTGGAAGTGACTATATGGGCATACTTGACAGGGTTGCTCAGCAGGCCGGCAGCGATAAGTCCGGCTGTATGGGCCATGTCCACCATGAGGATTGCCCCTACCTTGTCTGCTATCTCCCTCATACGGGCCCAGTTCCACTCCCTTGAATAGGCGGAGGCACCGCCTATGATGAGTTTAGGCCGGCATTCCATTGCAGTCTTCTCCATCCGGTCGTAGTCTACCATCCCGGTAATCTCGTCCAGACCATAAGGAACTGCCTTGTAGAGGATTCCTGACATGTTTACCGGAGATCCGTGCGTAAGATGCCCGCCCTGGGCAAGGTCGAGACCCATAAACGTGTCCCCCGGTTTGAGGCACGCCATCATGACGGCCATATTGGCCTGGGCGCCGGAATGGGGCTGGACATTGGCGTACTCGGCCTCGAAAAGCCGGCACAGGCGGTCGATGGCGAGCTGCTCTATCTCGTCCACCACTTCGCATCCCCCGTAATACCTTGCTCCGGGATAACCCTCCGCATATTTATTGGTGCAGACAGAACCGAGAGCGGCAAGCACCTGCTCGCTCACGTAGTTTTCCGATGCAATCAGCTCTATACCGTTGGTCTGCCTTTCTTCCTCTTTCTTGATAAGATTGAAAATCTGAAGATCCTGTTTCATATAATTTAAATTTTCAAAGTCCAGGTCAGGTGAACATATCCGGCAAATGTAGTCAATTTTTTATTTTTAGTATATTTGTTTCGACAACTTTTTCCGGAATATTCACATTATGGGACCAAGGAACAGAAAACTCCTCAACATAGAGCTCGGAAGGCTGACCCCGCAGCAATACAGGGAGACCCCCGGCTCGGGAATAGTGCTTGTACTAGACAACATCCGCAGCGCCCACAACGTAGGCTCCGCATTCCGCACTGCCGACTCCTTCAAGGCGGACAGGATATACCTTTGCGGAATCTGCGCCACACCCCCATCCGCCGAGATACACAAGTCCGCCCTCGGCGCCGAATTCAGCGTAGAATGGGAGTATTCAAAAGAGACCCTGCCCGTGGTGGCAAAGCTGAAGGGAGAAGGCTACACGGTCGTAAGCGTGGAGCAGACCGTAGGTTCGGTTTCGCTGGACACCTTCCGCCCGGCAGAAGGTGCCAGATACGCATTCATATTCGGCAACGAGGTCTCAGGCGTAGACCAGTCCGTCGTAGACAGCTCCGACCTGGCCCTCGAAATACCCCAGTACGGCACCAAGCACTCCCTCAACGTCTCCGTCTCGATAGGCATAGTACTATGGGCGGTGCACAGGGAAATCAGATGACCTCTATATCCTTATAATGTATCCATCCCTGACGGCCGTCGGCAAGTTCGATGTTCCTCCAGTCGCCTACGGCATCCAGGATTGTCACTTTCGTGCCCTCATGAAGTATGAACAGGTCCTTGGAGACCTCCTCCGAAGGAGAGCTCTTGACTGAAGTCACGGGTATCATGACGATGGCCCCGTCGGCCCTCATATAGTCATTCTTCTGCCATACCGAGAACGAGAATGAGGAGACAGTGACAAGCAGAAACACAATCGCAAGCGCAAACCCCGTCTTGCGGGCGGCTACAGACCCTGCAAGCAGGAAGAGCAGTACCATGGCCACGGTAACGGCGAGGAAAACTATGGCGAGCCATGCCCATGCATTGGAGTCAAGGATATAGCATACGGACCTGGCCCAGTTCTTCAGGAGGAATTCCGGTACAGGGTCGATCTTGTCCTGCACAAGCCCGGAGGCCACCTGAAGGTTGTACCTCGCGTCGGAACATGAAGGGTCCAGCTTCAGGGCACGCTCATAGTAGAGTATCGCATGAGGGTAATCGGAGAGTTTGAAATAGGCATCTCCTATGTTGCAGTAAAGGTACGGTGACTCCAGCCCGAGCTTGTCGATGGAGGAGAACACCGAAAGGGCATCCTCCCACTGGCCTGCCGCGTAAGACTCTGTGGCTGCAGTCCAGAGTGAGTCCACATAGCTGTCTCCGGCAGCCCGGGCGACAGAAGGGAGCGAAAGCATGAGCAGTACAGCTACAGCGGCTCCGGAAGCCTTATGGTTTTTCTTGTTCTTCATGCTTGAATCTATTGACGATATAACATCCAGAGCCTCCTGATAATGGTTCTTCATGGCCTCATGGCCGGCATCAGGAGAATAGCGGGCGAACTCGCACGCGTCAATTATCCCGATAAGGGCCTCCACAAGCCCGCTGTCAACCCCGGATGAAAGCAGTGTCTCCGAAATCTTCTCTTTGGAGAAGTCGGCCGCCTGGATATTCAGCCTGTCGGATATGAAGCCGAGCACCGCCTTGTGCAGTTCCTCATAGAAAGCGGAATACAGGTTCTGGTCCAGATAATTCTCTGCCGCCTTGAGACGTTTCATGGCCATCTTGGTGGCCCTGCGGGTCTTGGTTCCCACAATATCCGCCCTCCGGGCAGCCATTCTCCTGAATATCGCCCACAGCAGGACACCTGCAAGCAGGACAGCCACAGACAGTATCCAGAACAGAGGTGAAGTCACGAAGAAATCGCCTTTAGGATAAAGTGCAGGGAGCTTTGTATGGATGTACCTGACATCCTCGCCAAGGCTTTTCACACCCTGCCTGTTCACAGAAGGGAAAGGCTCTGCGGCGGAAACGGAACTCTGGTCCTGCGCCCTGCCTTTTTTCACATGCAGGTCAATCGGACCGGTAGAAAGAGTCACATATTTCCCCGCATCTATATCATAATAGGAATACTTTATCGGCTCTATGGTGAAATCCCCGTGGCTCCTCGGTATGAACGGGAACTCATACACCTTGCTCCCGGATGTCCCGCCTGAAGCCTTGGACGTATTCTCCGAAGTCTTGGTGTCATACACTTCGAAATCCGGCGGGAAATTCACCTTAGGGGCTTCGAGAAGGGATACGTTCCCCTTTCCGGAAACCGTCACAAGCAGGGACGATGCCTCATGCGTCGTAAGCGAATCCTTGCTCATCTTCGCGGAAATCGTGAACTTGCCAACACCACCGCCGAACGAAGCAGGGGCCCCGGAAGGAAGCGGGGAGACATTCACCCTATACGAAGACGAGGTGACGCGCTTGCGTATGGTCCTGTAATCATCGAAGAATCCGTCAAATATACTTGCCCCTCCAGAAGAGGAGATCCTGATGTTCACAAGGCAGACCAGCTCTGCAGGATCGATATTTATGGTTCCTGTCTGCTGCGGGATAAGCACGTATTTACGCAGGACAGCGGTATTGTATATCTGGTTGTTGTAATTTTCCCGTCTGAACTCGATATTAGTCGGGGCTTCCACCTCCTGGCTCCAGAACCCGTTGAAGGACGGGAACCTGGCATCCTCGAATCCGGCTATGTTGACCCTCTGGTAAAGTTTCAGGGTGGCGGTGATAGGCTCCCCGACAACGACATCGGTCCTGTCAAGGGTCAGGCGGAGGAAAATGTCATCGTCAGAAATGCCGGTCACGCTGTCCGGAGAAGTACTGCCGCCGGACGGGGAAGACTGGCCTCCACCGGAGGACGACGCCCCCTGGACCACTTCTATGGATACCGGAGATGAGGTAATCTCTTTGCCCTTCACCTTCGCAGTGGCCTGCGGCAGGGTGAAGGTACCCGTCCCTTTCGGGATCAGAATATAGGTATATGTAAACTGTGATGAACGTGTCCTTTTCCCGTTGATTATCTGCAGACTGGTAGAACGTCCCTCCTGCGGGCCCCAGACAAGCTGGAAATCATTTCCCTGGCTCCACTGGAAATCCGACGGAGCATCCTCCCCCTCAAGGATGAATGTGACGTTGAACTGCTCGTCAGCGGCAACCACATTCGGGGCATCGACCCTTATCGATGTCTGCGCCGGCATGGCCGCTGCAGCTAAAAAAACGGGAAAAAGTATAGCTATCAGCCTTCTCATATATTTTTCTCCTTTACCAATTCTTCTCTTTCTGCCTTGACTTGAGCACCTGGGCCTTCTCCTTGTTCACCTTGTCCTGGGTCTCCTTCTCCTTGGCCTGGATGGCCTGGAGCATCTGCTGTGCGGCCTGAGGCGTTATCTTGGGCTGCTGCCCCTGCTGGCCCTGGCCGTCATTCCGGTCCTGATTCTGGTCCTGGTTATTTTGATTCTGATTCTGGTTATCGTCCCGGTTCTGATTGTCCTGGTTCTGCTGGTCCTGGTTTTCTTTGTTATCCTGGTTGTCCTGATTCTGCTGGTTCTGCTGATTCTGCTGGTCCTTCAGTTTCTGTTTTGCATAGATGTAATTCTCTTTTGCATCCATATCGGACGGATTCCTCAGAAGGGCCTGCCGGTATGCGTCCACCGCAGCCTGCCAGTTCTCGGCGCCGGCGACAACATTGCCGACATTGTAATAATAGTCAGCGGCATACGGTGAAGCATCGGCGGTCTCTTTCAGCCTGTCGTAGATTTTCCCTGCCTGCTCCCTGTCCTCCATCCTGTAGAGGGTGTTGCCCAGGTTATAGCCTGCGGCGAACGAGGTGGAATCCTTCACAAGGGCCTTCCGGTAATCTATCTCGGCCGCCTTGTAGTCCTCTTTCCTGAAATCGCGGTTACCCCTGCGCACATCCCTCCGGTCCGCATTCTGTGACGCTGCCGGCAGGCAGAAGGCGGCGGAGCAGACAAGCGCCATGAACAGATATTTTATTGACATGCCCATAAATAATTGTCCTTTTTACGTGATCAGTTGAACAAACGACGTCCGGTACGCCTCTCCCCTATCAGCATCTCTATTATAAAGAATACCAACGCAATGGCAAAAAAGTACATATACTGCTCGTCGAACTCCTCGAAGACCACCGAACTGAACTTCTCCTCGTCCATCTGCTTGATGCTGTCCACTATGGGGTTGAGTCCGAATTCGCTGTTTCCGGCTTTCACATACACACCGCCGCCGGCACTGGCTACATCCTTGAGGACGGCCTCGTCGAGCTTGGTCACCACTATATTGCCGTCCTTGTCCTTCAGCAGCTCCCCGTTCATAGGGATAGGCTCGCCTTCAGGTGACCCGACACCTATGGTATATACACGTATCCCCATGTCGAACGCCTGCTTCGCTGCCGCCACAGGGTCATCCTCGTGGTTCTCCCCGTCCGTGATGACTATTATCGCCCGGCTTTTCTCGCTCTGGGCGCTGAAACTCCTTATAGCCGTGTTGATTGCATCCCCCATCGCGGTCCCCTGTATAGGGACAGACTCAGTGGAAATGGAATTGAGGAACATCTTCGCCGAAACATAGTCTGTGGTGATAGGCAGCTGCACAAATGAACTCCCGGCAAAGACAATCAGCCCTATCCGGTCGTCCCTGAGCTTGTCTACCAGCCGTGATATGGCCAGCTTCGCCCTGTCAAGCCTGTCAGGCGAATAGTCCTGAGCAAGCATGGAGTTGGAGACGTCCAGGGCTATCATTATTTCTACGCCCTCTGTACTGTGCTCCTTGAGTTTCGCCCCGATCTGCGGCCTTGACATCCCTATGGAGAAGAAAAAGAATGCAATCGAGAACATCACCACCTTCCACCAGCCCTTTGCCTTCGACACCGACGGCATGAGCATGGAAACAAGCGCAGGGTCCCCAAGCCTGCGGATCTTCTTCTTTTTCATATGCAGCAGAAGGGCATACGCTACAAAGAAAAACGGAATCAGCAATATCAGGAAAAGGTATTGTGCCTGTGCAAAATTGATCATCGCTATCCTCCCTCGTTATGGCAATCTCCTTATTACAAATATCTTGAATATTATCTCGAGGATCAGGGCAATCAGCGCCACCAGGGCATAACGGCCGAAAAGCTCCTGGTATACCGGGAAGCTGTCGATAGTGGTGCGGGCCTTCTCCATCTTGTTGATCTCGCTGTAGATCTCCATGAGCTTGGTGTTGTCGGTAGCCCTGAAGTAACGGCCGCCGGTGGCCTCCGCTATGTCTGAAAGCAGGTCCTCATCAATCTCCACCCGGACATTCTGGACATCGACACCCCACGGTGTCATCACAGGATACGGGGCGGTCCCCATGGCACCGACCCCGATGGTATAGACCCTGACCCCGTAGGTCTTGGCTATCTCGGCCGCTGTCTGCGGCGTGATTTCGCCACGGTTGTTCACACCGTCAGTGAGGAGTATCACCACGCGGCTCTTTGCATCAGAGTCCTTGAGCCTCGCCACTGCCGTAGCAAGTCCGTTCCCTATGGCCGTGCCGTCCTCAATAAGGTCTGTCTGGACTTCCTTCATCAGGTTGATAAGGGTAGACCTGTCCGTAGTGAGGGGGCACTGCGTATAGCTCTCCCCGGCAAACACCACTATCCCTATCCTGTCGGAAGGCCTCTGCGATATGAATTCTATGGCTATGTCCTTTGCCGCACTTATGCGGTCAGGCTTGAAATCCCGGGCCAGCATACTGGTGGAAACGTCCATGGTAAGCATTATGTCGATACCTTCAGTGTCGACCTTCTCCATGGCCTCGGAAGAACGCGGGCGTGCCATTGCTATGATTATCATCACAAGGGCCAGGGTCCTGAGCACGAACGGGAAGTGCCGCATCCAGCCCAGGACGGAGCCGCCGGACAGCTTCCACGGGGTGACAACCGAAACCCTGAGGTGCGGACGGCGCTCCGCCAGCTCGATATAGAGGTAGTGCAGTATAAGCAATACCGGGATTATCTCTAAGAAAAGTATTTTCGGGTATTCGAAAAACATTTTTTCCTCTTATTTATTCTGAAACTTCTGTGGCTTCTCCGGAGCGCCGGACCCTTTCTGCACCTTTGCAGGGCCGTCCTCGCCAGACTCCTGCCCTGGAGCGTTTTCCGTATCTATTTCCGTCTGGTAGGTCTGCGTCACGAAGCGCACGGCTGCGGGTACGGCGGAGGCGTTCTCCTCATCCGTTGCCACATATTTCGCGAACTTCACGAAATCCGCCCTCTCGAACAGGCTTCTGGCCTCGTCAAACAGGTCTGCAGGGATATCCTTGCCTGAAAGGCCGTCGAAAATCTCCTTGGTGGTCATCTCCATCGCCGAAACGCCGTAACGGGACACTATATACTCGCGCAGGGCGTCTGTAATCCCCGAATAGAAAAGTTTCTGCTTGTCCGCAGCCCAGTACTTGTTCCCCCTGAGATGGTCGAGCTTCCTCAAGGCCACGATATGTGCAGGCTCCTTCCGGAGCAGGCCGGAAAGGCCGGCTTTCCTGCGCTTCAAAATCATATATACGGCCAGGGCAATGAGGGCCGCCAGCACGAGTGCACCAGCCAGATACGGAAGGATCTCCCTGAAAGTCAGAGGATAACGGATCTGTCCCTTGATGTCGTGAATCTCGAATGTGGCCGTATCAACCGGTATCGTCTTCACTTCCAGCACCTGCGGATTGAAAACAAGGGTGTCTACATCACCCGACACCCCATGCCTCAAGACAGAAATAGGAGGGAGCATATATTTACCCTCGTCGAAAGAAGTTATGACAACACTGCCCTCCAATGTGAACACCCCGGGAGCGCCTTTCCTGCCCTTCCTGAAATCCAATGTATCCAGAACCCATGGAGACACAACCTCCACGCTGTCCCTGAAGCCCTTGGAATAATCCGGAAAGGCAAATCCCGTCCCTTCCTCCACACCCTCCAGACGGAACCCGTACCGGAGCTGGTCTGCAATAAGGACCGAATCCCTCTCCTGGAGCGGGGACAGGAACGAGCCGCTGACCTCCACTATCCCGGAACGGCCCTGCACCGGAACGTCTTCCGCATAAGCGGCAGAGAAAGAAAGGCCGAGCAGAGCAGCCGGCAAGAAAATCATTTTTTTCATTGTACAATCAACTGTTTAATCCACCGGACGTCACCTTTTCTGGAAAAACGCCATCAACCCCTTGACATAGTCATCGGCAGTGGAGATGCTCACATTGTCTATACTGTACTTGTTGAACAGCCTCACCGCCGACCGGGATACGGTCTCGAACCATCCGGCATACCTCTGCCTCATCTTCCTGGATGTATTGACCCATGCAGAAGCTCCGGACTCCGAATCCTTTATATGCACAAGGCCTATATCAGGAAGCTCCCTTTCCCTCGGATCGTACACCTCTATGACAGACAGGTCATGACGCCCGGCTGCGACCTTCAGGGCATCCTCATACCTCGGGGTCCCGTCCTGGTTTACATCCAGCATGTCGGACAGAAGGAAGGCCGTACACCTTTTTTTGATGGCATTGGTCAGATAACGGAGCGCCTCCCCGATATCCGTCCGGTCCGACTCCGGCTTCAGCTCGATAATCTCCCGGACAATGTGGAGAAGGTGGCTCCGGCCCTTCTTCGGAGGGATGAACTTCTCCACCTTGTCGCTGAAAAAGAGCGCCCCCACCTTGTCGTTGTTTATAATTGCGGAGAAAGAGAGCACGGCCGCAATCTCGGCTATAAGATCTTTCTTGGTCATTCCTGCAGTCCCGAATAGTCCTGATCTGCTGACATCTATCAGCAAGACTACAGTAAGCTCCCTTTCCTCCTCAAAAACTTTCACATAAGGAGACCTCAGACGTGCAGTGACATTCCAGTCCATGTTGCGCACGTCATCCCCGTACTGGTACTCGCGCACTTCACTGAAAGCCATTCCCCGACCTTTGAAAGCGGAATGATACTCTCCCGCGAATATCTGGTGAGAAAGAGCACGGGTCTTGATTTCTATCTTCCTGACCTTCTTGAGCAGGTCGTTTGCACTTCTGCTTTCCATTATGGAACCTCTACTGCGTTGATTATTTCAGCGATGATGTTCTCGGTAGTGACATTCTCCGCCTCCGCCTCGTATGTGAGGCCTATCCTGTGGCGGAGCACCTCGTTGCAGACCGCCCTCACGTCCTCCGGTATTACATAGCCCCTTCTCTTTATGAACGCATATGCCTTGGATGCCATTGAGAGTGAAATACTTGCACGGGGAGAAGCTCCGTATGAGATGAGATTTGCGAGTTTCCCGAGCCCGTAGTCCTGCGGCGTCCTTGTAGCATAGACTATGTCCACGATATATCTTTCTATCTTCTCGTCCATGTAGACATCCTTGACCACCTGCCTTGCACGGATGATGTCCTCCGGCTTCAGGATAGGGCTCGCCTTCGGGAACTCCCCGGTATTGTTCATCCTGACTATAAGCCTCTCCTCCTCCTTCTTCGGATAGCTTACCACCACCTTCAGCATGAAACGGTCGACCTGCGCCTCGGGGAGCGGGTATGTACCCTCCTGCTCGATCGGGTTCTGGGTCGCCATCACCAGGAACGGCTCCGGCAGCTTGAAGGTCTCGTCACCGATGGTCACCTGCCTCTCCTGCATTGCCTCGAGCAGGGCCGACTGCACCTTGGCCGGAGAACGGTTGATCTCGTCGGCAAGAACGAAATTCGCGAAGATCGGCCCCTTCTTGATCTGGAACTGCTCACTCTTCTGGGAGTATATCAGAGTACCGATGACATCGGCAGGGAGCAGGTCCGGAGTAAACTGAATACGGCTGAACTTCGCGTCTACGGCTGAAGCCAATGTATTAATAGCCAGTGTTTTTGCCAATCCGGGCACACCTTCAAGGAGGATATGTCCGTTTGCCAGAAGGCCAATGAGAAGATTCTCCACAAGAGACTTCTGCCCTACAATCACCTTCCCCATTTCCATAGTGAGGAGATCGACGAAAGAGCTTTCCTTCTGAATGCGGTCATTAAGTTCTTTAATGTTAACACTCTCCATATAAATATCTGTTTGCTTTTAAACTTCTTTATCTATTTTTGCAGATAAATCCTCCAAAGTTACAATTTTTCAAAGAAACCGCCATGAAATTCACAATAAGGCTTTCCTACAACGGGGCTTCCTTCCGCGGATGGCAACAGCAGAAAAACGGCACAAGTATACAGGGAGAACTCCAGAAGGCACTGTCCATGCTCCTGAAATGCGATGTTCCGGTAACCGGGGCCGGACGGACGGATGCCGGCGTCAACGCTGTGAACTACCTTGCCCATTTCGAAGTAAGTGAAGGGGCTGATGTTGAGCCGGAATTTTTGGAATACAAATTAAATGCCATCCTGCCTAAAGCCATAACGGTACATGAAATAGCCCCGGCCGGAGCCAGCTTCCACGCACGGTTTTCAGCATTGTCGAGGGAATACCACTACTTCATACACAGGAAGAAAGACCCATTCATGGACAGCTTCTCGCACTTCTGCGTCTATCCGCTCGACATGGAGAAGATGAACAGCGCGGCGGCCCTGCTGCTCGGGGAGCATGACTTCAGCTGCTTCGAGAAGACAGGGGGAAACAACCTCACTTCGGTCTGTACGGTCTACGAAGCATGCTGGAAGACATACAGCCCGGTCCATGTGTCCCAGATGGGCTATCCCGCAGAAGAAGGGGACTACATGATGTTCACGGTGCGGGCCAACCGCTTCCTGCGCAACATGGTGCGGGCCATCGTCGGCTCCCTCATCGACGTGGGCCGGGGCAAGAAGGACACGGAATGGTTCAGGAGGCTCATCGAGAGCGGCAGCCGCTCCGACGCCGGAGAATCCGTCCCGGGGAAAGCCCTGTTCCTGAGCGGGGTCACGTATCCCGGAGAATGAAATTCACAGGAAAATCAAAACTCCATATTTAGGAATTTCAGGATTTTTACCTAATTTTGCAGTCTTTTATACATTATATTTAAAACAACATGCTTTTCAATCTTTTACAATCCGGTGTCGATGCTTTGGACACTGTCGCGGAAGCGGTTCCGCAGCAGCAGGAAATGACAATGTCGCTTTTCGAGCTTTTCCTGAAGGGAGGTGCACTGATGTGGGTCCTGCTGGCACTCTCCATTTTGGCGATATATATCTTCGGGAAGAAATGGTGGGTCCTGCGCAAGGCGGGGACGGTCGATCCTTATTTCATGAAAGACATCAATGACCTCCTCACCGACGGCAAGACCAAGTCGGCCGTGGCGCTCTGCCAGAAGTATGACACCCCTGTGGCAAGAATGGTGGAAAAGGGCATAGACAGGATGGGCCGCCCTCTCCAGGACATACAGACAGCCGTGGAGAACACGGGCAACGTGGAAGTCTCCCGGCTTGAGAAGGGGCTCCCGATACTGGCAACCATCGCGGGAGGCGCCCCTATGATCGGCTTCCTGGGGACCGTAACCGGTATGGTACAGGCATTCTTCAATATGGCCAACGCCGGCAACAACATCGACATCACCCTCCTCTCCGGCGGTATATACACCGCCATGATCACTACAGTGGGAGGCCTCATTGTCGGCATACCGGCATATTTCGGATACAACTACCTCACATCAAAGATATCCGACATCGTATTCAACATGGAAAGCATCACCATAGATTTCATGGACGTCCTCAACAAATCCTCTGAAAGCAAATAGGTCAGGCCATGGCAATCAAAAGAAATACACGTATCACTGCAGAGTTCTCGATGTCTTCGATGACGGACATCGTGTTCCTGCTGCTTGTATTCTTCCTGGTGACATCCACGCTGGTGAACCCGAACGCGCTCAAGCTCCTGCTACCTAAGAGCACAGGGCAGGTGGCGGCCAAGGCGACGGTAAGCGTATCCATCAAGCATTATCTTGACACGGACACCTTCTCATACCATATAAACGGAGACCCGGTACCTGTGAAGTTCTCCGAAATAGAGGACGACCTGGTGGAGCTCCTGCAGAGCGAGCCGGACCCTACATTCTCGATATATGCAGACGAGACCGTCCCAATAAAAGAGGTGGTCCAGGTAATGAATATAGCAAAAAGGAACCATTATAAAGTCATCCTGGCGACATCGCCGGAATAAAGCACGGAATCAATAGAGGATGGCAGGACAGTATCTGAACGAACGTAGCCGGCAGCAGAAGATGTCGAGCATCATAGGCATAGCATCGACGGCGGTTATCCATATCGCCGTCCTCACTGTCGGGTGCGTATCAGGGCTTAAATACATGTACCCGCCACCCGAGGAGCAGGCCATGCTGATAGATTTCACGGAAGCCGTGGCGGAGATTCCAAAACAGGAGACCACGGGGTCACAGCCCAGATCGGTGAAGGCGGACCTCGAGCAGGACGTAAAGCTCGTGCAGGCGTCTGAGGCCCAGCATACGGGGACAGAGGCGAACGAGGCCCCGGAAGCCGTCAACGATGATTTCGGGGATGTGGAAACGCCACAGCCTCCACGGGAAAAGGAGATAGACCGCAGGGCGCTTTTCCACGCGGCGGACAACAAGACACAGAAAGACACTCTTGCGGCCCAGACGGCTGCAAAAGTATCGGACGCCCTGAAGGCAGGCCACGCACAGGGCAACACAAGGACAGGAAATACAGACGGAGAGCCGAACGCACATCTTGCCGGACGGGAAGTCCTGGGAAGCCTGCCGAAGCCGAGCTACACGGTGCAGCAGGCAGGGAAAGTGGTGGTGAAGATAAAAGTCGACCAGTATGGCAAGGTACTTGAAGCTGTGCCGGGCGCTTCCGGCACCACACTCACGGACAAGACCATCTGGGAGTCCGTGAAAAAAGCCGCGCTCGACGCGAGGTTCAACATGAGCAGCGAGGCCCCGGCGGTACAGGAAGGCACGATAACGTATGTCTTCAACCTTACAAAGAATTAGACAGTATGGCGTGAGCCATCATCACATTTTAATATTAATAAAATTTAAATCCGCCCCGTGAAGGGGTAAAGACAATGGAGAACTACAACAACGAGGGCTTCGACAGCCAGGTCAGCAACCGTAGGGATTACGGCAGCGAAAGAAATTCGGAAAGGGACTACTCAAGCGGCTATTCACAGGCCGGGAGGAAACTCCGCCACAGGAAAAACCGCACAAACGCATCCGAAAGCAGTTCAAACTATCAATCAAACGACTATCATTCATTCAGCAGGAGCCCGTACCGGCAAGAAGGGCAAAGCGGACAGCGTTCATTCTCCGACAGGAGGGGACCCGGGTACGGGGAGCGCAAAAGCTACGGCGGCAGCAGGTATTCCGACAGTGGCCGGGGATACGGAGACAGGAGGCCAGCACAGAGGCGCCCGTTCGGAGATCAGGACGACTACAGGAGGTCTGGAGAAGGCAGGAGATATTCTGACGAGAACGGAGAAAGGAGAGGATTCTCCTCCGGAAGGCCAGCCGGGAAAAGGAATTTCCAGGGGGCGCGCAAAGGGGCCCCGTCCCCGGCAAGGGGCAGAAGGCCTGGCGGCCCGGCAGTGAAGAACACTAAAAGGCAGCCTGATGCAGCACTGGCAGGGATTAACCGCATGCTCAGCAGGAAACCGCAGATCAACGACAGCATGCTCTCCGACAACGACATGGTAAACATACCGGTAAAAGAGGAGGTAAGGCTCAACAAGTTCATCGCCAACTCCGGGGTATGCTCGCGCCGCGAGGCCGACAACCTCATCCTGGCAGGAGTGGTTACAGTAAACGGCAAACTGGTCACGGAGCTCGGCACGAAGGTCAACATATACACTGACGACGTCCGATTCAACGGAGAAAGGCTCAGGGGCGAGGAGAAGGTATATATCGTAATGAACAAGCCGAAAGGCTTCGTTACGACAGCCAGCGACCCGCATGCGGACAAGACCGTCATGGACCTCCTCAAGAGTTGTACGGCGCGTGTGTTCCCGGTAGGGAGGCTGGACAAAAACACGACAGGAGTGCTCATGTTCACCAACGACGGGGAAATAGCCGAAAAGCTCACGCATCCTTCATACGACAAGAAGAAGATATACCAGGTGACCCTCGACAAGGATCTTTCGTCAGAGGACTTCGGCCGCATCATGGGCGGGATCGAGCTTGCCGACGGGGTGATTGCGGCAGATGAGCTCGAATATATCGACGACAAGGACCACAGGAAGCTCGGCATCGAGATACATTCAGGCAAGAACCGTATCGTCAGGAGGATTTTCGAATCGCTCGGATACAGTGTAAAGGCCCTTGACAGGGTATATTTCGCAGGGCTGACCAAGAAAGGCCTCAAGAGGGGGGCATGGAGATACCTCTCGCAGGGAGAAGTGAACATCCTGAAAATGGGCGCATACGTTTAACGGAACGACATGAGCGAAAAGAAGCACCGTGCAGGGTTTGTGAACATAATCGGGAACCCGAATGTAGGCAAATCCACTTTGATGAACGCCCTGGTCGGGGAAAAGCTGTCCATTGTGACAGCCAAGGCCCAGACCACGCGGCACAGGATAATGGGGATAGTAAACGGGGAAGACTACCAGATAGTCTACTCCGACACCCCCGGAATCCTCAAGCCCAACTACAGGCTGCAGCAGAACATGATGAACTTCGTCGACACGGCAATCGGAGACGCGGATATCATCCTGTATGTGACTGACGTAGTGGAGCAGGGGGACAAGAACGCCGACTATATCGCGAAGCTGCGAGACATCCTCTGCCCTGTAATACTGGTCATCAACAAGATAGACATCAGCACCCAGGAGCAGGTCCACCAGCTTATGGACTGGTGGCACGGGCAGCTGCCGCAGGCGATTATCTACCCGGCCTCGGCCCAGGAGAAGTTCAACCTCGAAAATATCTTCGACGCCATCATAGAACACCTCCCGGAGGCTCCGGCATGGTATGACAAGGATGTGTTCACAGACAGGAACCTCAGGTTCTTCGCATCCGAAATCATCAGGGAGAAGATCCTGCTGAACTACAGCCAGGAGATCCCGTACAGCTGCGAAGTGGCCATCGAGGAATTCAAGGAAGGAGCAGAGCGCTACGACATCAGCGCGGTGATTTATGTCATACGTGAGTCACAGAAAGGGATCCTCATAGGAAAAGGAGGGTCTGCACTGAAGAAAGTCGGGACCCAGGCACGCTTGGACATGGAGGATTTCTTCCAGAAGAAGGTCTTCCTGAGGCTTTTCGTCAAGACAGACCCGGACTGGAGGGAAAACAAGAAGGAACTCAAGAGGTTCGGATACGAATACTAAAACTTTTGGAAACGATATATGGAGATGGACGATATGGACCTGCCCGCAGAAGGACAGGGGGACGAATACAATGACGCACCTGTGGAAGAAGGGCAGTCATCCGGCAAATTCGACAAGCTGCTCAGCGAGAACAGCCGGAAATACAAGCTTTCCGGCATGTTCAAGGAATGGTTCCTGGACTATTCCTCATACGTGATACTCCAGAGGGCCGTCCCGCATATCATCGACGGGCTGAAGCCGGTGCAGAGGCGTGTCCTCCATGCAATGTACAGGAAAGACGACGGCCACTACACCAAGGTGGCCAATCTGGTGGGAGAGGCAATGCAGTTCCACCCGCACGGAGACGCCTCGATACTCGGGGCCCTGGTGCAGCTGGGGCAGAAAAACCTCCTGATCGACTGCCAGGGGAACTGGGGCAACATAATCACCGGTGACCCCAACGCCGCCGCACGATACATAGAGGCGAGGCTCTCCAGATTCGCCAAGGAAGTGGTATTCAACCCTAAGATAACAAACTGGATGACCTCCTACGACGGCAGGAACCAGGAGCCGACAGAGCTTCCCGTGAAATTTCCGCTTCTTCTCGCCCAAGGGGCTGAAGGCATCGCCGTAGGACTTGCATCCAAGATCCTCCCGCACAACTTCAACGAGCTGATAGACGCCTCTGTCTCCATCCTCAAGGGTGAGGACTTCGAACTCCTGCCCGACTTCCCTACCGGCGGATACGCTGACTGCTCGAAGTACAACAACGGACAGAGAGGAGGCACGGTAAAGGTCCGTGCAAAAATCGAGAAAATAGACAAGAACACCATCGCCATCACAGAAGTGCCATACGGGAAGACCACCCACATGGTAATCGAATCCATCATCAAGGCCAAGAACAAAGGGAAGATCAAGATCAAGAAGATAGATGACCTGACCACCGTCAAGGCAAATCTTGTGATCCATCTCCCGAACGACGTGTCCCCGGACAAGACCATAGACGCCCTCTATGCCTTCACGGACTGTGAAGTATCCATCTCCCCGAACGCCTGCGTAATTGTGGAGAACAAGCCTAAATTCCTTAATGTCAAGGATATACTCATATACGACACAATGCACACCAGAGACCTTCTGGGGCAGGAGCTCCAGATAAGGCTGGATGAGCTGGAGAGCGACTGGCACTACGGCTCCCTGGAGCGTATCTTCTTCGAAAACAAGGTATACAAAATTCTGGAGAAGGACTCGGCCAGCTGGGAGGAGCAGATAGACGAGGTGTTCACAACAATGAAGACCTACCAGGACCTCCTGAAGAAAGAGATTGTAATGGATGACATCAACCGCCTGGTGGAGAAGCCCGTAAGGAAAATATCCAAATTCGATGTCAAGGCCCTGGACGAGAAACTTAAAGGGGTAGAGGCCGAAATCGATGAGGTGAAAAACCATCTGGAGCATCTCACCGAATTTACCATCAACTACTTCAGGAACCTGAAAAAGAAATACGGGGCGGATTTCCCGAGACAGACGGAAATCGTGAATTTCGAGTCCATCACCGTATCGAGGGTGGTGAACAACAACGCCAAGCTCTACGCAAACATGTCCGAGGGCTTCGTCGGCATCAACCTCAAGAAGGAGGACAATGCGGAATTCATCTGCGACTGTTCCGACATGTCCGAGATAATCGTGTTCCGCAAGGACGGCAAATACAGCGTCACCAAGGTGAGCGACAAGGCCTTCTTCGGTAAAGACCTGCTGTATGTCGGGCTTTTCGACAGGAACGACTCGAGGACAATCTACAACGCCATCTACCGTGAAGGGAAAAGCAGCGTGACATATGCCAAGAGGTTTGCAGTGACAAGCATCACCAGGGACAAGGAATACGACCTGACAACAGGGGCCCCGGGCTCCGCCGTACTATGGTTCACGGCAAACGGGAACGGAGAGGCCGAGACAGTGCGCATAAACCTCAGGCCGCGTCCGAAGCTGAAGAAGTCCTCTTTCGAATATGACTTTTCATCCCTTGCAATAAAGGGCAGGGCATCAAGAGGAAACCTCGTATCAAAGAATCCTGTCCAGCGCATATACCTCAAATCCAAAGGGGTTTCGACAATCGGAGGGAAAGACATCTGGTTCGACCAGGACATAAACAGGCTCAACGAAGACGGCAGGGGCATATATCTTGGCCAGTTCGACACCGGGGAGCACATCCTCGCGATATTCAGCGACGGGACATACTACACCACCTCATTCGACCTGAGCAACAGATACCAGGACAATCTCCTGAAAATCGAGAAGCTGGACATTGGAAAGACCTACACCGCCATATATTATGACGGGAAACAGGAATGCTTCTATATAAAAAGGTTCTCTTTCGACATCAGCGACAATACCCTGCTGTCCTTCATCTCCGAAGAAAAAGGTTCCTACCTTGTGGCCGTCAGCGATGACAGGCATCCGCAGATAGAAATCGTTTTCGGAGGAAAGCATGAATACAGGCCGGCGGAGCATATCGATGCAGAGGAATTCATAGGAAAGAAGGGCATACAGGCAAAAGGAAAGAAAGCAAGCCAGTACGAGCTTAAAGAGATACGCTTCATCGAACCGCTCGAGAAGCCTGAGGAAGACGCAATCGAAGCCGGGAGCGGGCACGGCATGAGTTCGATTCCGGAAGACGGGGTAGACATGCCTGATGACGGCAGCCCGGACAGGGCCGGAGAAATGGACGACGGGGATGACGAGCAGCTGAGCCTGTTCTGATTGTCCTGAAATCAGATTCTGGAGCCGGAAACTTATCATGATCATAACTCTGACAGGATTCATGGGATGCGGGAAAAGCAGCGTGGGGAAGGCACTCTCCACGCTGCTTTCCTGCCCTTTCACGGACCTGGACAAATTCATTGAAGCCAAGGCAGGGAAAAGCATTCCGGACATATTCAGGACAGCGGGCGAGGACGCCTTCCGGAGAATGGAGCTGGATGCCCTGGAAGAGATTACAGCGCTCTCCGAGGGAGAGGACAGGATATCTGTCCTCTCCCTCGGAGGCGGGACACTCACCGTCCCGGGATGCATAGACCTGATAAAGGCCAGGACATTATGCATCTATCTCAGGGCAGGCATTGACACGCTCGTCGCCAACCTTGAAAAAGACCATGAGGACAGGCCCATGCTCAATACTCCGGAGACAGGACAGGAAGCCCTGCGCAGAAGGATTGAAACTCTGATGGAGCGCAGAAGGAAGGCGTATGAAGAAACAGCAGGGACTGTCATAGACATCGACGGGAAACGCTATGTTGATGTAGCCCGGGAGATTGCCGAAAGGCTTGACCTGTTGCCGCCTCATCACGGGACTGCCGGGAACGGGCAACGGAAAAGGACAGTATGGGACCCCCTCCGGAAAAAGGAGGTCGCATTGACACCAGAAGAAGCGGTAAGGCAGTGGTGCATCAGCGAACTGCTCCACGGACAGATGAAAATCCCGGTGCACATGATGATGAGCGAAACAGGGTTCAAGCTCGGAGGGAAACAGTTCAGGGCAGACATCCTTGTATACGACAGGGAGGCAAAGCCGCTGGCGGTCGTGGAGTGCAAGCGGCCTGAAACCAGCCTGGACCGCAAGGTCCTGGAGCAGGCGGTAAGATACAATATGGTATTGTCCGTCAAATACATCATCATCACCAACGGTACCCGGACAGTCATTTTCCGAAAGGGCCCCGGAGGATACATGCCGGAGCAGTCGGCCCCGGATTATGAAGAAATGCTGAAATAAACTGCTAAATTTGCACCCGGATTCAAGTTTAAACCCGGAACAGGAATATGAGCACCATCACAGAAGGATTTCTCGACCACAAAATATTCAACATTGTATCGCAGGCAGCGGAAAAACTCGGAGTCAGGGCATTCGTCATCGGAGGCTATGTAAGGGACTGCTTCCTCGGGCGGCCCTGCAAAGACATAGACATTGTAGCGGAGGGCAGCGGCATTGAACTGGCACAGGCTGTCGGGGAGGCCGTAAAGAGCAATGTATCAGTATTCAGGAATTTCGGTACGGCAATGCTGAAATACCACGGGATGGAAGTCGAATTCGTGGGGGCCAGGAAAGAATCCTACCGGAGGGACTCGCGCAAGCCTATTGTCGAGGACGGTACACTCGAGGACGACCAGCTCAGACGCGACTTCACGATAAACGCCATGGCTCTGAGCCTGCAGAAAGAGGACTTCGGGGCACTGGTGGACCCGTTCGGAGGCATACGGGACCTGGCCGCCGGCATAATACGCACACCGCTCGACCCCGACACGACATACAGCGACGACCCTTTGAGGATGATAAGGGCGATACGGTTCGCGACAAAGCTCACGGACGGGGAAAGGGTATTCAGGGTTGTCCCCGAATCACTGGAATCCATCAGGAGGAACAGGGAGAGGATGTCGATATTGTCAAAGGAGAGGATCACTGAAGAGCTGAACAAGATCCTCGTATGCAGGAAACCGTCAATCGGATTCCGTCTCCTGGACGAGACCGGCCTTCTGGAATACATCCTGCCGCAGCTGACAAAGCTCAAGGGTGTTGAGACCGTCGAAGGCAAGGGCCACAAGGAAAACTTCAGCCATACGCTCGAAGTCGTGGACAATGTTGCAGCATACGAGACGGAGATGATTGCCGGGGGGAAGCTGTTCAACTATGACTACGAGGACGGGGCGGAAGTCCAGAGGCCGCGGACGGAACCCTACCTGTGGCTCCGGTGGGCGGCCCTGCTGCACGACATCGCCAAGCCTGCCACCAAAAGGTACTCGCCGCAGACAGGCTGGACCTTCCACGGGCACGAGGTGGTCGGGGCAAGGATGATACCCAAGCTGTTCCAGCAGATGAAACTGCCCCTGAACGAGAAGATGAAATACGTGCAGAAGCTCGTGAACCTGCACCTCAGGCCTATTGCATTAGTGACAGAGGAGGTGACTGATTCGGCTGTCAGGCGTCTGCTTTTCGATGCGGGGAACGACATAGACGACCTCATGCTGCTGTGCAATGCGGACATCACCTCCAAGAACATGAAGAAAGTCGAGCGGCTCAGGCAGAATTTCGAGCTGGTCAGGCAGAAACTCGCCGACGTGGAGGCGAAGGACGCCATAAGGAACTTCAAGAACCCGATAACCGGCGAGCACATAATGCAGGTCTACGGAATACCGCCTTGCCGAGAAATAGGCATCATCAAGGAATACGTGAAGAACGCCATCCTCGACGGGGTCATTGAGAACCGCATGGATGAAGCAGAAAGACTCATGAAAGAAAAGGCGGCAGAACTCGGTTTCACAGAAAAGATCCAATAAGCCAGACCGTATGTCCTCCATAGACAAATACATAGAATACATCTCCTCTGTACGGAGATATTCAAAGCGGACGCAGGAAATCTATTCCAGTGTCCTGGAGGATTTTGCCGGATACGCCGTACAGGAGGCCGGAAACTGTGGAGAAATCACTGATGCAGAGCTCAAAGAGGCACTCACCCCGCTGGTTATCAGAGGCTATATAGTGGAGCTCCTCGAAACGAGGAAGATGAGCCCGCGTACAGTCAACCTGCATATCTCCGTACTGAGCGGATTCTGCGGATTCCTGATGAAAAGAGGACTGCTGACATCAAACCCAGCCAGGTCGGTCCCGCGCCCGAAACAGGAGAAGAGGCTGCCGGTGTTCTACAGGAAAGACGCCATGGCAGGATATTTCGCCAATAGCAGTATCTTTGCAGGAGAGGACATAGACCCGTCCCCGGAAGATTTCATGAGGCGGTATGCCGAATCCAGGTCCAGGCCGGGCTACAGGCCCGAGGGCGACCCCGTATATATAGAGATGTCGCGGCTTTCCGGGAAACCGGAAAGATTCTCCGCATGGCTTTTCGAAAAACGGCTTAAAAGGGCCATCCTGTCCACGCTCTATTCCACCGGGATACGCCGGGCGGAGCTTGTGTCGCTGAAGCGGGGAAGCATGGATTTCAGCAGACGCATTATGAAAGTCACCGGCAAGGGGGACAAAACACGAGAAATTCCGCTCGTACCTTCGCTTTGTAAAGAAATTTCATTATATTTACAAGCAGTTGAGGCAACCGGATGTGGGAAACTGGAACAGGCCTCACCGCTGTTCGTCACATCAAGGGGCAGAAGCATCTACCCTGAATATGTGGACAGGGCGGTCAAAAGCGAACTTGGAGAAGCGGAAGGGTTCACGGCAAGGAAATCCCCGCATGTCCTGCGGCACACACTGGCGACAGAACTGCTTGAGGACGGGGCTGACCTTAATTCAATAAAAGAGCTCCTCGGACATTCCTCGCTCGCAGCCACCCAGGTATATACCCACAACTCGATCGCCAAACTCAAGAAAGTTTATGAAACTGCCCACCCACGGGCAAAAAGCGGAGGTAAACATGGAGATTAGAATTCAATCCATCAAGTTCAACGCAGACCAGAAACTCCTTGACTTCGTAGAGAAGAAAGTCTCGAAGCTGGAGAAGTTCCACGACGGAATCATTGGAGTAGATGTGGCTCTTTCATTACTGGCGGAACACCAGAACAAGAACGTAAAGGTACATGTGCAGATTCCTGGCAATGACCTGGTAATCGAAAGGAACGCAAAGACATTCGAGGACGCATTGGTAGACTGTGTGGATATCCTCAAAGACAAACTGGTAAGGGCAAAGGAGAAAAGGAACAGTTAAAATACGGATATAAAACATGAAAGCGGGCGGACCGGTAATTGCAGGTCCGCCCGCTTATTGTATATGCCGGACAGTCTACCATCCGGCCGCGATATTTTCCGCTATCTTCTCCACAAGACGCTCCCGGGCCTCCACCGAAGCCCATGCAATATGCGGGGACAGTATCAGGCGATCCTTATGCACTGCCTTCATAAGAGGGCTGTCTCCAGGAAGGGGCTCGGAAGTGAAAACATCCAGGGCGGCGCCTGCAATCCACCCGTTGTCAACGGCGTCAGCCAGGGCCTGCTCATCCACAATCCCGCCCCTGCCCATGTTCACAATGACAGCTGAAGGCTTCATCATACGGAGCTGTTCCATGCCTATCAGACCTGCTGTACGGGAATTATAAGGCGCATGTATGGAAACAATGTCGGACTCCGACATCAGCTTCTCAAGCGATATGCTTGGATAGTCCGTATTGTGCGATGTGCCGGAAGTCGAAAAGTAGCTGACCTTCATCCCGAAGGCATCCGCCACTTTTGCCACCCTGGTGCCGATGTTGCCCATGCCGACAATCCCCATCCTCTTGCCGGCAAGCTCATGGTACGGTACGGAAACATCAGTGAAAAGCCCGCTGCGGCTGTATTTACCGGACTTTACGCTGTTGTCAAAATACGCGCTTCTCCCCACTAGCGCAAGGATATGCATGAACGTGGTCTGCACCACTGAATCCGTAGAGTATCCGGCCACGTTCCTGACCGGGATGCCCTTGGACGCAGCGTATTCAAGGTCAATGTTGTTCACCCCGGTGGCCGCCTCGCATATCAGCTTCAGAGACGGAGCTGCGTCAATCAGCTCAGGGGTGACCTTCACTTTATTGACAATGAGCACTTCACAGTCCCGGACACGCTCCAGCGCCTCCTGCGGAGCAGATGTGCCATAGCAGACAAGCTGCCCGAGTTCCTGTATAGGGGCTAATGAAATGTCGCTTCCGACAGTGGCCGCATCGAGAAAAACTATCTTCATCTTCAATGGAAATTATACCGAAAAATCAAATACTGGTGCAATCAGAATATCATCATCCGGGAAGGCCCGCTTCCTGAAAAGTAAAAGAGGATGGACCTGCTTCAGGAACATCCTCTTAAACGTGCGCAGGATCAGAGTCGAACTGACACGCCATTTCTGGCACTACCTCCTGAGAGTAGCGCGTCTACCAATTTCGCCACCTGCGCCTCAAAAGTGGTGCAAAGATATAAAAGGTTTTTGAATTACGAACTATTTTTTTCAAATTATTACATCAAAGGAAATCGTGGTCTCCCAGTCATTGACTCTGAAAACAATGTCCGCCTTGGCATAATCTATTTCTACCTCAATATCTTCCAGGTCCTCTGCAGACCAGTCATAGCCGCTTTGGATGATATATTCACCAAGGGCGAATTCCCGGAGAATGTCATTGGCCTCGGCAATCCTCAGGATCAGGGAAGAGTCATACTGCCGCGGTATGTTGACGCTGCACATCCCGTCCCTGTCCGGCACAGGCGAGTATTCGAATCCGCCGCGGACTATCTCTCCCGTGCCATAATATCCACACGCATTGCCCATGACTGTAAGCGAGTACGGATAGTCGCCCCCGGATTTGAGATCTATAGTGACCTTGCAGTAGGACTTGTGCAGTCCGGCTGTAAGGTACACTGCCTCCGCATCGGTATCAAGTACTTCCGTCTGCAGATAAAGCTCGGGGAACTGCTCTCCCCTTCCGACCGTAAAACCGGTACCGTCATGTATGCTGTCCGGCCAGCCGCTGAAGATGTCTATGACCGTAGAGACACGCCGGACACGGAATGTATAGGGCTCGCCATATCTGGCGGACGGGATTTCGTCATCCAGGACCAAAGTCCCGTCCGTCAGCGCGAGTATGCCTGAATTCACGTGCAAGGTAGAGTCTATCCCGGAGAAATCCACAATTACGGTACAAGGGCACTGCGTCCTGTCCTCCTTTATGGAACATCCGGCCAGCATCATGACCATGATTGCATGGAATAGGGCTTTCTTCATATATCAGATGGTGACACTTGAATCGGAGCCGTCCTGCCAAGGGTTGACGGTAACGGTGAATGAAGCCTCGTTGTAGGTGATGGGAGTATCCGGACTGTCTGAACCAATATGCGTAATCACCAGTTCCGATATATTGTACGTATGGTTGTTCTTTATGCCGGGTATGGAAATCGGGTAGTAACACAGCCTGCCATCTATGGAAACCTCTACCACAAGCCTTGTATATCTTGCCGTACCTGTCTGGGAATCCGTTGCCGTCGGATTCGGATAGCAGTAGAAATAGTGGGCGACCGTATACGGAGCGGAAGGCGATGCCGTTGCTGAAGACAGCTCCTTACTGTTCAGAAGGGCCGGAAGGTCGCCGTCCCCCTTGCAGGCTCCGGTATTGTACCATACGGTTGGGGCGAAGGCATCCGCCTTGACGGATTTAATGTCATAAGATGTATCCCCGTACTTCATGTTCCCGGCGGCATTCACCAGGTAGATGCGCCTTATCTGGATAGATGAGCCGGCATACTGCGGCAGGTCGAGCCTGTTGGTGATCTTCTGTATCGACACCCTGGCAACCATCCTGGTCACCGGGATGGTGATTGTGCCGGACGAGGCAGACACCTCACGGGATACTGTGCCGTACATGACGAAAGAACCGGGGGAATTTTCCTTGAGGTCGGATATCCTGGCGTCAAGCTCGGCCTTGGTGCGGGCGTCCCTGATATCCGGCGCATTCGCCAGGGCTACGATTACCTTCGGTCCAGAAGTACACTGTGTGACTACCTTGCTGGACATCGCCTTGCCGTAGGCCTCCAGTCCGCCGTTGCTGCGGAACACATAGATCTGCAGGGAGTTGACTTTTGTCTCATCCGGTGCTGGAGATGCCTTTACAGCAGGCTGCGGGATAGAGATTTCGATAGGGAATACCTCCTGCCATGAACTATCCGGTGCAATATTCTCTTTTGAACATCCTGAAGCGGCAGCCAGCAGGAGAAAAGCTGCAATAAAAAGTCTGATTTTTTCCATTACTGTATCATTCATATTTTAAAGTAAACATTTGAATTTCCGGATCCAGCCTGCCGCGGTGCAGCATCGACGGATCCATTTCTATACATTTGTCGAAAATTTCCGAGGCTTCATCCTCCCTGCCCAGCCTCGACAGGGCGACGGCTTTCAGGTACAGGCCGCACGGCTGCAGGTCGCCGAGTTCATCGAGCACCTCGAGAGCCTTGGTGTCATATCCGGAAGACAGGTACGCAAGGGCGGAGTTGTAGTCCCTGTATCCGCCGAGCTTCTCCACCGCCGCAGGATAGTCCAGGGCGACAAGCGCCTCTACACCCGCCATATACGCCGAATCAAGTTCGGAAGTATAGACAGTGTCCCTGGCCATATCCTTCCTGTGCAGATAGAAATCGAGCCTGACTGTCCGGAGCCGCGGATACACTTTTTCCCTGAAGTACCTGTACTCCGGCAGGCTGCGCAGTTCGGCCTCTGCGATGTCGGGGTCCTGTGCATACGGCAGGGAAAGTATCCGGCCCCGGGACTCGTCCGACACATGCGGGTCCGCAGACACCATGGCGATGAACAGCTTCCAGTTCTCTGGCACGGAAGCGGTCTTCAGGATGCTCCCTGCCCCCTTGCAGGAGCTTTCCGACAGGAGCGACATGACCGTCTCGGCCCTGCGGGAAGCCAGGGAAGAATTGTACCGGTAGCTGCCCTCCAGGGAGCATGATGCAGTCACCACTACGGAATCGGCCTCGTAGCCGCTCATGCCGAGCATGGCCTCCATGCTTCCGCGTATCCTGGCAAGTTCCGGGGCATTTGTCCCGGCAAGGGTGTCCAGGACGGCAGACCCGCGCTCAAAATCCAGTACCGCATTCGTATAGTCATATACATCGCGCTCCACCACCACGGACCTGTAATGAGGGGACAGGTCGGCCAGGGATGAAAGGGAGCTGACATAGAAATCGACCCTGCTCTTTCCTGGAAGGCTGTAGAGGAGCCTTCCGTCCTCGTATATCCCGCCGGAAAGCGTCACCGGTATCTTCTTGAGGCCAGGCCGGCTCTCCAGTGTCTGGGAATACCGGTAGCACACCTCCGCCCCTGAAGTTATCACAGTATCAAGGCGTATCCAGCCCTCCAGCCCGCCGGTGAGCCTCTCCAGCATCTCGTCAGACCTTTCTTCCCTCCTCCTGTTCCGTCTGGCAAGACCGTATCTGGTATAGTGCCGGAGCACCTCACGCTGGGTCACGCCGAACAGGTCTGACGCATCCGGATCCGACACGAAGGACGTATCGTTCTTCATGGCGTATATCCGCGGGTAATTACGTTCTATGAAAATCTCCAGAGGCCGGAGCATCACGAATACGGAACTGTCCCTGATTATCGACGAGACGAACTCCCTGTAGCGCTCATACCCCCTCATCTGCAGCGCCCTGTATCTGGAGCCAGTGACCAGGATAGGGTCCAGCTGCAGAGAATCCTCCCCTATGGCCACCTCCGGGAAAATCCTTAGCTGCCATCTCGAGGCCACAAGCCCGGAAGGGACGGTAACGTCAAACTCTATGGTCACCCTGCCGGCACGCTCCGCCACGTTACGGAACCTGGCCACCACCCTTGATGCGTTTATTACATCGACAGCCACCATTTCCCCCGTCTCGGTATCCCTGACGGCATTCATTATAGCGGGCCCGTCCTGTTTCTCCGCAGGGGCCTCCTCCTCTGCAGCCACATGCACGGGAGTTTCCTCAAATGGAGGTATCGACACATCTACATCAGTCCCATCCCGGCTTACCACCGCAAGCTGCCTGGAGCCTGTGCATGAGACGGACATGAACACCATCAATACTGCAAAGTATCTTCCCATCATTTCAGAACACATAAGAAAGAGAAATAATGACATCGTTCGGAAGGAGGAACACCCCGTCCCCTTTCCCTGTCGTAAGGCCGCAGGAGGGGCAGCTGTAACGCACATATTTCCTGTAGCCGCCCCACAATCCGAGCCCGAACTCTATGTTAAGGTGGGGATGGAGCATATAAGTGTATCCGGCACCTACCCCCGCCCCGAACCTGTCCCCTTCCTCCGCAGACGGGCCGGACAGGCCTCCCGTATTGTATTCCTGATACTGGATCTTGCCGGAAAACCACCATCCTGAATACGTATGCCACAGCCAGTACCTTGTACCTGCCGCATAGCTCTGCTGCCTCCTCTGGAACTGCCTCCCGGGATTGTCCCCGTTGAATGTCCACGGATTGTACCTGACCGTGGCGGTCACGCTCCAGTGCCTTGCCACGGCATAGGAGGCCTCTGCATTGAGCGTGGCCAGGTTAACATATCCGAGGATGTCGGTAGATAAGGATACCCTCTGCCCGGAAGCGTTCCACGCCCAGAAGAAAAGGACAACAGGCAACAGACAATACCTCACAGCCGTCTTCATTCCAAAGCCCCGCATCTGTACCTGTTGAACGCCTGGTTGATCACCATACCCCTGTCCGGATACATGGAAACAAGCCTGCTTTTAAGAAGGTCGACATCAGTGACATCGGCCTGCATCGCCCCGAGGATTTCCGACCGGGTCACGCCGCGTTCGTCCAGGACACGGAAAACCTGCGGCGAGAACCAGTTGGAGCTTCCGAATGAAGGGACATTGCCCCCGTAGCGCTCCTTGTACATTATGCTTTCCATGTAATAGGCCCACATCTCGCCGACGGCACAGTATCCGGCGTCCGGCTCGGAGCCCGTCCCGTAGGTCATCCCGCCGGATGTCACATAGGATTTCATTATGTACATGATATACTTGTCCCAGTACCCCTTGCCCACCTGGGCGAAATGGCTTGCATGGGCAAGCTCGTGGCAGACCGCGCTGTATATGCTGCTATAGTCGGAGAGGTTCTTTGTCCCGAGGGTGATGTCCGGGGAGAAAAAGGCTATCACCGAAGAGAATACTCCCAGGAACTTCTTTATATCCTTCCCTTCTACGAAAGCCCCATGGTGTATCATTACGGCGCTGCTGGCGTCCAGAGAATGGAACAGCCATATCCTCAGGTCAGAAGGTGGCGGGGTAATCCCCATGTCATCGGCGGAGCACCTGGAGATGTAGTCGTAGGCCGCGTTGTTGACCACGCTCCTGGAGAACATCGTCCTGCCGGAATTCTTGGTGACAGTATAGTCCAGGCCTGACGGAGAGGCTTTCCCAAGGGCGGATGTCGAGGCCGGGACAAGCAGCTTGTTGAATCCGATGGCAAAACCCTTTTCGTTCTTGTATATGAGACGGTAGCGTACCTTCGCCGAATATTTCTTCGGAATGGTATAATATCCGTCACGGTCCGTATAGGCATGGGAATATTTCACGAAAGTGTTGCACCTGACCCTGACACCTGCCAGCCCGAAGGGCTTCCCTCCGTTGACCTTTTCATCCACGATTGTTATCCTGCCGGAAGGATGCACCTTGTTCCCCCTCGCCCCGGCAGCCTCGAGCATATCGGCATTGCCGGTAAGCCGGTACGCCTCCCTTTCTACAGCCTCCCAGTCAATGCCGTCCGCAGAGCGCTCCGGAGCGTCATTCTCCGTAATGAAGCACTCGTCTATGACCTCGTAATAGATGTCAGGGAAGACATAGTCATGGAGCACTACGGCATACTGCCACGTGACTTTCTCGTCATCTATCTGTGGATCGTGATAATAGTCACCGTCCTTGATGATCTCATAGTCAAGCGGATAGTCGGAAAGGTCCAGGTCCGATATCAGGTCGAAATCGCTCTGGTCCACTGGAAGGAACCTTACATACAGGTGTGTAGGCTTCACCTCCACCCTGTCTCTCGCCGGATATACCGATGCTATCGCCGCGGCGATATTCTCCGTCTTGTACGGGTTTTCCAGCCTCTTGCCCAGGACAATCATCCCGTGGGCGGGCTGCCCGTCATCCGGGAACCCGGACGACGGGCCGAATCCCCCTTTGCTGCATGACACCAAAGTCACTGCAAGCACAATAAATCCAAATAATCTGTCCATAGTCTCTGTTTTTAACCGGGGCAAAATTACCTGGACCTATCCGTGTTCATAAATAAACAAACGTTTAAATAAAAAATAAGCCCTGCAGGCATCTGCAGGGCTTATTCCATATAACATAAAGCCGGAAAAATGCATCAAAAATCAGAAATATGCCACCGTTTTCTGCTCGATGGAGGAAATGATGTTGTTGGCCATGCGGCTCACCCCGAAACGGAAGAGGCTCTTGTCAAGCCACTCTTCGCCGAGCACTGTGGAAACTATGGTATAGTAAGATACGGCATCCAGGGCGGATGATATTCCCCCGGCAGGCTTGAATCCCACTTTGCGGCCTGTCTTCCTGTAATATGCAGCTATGCACTCGCACATGGTATATGCCGCTGCCGGAGTGGCATTGACGCTCACCTTGCCGGTAGAAGTCTTGATAAAGTCCGCCCCTGCCTCCATAGCGAGGAAAGAAGCCTTTGCTATAAGGTCCGGTGACATGAGCAGCCCCGTCTCCAGAATCACTTTCAGATGCACTGTCCTGCCTTGCCCCGCGGCCTTAGCGTCGATGCATGAACGGATCTGCCTTATCTCATCGGAGGCACTTTCATAGTCCCCGTCAAGGAAAGAACTGAGAGACAGCACTATATCTATCTCGTCTGCGCCTTTTTCCACTGCCATTGCACACTCCAGGAGCTTTACCTCGATAAAGCTCTGGGATGAAGGGAAACATCCGGCCACTGCCGTGATATTAACCTGGCCGCATGTCTTGCATGCCTTTACCGTCTCCACGAAATCCGGATACACGCATATCGATGCAGGAAGCGGGTAGTCAGGATATTCCTTCTGGAAATCATTGACTTTCTCGACCAGCCTGCGTACAGACGTCGCGGTATCATCCGTCTTAAGCGTAGTGAGGTCCATCATGGAAAAACACGACAGGAGCACAGGTTTCGTGACCACATTCTCAAGGTTGGCCGCAATCAGGTCCAGCGCCCTTCCGGTAGCCTCCTTGTCAGGAGTATAGCCATATTCTGCAAAATAATCTTTCATATATAAAACTATTCTTTAATCTTCGAATCCATTATAATCGTCACAGGCCCGTCGTTCAGCAGGGAGACCGCCATGTCCTCCCCGAAAACGCCCCGCCCGACCGGTTTCCCGAGCTGCGCATCCATCTCCGCGCAGAACTTTTCGTAAAGAGGGACAGCCACATCCGGCTTTGCAGCCCTGATATATGACGGCCTGTTCCCTCTGGCGGTAGATGCATACAGCGTGAACTGGCTTACCACCAGGATCTCCCCTCCGGCATCCTTAACGGAAAGGTTCATGACCCCGTCCTCATCATCGAACACGCGAAGGGCGGCAATCTTCCTTGCCGTCCACTCAAGGTCGGCATCCGTGTCTTCATCAACAAAGGCCGCAAGGACCAGCAGGCCGGCACCTATGGCCGACGAGTACCCGATACGGGATATATCCACCCTGGCGTTTTTCACCCTCTGAATTACAACCCTCATGGCCTCAACCCCTTATCTGAATATTGAATCCTTTATCAACCAACGGTCTGACAAGCCCGGACATCTCCTCAACTGACAGCTTCTGAAGCCCCTTCTCCGGTGTCTCCCGGTCAATGGTATAGACCATCACCTCCCTCGGGTGCAGCCTTTCCACTATAGACATCCAGCCGTCAAGCCAGAGAGGGTCCGCAGGGTCGCAGCCCCCTCCGCGCAGGAACATAGTCTGCAGGATGAAATCCCCGCCGAAAGCCTCAAGGTTCCGCACGACACCGTCCACATGGTATCCCGGGGCAGGCCTGTTGACCGTCGCCGCCCCGGCATCTGTCGGGGCATCTATCTTCAGGACAGGGTTGTCAACCTTCTTCAGTGCCGCAAGCACGCCGGGACGGTGAAGCATAGTGGCATTCGACAGCACAGTTATGGCCGCATCCGGAAGATACCTGTCCCTCATTTCGACAGTAGTGTCCACAATCTTTGCGAAATCCGGATTGAGGGTCGGTTCCCCGTTGCCGGAGAATGTAATCGAATCCACTCTGGTCCCTTCCGCAGCCAGTACAGGAAACCTCTTCTCCATGGCAGCGCGGACAGCGGCCTCATCCGGCATACGCCCCCCGCAGGCTCCGTCCCTGTTCCAGCCGCATTCGCAGTATATGCAGTCGAAATTGCAGAGTTTCCCTTCAGGAGGAAGCAGGTTGACGCCCAGAGAGGCCCCGAGCCTCCTGCTCCGGACAGGACCGAAAACTATATCTTCAAACCTAAGCATTTTTCGGCGAATTTATTCATATTATATTATCCTGCGGGAAACACTGTCGGGGGTGAGGAGGCCGTCTGCAGAAACATTCTCTATCAGTACCAGCCCCGGCCTCTTGCCGGGTACGATAGAGCCGAGAATATCCCCTTTCCCGAGGAAGGAGGCCCCGTTGAGGCAGGCCCATGTCAATATCTCCCCTGTCTCCAGCCCGTGGAAAGAGCTCTGGAGGCAATACATCTCCTTTACCATGTCAAGGGTGCCGTTACTCGAGAGCGAATCCGTACCGACCGTCAGCCTCAGGCCTTTGCGGCGCATCATGTCCACGGGCGGCAAAGCATCATGTATAAATATATTGGACAGCGGACACAGGGCGACATACGCATTCTTCATCACCTCCTGCACGGCATCCGCGACATCTTCAGTCATGCAGACCTCATGGACAAGTAGTATATGCTCGTAGAACGGGGCCGGACGGGCCTTCTCCAGCCTGTCAAGGAAATAATAAACGGACGGTCTTCCGGTGACAGGCGGAGTGCTCATGCCCAGACGCTTCCTGTTTTCATACAGGGCTCCGCTACCGGACATGACCATCTGCTCCTCCTCCATGCTCTCCTGTGAATGGTACGAAAGGAAACCGGACGCGAGGGCGTCTGCACTGGCTGCAGTCAGCAGCTCCGGGCTCATCGTATAGCACGCATGCGGTGTAGGGGCTGCATCCAGGCCGTATTCAAGGGCTTTCTTCTGCAGGCTGCGGACAGAATCCATGACAGAGGCACAGTCCTGTGGCTCGGAACCGAATACCTCGAGAAAAGTCCTCGTGTACATGGGGGAAGACGCCTTGCTCTGGAAACTTTCATCCCCGTTGCTTATATCCGCCATAGCGGAGACGCCCTGCTTCCACAGACGGTCCATCCATTTTCCTATACATGCCATGCGGGACTCCCTGTCGGAACTGTCCCTCAATGCGTTTATCTGGTCGATGAAGCCGGCCATCCCTGTGCCACGGGCGAATTTCCCCTGGAGATGTGACAGTTCGATATGGCAGTGTGCGTCAACAAACCCGGGTACCAGCATCCCGGCATGGAAATCCTCTTCCGCCGAAGGGTCTTCACACTCCCCTGAGGCAAACACGGTCCCGTCCTTCTCGTCATATTCGACGAAACCGTTCACTATAGGCTCCTGACGGTCGAGTGTATAGAGGTATTCTGCTGCAATACGTTTCATGAAAATTATCTGCGTTCCGGTGATATTATTTTGAGGGTCTGCGGAGAACCTGCAGGGGAAGCTTCCCCACGTACAGGCTTCATCCCCGGCCTTACAGCCGTCAACCCTGATTTTTCCGTAGCGTCTTCTTCAACGGCTGACTCCATATCCGGTACAGATCCTGCAGCGGCCAGAGAATCGGGCAACGCCGCCATCTCGGAGATGATCTCTATACGCGGACCTACGAACAATGTGTCATAGCCCTTCTGTACATCAAAGTCGAAAGCCCCTCCCGTAGAATCTATATAAAAGGACAGTCCGTCGACTGTAAGCAGGTCCCTGTTGGCCATTCCGGACAGGAAGAAAATCCTGTCCGGACGGTAGGATTCAGTCCGCGCCTGAGACTGGGACATGGACTCCTGGAGCGCCTTTTCGGCTTTCAGCTCTTTCCTGCGGGTCTCCAGGATCTCCACTGTCCTTTTCAGTATCTTCACATACCGGTCCGGATCCTTTATATAATACGCCATACTGGCCCTGTAGTCATCGGAGGTATAGCCATATGCCTCGAAGACAGGCTCATACACCAAAAGCGTATCCGCCTTCCTCCTGATGTCGGACTCCTGGGAAATCTTCTGGTCCAGGACGAACATCTCCGCATAGATCCGTGCCATGTCATCACGCGGAATGACCTTGTCCTTCCTCCCGCATGAGAGGAAGGACAACGCCGCCACGGCCGACAATGCCATATACCTTAAGGGCGCACGCATATCCTTTACCTCAAAGAAGCCCCGAACTCATTGGTGAAAGTGGCCAGAAGCCGGGACATCACCTTATCCACCTCACTGTCAGTCAATGTCTTTTCCATGTCCTGAAGGACAAAGGCCACGGCATACTGCTTCTTGCCCTGCGGAATCTTGTCCCCTCTGTACACATCGAACAGGCTCACGCTCTTGAGGAGTTTCTTTGCAGACTTGAACGCGGCCTTGCGCAGCTGTGCGTACTCCACATTCTCGTCAAGAAGGAGGGCAAGGTCACGGCGGACTTCCGGAAATTTCGGGAGCTCCCTGTATTTTATCCTGTCCCTTCTTACAAGCTCGAACAGCACAGGCCAGCTTATCTCGGCCGCGAACACCGGCTGCCTGATGCCGAACTGCCTCAGGCGGGCCGGAGCGACTGTGCCCATCACGGCAAGCTGCTCCCCTGTTCCCGGCAGGCTGTAAACGAGACCTTCGGAAAACAGGTCCGCAGGTGCCGCCCCGTACTCCAGTGAATATATGTCTGCCCCGAAGCGTCTGAGCAGCATCTCCAGATAGCCTTTCAGCTGGAAATAGCTGCCTTTGTGCGCATCGGCGCACCAGGACTTTTCACCCGGGCCTGTGATGAACATCGAATATGCAGTACTTTCATCGTATGAGGAGAGCACTGTCGGGTCTCCGCCCTCCTTGAGGGCATATACGGAACCGTACTCGAATATCCGTAAATTGTTCATCTGGCGGTTTATATTGTACGCAATCACCTCCAGACCGTTCAGGAGCAGGGTCTGCCTCATGACATTGAGGTCAGAGCTGAGAGGGTTGACTATGTGCACGCACCTCTCCTTCGGGAAGGTGGTGAGTTTACCGTAGTACTCCTCCTTTGTGAGGGAATTATTCATTGTCTCCACAAAGCCGTTGGCGGCGAGGAAGTCCGAAATGGCGTTGCGCACAGCCTCCGGCTCCGGCTTCACGGATGCATTTACGGACATGCGCACCCCGGACGGGAGCTCGATATTGTTGTATCCGTAGATTCTCAGGATCTCCTCAACCACATCACATTCGCGGTAGACGTCCACCATATATGACGGCACGGCAACCTCTGCGCCTGCAGGCGTCCCGTCCGGTGCAGTCCTGCGTCCGATGAACTCGTAGGCGAGGTATTCCAGTATTTTTTCTATGGTGTCATGGCCTATCTTCTTTCCGATAAAGGACTCTATCCTGTCATAGTCCAGTTCGACGGTCTTTTTCCTGATCTCCTCAGGATAGAACTCCTGCACCTTCCCGGTGACACGGCCTCCGGCTATCTCCTCTATGAGGAGGGCGGCCCTTTTCCCGGCATACCCGACGATGAGAGGGTCGGCCCCCCTTTCGTTGCGGAAGGACGCGTCCGTCTTGAGGCCATGCCTCTTGGAGCTTTTCCTTATCGACACGGGGTTGAAATACGCGCTCTCGAGAAATACGTCCGAAGTGGCCTCCGTCACGCCGGACTCCTCACCTCCGAATACGCCCGCCAGACACATGGACTTCACAGGATTGGCTATCATGAGGTCCTCGGAGGACAGGGTGCGCTCCACACCGTCAAGGGTAACGAACTTCTCCCCTTCCGCGGCCCTGCGGACGACCACTTTGTGCCCGAGAATCCTGGCCGCATCGAAAGCATGGAGCGGATGTCCGGTCTCCATCTGTACGAAGTTGGTGATATCCACCACATTGTTTATAGGCCTGAGCCCTATGGAAAGGAGCTTCTTCTGCAGCCATTCAGGGGAAGGGCCTACCTTGACTCCCCGGATGGTGATGCCTGTATATCGCGGCGCCCCGTCTGCGGCCTGCACCTCGACAGGAATGGCCCCGTCTATCTCCCCCTCGGAAGAGCAGAGCCCTTCAGGGCCTTCCTTGAAGGCGGATACGTCCGGTATATTGAGGGAACACGGTATCCCGTTGAGTTTCAGGTATGCGTACAGGTCGCGGGCCACGCCAATATGCGATGCGGCATCCACCCTGTTGGCCGTCAGCCCGATCTCTATCACGTAGTCGGTAGCCAGATGAAGGTACTCTTTCGCGGGCGTACCGGGCACTGCGGACGGGTCCAGGACCATGATGCCCTCGTGCGAAGTCCCTATCCCGAGCTCGTCCTCGGCGCAGATCATGCCGTTGGACTCCACGCCCCTTATCTTGGATTTCTTTATCTTGAAATCCTCGCCCAGCTTAGTCCCCACTGTGGCGAGAAGGACTTTCTGGCCTGCAGCTACATTCGGTGCGCCGCACACTACCTGCAACAGCTCAGGTGCGCCAGTGTTCAGCTTCGTTATGTGCAGATGGTCCGAATCCGGATGGTCATAGCACTCCACCACCTCCGCAACGATGACCCCGGCAAGTCCTCCGGGAATCTCCTCCACCTGTTCGAGGGAATCCACCTCCAGACCTATGGAAGTGAGGGCTTCCGCCACCTGCTCTGCAGTAAGGCCACACCCGATATAATCTTTAAGCCAGTTATACGATATTGTCATGACAATTATTTATTAAAGTCCTCCTTCGAGAACAATGAATCCACAAACTCCTTCTTGTCGAACACCTTTAGGTCATCCACACCTTCTCCGATACCTATAAACTTCACCGGCACCTTGAACTGGTCCACAATACCGATGACCACTCCGCCCTTGGCCGTCCCGTCCAGCTTGGTGACCGCCATGGCGGTAATGTCCGTCGCACGGGCGAATTCCCGGGCCTGCTGGAACGCATTCTGCCCTGTGGACGCGTCCAGGACCAGAAGCACCTCATGCGGGGCGTCAGGGATGACCTTGCGCATCACATTACGTATCTTGGTGAGCTCGTTCATGAGGTCTACCCTGTTGTGCAGGCGGCCTGCCGTATCTATCAGCACGGCATCAGCCCCCTTCGCCACAGCCGACTTCACTGTGTCGAACGCTACCGAGGCCGGGTCTGCCCCCATATTCTGCTTCACGATGTCGACCCCGGCCCTTTCGGCCCAGATGGTCAGCTGGTCCACGGCAGCGGCCCTGAACGTGTCGGCCGCCCCGAGCACCACTTTCTTGCCCTTGGAACGGAGCATGGACGCAAGCTTCCCGATAGTGGTGGTCTTGCCCACACCGTTCACGCCAACGACCATGATGACATATGGTTTCTTCGAAAAGTCAAAAGGTTCCGCCGCATCCTCCTCCCCTTCAGAAATATCCAGCAGCTTGCCTATCTCGTCCCGGAGCATGTCAGTGAGCTCGTCAAGGGAGACATATTTGTCGCTGTGGACCCTTTCTTCAAGGTTGTCTATTATCTTCAGCGTCGTATCCACACCCATATCGGATGCCACCAGGGCCTCCTCTATGGCATCGAGCAGGTCATCATCCACACGGGACTTCCCGACCACAGCCCTGGAGAGCCTCTCGAAAAAGCTGCGCTTGGTCTTCTGTACACCTTTGTCAAATATACCCATATAATCGTGTTGCAGGTTTTAAATCTGGCAAATATACTTATAAAATCCAATATTCGAAAAACAATTTTATATCGGCCTGGCCAATTATCCTTAATAATATTATTCTGACATTCAATGTTTTATCTTCTACGGCAATTCACCTTGCCGTCACACCGGCCTGACCCTCCGGGACAGTGCCGGAAGAAAAGTATGCGGACGGCGCAATCCTTTCGCTGAAAATAGCTTGAGGGTGGCAAAATGATACCTTTTGCCACCCTCACCATCCCGGGTATACCCGGAGTTCTTTTACAATATGGCCGCCAGGCGCTGCTATGGCTCCGGCTCTGTCGCCTCAACGCTGCCGCCGTTCTCCACCTCCCCGTCGTCCCAGTTCCCGATATTGCCGCTGGAGACATCAAGATTCGTCTTCTTGATATTTATATTATATGTGTAGGAAGTATACGGCTCAAGGGCCGGCGAGATGTCGCAGGTATAGGTCTGGCTGCCGATTACAGCCTTGAATGTAAGCTTTTCGACATACTGCGGATACAATATGAGTTTACATGTCATAATCACTCGTGTCCGGTAAAATTCCGGACTAGTTATTAAAAAGTTTAACAATTAAAACAAAGTAGGTTCGGTAGAAC
>CALVDL010000003.1 GCA_944326305.1 uncultured Bacteroidales bacterium
AAAACTCACAAATTGGGCAGTTAAAGAGTTCTGCTGTCTGATACAAGAGGATAAATTGAATTGATAGAACTCACCTAATTAAAGTACATGTGGCTATTTTAAACAACACGGTTCACAAAAGTACATTATTTTTTATTTTAAGCAAATTTTTCATACAATTTATTAGCACAAAAGGTATAAAATTTGCAATTTATTAACTTTCCAATTTTATTTGGGAAGAATGTTTTCCGGCAGAAATACCTGCAACGATAGGCAATAAAACAGCATCCTTCTACCGGATGATCTTTCTGAAGAAAAAGTTTCAATACAATGGATAAATTCACCGTTTGTCTGGTCTGCCCGGCTCTTCTGGCCCTCTCCGCGGCAGCAGCAGTGTCCGGATGTTCCTCAGGAAAGGACAAGGACATGACAAGAGAGCCCGTGCCGGTAAGGGTCATTGAAATAAAGGAGCAGGCAGGGACCGGAGGAAGCAGCTATGTAGGCACGGTGGAAGCGGCAAAGACCGCGGTTCTTTCATGCAGCTATGCCGGGACCCTGCGCGATCTCCGGGTCTCCGAAGGGGATGCGGTCCGGAAAGGCGACACCATAGCGGTAATAGAATCCCAGAACGTAATAAGCGCGAAACAGATGGCGGATGCGGTACTGGCACAGGCGGAAGACGGCTACGAAAGGCTGTCCATGGTATATGAGAGCGGAAGCGTCGCCCAGGTGAAGATGGTAGAGGTGCAGACACAGCTGAGCAGGGCAAGGGCATCCGCCCAGGCAGCGCAGAAAGCTTTGGATGACTGTACTGTCAAAGCTCCTTTTGACGGTGTGGTAGGGGAAGTCTACGCCGAGCAGGGTGTGGAGATGAACGCGATAGAGCCCCTGGTGCGCATGATGGACATATCATCCGTGCAGATCAGTTTTCCCGTCCCGGAAAAGGAGATTGGTTCCGTCAGTACGGGGGACATGTTCATTGTCGGGGTGCCGGCCATGGACGGGCCGGGTTTCACGGCTTCAGTAAAATCGAAAGGAATCTCCGCTTCCAGGCTTTCGCACAGCTATGAATGCATGCTCATCCCTTCTGTAAACGTGGCCGGGCTGATGCCAGGGATGGTCTGCAAGATATACCGCATGGCCGAAGAAGGCAGATGCGTGGTCATCCCGGCATCTGTAGTGAGGACCGACGGGACCGGAAGATATGTCTGGACTGTAAGCCCGGACAGCAGGGTGGAAAAGAAATATATCACCGTGGGCGGATTCTCCGGAAAGGGAATCATTGTGGATTCCGGACTTGAAGAAGGAGAAAAAGTGATAACAGAAGGCACCCAGAAGGTAAGCGGCGGAATGAAAGTCAAAATAATGTAGAGATGGGCAGCAGGACTTCAGACATTGTAAAGGGAGTGATCGCCCACAAAAAGATTGTCTACTTCGTAGTGGCGATCCTTGTCGCCCTTGGTATCATAGGGCTCTTCTATATGAATAAGGATGAATTCCCGTCATTCGAGCTGAAAAACGGATTGATTGTAGGGATTTACCCGGGAGCCGGAGCAGAAGAGGTGGAAGACCAGCTGACACGGCCTCTGGAAGAGGCTTTGTTCTCTTTTCCGGAAATAAACAGGGAGAATACCAAATCCTACTCCAGGGACGGGATCTGCTACATATACACCGACCTGACGACACCTGCCTCGACCAAGAACGAGGTTTGGTCGAAAATCAAGCTTAAGCTTGACGCGGCCGGACAGACCTTGCCCCCTGGAGTTATGGCAGTAGCAGTAATGGATGACTTCAGTGCAGTGTCTTCACTTCTCGTGGCTCTGGAGTCGCCCGACAAGGGATACTCTGAGATGAAGGAATATGCGGAGGACCTCGCCACCCTGCTGAGGCGCATACCTGAAATGGCCAATGTCCGTATAATAGGAGCGCAGGATGAAGAAATCGCCATACATGCAGACACTGACAGGCTTTCAGCATACGGAATCAGCCCAGCCTCGCTGATGCTGGAGTACCAGAGCTCCGGGATGCAGGTGGCAAGCGGGGAATTCGATCCCGGTTATGTGGTCTCCCGCATCCACGTGGAAAACAACGTCTCCTCTGAAAAAGAAATCGCCGAACGAATCGTCTATTCTGACCCTTCAGGCAATATAGTCAGGCTAAAAGACATAGCTACTGTCGAAAGACGCTCCAGAAAGCCTGTCTCTACGGTAGACTACAACGGGAATACGGCCATAATCCTTTCTCTTGAGATGAGACCCGACAACGATATCGTGGCTTTCGGGAGGGAAGTGGACAAGGTCCTGGACGGATTCTCCGGAAACTTGCCGGAAAGCGTGACCCTCAGCAAGATAACAGACCAGCCGAAAGTGGTCGGAATGTCTGTGCTGTCTTTTCTGAGGGACCTTGTCATATCGATGCTTGTGGTCATTCTGGTGATGCTCATGCTCTTCCCTATCAAATCTGCGCTGATTGCGAGTTCCGGTGTTCCGGTCTGCACGGCTGTCGCCCTGGCCGTGATGTTCATAGCCGGAATCGACCTCAATACCGTATCGCTTGCAGCACTGATCGTAGTCCTCGGAATGATAGTCGATGATTCCATCATCACCATGGACGGGTATATGGACAAGCTCGGCAGAGGGATGTCCAGGACAGAGGCCGCAAGCTCCAGCATGAAGGAGCTGCTCTTCCCCATGTTCACTGCTACAATGGCAATAAGCATCATGACCTTTCCTGCGAAGGGCCTAATATCCGGATACCTGGGGGATTTCGTAACGACATTCCCATGGGTGATTGCAATAGCGCTGTGCGCCTCTCTGGCCTATGCGATGTTCGTGGTCCCTTCACTGGAGGTCCGGTTTATAAAAAGCGCAAGGTCAGACAGCAGCGGCTGGTTTGCAAAGGGGCAGTCCCGCTTCTTCAACGGGATGCAGAAAGGATATGAGAAAATGGAGGCGGCATGCTTCCGCCATCCGAAGATGACCATCGCCTCCGGAGTGCTGGCTATTGGCCTGGGAATACTGATGTTCTCCCGCATAAACATACAGATGATGCCAAAAGCGGCAAGGGAAAGCTTCGTGGTGGAAATCTATCTGGAGAGCGGGTCAGGCCTGGACAAGACTGCGGCGGTAAGCGACTCTCTCCAGCATATTCTGATGAAGGACGGCAGAATAAAATCCGTCACGGCCTTCGTGGGAAACAGTTCGCCAAGATTCCATGCCACATACGCGCCCCAGACTCCATCCCCTGATTTTGCGCAGTTCATAGTGAACACGGTGTCCACCAAGGCCACTGAGACCGTCCTGAAGGATTACGGGGAAAGATACCAGCACTATTTCCCAAACGCAATCATACGCTTCAAGCAGATGGACTACCAGGCCGTTTCCTCCCCGGTAGAGGTGACTGTAAAAGGAGGGGATTTCTATGTCCTGCAGCCGATAGCCGACACCATAAAGCACTTTTTGTACACTATGGATGACAAGCTGCAGTGGATACACAGCGACTGTGAAGGCATGGCCTCGTTCGTGGATGTGGAGCCGGATCCGGACGAGGCGGCAAGGCTGGGGGTGAACCGCAGCCTCCTGTCGATGTCGCTGGCAGGGACATTCAACGGGCTTCCTGCAGGATCCGTCTGGGAGGACGGCACAAGGATCCCGGTAATGCTTTACAGCCAGGCGGACAAAGACGGCATGGACTACAGCACAGTGGGCAACCAGATTGTCCCGACCAGAATACCAGGTGTTTCGGTCCCGCTGAGGCAAGTGGCCGGAATAGTGCCGGACTGGGGGCCGGACACATATGCGAGAACCAGCGGGGAGGAGTCCATCACAGTGGGGGCCGACCTGAAATTCGGACACAGCCAGCCTGAAGTAATGAAGGGCATAAGGCACTATATCGAACATGAAATTAAACCGGCCCTGCCGGATGGAGTGGAAGTGTCCTATGGAGGGCTTTCATCCATGAACAGTGAAGTAGCACCGGAGATTGCAACCACATTTCTCTGCGCTGTCGCTATCCTTTTCTTCTTCCTGCTGATACATTTCAAGAAGGTGTCCATAGCGACCCTCACCATGGTCCTGAGTACACTGTGCTTTTTCGGGGCGTTCCTGGGCCTGTGGCTTTTCAATCTCGATTTCGGACTGACTTCCGTCCTCGGACTTATAAGCCTGATGGGAATCATTGTAAGGAACGGCATCCTGATGTTCGAGTATGCGGAATACCTGAGATTCGAAAAAGGGTGGGATGTCAAGGAAGCTTCGTTAGAGGCCGGGAAACGGAGGATGAGGCCAATTTTCCTCACCTCCTGCACAACAGCCCTGGGAGTGCTCCCGATGATCATCAGCGGAGACGCCCTGTGGATGCCTATGGGTGTAGTGATATGCTTCGGGACTATGCTGTCCATTGTACTGATTGTCCTTATAATGCCGGTTTCATACTGGCAGGTATTCAAAAATGCAAAAAAGGCGGTGATAAGCGATGATGAAAAATAAGCAAACGGCACTCCTGGCTATGGCAGCCGTCCTCGGGACTTGTCTCCCGGTTTCCGCTCCGGCACAGGAAAAAACGGAGATTTCACTGGATCAGTGCCAGGAGATGGCTCTGGAGCACAATCCGTACATACTTAATTCCAGGCTTGATGTCATGGCTGCACAGGCCAGGAAACGGGAAGCGGTATCCGAATATTTCCCCAAGGTTTCCATCAATGCTCTGGCCTTCTATGCGTTTGACCCTGTACTTGAAATAGGACTGACAGACATAATGGGAGAAAATGACTTCACGAACAACTTGAACAACATGCTGGAAGACCTTGCGGACCAGTATGGGTTCAATACGCAGTATTCTACCCTCAAACAGGGGATTACGGCTACCGTGACAGCCATCCAACCCATATTTTCCGGAGGCAGGATCATCAACGGGAACAAACTGGCCGCCTTGGGAATGGAGGCCGCAAGGCTCAGACAGGAAGTTCAGCTGAGGACTACATCCGAAGATATCGAAAAAGGATATTGGCAAGTGGTGTCCCTGGAGGAGAAAATGAAGACCCTGGACCAGCTGCAGGGACTCGTCGACACATTGTACAGGGATGTAAATGCCGCCGTCCAGGCAGGTCTTGCCACAGAAAACGACCTGCTGCAGGTGCGGCTGAAACAGAATGAGCTCCGCTCCGGAAAAATCCGGACAAAGAACGGAATACGGCTTGCAAAGATGAATCTTTTCAACGCCATAGGGCTGGAATACAATCCGTACAGTACCATACGGAACGACTCCATACCATACATCGACGATATCCTGCTTTCAGACAAGCTGACGGATATTGCGGCTCCTGAATCATACTACAGGCCGGAAGAGGAAATCGCCGCTGCTCAGGCTGAAACCCGGCTGCTGGATCTTTCCGTCCGGTCCAGGCAGCTGGAAAAGAAGATGGCTGCAGGGGAGGCCATGCCACAGATCGGCATAGGGGCTTCATACGGATACGGGAACATCATAAACAAGGGCCAGATGAACGGGGCGGTGTTCGCTTCGGTGCAGATACCGCTTTCCGATTGGGGGAAGACCTCCAGGAAAATGCAGCAGTATGACTACCAGATACAGAAAGCAGAGAACGAAAAGGATTTCCTCAACGCACAGCTCATCCTGCAGATAAGGCAGTTGTGGATGAACCTTACCGCCTCATGGGAACAGCTCCTTGTGGCGCGGGAAAGCGTGGAAACGGCAAAGTCCAGCGTACACCAGCTGGAATCATACTACAAGGCAGGCATGTCCCCGCTTTCCGATCTGCTCCAGGCACAGAGCGAGCTGCAGGAATGCTCCAACGGGTACATCGACCAGTGCATCGCCTACCGCACTGCCCTGCAGGCCTACATGAACCGGGCCGGGGGACAGACAGACGGGAAAACAGTCCCGGAATAACGTAAAAGCTGGCTTATCAGGATAAAAACACTATATTCGTGAATTCGATCCATTGAAATATGGCTTTCCGGAGCAGGGCCATTTCCTGCAACAGCCTCACGAGGAAAGGCACAGTGTGATTACAAACAATATTAAAATATTGAATATTAAAATTATACCAACAATATAATCCGTCAGACTGACGTTGTATTAGACGAGCATTTCAATCATTAAATTATGGACAGAGGAAAATTCTTCTCAGGCCTGTTCATCATGATCGGCCTGATCTTCCTGGGGAGCATGCTCCCCAAGGCTGTGAAAGACTTCCGGTCTTTCGACAGGATTGTGACCGTAAAAGGTCTTTGCGAAAAAGAGGTCCCGGCCGACAAGGTCATCTGGCCGCTGATATTCAAGGTAGTGGGTAATGACATCAATACCGTATATTCGGAAATAAACAGGAACACGGCCATCATCAAGCAGTTCCTGGAAGAGGGCGGCATCAACGAGTCTGAAATCACTGTAGCCGTTCCTGTCATTTCAGACAAATACGCGCAGGAATACGGGAACAATGACCGTACATACCGTTTCCTCTCGACCAATGTCGTCACCGTATGCACCGGCAATGTGGACACGGTCCTCGCCCTTATGAAAAAACAGACAGACCTCCTGAAGAAAGGCATTGTAGTAGGATCCGAGAACACATGGAGCAACCCTGTTGAGTTCAAGTTCGAAGGTCTCAATGCCATAAAGCCTGAAATGATAGAGGAAGCCACCAAGAACGCCCGCGAAGTCGGCGAGAAGTTCGCCAAGGACTCAGGAAGCCGGCTCGGCAAGATCAAGACCGCCAACCAGGGCACCTTCACCATCGAGAACAGGGACAGCAACACCCCTTACATCAAGAAAGTGCGCGTAGTCACTTCTGTAACATACTATCTGAAAAAGTAAGCCGTATCAGGTCTCGTTTGAGAGCCTTGCCGCCGGGCATGCTGAACTGGCCGAAATCAAGCGAAGTGTCGAGGCAGAGCCAGTCCTTTCCGAAAAGGGAGGCCTCTGCCTCTTTCTCTGCCCTGGAGATGCTGTCTGTAGCCTCCTTCGGTACTACAAGATGGCACGGGATGATAAACGGGACGGGATTCAGCCCGACAGCATGTGCGACGGCCCTTACGCCTGGCCGGATACCGCACATTTCAGCGAAATCCGTATAGCTGACAAGCCTGGCCGCAGGCATGCCCCCCTGTTTTCCGTCCGGGGTCTCCCGGCCTCCTGCATGCGTCAGGTAGAACAGCCTCTCCCATACTCTCCTCTGGAACGGAGAACCTACCGGATAAAGGTCCTCCCATCTGGTGTCCGCTGAAATCTCCATAAGCTCCCGCGTACCTGTCTTGACGGTCTCCATGCATGAGATGCGGTCTGCCGGCCATGATGATATCTTTGAGGCGAGCGCGGCCAGCGGCCTCCAGTCGAGGGCGACCGATGCTATCTTCCCGTCGATACGGGTAATTATCCATTCCAGGTCAAACAGGTACTCCAGGTCCGGTTCCATAGGCATATGAATTTATGTGTCAGGGCTGCAGCATCCGTATCAACTTTGCGGGATTCCCGCCGCCACCGCGTATGGAGGCGCATCCCTCTCCTTCTTCCGGTCCGGGCGGAGCATGTTGAAGTCGTACAGCCTGCAACCACAGCATGACGGACAGGAAGGCCTTCCCATGCAATGATTCACGAAATTAGGAAATTGTCCGGATATTTCCAACCCTCCCAGCCACTTATGTATACAATTGAGGCTGTGACACTTAATCGTGACACAGCCTCAACAATATCTTTTCAGTGCAATCCGCTAGAGGTTCGGATTGACACTCTTCCAGTCAGCAACTGCAGGGATGATGCCCAGGTCGATGATCTCGTCACGCATCTTGCAGAGGTGCTCGTATGAAGCGTCGAGAGAGGCCATCTCCTCAGGAGTACCTGTAATATCAGTGTAATGTACACCTGTAGCGTCAATGACGGTAGGCATAGCCATCATCACATTGTGGTACTTCCCTGTATTCACATAGCATCCTGCAGGCCACTCGAACTTCTTGCCGCCCATAGCCGCAGCGATCATCTCGATGGACACGTATGCAGGGCTCTGGAACGATGAGCGTCCGCGGAGCTCGATGATGTGCTTGCCGCCCTGGATGACATTGCCCTTGATCTCCTCCCATCTGTCATGGGCGAGCTTGGTGCCCAGAAGCTCTGTGAAAGGCTTGCCGTCAACGCTCACCTTGGATGCGAATACAGCCATCTGCTCACCATGTCCGCCGTATGTGTGGCATCCTGTCACTTTGCACTGCTGTACGCCGAACTCTTTAGCAAGGGCGCTCTGGAGCCTTGTCGAATCAAGAGCGGCAAGGGTAGTGACCTGTGAAGGCTTGAGGCCGGAGTGGAGAAGTGTCACGAGACCTGTCAGATCGGCAGGGTTGAAGATGATGACAACATGTTTTACATCAGGGCAGTATGCCTTGAGGTTCTTTCCGAGCTCCTCGGCGATTTCGCAGTTCCCCTTGAGGAGGTCTTCGCGGGTCATGCCCTGCTTGCGCGGGGCGCCGCCTGAAGAAACCACGTATGCGGCCCCTGTGAGGGCTTCCTTGATATCAGTAGTATAAGTGATATTGGCACCTTCGAATGCGCAGTGGAACATTTCTTCTGCAACACCCTCAAGACCCGGTCCGTATGGATCATAAAGACAAAGGTTCGGAGTAAGTTTCAGCATCATGGCTGTCTGGGCCATGTTGGAACCGATCATGCCGGCGGCACCGACAATGGTCAGCTTTTCATTAGTCAAAAATTCCATAATATTTGTGTTTTAGTTAATAAACTTTCAAAAGCCGGAAATTTTGCCCACAATTTGCAGGCCAAAGCCCACGCAAAGATAAGAAACTGTTTTGAAATTTAATGACATAAATTCGTCGAACTGAAGATGAACAATACCGCAAAACCTGAAAGCAAGGGGCAGGAGCCCCAGCAGCCCAGGCAGGGATTCCCGTACTGGGGCCTGTTCTGGGGAATACTTATCGCTATAATAATCAACATGCTATTCCCCATTGTCGGAACAAACAGGATAGTGCCCGCCGACTACGGCACATTCATATCCAAAGTGGACTCAGGCCTCGTCAAGGCCGTGGTGATAGAAGACCGGCAGATATTATTCCAGACAGCGTCACCTGACGGGAAGGCCGACTCTACATTCCAGACAGGGGCTATGGATGACCCGCAGCTGGTGGAGCGCCTCATAAATGCGTCCAGCCCCAACAAAGACGGGAAAATCATTTTCACGAAGAAGATACAGAAAGAGAATTCGGCACTGATGAATTTCATCCTGCTGTGGCTTCTCCCGTGCGTAATCATGATACTTGTATGGAGGTCCGTGACCAGGACCATGCGCTCGCGAATGAACGGGGTAGGCATGGGGAACTTCATGTCATTCGGCAGCAGCGGGGCCAGGATCTACGCAGAGTCCCAGATCAAGACCACCTTCGCCGATGTGGCCGGACAGGAGGAAGCCAAGGAAGCACTGAAGGAAATAGTGGAATTCCTGCACAATCCTGAAAAATACCGCCAGATCGGGGCTAATCTCCCGAAAGGCGCCTTGCTCGTAGGACCTCCGGGCACAGGAAAGACCCTGATAGCCAGAGCCGTAGCCGGAGAGGCAAATGTACCGTTCTTCTCTATCTCAGGGTCTGAATTCGTACAGATGTTCGTAGGGATGGGGGCGACAAAGGTGCGGGACCTGTTCAAGCAGGCAGGAGAAAAGGCGCCATGCATCATCTTCATAGACGAAATCGACGCAATCGGAAAGAAAAGGGAAAACTCGATAGGAGGCAACGACGAAAGGGAACAGACCCTGAACCAGCTCCTTACCGAAATGGACGGATTTGACGGGAATAAAGGCGTAGTAATCCTCGCCGCGACCAACAGGCCGGAAAGCCTGGACAAGGCCCTTCTCAGACCGGGCAGGTTCGACAGGCGCATACAGATGGAGCTGCCCGACCTGGAAGGCAGGAAAGCAATACTGGAAGTCCACCTGAAGAAAGTACGGCACGATGACATAGACATAAGTGTTGTGGCAAGGGCCACTTCAGGATCGTCAGGGGCCGAGATAGCCAATATAGTGAATGAAGCGGCATTGAGGGCCGTAAGGATGGGACGGCAGAGCGTCACCACCGCCGACCTCGAGGAAAGCGTTGAGACAGTGATGGCCGGCGCACAGAAGAAGAACAAGGTAATTTCCGGCACAGAGAAGAAGATCGTGGCCTACCATGAAATCGGGCATGCCCTCGTGGCGGCCCTTCAGACGGATTCGGCCCCTGTACACAAGATTACCATAGTTCCCCGCACTTCAGGAGCTCTGGGCTACACCATGCAGGTGGATACAGAGGACCAGGTGCTCATGAGCCGACGCGAGCTCATGAACAGGATAGCGACCCTGACCGGAGGCCGCGCAGCAGAAGAAGTGGTCTGCGGCACTGTCACCACAGGCGCTTCAAACGATATCGGGCAGGCCACCCGCATAGCCCGTGCAATGGTAACCCGGTACGGCATGAGCGAACAGTACGACATGATGGAGCTGGAGACCCGGAACAACGTCTATCTGGGCGGCGACTCCTCTCTCGCCTGCTCGGCAGATACGGCTGCAGACGTGGACAAGGTGGTGCTCGGCATGATAAAGGACGCCCACGCCAAGGCCAGGAAACTCATTTCGGACAATCTGGACATCATGCACGAGGCCGCAGGCCTGCTGATGGAGAAAGAGACCATCACCGGGGAGGAGTTCATGGAGATTGTAAGGAGAAGACGGGGAGCGAAAGAATGACAGACAGAGGAAGCGGTCTGAATTTTTGAAAAAATTTCAGCAGCTTCTAAAATTATATGTATATTTGCACGTTGATTAAGAAACACAGAATAACGTGGAACCTCCCAGTCATATAATGACATGTCATGCCGGAACGGCAGACTCTATGCCTGACGATCCTCTGTCGGAAAGCATCCTCATAATCATGAGCGACGCATCCTTCGATACAACAGGAGCAAAATACGCCGTGTGTGCATATAATGCACGCACAGGTTTGTCGTATATAGGCACGTCGGGAACTACCGGTTCCTGACAGGATGTTCCGCTATAGACATTGTAAAGGATATATAATAAATATGGGACTATATTTTCGAAAGACACTGGAGAACAAGGCTGAAATCGCTGTCTGGCAGATAACGGAGACAGAGGAGCAGCTCAGGGAACTGTCCTGCACCCCGAACGACGAGCTGGAGGAGATATCCTTCATCCGGAGCGAGTCGCTGCGCAAGCAGAAGCTCGCCGTGAGGGCATTGCTCAATGAGGTGTTCGAGGAAAAGGTATATCTCGGCCACCACGACAACGGCAAGCCGTTCCTGGAGAACTGCATCACCAACATAAGCATCACCCATACTGAAAAATACGTGGCCATCATCATCGACGATGACGAGGACCTGGGGATTGACATGGAGTCCCTCGACAGGGATTTCTCCGCAGTGGAGAAGAAAGCCCTCTCCGAGGACGAGATAGAAGACCTGGACAGCAGCAGGAGAAACGAGCAGCTCGCCATATACTGGTGCGCAAAGGAGGCCATCTTCAAGAGGATGTCCCAGAACAGGGTGGATTTCGCCGAGCAGATAGAGGTGGAGGACTTCAACCTGAAAGGCGAAGGCGAGCTTGAGGCGACCTTCACGCACAAGGACGGACACGAGGAGGAATTCGAGCTCGGATACATGATTTTCGACCGGCATGTCCTCGTGTGGGTGGTAGGATAACCGCGACGGAAAGGTAAAACAAGATTGTTATCAAATTTTAATTTTTCTAATTTATATATCCACGGAAATTGCCTGTTAATCAATGATTTAACAGGCAATTTCCGTTATTGTTGATAACTTTTTCTTTGAATTTCCCTATATCATACTGAGAATTGGATTATATTTGTCATCCGAAAGGAAAAGGGGCAGGAAAGTCGCTGCCCGAAAAAGGGAAAAAATCATTATTACATAACATCCGGCATCGGGAGACGGCAGATGAAAAGGGCTGTCTTCGGATAGGGCTAACAACTCTGATTATGGTAAAACATGTGATTAAAAGGGACGGGCGTATCGTGGACTTCGACAAGAGGAAGATCGTCGATGCCGTCCTCAAGGCAATGGATGTCACCGAGCAGGGGGAAGACATCGTTCTGGCTGCTGAAATCGCGGCCACCATCTCCAAGATAGAGAAGGAGGACATGAGCGTGGAGGACATCCAGGATGTCGTAGAGATGGAGCTCATGAACAGCCCGCGCAAGGAGGTCGCAAAGAAATATATCGCTTACCGTAACCAGCGCAATCTCGCGAGAAAAGCCAAGTCACGGGAAATATTCAAAGAAATCATCGAGGCCCAGGCTACGGATGTGACAAGGGAAAACGCGAACATGAACGCGGACACCCCTGCCGGCATGATGATGAAGTTCGCTTCGGAGTCCACAAAGTCCTTCGTGGACGAGTGCCTGCTTTCAGAAGAAGTGAAAGATGCAGTCAAGAACGGATATATCCACATCCATGACAAGGACTACTACCCGACAAAGAGCCTTACATGCGTGCAGCATCCGCTGGACAAGATACTGAAGAACGGGTTCTTCGCCGGGCACGGGGAGTCACGCCCGGCCAAAAGGATAGAGACAGCCAGCATCCTGGGCTGCATATCCATGGAGACCGTGCAGAATGAAATGCACGGAGGCCAGGCCATCCCTGCCTTCGACTTCTACATGGCCCCGTTCGTCCGCAAGAGTTTCCAGGAGGAACTTGAGAAAATAGGCGAGCTTGACGGCAAGGACTACAGCCATCTTTACAATTTCCCTATCGATGACTACATCAAGCGCGACCTGGTGGGAATCCAGGGGGAAGAGAGGGTGATCCAGCACGCCATCAATATGACTGTGAGCCGTGTACACCAGTCCATGGAGGCATTTGTCCATAATATGAACTCCATCCACTCCCGTGGCGGCAACCAGGTGGTATTCAGCTCCATCAACTACGGGACTGACACCTCGGCGGAAGGACGCTGCGTCATCAGGGAAATCCTCAACACCACCTACGAAGGCGTGGGGAACGGGTCCACAGCGATCTTCCCTATCCAGATATGGAAGAAGAAACGCGGCGTGAGCTACCTGCCGGAGGACAGGAACTACGACCTGTACAGGTTTGCCTGCAAGGTGTCGGCCCGCAGGTTCTTCCCGAACTTCCTGAACCTGGACGCCACCTTCAACCAGCACGAGCTGTGGAGAGCAGACGACCCTGAAAGATACCAGTATGAGGTAGCCACGATGGGATGCCGCACAAGGGTCTTCGAGAACAGGTTCGGGCCGAAGACCTCAATAGGAAGAGGAAACCTCTCGTTCACCACGATCAACCTCGTAAGACTTGCCATCGAGTGCATGGACGAGCCGGACAGGAACAACAGGATACAGAAATTCTTCAACAAGCTCGACTGGGCCCTGAACATCACTGCAAAGCAGCTCTGTGAAAGGTACAACTTCCAGAAGACGGCACTCAAGAAGCAGTTCCCTCTGCTTATGGGGGCGCTGTGGCTCGGCAGCGAGAACCTCAAGGATGACGACACCATCGAGTCCGTAATCAACCAGGGCACGCTCGGGATGGGATTCATCGGGCTTGCGGAGGCACTGATCGCCCTTGTAGGCAAGCACCACGGGGAATCCGAGGAAGCGCAGGAGCTCGGGCTGCGGATAATCACCTACATGAGGGACAAAGCAAACGAGTTCTCGGAGAAATTCCAGCACAACTTCAGTGTCTTAGCAACTCCGGCAGAGGGACTTGCGGGCAGGTTCACCAAGATGGACCGCAAGAAGTTCGGTGTCCTCAAAGGGATCACTGACAAGGAGTACTACACCAACTCCAACCACGTCCCGGTATACTACCACTGCACCCCTAAGCACAAGGCGGAGGTCGAGGCACCTTACCACGCACTCACCGGAGGCGGGCACATCTTCTATGTGGAGATAGACGGGGACGCCACCCACAACCCTGAGGCCATAATGGCAATCGTGGACCTGATGGACAAATACAACATGGGATACGGCTCAGTGAACCACAATAGGAACCGCTGCATGGACTGCGGATTCGAGAATGCGGATGCCGACCTGGAGGAGTGCCCTCACTGCCACGGCCACCACATCGACCGCCTGCAGCGCATCACCGGCTACCTCGTCGGCACGACCGAGAGATGGAACAGCGCGAAGCTTGCAGAGCTCAAAGACCGTGTAGTACACAAATAAAACATGTTTCCGGGGCTTTCCCCGGGAATATTCTGCGAAATGACAATAAGAGTACTTGATATAATAGAGGAGACCATGGCCGACGGCCCTGGTCTCCGTACTTCTATATACTGTGCAGGATGCCTTCACCACTGCCCCGGATGCCACAACCCCCAGTCATGGGACATGGCCGGCGGCAAGGAAATGAGCGTGGACAAGCTCCTTGATCTGATAAAGGATGACGAATTCAGCAATGTGACATTCACCGGAGGAGATCCCTTCTACCAGGTGGAGGCTTTCACGGAGCTGGCCCGCAGGATAAAGGAAGAAACCGGCAAGACCATCTGGTGCTATACTGGCTTCACCTACGAGGAGATTCTTTCCGACAGCAGGCTTTCCATGATGCTTCCTTACATCGATGTGCTCGTGGACGGGCCGTTCATACTGGAAAAAAGGGATACGGAACTGCTTTTCAGGGGCAGTTCAAACCAGAGGATCATCTATCTCCACGGGAAGGACGAGGATGTCATTCCAGGCACTGTCCCGACAATACCTGCCAGATAAACCTGTTCTTGGGAGTGACATGCGTCCTGACGCTGTCAGGGTCGCATACACTGCACCATCCTCCTCCGAGAAGCACATACTCAAGCGAAGCAGTGAACCTGTGTCCGTGCTCACATTCCCATTCGAAGAGTACGCCTTTCTCCCCTATCCTGTCCGCAGGCCCTATAAATCGGCCTCCCCTGAACTCCGCCGCCCGCTCTATTTCAGATAGTGTGAGAGAATATATTGACCTGGATGTGTCATATCCGTGGTTGAGGAAGAATGCTTCCCCGTTTCCCAGAGCCTTTTCCATGTCCTTTTCCATATAGCCCGGACGGACTTGTTCCCATGAGCCGATCTTCCTGTATTCCTCCATAGAGCCATAATAGGCCGCAAGCCTGTCCGGATCATGCCTGACCCAGTACTGCGACCCCAGATCCCTGACTTCCGTCAGAGGCTTGAGGAATTTCTTTACAATCGGGGCAGGGACCAGGCGTGCCAGGGAATAATACCAGGGCAGCCGCGAGACCAGCCTTTTGAAATACTGGTCTGCAGGCACGTTCTCCCGGAAATGCAGATAGCCATCGAGCACATCGGAATCAAGGTACCACATGCCGTGGAAATTCCGCGTGGCGAACCATTGCGGTTCGAAAACCTTTTCAATATCCAGGCCCAGGGCGCCCAGGAGAATCCGTTCGAACTCATAGTTGGTCAGGCGGTACTGCTCCCCGCTGCCGATATTGTAGAACCTGTTCCAGAACTCGTCCGGGACAGAGCTTTCGCAGACATTGGCAAGGAGACGGCCTGAATCCTCTATTGTAGCCCATTCGAGGACTCCACGGACAGGGACATGGAACATTATGGGGTCCATTTTTTTGACAATGGCAGGGTACAGGATGCCGGACTGGCGGAGAGAGACCCACCATTTCAGGCCTGAATCGGCAAATACCTTTTCAGCAATGCATTTGGAAACGGAATACTTGTCATACTCGCTTGCATAAACCGGGTCTCCGGTCCTTCCCCAGTGGACAGGAGGCAGACGGTCGCCGCACTGCGCTACGGACCCGATATATACAGCCCTGATATTGTCCCTGTCGGGCTGAGCGAGAATCGCCCGGACGATGTTTTCTGCCGCCTTTACATTGACCTCAAGGGTCTTTTCCGGATAATAGTCCGCCTGAGGAGAGACCATCCCGCCGACATGGAGCACATAATCGGCACCGGTAACCCCGCTGAGCACATCATCATAATTCATAAGATTCCCCCAGATTATCCTTACGGACGGGTCGTTCTCATAAGGCTTCAGCAATCTGTGGTTTTTCTTGCTCGGACGTGCGAGCAGGGTTATATTGAACCTGCCCTTCCTCCTGTAAAGTTCCTGGAATCCGGCCCAGCCCATGTTGCCGGTGGCCCCGGTGAGGAATACGGTCTTGTTGATTTTAGTCTTTTTCATGCTGAGAATCTATATTCGTATTTCGTATAGGCAAAGGTCCTGTCCCTACCGCTTCCTGAGCCACAGCTCCGGATTCTGCGGGGTCTGCTTCTGCCATATCTGGAAATGCAGCTGCGTATCGCCATTGATGGTGTCCACAATGCCTATCACCTGTCCTGTCTTTACCTTGTCCCCGGCCTTTACTGTCGTGCCCTGGAGCTTGCAGTAGAAGGAGAACCAGTTACCGTGCTGGATAAGTACGCACTGGTTGTACCCTGGCATGACGACAATCTGCTTTACGACCCCGTCGAATACAGCCTTGACACGGGCATTCCTGGCGACGGCTATTGAAATGCCGTTGTTGAACGGCAGCTTGACTGTCCTGAACACAGGATGGTAGTGCTGTCCGAACCTGTCTACCACGACCCCGTCGACAGGCCACGGCAACTTGCCTTTGTTATTGGAGAATTCCGCGTCCAGGGCATAGTCGATCTCCGGTTCTTTACCTTTGTCCTTCCCTTTCATCGCGGCGGCGATAAGGCGTTCTATCTCCTTGTTCAGGGCGTCAACCTCCTTGCGCTTTGAGGCGAGCTCCTTCTCATATTTCCGTCTGTCCTGCTTGAGCCTTGCGACAATATCTTCGGCTTTCTTCTCCTCGGCACGCAGCTCTCCCACCTCCTGTTCGACCTGCCTTTTGGCCTTCTCGGCATCGGTCTTCATCTTCTGCAGCCCTTCTTTCTTTTTCTGCAGCTCCTCCTCGGCGGAACGGATTTCTTCAGCCTGGCGGCCCATCTCGGAAGAAAGGTTCCTGAAATAGCTGTAACGGCGGAATGCCTGCCCGAGATTCTCGCTGGCGAGGATATACATGTACCAGACCTTTGCGTCCCTGTTCTTGTAGGCGCTTCTGACGAGCTTTGCGAAATGTACCTTCAAGGTATCTATGCGGGCGTCCAGACGGTTTATCTGAAGCTGGGTAAGATATATTTCATCGGAATATTTCCTGATCAGCCTGTTACTTTCCGCCACAAGAGCCGTCCTGCTGGAAATCTGCGCCCTGATAAGCGTGAGGTCGGAAAGCATGCTCCTGCTCCGGGACTCGTTCTCGGAGAGCTGGCGGTCGATAAGCTCTATGTCCTTCTCCAGCTGCTGCTTCCTCTTCTCGTGCACACTTATGTCCTGGGAATGCAGCGGCATGACGGACAAAAGCGCCGCCACGGCAAGGGCTGATGCGTATAGGATGCGTCCTGACATTATTTTCTGTTGATTGCGTCCTTCCTTTCCTTGATACGCCGGTCAAGATCAGGTATTTCGTTATCAGTGTTCTTCATCTTTGCCTGGTTCCAGTATACCATCGCAAGGTCATACTCCTTCAGGGCAAACAGCACCTCCGCATAATGGTCCAGAATCACCACGCTGTCCTTCCCTCCGTACAGCATTGCATGCTTGAAAAGCGGCTTTGCCTCCTCCGGCCGGCCCATAAGATACAGTATCCACGCATATGTATCCAGGTATGTAGGGTTGTCCGGCTCCTGGTCTACCGTAATCTTGCTCATCGCCGCCGCCTTCTTGAGCTTCTTGCCCTCCATGCTCAGATAAAAGGCATAGTTGTTTAGCACCGGAGCATATGTAGCGTTGATTTTAAGGGCGCTTTCGTATGCCTTGTAGGCTTTCGCGTTCTCCCCCATCTGATGGTACATGTCCCCCATCGTCGAGTATGCGGTCAGGGACTTCAGGCTGTCTCCCGCGGCGGAGGAGAGGATTGTCCTGCAGTTTTCGAGGACACGGCCGTAGTCTCCCTTGTTATAATGCGCCATGCTCGACATCTCCAGGAAGGCGGTCTCCTCCGGGAATTTCTTGAAGGCGGCTTCCGACTCCGCGGCAAGGGCGTCCCAGTCCTTTGTATACATGAGCACCTCAATATAGTTTGCGGCGGCCGACAGGCTTTCCGGATAAATATCCATATTCTCCTTCAGGTATTTCAACGCTTCGGCCTCCCTGTCGGTACCGAAATAGTAGACCCCGGCGGTGACAAGCACCATGCTGTCTTTCGGATGTGCGGACACAGCATTGACTATCATGGTATCCACCCTTGACATGAATGTCTTGATGAACATAGGGTCGGACTGCTGCATGACGGCCTTAAGATAATCACATTTCCCCGCAGAAGGGACAGTATCGTCGGACAGGAACTTATTGATGATAGAAAAATACTGGTCATACCTCCGGGTGATACGCAGGGTCTCGGCCTTGCCCAGGACGGCAGGGGCGAACCCGGGCTCCAGGTCCAGGGCCTCGTCATAGTATTTCAGCGCTGTGGAATCATTGTACATCGACATCTGGTAGTCCCCCAGCATAGAAAGCACCTGCGGTGAGGAATATTCCCTGTTGAACTCCTCCAGGCTTTCATAGGCTTCCTTCTGTTTCCCGAGGCGGGCAAGAAGCTGGAATCGCGTCATGGCCGTAGCCTCGTTCTTCCCCGAGACAGCCTCTATCTGCGAAAGCGTATTCAGGGCCTTGTCAGGCTGCCCTTCGGCAAAATACAGGTCTATGAGACTGTAATAGAGGTCTGTCTTTTTCGGAAAATCCTTGAGAAGGTCCTCATACATGGCTATCGTGAGCTCCTTCCTGTCAGAGGCGGAATATACAAGCGCGAGGCGGTACCGGTACCAGAAATTCATGGTGTCGAGCTGCACCGCTGTCTTGAGCTCCTTTTCCGCAAGGGCGAAGTCCTTCCGGCAGAAGGCCGAAAGACCGAGATAATAATGGGCGGCATCATTGTCCGGGACTGAGGCAACCACATCTTCAAGAATTTCAGATGCACCGGCAAAATCCTGGGAATTGTATTTCTCCACCGCAGATATTACCTGGTTCTCATAGTAGCTCTTGTCTTTCTTCTGGCCGGAAGCCGTAAAGTCAGCTGCAAGAAAAAACATGCAGAGGGCAACCGGGAGTATGATACGGATATGTCTTGAGTTTTCCATTGTCATCCTGTTCATTTCCGGATAATTACATTTTTGTCTCCGGATGCGCATCTTGCAAAAATAGTACTTTTCTGGCAAATGTCTGATTTTTTGTTTATGTTTGGCAAAACAAATGCGGCCGATGCAACGTTTTACATTTTCTGTGCATCTGTTCAGTCGCATGGTTGATTGAGTTTTGCGAACCGATTTGAGTGACAGTACCGTGACCGGAACCTCAGAGCAGAAATTGATTGATCTGTGCATAAAGGGAGACAGGGCTGCCCAGAGGGCTTTATATGACCAGCTGGCGTCCCGCATGTTTCCCGTATGTATCCGGTATGTGGGAGACCGCTCTGTCGCGCAGGACATCCTCCAGGAAGGGTTCATAGCACTGTTCTCGAAGCTGGATAGCTACAAGGGAAACGGATCCTTCGAGGGGTGGGCGAGAAAGATCTTTGTGAACACTGCACTCATGTATCTGAGGAAAAAGGATGCCCTGAAAATGAGCGACGAACTGGAGAACGCCCGCGGGCTCAGTACAGGCATGGCGTCCCCGATGGAGAATATAGGGTACCAGGAGCTGATGAAGCTCATAACGGCCCTGCCGCCCGGTTTCCGCACAGTATTCAATATGTATGTAGTAGAGGGGTACTCGCACAAGGAGATCGCGGAAATGCTCAACATCACGGAGACGACATCAAGGACACAGCTCAGCAGGGCGAGAGTGTGGCTGCAAAGTAAAATTAAAGAACAGGAAAATGTTTAACGACGAGGAAAAATTCGACCTGAAGATAAGATCGGTCCTTGAGGGCGGCCGGGAGGAAGTCCCGGACCATATCTGGGACCGTATCGAGGCGCGTCTTGACGGGGCGACCCCGTCTGCCGTGCCGCATAAAAGGGACAGGCACGTCCTCATGCTATGGCTCCGCAGGGCCGGCACCGGCATCGCCGCAGCCGCCGCGATAACCGGAGCATTCATATTCAGCGGCCTTCTGGACCGTAAAAACTCTCCTGAAATACAGTATTCCTCCCCGATAGCAGTCGTAGAAGACAATGATACCACAGGCAGGTCCGGAACAGGCATAGACAATGTGCTGATAGCACAGGCCGCTCCGGAAGAGGCCGCCCACGCACATGACGCCGCCCTGATGAGGCCGTCAGGGATAACGGACGCACAGATGCAGGAAGGAATCCCGGGCCAGGGGTCTGACATTGCCGCCGGAGAGGAAGAAGTCTCTGCAGAAACCCTTTCAGAGCAGGCCATGACCGCCTCCCCGGCACCGGAAACAGCACCTGAACAGGAATCCGTCACAGGCGGCACGGAAAAGGCAGGCCAGGAGAAAGGGCAGGAAACGGAAGAAGAGAGTTTCAGCGACTTTTTCGAAGAAATGCCGGAAGACGGGGGCCGCCGCAGGATAAGGACCTCGCTCACAATTTCCGGAAACGCCATAAGCAACACCAATTCAGAGAATTCCAGCACCAGCTATATGATGGCGCCTGGATCCGGTTCGACAGGAATCCGGGAACTGGAGGAAGGGAACAACAGATTCGGCATACCTGTTTCAGTCGGAGCAGGAATAAAGCTCGGCTTCACACCGAAATGGTCCATGAGCATAGGGCTGAACTACTCGTTCCTGACAAGGACATTCGACGGAATATATACTGAAGAAGGCAAGAATCCGGTCGAATACAGCGACATAAGGAACTCCCAGCACTATGTGGGAATACCGGTGAATGTCTACTATAATATCGTACAGAAGAATTTCATCGACTTCTATGCATATGCAGGCGGAGCTGCCGAACTATGCGTCGCGAACAAATATACGGCAGATGACTCCGGACGCAACCTTTATTACAGAGGGGACACCGGTTCCGTCCAGCTGTCCGCAAATATCGGTATCGGAGTGGAATTCTTACTCACAGACCATTTGGGGCTGTATATTGACCCGAGCCTGAGATATTATTTCAGGAACAGCAAGGCCCCGAAAAGCATCCGCACGGTACAGCCTCTGATGCTCGGCTTTGAAGCCGGTTTCCGCATCAGGCTTTAATAGCAGCCTTCCTCCTGCCTTCAGTCAAAGAAAGAATTCATGACACCGGCCTATACTGCTACCGGGGCCTTGATAGCCGGCCACGGGTCATAACCTTCCAGAGAAAAGTCCTCATATCTGAAACTGAAGATATCCTTTACTTCAGGATTTAACTTCATGACAGGGAGCGGCCTGGGCTCGCGTGAGAGCTGCAGGGCCACCTGCTCGAAATGGTTCCTGTAGATATGTGTATCACCGGTAGTGTGGATGAACTCCCCGGGCTGCAGACCGCAGACCTGGGCTATCATCATGGTGAGCAGGGCATAGGAGGCTATGTTGAACGGCACTCCGAGGAACACGTCCGCGCTCCGCTGGTACAGCTGGCACGAGAGCTTTCCTTCCGCCACATAGAACTGGAACATGGTATGGCACGGAGGCAGGGCCATCCTGTCCACTTCCGCCACATTCCATGCGGAGACCAGCAGCCTTCTGCTGTCAGGAGTTTTCCTGATAGATTCTATTACATTTGACAGCTGGTCTATGGTGCTTCCGTCAGGGGCAGGCCAGCTGCGCCACTGGTGCCCGTAAACAGGGCCCAGGTCTCCGTTTTCATCGGCCCATTCGTCCCAGATGGACACTCCGTGGTCTTTTAGATACCTGATGTTGGTGTCTCCGGAAATGAACCAGAGAAGCTCATATATGATGGACTTCAGATGTACTTTCTTGGTAGTGAGAAGCGGGAAACCCGCGCCCAGGTCGAAGCGCATCTGGTATCCGAATATACTTTGCGTACCGACTCCGGTACGGTCTTCTTTCATCACCCCGTGCTCACGTATGTGCCGCAGGAGGTCGAGATACTGTTTCATCTGCAGATTTCATGAAAAGGTTCCGGGTAAGCCCCGGAACCGTGTTGGTGTATTATTTCTTGCTGACTTCTTCAACGAGTTTTGAGGCAATGCCCATGAATGCCACTCCGTCAGGCCTGTCCGAGAGGGCGGCGGGCTCTCCGCTGTCGCCGCCTTCCCTGATGCTCTGGACGATAGGCACCTGCCCGAGCAGAGGGATGCCGTATTTCGCGGCCATCTCAGTCCCTCCGTCCTTGCCGAAGATGTAGTACCTGTTGTCCGGAAGTTCCTCCGGTGTGAACCAGGCCATGTTCTCCACCAGCCCGAAGATAGGCTTGCGGATGCTCTCATTACGGAACATGTTCACTCCTTTCTCCACATCGGCAAGGGCCACTGCCTGTGGGGTAGTGACTATCACAGCACCGCTCAAAGGTATGTCGTGCACCAGGCTGATATGGATGTCCCCTGTTCCCGGAGGCATGTCGATGAGAAGGAAGTCAAGCTCGCCCCAGCGTACCTGCAGGATCATCTGCTTGAGGGCGTTGCAAGCCATCGGCCCTCTCCAGATGAGGGCCTGCTCCGGAGAGGCGAAATATCCGATGGACATCCATTTCACCCCGTATTTCTCCAGAGGTATTATCACTTCCTTGTCCCCCTCCTGGAAAGCCTCGGGCATATCGTGCTCCGTGCCGGTCATCTTCGGTACTGAAGGCCCGTATACGTCGGCATCCGCGAGCCCGACCTTGTATCCGGCCCGGGCAAGGGCTATCGCCAGGTTCACCGCTACGGTGGACTTGCCTACACCTCCTTTGCCCGAGGCTACCCCGATGATGTGCTTAACATGCTCCAGCTCTTCGGTCCCGAGGTTGAGTCCCACCTGCTTCTTCTGGGCCTCTTCCTTGACTATGGCCTTGACTTCCACCTGCGTCCCTTCCGGGGCATGGCGGATGACTGCCGCCTTTGTGCTGCCTATGAGGTATTCAGCGAGCGGGTCGCGGTGTTTCGGGAAAGCGAGGGTGACAGTGACTTTATTGTCTTCTATATCCACCTTTTCCACCATCCCGAGCTCCACGATGTTCCTGTCCCCTTTGCCGGGGTGCTGCACATCATAGAGCATTTTCATTATTTCGTTCTGTTTCATTCCAATTTTCTTTTTTCTTCCCGGGCGGGACATTACTTCACAATGGTCATTTCATCAAGCAGGTAGCCTGCCCCTCCGAACTTGTCGACGATAAAGAGCACATAGCGGATGTCCACATTGATGCACCGCTGGAGGTCCGGCTCGAACATGATGTCGCTGCTCATAGACTCCCAGTTTCCGTCGAAGGCGAGGCCGATCAGCTGCCCGTCCGCATTGAGCACGGGACTGCCGGAATTACCTCCGGTGATGTCGTTATTGGAAAGGAAGGCTACAGGCATTTTGCCGTCAGGCATGGCGTACTGGCCGAAGTCCCTGTTTTTCCACAGTTCCTTAAGCTTTTCAGGGACAACAAATTCCCAGTTGTCAGGATCTTCTTTCTCCATCACGCCGTCGAGGGTCGTGTAATATTTGTAGATGACGGCATCCTTAGGGGAATATCCCTTTACATGCCCGTAGGTCAGTCTCATGGTAAAGTTTGCGTCAGGATATGACGGCTGGTCCTTTTTCCATTCCAGCTGGCCTGCGGTATATGCCTTGCGGCCTGCGGAAAGCAGGGAATCGCTGACGGAAATCTCCGGAAGGACGCTCCTGAGCACATCAGTGTATGACTTTGCGAGAGCCAGAGCCGGGTCTTCAAACACATCAGACGGCTTCATTGTCTTTATCGCTCCGGCAAGCTTTTCCTCCGAAGTGAAGATGCTGCAGGCAAACAGGGAGTCCACGTAAGAGGCGATATCCATTGTCCCGAAATCAGGGGCGATGCCCTTAAGGTAATATGCGGTGTCGATATTGTCCCTGTAATATTCCAGCATTGCCCTGGCTTCCTTGATATCCGTACCTGCGGAATAATCTTTATAGAGAGGGGCAACCGTAGCGAACGCATCCTGGAAGGCAGCAAGGGTATCCCTGTTGTCCGTGGCATTGAGGGCGGTCTTTGCGGCATTGTTGAATATGGTGGCAAAGGTCGGGAGCTCTATCCTGTACACTGACTCCAGGGTAGTGGTATATATGCGGTTCGCCCCGGCTCCTGCCTCCACGCCTTTCCGTATGGTCTCGAGAGCCGAACCGTATTTTTCCCGGCGTTTCCCGTTCTCGTTAACCCAGGCGGTGAACTGCGCCTCCTCCTGTTCAGCCCTGCCGATGATGTCAAGCTTCGCAAACGCCTGCTTCATGCCTATCCACTTTTTCCAGCCGTTTGAAGAGCTTGCATACTTGTTCGCATACTGGATCTTCACCTTTGGGTCCGCCAGCATGTCCTCCATCATGATATCCTGACGGACAGTCCGGGCTGCAATGGCTATGTCCTGTTTCGCCAGCAGGTTCTTCAGCTCCGGCGAGGTGAAGAACCGGTTTGTCCTGCCAGGATACCCCATTATCATGGTGTAGTCTCCGTCCTTAACCCCTTTCAGGGAGATGGCGAGGTGCTGCTTCGGAGAATAAGGGACATTGTCCGGAGAGTAGTCCGCAGGATTGTTGTCCTTGTCGGCATATACACGGAACATGGAGAAGTCCCCTGTGTGGCGCGGCCACATCCAGTTGTCGGTGTCTGCCCCGAACTTCCCTATGGAGGAAGGTGGCGCCCCGACGAAACGGATATCACGGAATGTCTTGTAGACAATCATATAGCGCACATTCTCATTGTAGAATGACTCGAATACCACCTTGCAGTGCGGATTGTCGCCTTCGGCCTCTTTCCTGAGCTCGTCTTCCTTTGCAGCCAGGGCCCTGGCCACCAGGCCCTCCACGTCAAGACTGTCCCGGTACTGTCTGCGGGCAGCCTTCTCGGTCTTCTGCATTATCGCTGTAACATCCGTCATGCCCTCAAGGAATGTCACCGTAAGCCCCTCACAAGGGAGCTCCTCGCTCCTGTTCATGGCCCAGTATCCGTCTGAAAGATAGTCATGCTCTACCGAACTGAGTTTCTGGATGCTGGCATAACCGCAATGGTGGTTGGTCACCAGAAGCCCTTCGGCCGATATAATCTCCCCTGTACACCCGCCGCCGAACTGTACGACGGCATCCTTCAGGGAGGAATGGTTGATACTGTAGATCTGGTCTGCACTGAGCCTGCAGCCTTCAGCCTGCATCACCTTGATGTTCATTTTTTCCAGCAGAGGCAGCATCCACATGCCTTCATCCGCCTTAAGCCCTGCCGAAGAAAACACAGACAGGACCGCTACTGCACAAAGAAATTTTCTCATTGTATTATTATGTTTTTCATACTGATTCAACTGCACGGGCGCAAATATACACAGAAGCCGAGTGCAATGCAAACAGACTTGTATGATTTGCATTGCCGAGGCGCTGGCCGGCCCATATAATGGAAACTTCCTTTCCCGATTCAGAAAAGCGACGGCTCGAGTTCTTTAACATGGAAACTCATCCTGTGGTGGGGTGTATAGCCGTACTTCCGGATGGCGTCGATATGCTCTTTTGTGGGGTATCCCATATTCCTTTCCCAGCCGTACTGCGGGTACTCCGAAGCTATCTTCCTCATGTATTCGTCCCTGTATGTCTTGGCGAGGACAGATGCCGCCGCTATCGGGGCGTATTTCCCGTCCCCTTTCACAATACACCGGAACGGTATGGCACCGTATTTCCCGGCCGCCACGGCATCTTCCGATGTGCTGTCCACATGTAAAGAAGCCTCCATCATGGCTACCCTGGAATACGGCAAGAACCTGTTCCCGTCGATTATCAGGAACTCCGGCGCCGTATCCAGGCTCAACACTGCCCTCCACATTCCGGCTATGGAGGCATTCAGAATGTTTATGGTATCTATTTCCCTGGCACTGAGAGATTTGACCGCATATGATACGGCTTCCGCCTCTATCACATGCCGCAGATCCTCACGGGCTTTCGCTGTCATTTTCTTGGAATCGTTCAGAAGCGGATGGTGAAAACCTTCAGGCAGGATGACGGCGGCAGCGAATACCGGCCCTGCCAGAGGTCCCCTGCCGGCCTCATCGCATCCGGCCTCTACAAGGCCGTCATTCAGATGGTTCAAGAGATGTATATTCCCATGCATGGACGCAAAGATAGGAAATTTCACCTCTGGATTTCCTTTTTAAGCATGACGATTATCTCCTCCTTCGTCTTCACAAGATCCTCCAGAAGGGCTATCCGCTTTTCCTGGGCCATGACAGTCTGCTGAAGGGAGGCTATCGCCTCCCGGCTCTTCTTTTCTTTCTCCATACCCTCCTGGTAGTATTTCTCGCGCAGGTCCTCCAGGGTCCTGCCGTAATTCTCCGGAGGGGTATAACCCAGGACAAGTTCATCGGCCGTCTTGTCAAGGATAGAGGCGATCCGCAGGAGATAATCATTCACAAGGGCTGTCTCTCCTGACTCGATGCGCCTGTATGCATTCCGGGAAATACCCATTCTGTCGGCCATTTCCTGCTGGGTCAGACCGAGCTGCTTCCGTATGGCGGTGATATTTTTCTTGACGGAGATGTTGTCCATTCTTGAGATTGGTATTGTTGACAACAAAAGTATCACATATCGGCCCAGACATTTGGCAACAGGAAATTGTCAATGACACCTAAAACATGTCAAAAAACAGAAAAAACATTAAAAAAGAGAAAAATCTTTACTGATTTCGCCACAAAAGACAACAACATATTGTCATTTTACTGTTTTACGGTCAGATTTGCACAAAAAAACGCACGTAAATATGGAAAAGGAAAAGTTTGAACTGTTTTACAGGCTTCTGGAAGAGGAAAAGGTGTATATGGTCCCGGGAGTGACATTCGTGAAAATATGCGGATGGATAGGGGCGGATGCCGGGGAAATGGATTCATACATTGAATCCGAACTGGGCTACAGCGGGGACGGCATTCTCGAAGCTTACAGAGAGGGCCATGAAAAGCGACTGGAAGACAAATACGGGATAGAGCTGTAGGACGCTATTGTTTTTCATGTTTTAATTTATTAGATTTGCTTCGATACTGGCTTAATGAAAGTGCCGGAAGACCATACAATTAATAACAAAACAAAAAGCACATGAAAGCTTATTCAACCAACAACATCCGTAATGTGGTTCTGCTTGGTAGCACCAAGTCAGGTAAAACCACATTATCTGAAGCTATGCTTTACGAGGGCAAGGTGATCGAGAGGAGAGGGTCGGTGGAAGCTAAGAACACCGTATCTGACAACACTGAAATCGAGCAGATGAACCAGCGTTCCATCTACCCTACTCCTCTCTATGCAGAGTTCATGGATACGAAGTTCAACATCATAGACACTCCGGGTGCGGACGACTTCATAGGCGGGGCGGTGTCTGCCTTCAAAGTCTGCGATACGGGGGTACTTCTCATAAATGCACAACAGGGGGTTGAAGTCGGGACAGAGATTTTCGCACGGTATGCCCGCCAGTATGACATTCCGCTCATAGTGGGCATCAACCAGCTGGACAGCGAAAAGGCTTCATGGGAAAACACCCTGGAGTCGATGAAAGAGGCATTCGGCAAACAGCCGGTACTGATACAGTTCCCGGTGAATCCGGGCCCTTCTTTCGACGGGTTCATCGATGTGCTAAAGATGAAATACTACCATTTCAAGGATGACAACGGTACACGTGAAGACCTTGAAATACCAGAACAGTATAAGGACGAGGCCGAGGAGTTGAGATCAGCCCTTATCGAGAGGGCCGCAGAATATGACGATACGCTCATGGAGAAATTCTTCGAGGCAGGAGTGCTGACCGAAGACGAGATCCGCAAGGGTATCGGTATCGGCTGCAGGGCAGGAGAGGTGCTTCCTGTATTCTGCCTTTCAGCCAGAAAGGACATCGGCGTCAAAAGGCTCATGGAGTTCACCATCAGGACTGCATCATCGCCTGCTGACAGAAAAGCCAGGACAAAGGACGGAAAAGAAGTCGAGTGCAAGCAGGACGCCCCTACTACACTCTTTATATACAAGACAGCGGTTGAGCAGCACCTCGGAGAGGTGGCCTATTTCAAGGTGATGTCCGGGGAGCTGACCGAAGGACAGGACCTGGAGAACCCGGAGACAGGGGACAAGGAAAGGATAAGCACAATATACGCTGTGGCCGGCAAGAAAAAAGAGAAGGTCACCGACCTGTTTGCAGGAGACATCGGATGTACGGTAAAGCTGCGCGCGGCAAAGACCAATGTCACACTGTCCCAGCCGGGCACGGACATCGTCTACGAACATATAAAATTCCCTGCGTCCAAGTTCCGCACGGCAGTAAAGGCCAAAGAGCAGAAGGATGAGGAGAAGATGAGCGAGGCCCTTTCAAAAATCTCGGCAGAGGACCCTACAATCATCGTGGAATACTCCAAGGAGCTCAAACAGACCATCCTCAAGGGCCAGGGAGAACAGCATATCAATATAGTCAAATGGAGGCTCAAGAACGAAAACAAAATCGAGATCGAGCTCTTCCCTCCTAAGATTTCATACCGGGAGACCATCACCAAGGTGGCTACAGCCAGCTACAGGCACAAGAAACAGTCCGGCGGAGCGGGACAGTTCGGGGAAGTGCACCTGCTAATATGCCCTATCGTAGAAGGGGTCGAGGCCACCAACAGGTTCAAGATTGACGGCAAGGAGGTGGTCCTGAATGTCAAGAACAAGGAATCATTCGACCTGGAATGGGGAGGTAAGCTGGAATTCTATAACTGTGTTGTCGGCGGAGCCATCGACGCACGTTTCATGCCGGCCATACTGAAAGGCATAATGGACAAGATGAGCGAAGGCCCTCTTACCGGGTCCCTCGCACGCGACATAAGGGTCTATGTATATGACGGCAAGATGCACCCTGTGGACTCCAATGAAATTTCCTTTGTACTGGCTGCAAGAAATGCTTTCAAAGAGGCGTTCCGCAATGCCGGCCCGAAGATCATGGAACCTATATACAATGTGGAGGTGCTCACACCGTCGGACTATATGGGAGCCTGCATGTCCGACCTGCAGAACCGCAGGGCCCTCATAGAGGGTATGGGCAGCGACAAGGGATTTGAAGTCATCAAGGCAAGGGTCCCTCTGGCTGAACTGTATAAATACTCTACAACCTTGAGCTCACTCACATCAGGCAGCGCTACATTCACAATGGAATTTGCTGACTATCAGCCTGTACCTGCCGATGTTCAGGATAAGCTCCTCAAGGCTTACATGGAAGAAGACCGTGACGAGTAGTGTAACGTGAAGTGAAAAATAGTATCGGAGGGCGGCAGCAAAGTCGCCCTCTATTTTATTGACGGAAGGTCCGTAAAAGAATTTTTGAGAAAAATTTAAACTACTTCTTATATTTGCAATTATCTATAAAAAGTTATTCACAATGAGCGGCAAACTTTACCCGGTGGGTATACAGAACTTCGAGAGCCTGAGGAATGACGGCTATTTCTATGTCGACAAGACAGAGCTGATGTACCGGCTCGTGAAGACCGGGAGGTATTATTTCTTGAGCCGCCCGAGGCGGTTCGGGAAAAGCCTGCTGATAAGCACGCTGGAGGCGTACTTCCAGGGGAAGAAGGAGCTGTTCGGGGGACTTGCTGTGCATGGTCTGGAAAAGGAGTGGAAACGATATCCGGTAATACATTTGGATCTGAATGCCAAGAAATTCGACACAGAAGAAGATCTGATACGGCTGATAGACCGGCAGCTGCTGGTGTACGAGGCCTTATATGGAAGTGTCCCTACAGACAAGACTGTCGACGACAGGTTCGTCAGCCTGATAAGGAACGCGGCGACAAAGACAGGAGAGCGCGTGGTCATCCTGGTAGACGAGTACGACAAGCCGATGCTCCAGGCCATCGGGAACGACAGCCTTCAGACCGAGTACAGGAACACGTTGAAGGCGTTCTACGGGGTGCTGAAATCAATGGACGGCTATATCAGGTTCGCTCTGCTGACAGGGGTCACCAAGTTCGGCAAGGTCAGCGTCTTCAGCGACCTGAACAACCTTGAGGACATCTCCAGGAATCCGGACTATTCTGACATCTGCGGCATAAGTGAAAAGGAGCTTCTGGACAATTTTTCGGAAGACATCGCGGAACTTGCCCGGGCCAACGGCCAGACCTACGAGCAGGCGTGTGCGCAGCTCAAGGAGGACTATGACGGATACCATTTCTGTCCTGACAGTGCAGGCATCTACAACCCGTTCAGCCTGCTGAACACGTTCAAGTCCAGGCGTTACGGGAGCTACTGGTTCGAGACCGGGACGCCGACATACCTTGTGGAGCTGCTGAAGAAAAGCGACTACGATCTGGAGAAGATGTCCCGGGTGGAGACCGACGACGACATCCTCGACAGCATCTTCACAGACGACAACCCGATACCGGTGATCTACCAGAGCGGATACCTGACGATAAAGGGCTACGACAGGGAGTTCGGGATGTATACCCTGGGGTTCCCCAACAGGGAGGTCGAGGACGGGTTCATGAACTTCCTCCTGCCCTACTACTCCGGAGTGGACAAGACGCAGTCCCCTTTCGAGATCAAGCAGTTCGTCAGGGATGTGCGCTCAGGGGCCATTGACTCCTTCATGGAACGCCTCCAGCGTTTCCTGGCCGGGTGCCCGTATGAACTGGCCAGGGACATAGAGCTCCACTACCAGAACGTGCTGTTCATCGTCTTCCGACTGGCGGGACTATACACACAGGTGGAATACCGGACCTCAAGAGGCCGGATCGACCTTGTGCTCCAGACTGCCGACTACATCTACGTCATGGAGTTCAAGCTTGACGGCAGCGCGGAGGAGGCCATCACCCAGATAGAAGAAAAGCAGTACTCCCTGCCGTTCAGGAACGACAGGAGGAAGGTCTTCGAGATAGGGGTGAATTTCTCGTCGCAGGCACGGAATATTGACAGGTGGATTGTGAAAGAAAATTAATTCGATAATTTATGTACAGGAACTACAAAATTGTCTGTGTAACGCCTGCTGGACGCAGACGTTATATGCAATATCTTATACCTCAAATCATAACATCTGACATCATTGACAGATACGACATCTGGATAAATACAGTCAATAAAGAGGACATATACTTCTTCAAGAAACTTTCTGAAAAATATCCCGTAATAAATCTCGTATGGCAGCCAGATGGAGAGGTAAACGGGAATATGACAATCAATGCTTTCTATAAAAAATGCATAGAGGATGACTGCATATACTTCAAACTGGATGATGACATAGTCTGGATGGAACCAGGACTGATTAAGAAAATGGTTGACTTCAGAATAGACAATCCGGACTATTTCCTTGTCTCGCCATTGGTCATAAACAATGCTTTGTGTACCTACATTCTTGAAGTAAAGAAATTAATCCGATTCCGGTATTACCAGCCAGCTTCAGCATCCCATCCTATATTATGGAAAAGCGGGACCTTTGCGTCCAGACTGCACGAATGGTTTATACAGAAATGGCTGCTTACCGGGAAATACCCCGGTCTACACTGCGGAAAATTCGAAATCGGGATGACACGGTTCTCCATCAATGCCATATTGTGGTTCGGAAGCCAGATGAAACCATTCAATGGCATCATTCCTGATAACCCTGCGGATGATGAAGAGTTCCTTTCATGCATCTACCCGTCCAGTATCGGAAAATGCAACTGTGTAAACGGAGATACAATAGCGTCACATTTTGCTTTCTTCCCTCAACGGGAAGAACTCGACAGGCAGTCAATACTGGAACGCTACGGCAAATTTCTGCAAGAACAATGGGCAAAAGACGAACGGTTTAATGCAATCAACGGATATATCCAGAATCTGATGCTGGAGATATCCCGCATTCCGGGAGGGGTAGCAACTATGGAAATACCGTTAGTGGCAAAAAAGAAATCCTCATTCGAATGGGACAGAAAACGATTTATCCGATACATTACCCCTGCCGAACTATATTGGCATATTGAAGAATCAAAACTGAAACGCAAAGGCAGAAAAATGATTATCGATTAAAAATAGACTATACTTTTCTAGCAAAATAATATAAAAACGGACAATGCGCTATTATCCAGAGCCTACAGATACGATTTCTAGAAAAATGCTGCCTTGTTATGGCTCCCTCAGCAAACATCTGGCCGGCCTCTTTCGTCCACTGCTTCATGAATGACCTTTTCAGTTCCATAGTTTTGAGACGGTTGTAATTCCATTTGTACGACTGGAATGTCCTGAATGCCATAATTCCTTTCAACTGGTCATAAAGCCCATGTTCCCTTACATATCTGCGGATTTCAGCATCCTCATCACATACACAAAACACTTTTCCTGGAGATGACACGGAAGACGATTCGTTGATACGGTAATTATGTAATATATCAGGCAAGAATCTGACCTTTCGGGCCATAGACAAGGACTTGAACGAAAATGATGTATCCTGATAACTGGCCCCCGGAGTTTCAAGGAATGATATACCGTTTGTCATCAGGAATTCCCTGTTATATAGTCCGACCCATATCGTCGGCTGGATAAGCAAAGAAGAAGGTAAATCCAATGGTCTGAAAACCGAATCTCTTCTTTTAACATAAGGGGAAGGTTTAGTCGTATGAGCAATTTCATTCCTTTCATAAAACCGGCACCGGACTATATCCAGATTCTCCTTTTCAGCTTCATCGCATAGGGCCTCATACATTTCCGGTTCGATGTAGTCATCCGACTCCACTATACCGATATACTTCCCTGTAGCCATCCTTAACCCGATATTCATTGTTGCCCCGTATCCTGAATTCGGCTTGTCAACAACTATTATCCTGCCGTCCTTTGCCTTGTACTCATTCAAGATACCGAGAGTACTGTCAGTTGAACCATCATTCAAGCATATAATTTCAAGAGAAGTATAGGTCTGGTTGATTATAGAATCCATGCACTGCCGCAGATACTTCTCTACATTATAGCAAGGTACAAGGATTGAAATCAGAGGTCTATCATTCATAACTGGAACCTGTAGGTGGATATATCTGAACTCTTTATGCAACTAACGCAAGTTTTTTTTGCATATGCGATTTATAATAATAACATAGGATGCTTGGCAAAGGTAGCATTTTTAATGTAAATTTAATGTAATTTTGTATTTTGATTTTAGATTTACAATTATATGGGTTCTGAAAAAATAACAGTTATAATTCCTGTCTACAATACTGAAAAATATATAGAGGGGGCCGTCCGGAGTGTTATGAACCAGACATACAGGAATCTGGAGATCATCTGTGTAAATGACGGTTCCACCGATGGTTCAAGAGATATTCTCCACAGATTGCAGCAAGAAGACCCAAGAATTCTCATTATAGATAAAGAGAATGGAGGACTCGGAGATGCAAGGAACGCCGGACTGGCGAAAGCAACATCTGAATGGATAAGTTTTGTCGATTCAGACGACTCTATACGTCCAGATACATACGAAATTATTTCGAAAAGTTTTGCTTCTGGACCTGACATGATATGTTTCGGCACAAACGTCATTCTGGAGCAGGGAGCAAAAGCTCCAGTATCAGACCGGAAATACTATTCGGTGAATTTCTCCGGGCTTGTCGGTGTCAACGATACAGTAATATGGCAGACAGATGTATCCGTCTGGAACAAACTGTTTAGAAAATCCATTCTGGACAGATTCGATATACAGTTCGAGAAAATCTATTATGAAGATTTTCCTTTTACACTGCAATATTTTTTCTGTATAGGTAAAGTCTATTATTTCAAAGATCCTTTATATAATTACTTGAGACGTACCGGTAGCATAATGGCTGAAACTTTCAATACTACACCGAGAGCGATAGACCACTTTAAAGCCGCAGATTACCTGTTCTCGTTCCTCGAGAAACACAGTTTAATTACATCGCATGAACAGTTGTTGTCAAAATTTTTCAACAATTGCTACTGGTTTTCGATAAGATATATCGTCCCGGACAAAAGACAGGATGTAATAGATCTCGCCGACAGTATCTACGGGAAATACAGTTTCCTGCACAATTATCTTGTCCGCAAGGAGCAGAACGGCACCATACTGTATGGACGGATCGGAAAGAAGCATTTACCTACGGTAATGTTAGAAGCACTGTTCTCCGTCAAGAAAGAACATATAGACTACAAGCCATACAAAATTGTAAGGCTGTTCAACATCATCATCTACAAAAAACCTATCAAGGATTGACAGGGGTGGCAGAACCTGTCACTTCATAAATATACCGGTATGTCTTTTTCAGCCTGTTGTGATAGCAGTACACATTCAGCAGGCGTTCCGCGATGAAGCCGAAGATACGCGCCTGGTACGGGTCTTCAGGAATGGTGGTATGCCTCTCAACATAGGACAGGACAGGAAAAAGCCATGAGCAGTAGTCGTCAAAGACTTTCCATCCGGTGATGAACATGTTACATCTGGAAAGTCTTTTTGTCTTGTGCATCACATAGTCGAAACTATCGATATAATCAGGGAAGAGGGCCTTTATGGCCTCCCGTGTCACCTGGAGACCGGCAGAAGGATGGTAGTGTGAATACTGTTCCCACACACTTCCGTGCACACGCCTGGGCCTGCCGAGTATTATATCGTATCTGTCCAATACACGCCTTATCTGCTCCCCGGACACCTTGCTCATCCTCCAGTCCGGGGTGTTGATGATGCGTCTCCTGGTCTTTACCTTGTAGCCAATGTCAGCGAGGAAAGCCCTGAAAGTACTGAATCCGAAATATCTCCTGTAATGGTACAGGCCTATATACTCAGTCCCTTTGAGGTTTTTCCATGCCCAGTACAATGCCGTAAGTTCACAATAGTTGGGATTTTTGACGCTTATACTGTCTCCCGTATCATCTCCGGTCATACCGAAGTCCTTGTCCGACAAGGCTTTTCCGCAGTGTACCGGCAGGAAAATCCCGTTGTCTGGTATGTCTGCCTGCTTATGGCAGCAGACAAGTATTTTCGTTTCAGAAGGATGCATAGTCAGATATCTGCCTTGAGGACTTTGCCTATTATATGGTGCATATCGTAATATCTGTATTCTGCAAGCCTGCCGATGAATACTGTATCAGGCTCCATGTCGGCAAGCTCCCTGTACTGCGAATAAAGCCTGCCGTTCTTCTCGTCATTGATCGGATAATACGGCTCCATGCCCTGCCTCCATTCTGTGGAGTATTCCTTTGAAATGACAGTGACAGGGATTTTTTCAACATCATTGCCGAAATACTCGAAATGCTTGTGCTCGATGACCCTCGTGTACGGGACGTCACGGCTCGTGTAGTTCACTACGGCATTCCCCTGATAATTGCTGCATTCATGCAACTCCTCTTCGAAGCGTACGGTCCTGTACTCCAGATGCCCGAACCTGTACCCGAAATACTCGTCAATCTTTCCGGTGAACACCTTCTTTCCGGCCAATGAATCCCACCATCCCCTGTCGGAGAAATAGTCAACGCCAGTTTTTACTTCCACCCCTTCCAGCAATTTGTCAATCAACTTGTTATATCCACCGATAGGAATACCCTGGTATTTGTCGTTGAAGTAGTTGTTGTCGAAAACAAGACGTATGGGAAGCCTCTTGATTATGAAGGCAGGAAGGTCCTTGCATTCCCTTCCCCACTGCTTTTCAGTATATCCCTTTATCAGGGTCTCGTATATGTCCTTCCCAACAAGCGCCAGGGCCTGCTCCTCCAGATTGCGCGGCTCATTTATATTGTCCTTACGCATCTTATGCAGGATATCCTGCTTCTGACTCTCTATCATGGCCGATGCCTCTTCCGGCGTCTTCACCCCCCACATCTGATAGAACGTGTTCATGTTGAATGGAAGGTTATAGAGCCTGCCGTTGTAGTTGGCGACAGGGGAATTGGTGTACCTGTTGAACTCCACAAGGGAGTTCACGAAATCCCATACCTCCTTGTCGGATGTATGGAAGATATGCGCCCCGTACTTGTGTACATTGATGTTCTCTACGCTGCTGCAGTAAATGTTCCCTCCCGTATGCGGGCGTTTGTCTATCACGAGACATTTTTTCCCTTTCCGGCGGGCCATGAAGGTGAATGTGGCACCAGCCAACCCGGCCCCGATGATGAGATAGTCGTATTTCATAAGATATGCTGCGTCTATACTGACGCAAATTTAATATTTTTGTCATATCCGTCAAAAGGCTTAACTTTGTTATCCGAAATTTGTCTGAAGGTTTGTCTTAAGAAGTTCTCACGATATATGGATATAGATTTTGTAATCACATGGGTGAATATGGACGACCCCCGGTGGCAGGCTGAGTTCGCGAAGTACTCCGGCAACAGGGAGAACACGAAGAACGGTGTATCAAAAGCCCGTTTCCGCGACTACGGATTTCTGAAGTACTGGTTCCGCGGAGTGGAGAAATTCGCCCCGTGGGTACGGAAGATACATTTTGTTACAAGCGGGCAGAAACCGGAATGGCTCGATACGGACAACCCGAAGATCCACCTTGTAGACCACAAGGACTATATCCCGGAGCAGTTCCTTCCCACCTACAACTCTGTGGTAATAGAACGCTACATCCATAAGATACCCGGACTGGCGGAACATTTCGTATATTTTAACGACGACTTCTATATCATACGGCCGGTCGGCCAGGAGAGGTTCTTCCGGAACGGCCTGCCCTGCGACATCGCAGCCTTCCAGTACAACCCGGGCTGGTCGCAATGGTACAGGCGTATCAGGAACAACCTTAAAATCATCAACCGCCATTTCGACAAGAAAGAGGTGATGGCCAAGTTCCACGACAAATGGTTCGACAAGAGCTACGGCTCCAGGGCAAGATGGAACTATATCCTGAAGCCATACGGCAAATTCATCACCCTGCGTACCCCGCACAACGCGCAGCCTTACCTGAAAACCACTTTCGAAGAGGTCTGGGAAGCCGCAGGCAAAGAGCTGACCGAGACATCGGTCAACCGGTTCCGCGCCCTGGACGATTACACCCCGGAGCTTTTCAGGACATGGCAGATCTGCCGGGGAAATTTCGAGCCCTACAATACCTACCGGGATACAAAGATGTTCCCTCTCATGGTCCGTCCAAGGCAGGCCGTCAAGGCAATCTACGGACAATCATATTCACTGGTCTGCCTGAACGACAATGTGCACATCCGCAATTACGCACGGGTGATGGAGAACATCAGCAACGCCTTCGGGCATATCCTGCCGGATAAATCCGGCTTTGAACTCTGAACTGTCAACTGCCCATGAATAAAGTAATTGCAGAAATCATAGCGGGAGTCATCCCTCAAAAGATGGAACGTAACAGATGGCGAGGTATCCTGCGCTACGGACTTTTCAATGCAATCAGGCTGGTTTGCCGCCTGAAACACGACCACTCACAGCCGGACTGCTTCCTTGCTGTATGCGCTATCGCGAAAGACGAAGGCCCGTATTTCAAGGAATGGATAGATTGGCATCTGTCAAAAGGTGTGGAAAAGTTTTATATCTATGACAACGGGAGCACCGACGGCACCAAGGAGATACTCGAGCCTTACATCGGGGCGGGAACTGTCGAATACACGTATTTCCCTGGACACAGGCGTCAGCTGGCCGCCTATGACGACTGCATTGAAAAACACCGCGTTGACACCCGCTGGATCGCTTTTATCGATCTGGATGAGTTCATCGTCCCGGTAAAGGACAGGACTGTCCCTGAATTTCTGGGCCGGTTCGAGGACTTCCCGGCGGTAGAGATAAACTGGCTTGTCTACGGCAGCGGAGGAGCCAAGAACAAGACTCCAGGTACCATGATGGAGAGATTCAAATGCCATTCCCTCCCGGACCACATCCTGAACCGACATGTCAAAAGCATAGTAAATCCCCGCCGTGTATTCACCATGACTGGCTGTCATGAGGCGGCCAGGATATCGGGCTATGCTGCAGATTCTCATGGAAACCCTATAAAAAAGAATTTCCGCGAGCGAGAACCCCAGCAGGATGTCATCCGCATAAACCACTACGCCGTAAGATCCTACGAAGAGTTTCTGGAAAAACAGGCCCGTGGCCGCGCAAGCGGCACCCAGAAGACAGTAGCATCAGAATATTTCGCACGCTACGACCTCAACGACATAAAGGAGGACTGACAGACGGATTACTTCTCGAACTGTGACTTCTCAGGGAAACGCTCAGCCAGAAAAGCGCGGGCCCTTTGCCTGTCGGCATTATCGGCATATTCAGAATCGTTGAGACAGAACAGGAGAGGATTGTACTTCCCAAGTTTCCTGTAATGGCTTTCGTCTTCTATATTGAGCTTGAATGAAGTCCTTCGGTTCACATACTGCAGATGACCCCGTTTCTCCGCCAGGGCCACATAATAGTAAAGGTTGCGCTGTATATCATTCGGTTTGCGGACATGATTTGACAGGGTAGGTTCTATGTCTTCCCAGAAGATTTCCTCCGTATGCCGGCAGTCGCTTTTCAGATAAGCATCTATGTTGTGGTGCGACTTGCCGCCATAATACACGCCGTATTTCTTTTCCACAAGACTGGCGGCATTCTTTATCGTTTTAATGTAATTGCTCAACCTCCTCCTCTGAACATTCCTTTTAAACCACAAAGTCAGTTTACGGAAAGGTCTGCGGTTGAATCTTATCACAGGCAGCCCGTCATCCATGAAAAAAGTTTCCGGGGTGACCGGCCTGTTGATGAACATGTCATCATTCGCGAACAGGAAATGCTCTGAAAGACCGGGAATCTTCCACAGGAAATGCTCGATCAGTGCAGCATTGAAACACGGCAGGCTCTGCGGCGGCATTATTTCCGTATGGTCCACAATCCTGACTTTGGGGTTCGAAGTGTCAAGCCATGAAGGGACCTGGTCATCCGTGACTATAAATATCCTGTGTATCCATGGAGCATACATATCCACTGAACGCAGGCTGTATTTCAATTCGTCATTGTCGGCATAGCGCCCGTCGCAATTCACATCAGAGTTCGCCTCTGTCTTGCCTATGCAGGCATTATGCTTTGCCTGCCATTTTGGATCACTCCCGTTTACCCAGAGATATACCAGATCAATTTCCCCCATATTCTGTTCCATATCGGCTGTTTTCTGCATTATTTTACTTTTTCTATTCTTTCTCTGATTTCCGGATACTGTTCAAGAACAGCTTTCAAGGCGGCGGCATTTTTGTCTTCACCGGATTTGAAGTTGGTTGTTTTCAGCGACAGTTCACGGGGCTTTCCCACACTTTTGGGCTTGTTGTGCCCGAAAGGCACCGGAACCACAGGCGTACCGGCAGCCACCGCGGCCGCCCAGAACCAGATGTCGTCCGTCGTAGGGGCTATCTTTGTGAAAAGCTCCTCGTCGATCATCTCCTCTTTCAGGGAATGAGGAGGGTAAAGCACACCCCCTACCCCCGTCTGTATGTTCAGGAAACCTGAATGTATCCTTTTCAGCACAAAGTCATACCATCTGTATTTTTTCCATAAACGGTACGGACTACCGGGTTTCATACGTTTTGCACGGTGTGCAAGAACGGCTCCCGGAATCTTTTCATGAAGGAGAAGGAGGTCTTTCAGCATGTTCCTGTGGTAGGACACATCATCATCGACCGTCACTATTACTGAATCCGGAAAATCCCTCAGCGCAGGTATAAGTTTCCTGTACGAACGGATATCCCTTCCGTAGTCCCTTATTTCAAAGACAGGGTTGCGTCTTGCCAGCTCCAGAAGCCCCTCAGGAATGCCTTTCTGTCCGAATTGTGAGAAAGTAAGGTAAAGCACCAGCTTGTCCGGAAGGACAGATCCGTCAAGAATGGACCGGACAGCCTGTACGGCATACGGTATTGCAGCCGGGAAGGATGTCATGGACACTATGACAGTTTGTTTGGATGTTTCAGGGTTCATGTTCCTAATTGTTCATTCTCCGATGACAAAAATACAACTCTTTTTGGTACGGCAATCTTTTTCATTGCACGTTTTCTGCTTATTCGCGGTAATCCTGCAGATATTCTTTTGTAAATTTGCATTTTTATAAATTTATCGTGCACAAGACCTATGGTCAAGGATAATATAAAATACAGGATAATTATCGGGCTCCTTACATCAGTCGCGCATCTTCCCCTGCGCGTGCTCTATGTATTCAGCGATATAGCATATCTGTCCATATACTATGTAGTACGTTACCGCCGCAAGACCGTGAGGCACAACCTTGAGATGGTTTTCGGGACTGCCGACAGGAAAAGGATCATAGCTATAGAGAAGAAGTTCTACCGCCACCTGTGCGACTGCATAGCAGAGACTGTAAAGCTGCTGCATATTTCGGACGAAGAAGTCGACAGGCGAGTGGACGTTACCAACGGGGAATATATCGACGGCATCATCCGTTCCGGGCATTCCGTGGTGCTGTTTCTCGGCCATTACGGCAACTGGGAGTGGGTCCAGGCAATAATCCACCATTTCAAGGAACCGCTTGTCGGTGGGCAGATCTACAGGCCCTTGCGAAACAAGCTGATGGACAGGGTAATGCTCAAAATCCGCTCACGTTTCAACCTGGAGTGCATTCCGCAGAAGAAAGCTGTCCGCAGGCTTATCGGGGTCGAGCGGAGCGGGCAGAAATTCGTGATAGGCTTCATTTCCGACCAGCGTCCGTTAGGCTCGGCCCTGCATCACTGGACGCAGTTTCTCGGCCAGGATACTCCATACGTCGTGGGCGGGGAGAGTATAGGAGGCCATGTCGGTGCGGAATTCGTCTATCTCGATGTGGAGAAGACCTCCAGAGGGCATTACCGCCTGACTTTCCTTCCGGTAGTTCCGGATCCTGAGGATGACGGCCCGGACCCTTACACAAGGGAGTTCATGAAGATGCTCGAGAAGACCATCTGCCGGGAGCCCGCCTACTGGCTATGGTCACACAGGCGGTGGATACGCCGTCACGACCAATAACCTACAGTCCAAGCTCCACCTGAAAACGGATCCCCCACCGGTCATACCCGGCCATTGCAGGGATGATGTCGCTCATGTGGTTATAAGAGACATCGAGCTGTATCTTCAGGCTGTGCCCTATGATGTACCGCGTAACTCCCAAAGTGCTCTGGTTCCATCTGCCGTATCCCTCGAAAGACCGGATCTCCCTGTCCGGGAACATGGTGGAATTCCTCACCGCGACCTCCCACTTCCTGCCGAACATATAGCTGGCCTGCACATTCAGTCCCGAACCGGTGTAGATATGCTGCCCGTCAGAGAGCAGGGCGGACTGCGGAGTATAGCGGCCGAGATAGTCGGCGGCAAAAGCGAACCCCCTGTATTTCATCACTATGTCGGCATAGTAGGAACATATGTCCCGTGTCTCTCCCCCGGTGAATACCGACCCTTTCCATCCCTGGGTGCGCTGGGCCTTGTTGTTGAACGTGTATCCCGTGCCTATCATGAGTTTCGGGGTCTCCTCCCAGTCGATGTCCCCCTCAATGTACTCCCCTTTCCCGTGCAGACGGCCGAGAGGGTACAGCTCGAGCCTGCCGGTATAGGCAAAGCCACCCACGGATGAAGTGTTCCAGTTCCGGCCTTCACCGAGAGTCACGGACGCCTTGGCGGCCAGAGCGAAAGAGTCATAGTCCCCGTAGTAGTACTCTCCGAAGAAGCCCATGTCCCTGTCCCCGCCGAATTCGCTGTTCACGATGCTCCTGTCCACGAACTGAAGGGCGCTTGACGAGTTGATCCTGGCCCTGTTGGTCTTGACCTTCGTCTGCCCGAAGCCGATATTCCACGATGAATTCGGCATATAGTACACGATGGCGTCACGGATAAGGTTCATGTTCCCGTTTGGAATCATTTCCGTATCATAGCTCGAGAAGCCGAGCTGGATGGAGTATATGAATTTCGGGGAGAATATATATCCGTCGAACCTCAGCCTCAGCCGCTTTATCTGCGCCTCGGCTTCAGTCAGGGAAAAATCCTTCCCGAAAGAGAGCCCTACCATATTCTGCATCCTGAAACGCAGGGTCATTTCGTAGCTGTCGTTTTTCGGGCGGAAGGTTACCCCTTTCCCTATTTCAATATTCGGCAGGTTCCTGAGTGTCTGTAGAATCTCTTCTCGGTTGTCAAGCGAGTCGGCGATAAAGGATTCGACTTCATCAAGAGTCCGGTGGCCGTTTCCGCTCTTCTGGGCGAAAAGCACCGAAGGCAAGGCCAATGCGACAATCAGTAAGGCAAGGTGTTTCATTTTGAAAGTCAATCTAAACGTCAGTTCAATCTAATATGCCACAAATATCCGGAAACTTTTTGAATTGAAACTGAAATATTCATAATTTTTCATTTTACCCTTTCATATACCGCAAATTCGAAACTGAGTCCTGATTCAGGATCCGTCTTCTTTTCTGACGTGGATATCTTTTCCCAATGTTCCGGCAGGATTTCAGGGAAAAAAGTGTCAGCATCGGGGATGCTCGTGTGCACGCGGGTGATATACAGCCTGTCAGCATGCTGTATGGCCTGCCTGTATATTTCACCACCCCCTATGACGAAACATGGCCGTCCCTCCTTCTCTGCCAGCCTGAAGGCATCCTCAACGGAACCGGCTGCAGCAACACCTTCCGGCAGGCCGGAGCCGTCCCCGCGGGTAATGACAATGTTCTTTCGGCCGGGCAGAGGGCGCCCGATCGAAAGGAATGTCTTCCTGCCCATGATGACAGTGCCCCCGGTGGTTATGCGTTTGAAATATTTCAGGTCTTCGGATATGTGCCAGGGCATCATATTCCCCTTGCCGATGCCTCTGTCATCCGCAACGGCTGCGATGATATTCTTTTCCATGGTGCAAAGATATGAATTAATATCCTATATTTTTCCTGTCAAGCAGCCTGTACCGCGTCGCCTCCATGAGGTGCTCCATCTTTATGCTCCCGGAGCCGGCGAGGTCCGCTATCGTCCTGGAGAGCTTAAGTATACGGTGATAGGCCCTGGCGGAGAGACCCAGCCGCTCCACTGTCTTTTCCATGAAATCCCTGCAGGAGGCAGGAAGGGGGCAGAATTCGGCGACCTGGCTGCCGGACATCTCGGCATTGGTGAATATGCCGCTCCCGCGGAACCTCTCCGCCTGCAGGCCACGCGCGGCAGCCACACGGGCAGCTATGTCCCTGCTCGGCTCCGCACGGCAGGCTCCAACCAGCTTCCCGGTCTCCACCGGCCTTATCCACAGGTGTATGTCTATCCTGTCCATCACAGGGCCTGACAGCTTCGACAGGTATGCTTCCCTGCGGGCCGGAGTGCATGTGCACCTGTCCCCGTCGCCATAATATCCGCAGGGGCACGGGTTGGTCGCGGCCACAAGCATGAAGGAGGCCGGGAAGGTTATCCTTGTCTTGAGCCTTGATATTGTGACCTTCCTGTCTTCAAGAGGTCCTCGCAGAGACTCCAGTATGCGTTTGGGGATTTCGCAGAATTCATCGAGGAACAGCACCCCGTTGTGCGCCAGGGAAATCTCCCCAGGGATTATGCAGTCAGAGCCGCCCCCGGTAAGGGAGGCGGCGGAAATATTGTGGTAGGGAGACCTGAAAGGCCTGTGCCTGACAATCTGCACACCCGCCTGGCCTTTCCCAGCCACGGAGTATATCTTGCTTGTCTGCAGGGATTCTTCCGTGCTCATAGGAGGCAGTATTCCGGCCATGGACTTGGCAAGGGTGCTCTTCCCCGCCCCTGGAGGGCCTATCATCAGGACATTGTGCCCTCCGGCGGCAGCTATCTCCAGCCCCCTTTTGGCTCCTTCCTGCCCGTATATCGATGAAAAGTCCGGAATGTCGTCCAATACAGGCGAAAGCTCTTCCCCGGCACATGCCGCGGATGTCATCTCAAGGGAGCTGCAGTCCTCCTTTTCCTCCAGTATCGAAAGGACCTCCGGCAGAGAAGACACCCCGTAGACCTTCGCCAGAGAATACCCCAGGGTCTCGCCGGCCGATAAACGCGGGAGGATGCACCCTCTGAAGCCGTTGTCCCTCGCCATCTCCGTTATGGGCAGGGCACCGGGTACAGGCCTGACGGACCCGTCCAGGCCGAGCTCCCCCATTATGATATATTTCCCGATTCCAGGCAGGTCCTTCTGCCCGGACGCCGCAAGGATACCCACCGCAATGGGCAGGTCGTACCCGCTCCCCTTCTTGTGCAGGTCGGCAGGGGCAAGGTTTATCACTATCTTCTTCCCCGGTATCCTGAACCCGAGGCTCTGCAGTGCGGTCACGGTCCTGAGCAGACTCTCCTTTACGGCTACATCGGCCAGCCCCACAAGATGGATACCCAATCCGGAAGTTATGTCCACTTCCACTGTCACCGGGACAGCATCTATCCCGATACATTTAGCGCTGAAAATATTTATAAGCATAAAAAACGTTTTTGCCGCAAATGTCGGCCAGTGGAAAAGAAAAGGCTTAAAGAAAAAGAAAAATGTGGCGGGCAACGCGAAGATTTTCTATTTTTGTATGTTCTGAACAGGGAATCAGCATGATAAAAGAGTTCATAGAATCAGTGGGCCGGTACTGCCTTTTTCTGAAAATGGTATTCAGAAAGCCGGAGAAATGGAGGATATTCTGGAGGCAGCTCCTCGTGGAGTCCGAAAAGCTGATACTCTCATCCGTCCTTCTGGTATGCGTCATCTCGCTGTTCATCGGAGGCGTCCTGGTAATCCAGATAGCGTCCAACATCGAGAACCCATTCATCGACAGGATGAATGTCGGGTATATGCTCCGGGAGATACTCATACTGGAATTCTGCTCCACGATTGTCGCCCTGATACTTGCCGGAAAGATGGGCTCGAACATCTCCTCCGAGATAGGCAGCATGAGGATAACCGACCAGATAGACGCGATGGATATGATGGGTGTGAATTCAGCCGGCTTCCTGGTGCTTCCGAAGATAGTCTCTGCCACACTCCTCAGCCCGCTTCTGATGCTGCTCAGCCTTGCTTTCGGACTTTTAGGGGGATGGGTAGTAGTGTCGCTGACCGGGATTATCGGCCCGAACCAGTACATCGAAGGCATAAAATACTGCTACAACGGATTCTATGTAATATACAGCGGATTCAAGATGGCGCTGTTCTGCTTCCTCATATCCTCCATAGCATCGTTCAAGGGCTACTATGCCAAGGGAGGCTCGCTCGGTGTCGGGACCGCGAGCACCCAGGCCATAGTCACCATAAGCATACTGATCCTGCTCTTCGACCTGATAGTTACCCAGCTCATGCTGTATTGACATTCAATAACCGGAATCCATGATCAAAGTAGAACATCTATATAAAAGTTTCGGCAATACGCCCATTCTCCAGGATATCTCGATAGAGTACCTTCCCGGAAAATGCAACATGGTCATCGGAGCCAGCGGGAGCGGCAAGACCGTCCTCCTGAAGACGCTGATAGGCCTGTATGAACCGGACTCGGGAAGCATCTGGTACGGGACGGAAGACCTCGCCTCCATGACATACGACCAGAAAAAGAAGCTGCGCCAGCGCATAGGAATGCTTTTCCAGGCCAGCGCACTGTTCGACTTCGCCACAGTGATAGATAACATCATGTTCCCGATGGACTTCTGCACTTCCTGGAGCCGCAGGCAGAAGATAGAAAGGGCCCGCTTCTGCCTTGACAGGGTAAACGTAAGGGATTCCGACCACAAGTACCCCAACGAGCTGAGCGGAGGTATGCAGAAAAGGGTCGGTATCGCCCGTGCGATAGCCCTGAACCCGGAATTCCTGTTCTGCGACGAGCCCAACTCCGGCCTCGACCCCTACACGTCCTCACTGATAGACGAGCTGATCTCTGAAATCACAAAGGAGTACAACATGACCACAGTCATCAATACCCACGACATGAATTCCATAAGGACAATTGGGGACAATATCGGATTCATCTGCAACGGCCGCCTGCTCTGGCAGGGGGACAGTGGCGGCATTTCCTCTGCGGAATGCCCCGAACTGAGGAAATTCCTGAGGATACAATAAAAAAAACAGGACCGCAGTCCTGTTTTTTTATTGTCATCTCACTTTGAATGCGAATATTATCGCTTCCTCGAAAGTCTCTCCGGGACGGAGGACGGCGGAAGGATAGTCAGGATGGTTCGGCGAGTCAGGGAAATGCTGGCACTCGATGGCAACACCGTCATAGTCGTTGTAACTGCGTCCGCATTTGCCCTCCGGGCAGCCTGCAAGCCAGTTCCCTGTATATACCTGCACCCCTGGCTGGGTGGTGGTGACTTCGAGGAGACGGCCGCTCTCCGGGGCATAGAGTTCGGCAGCTGTCTGGAGCTGTCCCGGCTCCGCCCCGTCTATCACCCAGCAGTTGTCATACCCCTTCCCGTATTTGAGGGCCGGGAAGTCTTCTTTTATATCACGGCCGAGAGGCTTGGCCGTAACGAAATCCATAGGGGTACCGGCTACAGGCTCGCTCTCCCCTTCCGGTATAAGTGTATCATCAGTAGGAAGGTACTCGGAGGCATTCAGCTTCAGCTCATGTCCCAGGACACTGCCGCTCCCCTCCCCGTTCAGGTTGAAATACGCATGGTTGGTAAGGTTCACCACAGTAGGGGCGTCCGTCTCGGCAGTAAGGGTCAGGCGAAGTTCATTCTCTTCGCTCCACTCGTATCTTGCAACGGCCTTCAGCGCTCCGGGATAACCCATCTCACCGTCTTCCGAATAATACATGAATTCTACTCCGTCCTCATATATCCGGCTGTCCCACACCTGGTTCTGGAAACCTTTCGGACCACCGTGCAGGTGGTTGGGGCCATTGTTGACAGGAAGGGTGTATTCCTTGCCGTCCAGGGTGAAGCGCCCCTTGGCTATCCTGTTGGCATACCTGCCCGGGATTTTTCCGGCGCAAGGCCCGTCATCGAAATAGCTGAGCGGGGAACTGTATCCCAGCACAACATCGGCCAGTTTCCCGTCCCTGTCCGGGACAACCGCCGCAACGATTCCGGCACCTACACTGGAAAGCTGTACATAGGCTCCGCTGCTGTTCTTCAGGGTATAGCGGTAAATATCCTTACCGCAAGGGGACTTGCCCCAGAGTTCTTTTTCTATATTCATGGTTATCAAGAATTAATGTTTACAGTTTCGTTTTTGATGTCAGCAGATTCCCCGGCTTCGGCAGGAACCTCCGCCCGAAATGACAGCAAACAAGGGAGTAAATATAGCGATTTTCCGGCATATTGTCCATCCGGAATCCGGCCACGACAGGAAAAATCCTCTACTGCCCGTCACCTATCCGGTGGAGGGCGGCGAACACCCTGTCCTCCGGGGCGTCCTTCAGCAGGACCTTCTTGTCCCGGTCGAGAAGGTAGAGGGAGGGGATTGCCCTGACATTGTACAGGAGGTCGGTACGGATGATGAAATCCGGGTCATAGCCGTTGTACCAGCTGTCCGGATAAATGTCCTGGTAGCCGTACCATGCCTCTATGTCCTCATCTATGTATATATTGGCGACCGCCAGCCTCCCGGAGGACACCATGGAGCCGAGGGCAGTGTCCGATTCAAGGGCGTCGATTATGTATTTGCATGCTTCGCACCCCGGATTGCTGAAAAACAGCAGGGTATATTCCGCATCTATGCCATACAGCGTGTGGCTGCGTCCGGCTTTGTCCATGAACCGGAAGTCCGCCGCCGGTGAACCTGTCCTGTTGAGGGAACACATTTTCGCGTCATATTCATACACGGCCCTTTTCTCCGGAGGCACCAGAGGGCTGGAGGACATCGCGGAGGCGAACGGAAGATAAAGGTCCTCGCTGCGAAGCGGGGAATTGGGGTCGTACAGATACTTCTCCGCGAGGGACGATACGGTCTCGAACACATTGGTGGAAGTGTCCCTCCTTTCAAAGGCAGCTATCCTCCTGAACATCGCTGACACAGCCTCCCGGGCATCGTCCGGAGTCCCGGACCGGAGATAGCCGGCCCAGTCCGCAAAAGCCTGTTCCACATCACTTTCGAGCACTCCGTTGACTATGGAGGAATCGCATACGTAAATCTGCGAAGTATCTGTAAATCTGTCCCAGAAATGCGCTGCAAGATAGCTTACGGCCTCGCGTCCGGAACCGATCATGGACGGTACCTCCGGGACCGGGAACGGATGGGGTCCGGACTCCCGGGAACCGGACTGTCCGCATCCCGAAGACAGAAGGACAGCAACAGCGGCAATGGAGGGGAGAAGGCGCCTTATATCATTGTAAATTGTCATATTATATATTATTTCATATAATCCGTCGATTATGCACCTGAACGGCTTGGGCAAAATTATAAAATTATTTAGATTTGCCGCCGTAATTTTCATGGACGACAATGAGATTCCTTTTAACGCTCACACTGATAGCATTGTCCTCTTTCTGGGCAAGGGCCCAGTTCTATACGACAGGAGATGACCCGGGCTCTTTAAAATGGTACCGTATCCGGACAGAGAACTACAGCATAATCTATCCCGAAGGGATGGACTCCCTCGCAAGGGTCTACGCACTGAATCTGGAAAAATACCGTATCCCGGTCGGAAGGACGGCAGGATACCTGCCCGGGGAGCTTTCCCGGGGAAGGATGCCTGTGATACTGCATGCGCACAATGCCAATTCAAACGGTATCGTAGTCTGGGCACCGAAACGGATGGAGCTGTATACCAGCCCATCGGCCTATTCCCCTGAACCAATGCCATGGGAAACCAACCTTGTAATACACGAATCCAGGCATGTGGCACAGATGCAGCAGGGCCTCAGCCATGTGTTCAGGCCTTTCAACTGGATATTCGGACAGATGTGGACCGGGGCGATAGCCGGGATTTACCCGAGCGGATGGCTGCTCGAAGGGGATGCTGTAATCGCAGAGACAGCCCTGTCCAGGTCAGGAAGGGGAAGGACGGCGGACCTGCTCAACTGGTACATGATCGCAGCCGACAACGGGGACGTAAGAAGCTCCAGACAGTGGAAATACGGCTCATACCGTTACTATACCCCGAATGAATACTCGCTCGGATATCTGTATATCGGAGGAATGAGATACCTGTATGATTGCCCCGATTTTACTTCGAGGTATCTTCACTATGCGGCACGGAGGCCGTACGACCTGTTTTTCGAGAACACTGTAGCCAGGCAGATAAGCGGGAAGAACAAAAAAGAGACGTTCAAAGAGGTGATGGATTTCTACGCGCAGATGTGGAAAGAGGACAGGGAAAGGCGTGCGCCGTTCATGGAGACGGTCCGGGTCCCGAAGGACAGGACAAGGAGATATACCGAATACAATGGGACTGTGGCGGCTCCGGATGCCCTGTATACTGTAAGGAGCGGCATGGACCGGAGCAGCGCACTGATGGAATACAGCTACGGATCCGGCAATGGGAAACGCTTGAGGGCATTCGCGGGCACTGTGAGCAAGCTGGAATATTCCGCCTCCGCAGACAGGCTCTACTGGAGCGAATCTGTCCCCGGAGCGAGATGGGGGCACAGGATAAATTCAAAGATAAGATATTACGATATTGAAAACGGAAAGGTAAGGAGCATAACCCGCCGGGGAAAGCTCTTCAACCCGGCTGTCTCCGACAGTCTCGCCCTGATAGCGGCTACCGGCTATCCTGCAGAAGGGGGAAGCGGAATATCCATCATGGACCTCGACGGCAGGCCGGTATCGGAGGTCCGCGCCCCGGATTCTCTCCAGATAGTGGAATCTGTATGGGCAGGGGAGAGCCTGTTCGTATCCGGCATATCGGAGGCGGGAATGGGAATCTACCGCACGTCAGGGGCAGACGGGGGAGAGGGCCCGCTCTTTTCAGCAGTGCTTGACCCTGTACCCGTAAAAATCACCGGGCTGCGGAACATGGACGGAAAGATAGCCTTTACAAGCGACAGGACCGGAGTCAACGAGATGTACGTAATGGACCCGCATACACGCGAAATATACAGGGTGACTTCAACACCATACGGTGCGAAGGATTTCCAGGCGTCCCCGGACAGGAAGTCGCTGTATTTCTCGGAAGCGACACATGACGGGGCCATACTCAGCAGGACAGGAATGGATTCCCTGATGGCCGTCAAGGTGGATTTCAATGAAAGGTACACATATAAAGTGGCTGAAAAGCTCTCCGAGCAGGAAAGGCAGGCGGCGGCCGGCTGTCCGGAGCAGTCCGGGGAAGTGGAATTCCAGGAGCCTGAACGCTACAGGAAATTCCCTCACCTTTTCAATATCCACTCCTGGGCGCCTGTATATTTCGATTTCGACAATATCAGCAACCTGAGCTATGACTACTATTATGACCTCGTCTCACTCGGTACGGCGGCCGCCATGCAGAATAGCCTGGGAACATTTACCGCAAATTTCGGATACTCTGCGCACAAGGACCCATACGACAGAAGCTTCTGGAGGCATTCCGGACATGCAAAAATCACATATTCCGGGCTTTATCCCGTATTTGAAGCATCCATAGACGTGAATGACCGCGCTTCACGGATCAATTACCTTTCAATCAGCATGCTCGAACCTGACCGCTATCTGCTGTCCCTGGTGTCCGAAGCTTCAGGTATCCCGTCTGTCAGGGGACGGATAGCGGCCTATATACCGTTCAACTTTTCTTCCGGCGGATGGTACCGCGGGCTCATCCCGCAGATTGCCTGGTCAGCCAGCAACGACCTGTATATAGGAAAGCTGGACCAGAAGCTCACGGCTTCCGTGAGGACCTATACAATGCTCGGGACAGCCACTTCCGAGATATACCCTGACTGGGGCATAGGCATAGAAGGAGGGATCTCCGGTTACCTCGGGCTTTCCGACTATTTTTCCCCAGCGGCATACGGGTACGTGTACGGGTACATTCCGGGATTTTTCACTACACACGGATTCAGGTTCACGGCCACCGGGCAGTGGCAGACAAGACGGGACGCCCTGTTCTCTTCGAGTATCATCAACACACTTCCGCGAGGATTGAGCTCAGATTCAATGATTTCCTCATATATGGCCGGACGCCGCTCCAGCTACAAGCTCACAGCGGAATATGCCATGCCGGTATATCTCGGGGACTTCAATATCACGTCCGGGTTCTATGTGAAAAGGGCGATAATAACACCTCATTTCGACTTCACCTTCTTCCAGGGAGGCAGCCTGTATTCCGCAGGTGTTTCGGCTGCCGTGGAATTCGGCCGCTTCTTCTGGGTGGGCACTCCGATAAGGATCGGTGTGACATATTCATACAACGGAGGAAGGTCCTTCAATACCCTCCGCTCCGCAGGAGCAATGACCGGACACCACTATGTAGGGCCTGTATTCAATATAAGCCTGCCGCAATAGCGGACAGGCCTATATGAAGACTTGCATGTCACGGGAAACGCTACCCCAGCATAGGCTTTATTATCCCGAATATTACCCAGGCCACTGCAAGAGTGACTACAATATTGAATGTCTGGGCAACGAGGAACACCTTCAGGGGTGTCCTGTTCTCTTTGCTGAATATGTCCTTGAACCTCGTCTCAAGGCCGATGCATACGAAAGCCACACTGAACAGTGTGTTCTGGAAGCCCTTGGTAACTGTCCCTACCTCTTTTGCAGTTGCAGTGTCCATACAGAAGCTGAACACCAGGGAAGCAAGGACAAACCCTACGACAAATTTCGGGAAACGCTCCCATATTACCCCTGCGGTAGGCTTTTCCGCGTGATTCTTGCCCTGGTATGACCACATGAGTGAAATGACGAATGCAGCCACGCCCAGGAGGACATTCTGCGATGATTTGACGATTACGGCCGTCTTTGCCGCAGTCTCGCCGACAAGGGTGCCGGATGCGGCCACTGCGCCCGTTGTGTCTATCGTGCCCCCGAGCCATGCTCCGGCGACTTCTTCGCTGAGCCCCATCAGGCCGGCGAGCCACGGCAGCAGGTACATCATCGGTATGGCTATTATCAGCACGAGGGAAATCACGTATGAGAGCTTCTTGTTGTCACCCTTGATGACACCGCATGTAGCGATGGCGGCCGACACCCCGCATATTGACACCGCACTCGAAATCATGGTGCCCATCTCCGGGTCTATCCTCATCCTCCTTCCGAACCAGAAGGCGAAGTACCATACCGTGAAAACCACCACGAGAGACTGCGCGAGACCGTATGCCCCCGATTTCATCACTTCCCCGAAAAGAATCGTGGACCCGAGGCAGATAATCCCTATTTTTATATAGAACTCGCTCTGTACTGCGGATTTCAGCCAGTCAGGGACCCTGAAAACGTTGCTGATCAGCAGTCCGAGAATCACTGCAAAGAAGACAGGTTCAAAGCCGAGCTCCTTCACTGCAGGTATCGAGGCGATAAGCTGGGCTGCGAGCGTAAGCGAGAATATCACCAGAAGCGAGGGGAATATCCATTTAAGTGGCCTGTCCATGAGGGCGGACGTGGCCATCGTGAGAAGAAGCACGAAAAGGAACATATATCCGGCTGAAAGCCAGTCGGACCCTGTCTTCAGGGTCTTCGGCATTTCAGGCATAGCGTCCGGGAAGATACAGGCAAGGGCAAGTATCACCGCCCCGGCGAAAACTATTATCCAGTCTTCAGTGGCAAACTGTTTCAACCATTTTTTCATCTGTAGCAATTTTTTTTCATGAAAAGTTGCAAAGATAAGAAAACTGTTTTGAAATTTAATGACATAAATTTTATAAGGCATTTCCGAGGAGATTTTTTCTGAAAATTCAAAACAGTTTCCAATTCATTTTGGAAAATCCCCTGGGCTCCTGTCGCATCAAATTCACGCAATTTTTACTATTTTTGGCAGCTAAAACTGGAAACAATGTCTATAAAATCAGAAAGCATCGCGACCTGCAGCCGTTGCGGAAACCGCACAAGCCTGACAATATACAAGAGCATAAACACATCTGACGACCCTTCCATAAAGGAAAAGGTAAAGGACGGGTCCCTGTTCCTGTGGAAGTGCCCATCATGCGGGCAGGCGAACCTGGCAAAGTACGACACCCTGTACCATGACCCTGAAAAAAAACTCATGGTCTGGCTCCTTACAGATGAAAACATCCAGGAGACGCAGATGCATTCCATATTGCTCCATACGAAAGCCATCGGCAACTATACTCTCAGAAGGGTTACCGATACGGGGTCACTTATGGAAAAAGTGATTCTATTCGACTGCGGGCTGGATGATGTTACCGTGGAACTGTGCAAATACGTGCTCAGGATGGAGCTTGCGGCAAAGGCCACAAACGGGGAGGAAGCTAAAAAGATAATGCAGATGCACCTGAGCTTTTTCCGAATGGACGGTACCGGGGATTCAAGGTCGATGAACTTCATATATCCTGAAGACGGACAGATGAAGAACATAAGCATAGGCTTCAATGTATATGAGGACTGCTGCGGCATACTCAGCCGCAATCCCGGCATAAAACCGTCCGAGGGCTTCGAAAAGGTAGACTCCGAATGGCTTTCAGGCTTTTTCAGATAGTCCGGAAAATGGAAACGTATAAAAAAGTCATGGCAGAATAGAAATCCGCCATGACCGCGCATTAAGTGTGTGTAGTGAAAAATAGTGCAGAGCGCACTACAATTTCCGTGCCCCGTCGCTTATAACGACATCATAGACCTTCGGCTCATATCCGAACTTGTCCTTGAACAAAGCCTTGGCCTTTTCTATGAAGGCATCGTATAGTTCATCTTTCACAAGGTTGATGGTGCACCCGCCAAAGCCGCCACCCATGACACGCGACCCTGTGACTCCGCACTCCCTTGCAACATTATTCAGAAAATCAAGTTCCTCGCAGCTAACCTCATAGAGCTTGCTCATCCCGTAATGGGTCTCATACATCTTCTCCCCGACAGTCTCGTAATCGTCCCTTTCAAGGGCGTCGCATACATCGAGGACGCGGGCTACCTCGTCTATGACATATTCAGCCCTCATATAGTCCTCCTCGGAAATGGAATCCTTCACCTCGTCGAGCCACTCCCTGTTGGCGTCCCTGAGGAACTCCACTTCAGGATGCTTCTCCCTGATGGCCGCTGCGGCACGCTCGCACGACTCCCTTCTCTTGTTATATGCGGAAGAAGCAAGTTCATGCTTCACAACAGAATCCAGAAGCACAAGCTTGTAGCCTGCCGGATGGAAAGGATAATATTTGTATTCCATTGTCTTGCAGTCAAGCCTCATGAGCTGTCCGGCCTTTCCGAATACAGACGCGAACTGGTCCATTATACCGCATTTTACACCGCAGTAGTTATGCTCGGTGGCCTGTCCTATGCGTGCAAGCTCGAACTTGTCTATACCCAGACTGAACAATTCGTTCAGGGCGAATGCGAAAGTGCTCTCAAGAGCAGCGGATGAGGACATGCCGGCCCCCAGTGGGACATCACCCGCAAAAACGGTATTGAAGCCTGAAATCTTACCGCCCCTCTTTATTATTTCGCGGCATACGCCGAATATATATCTTGACCAGCTCTGGACAGGGGCGTCCTCCTCGTTAAGTCCGAACTCAACATACTCATCAAGGTCAAGTGAATAGGCACAGACCTTATTGGAGCCGTTCAGCTTTATTTCAGCCATTATCCCTTTATCCACTGCACCTGGAAAAACAAATCCCCCGTTATAGTCGGTATGCTCTCCTATAAGGTTGATTCTTCCTGCAGAGGCAAAGAACTCCCCACTGCAGCCGAAAAGAGTGGAGAACTTTTCAGAAATTCTTGTTTGCATTGCTTTAGTGTTTATTGTTTATTCTGTTTTACATCTTCCAAAGATAATCAGTTTATTTTTACAGACAAAGGTTTTATTGCCTTAAATTATCATTTTCAACAATTCGCGGGAAAAATGCCATGACAGGAAGATGGTCGCTCACACCGCCGTTATACCTCGGCCCAGAATATGTCCTGAACGGTTTTTTCCCGGGTGAAGCACTGTCCTCCACCAGAAGGAAAGGGACCGCGCATATATCCATCCTGCATATGCTGTCCAGGTTTCCGGATACCAGCACACGGTCTATCAGCTCCCATTTCCCCTTATATCTGATAGTGCCTTTCCCTGCCCTGAAAAGATCAAGCGACATGTCATGCAGCACACCGTCCATAAGCTCCGATACCCGGCCGTCAGGGGTATCGTTGAAATCACCTACGGCGACAATGTTGCCATGCCCTTGCCCAATGAGCGAATCGGCAATGTGCACAAGGCATCTCATGGCGGCCATCCGTCCCGGCAAAGACTCTTTTTCCCCGCCGTATTTTGAAGGATGGTGGTTGACAAGGACCACTACCTCGAACGGGTCTCCGGATACAGACCGCAGGGTCACTTCCAGTATGTCCCTTGTCATAATCCTGCCGCCGTCCGGACCGTATATCCTGTGCGGGACAGAGCCTGCACACCTGAAACGGTCTTTCCTGTAAAGGAGCGCCACATCAATACCCCTCGTATCCTCCGACTCATAATGGACAGTACCGTATCCATACTTCCTCAAGGCCGTGGAATTCGCTATCATACCGACTACAAAGCCGTTCTCCACTTCAGAAAAACCAATGGCATCCGGCATGCAGCCATAACTGCTGCCTGTCCATAATATGGCTTTGGCAACCGCATCGCACTTCGAATAGAATCTTCCTATGGTCCATCTCCTATCCCCGAAGGAAGAAAACTCTCTGTCGGAATCAGAATACCCGGAATCCTTCCAGTCGAAAAAATTCTCGAGGTTCCAGAACATTACAGAAAAACTGTCCCTGTCCAAAGGACTTGACAGAAGTGTAGATATCAATATTGCAAGCATCATCGCTTCTTCCGTTTTTTCGGCTGCAAATATGGCATGTCCCGGAACACAGTACTTTAAAAAAAAGAAAAACTGCATATAAAAAAAACAGAAAAAAGATTAAAATTCAGAAAATTCTGCACATTGTGCTATCTTTGCAGGCTGATTTTAAAAAGATTGGTCATGTCATTGAAATGCGGTATAGTAGGGCTCCCGAATGTCGGGAAATCCACACTGTTTAATTGTATAAGCTCAGGAAAGGCCCAGAGTGCGAATTTTCCTTTCTGTACTATCGAGCCGAATATAGGTTCTACAGTCGTACCTGACAAGAGGCTTGAGGCCCTCGAAGCGCTTTGCCACCCGAAAAGGGTGGTGCCGGCAACAGTGGAGATTGTCGACATAGCCGGCCTGGTAAAAGGCGCAAGCAAAGGCGAAGGCCTCGGCAACCAGTTCCTCGCAAACATACGCGAAACAGACGCAATCCTTCATGTACTCAGGTGTTTCGACGATCCGAACATCGTACATGTGGACGGAAGCGTGGACCCGGTGAGGGACAAGGAGGTGATTGATATGGAGCTTCAGATGAAGGACCTTGAAACTGTCGAAAACAGGCTGGCGAAAGTACAGAAGCAGGCGCAGGCCGGAGGGGACAAGAGTGCAAAGAAACTGTACGAGATACTGCTCAGGTACAGGGAAGTTCTTCTTGAGGGAAAATCCTGCAGGACAGTGAAGTTCGACTCCCCTGAGGAGCAGCAGATTGCAAAAGAGCTGTTCCTGCTCACCAACAAGCCGGTAATGTACGTCTGCAATGTAGATGAGGCTTCAGCCAGGGACGGGAACGGCTATGTGGATATGGTGCGCAAGATTGCAAAAGAAGAGAATGCGGAGATACTCGTAATCGCTGCAAAGATAGAATCCGAAATAGCCGAACTGGAAAGCTATGATGAAAGGCAAATCTTCCTTGAGGAGATGGGGCTTGAAGAATCCGGTGTAGTAAGGCTAATCCAGAGCGCCTATTCCCTGCTCAACCTCCAGACCTTCTTTACTGCAGGCGCCGACGAGTGCCGTGCATGGACCATCAACAAGGGAGACAAGGCCCCGAAGGCCGCAGGAGTAATCCACACGGATTTCGAAAAAGGCTTTATAAGGGCTGAAGTCATAAAATATGATGACTTCATACAGCTCAAGTCAGAAGCTGCCTGCAGGGCAGCAGGAAAGCTCGGTATCGAAGGAAAAGACTATGTCGTCCAGGACGGGGACATAATGCATTTCCTGTTCAACGTCTGATCCTTTTACCACTCTGGCTTACAGTCAGGACATTACAGTAAAATGAAAGAGGGCAGTCCGATCGGACTGCCCTGCTTCATTTTATCGCTGTTTTCCCGCTTTTTAATAGAACCTTGCGCGGTTGTCTTTCACATCGGCATCCTGCATCATCACAGGAACAAGCATCTGGAGGCTGTACTGTGACATCTGTGCATCACGTACCTTTGCGTCATCCTCAGTGAAGAAGGCCCCTGTATCATGGGCTTTTACATTATATACATAGACCCCTATATTTCCTGCAAGAGGTTTTGAAATCTTGCCTGGCTCCGCAACGGAGACAGCTCCTATGAATTTAGGGTCAAGGCCCTGTGAGGTCATGGATGCGAATGTTATCCCCTCTTTTGTGCTCACTGTAGTCTCGAGTGCGGAAGCTATGGCCTCCATGCTTCCGAGCCCCTCTATCTTCTGTGCTACCTCTGCAGCCACTTTCTCACCGCGCTTCTCTGCATAAAGCATTGACCTTATACCTGAAGCGACATCGGAAATCCTGGAATATCCCTCCTTGTGTACACCGGTCACTGCAACAACGAAGAAATAGTTATTGTTCACAGTTATGATATTGGATACTTTCCCTGGTTTCTTCTGCTCGAAAGCCCACCTTGTAACCTCTTTGGTATCCTCGATGGCCCCGAGCCTGTCTGTGCTTTCAAGCATCCTGTTCATAGGATGGGCATACAGGCCCTCAGCTTCTGCAGCCTTACGGAAATTCTCGTATTTTCCTTCAGAATTTGTTGCAACAGCATTGGCTTTCGCATAATATGTATTGAAAGTCTCCTTGCTGGCCAGTGCCTCCCTTTCAAGAATGGCGACCTGCTTCTTCTCTATAGGGGCTGTCCTTTCTGTTACTTCGACAATATGCTTTCCGTACTGTGTGTCAATAGTGAAAATAGTGTTGAGCTTGGCTGTCATCACGCTTTCAAATCCCGGTATCATGTATGTCTGGGTCATCCAGCCTATATCACCCCTTTCAGGAACTGCAGTATTCTGGTCTGCTGAATAGAGGGCAGCCACATTCGCAAAGGTCTCCTTACCGCTCTTGAGCACATCCACCAGACTGTCGGCCATAGAAACCTGTTCACCCTGGAGAAGGATGTGGCGTACATACACGGAATCAGGTATCATCTTGGTGTCCATCACCCTCGCTACATAGAAAGTATTTTCCTTTGTGAACACTTTTGAGGCACCTTTCCCGTCATTGAACACGAAATCATTGATATCAGAAGAAATGGTGTTGAGCTCCCCTCTCTTATAATAATAGTCAGAAAGTGTCCTGTCGGAATTCTTGAGAAGGAAGTTCTTCATGTTGTCCGTAGTGGCGAACTCGTCATAAACATCGGTGACCATTTTGTTGGCTGCTGCTATGTCCTCATCAGACGGCTTTACCTCCACCACAACATATTCTATATCCCTGCTGGCCTGCTGGCGGTAGAACTTCTTGTGGGAATCATAATACGCCTTTATCTCACTGTCTGAAACCACAATGGTGGAATCGGTCTGGAAACCGTAAGGAACCATTACAAACTCCACATCAGTAGTATTGTTGTTCTCCTCAACTTCACGGGAGAGCATCAGAGGATTTGTAAAATCGCTCTGTGTAAAGAGGGAGCCGTACTTGGCATAATACTGCTGGGTATAGATAGAGTTCTGGAGAAAGTCCCAGTATGATTTGAGCGAACCGCTCTGGTCTGCACCTGTCTGCTGGACGAACCTCACAAGGGCATCTTTTGAAAAGTTGCCTGACTCATCCATGAATGCAGTGTTCTGGGATATGACAGGGGAGACCATGTCACCTGTAGTAAGCGCAAGCATCTCTGCATCGCTCACCGTGATTCCGGCTGCCTTTGCATTCTTGAGGAAGAGGAACTTGTTTATGAGTTCCTGCCAAGCCTGGTTCCTGATGGCAATCTGCTGCTGTTCTGAACTTACAGACGAGCCTGTCATCATTTCATTGATTGAAGTATAGTACTCCACATCTTTCTGGAACTCGTTATATGAAACGGATTTTCCGTTGATTTCACCAACGTCGTACTTTGACGACATCGAAGAGGAAACGGACTGGAGTGTGCTCGGGTCGATAATGAACGACAGGAGGGCCAGCGCTATGACCACTGTGATGAAAATACCGAGCTTAACGCGAATTTTTTCAAGAACCGCCATTTTTATTTGTAGTTTTTTAATTATTATCAGTTATTTCATTGCGGGCTGCGAAGTTAGCAATTTTCCTTTAATTTTTTACTATTTTTCAGGAAACGGACCTATAAAATTGGCAGAATCCACCGCAACTTTGGTACTGTCCTGGATTACTATGCCGTAACTCTGGAAAGGATTGAATATCGTAGAGTTCCTTGCCCTCTGGTCTGACTCCATACCGTAGCCCTGCATGAAGCCGTCCGGTGAATACATCCTGACATAACAGTCTGTATATATCCTCTCGTTATTCCTGTCCCAATAGAGGGTGTCGGTCTCCATCCTCTCCCTGTTTATGACATTCTTGACTACAACGTTCCCGAATGCCGCCCAGGTCTCCCTCCCGTCTTTCTTGAATTTCTCGTGCCGTGCATTGTCCGATGTGATCTCCGTTTCGAGAAGACCTTCCTCATTGTAACCATAGACTGCAAAACCCTCCGGAAAGAGCTCGTAAGAGACGGAGTCGTTCTCGTACCTCTCCATCAGGTCAGCCTCCATCCTCATCTGCAGAAGGCTGTTTTCAGACTGGACCACGAACATGTCATTCACGACCTGCATAGGGGTCGCGCTCAGGTCTATGTCGTCCGACTGCTGTATTTTCCCTTTACATGAATAAACGACGAAAGCAACCGCAGATGCGGTTGCAATCATCTTGAATATATGTCCGATACTGTTCAATTAGTCCTGGGTTCTTACCGTAGTGACCGCCCTCATACCTCCGCATGATACGGTGTATGAATCACCCTTGTTATAGTTGTACATGAAGGCCTCGGCAGTCTGCGGATAATACTGGCTGTACTGTGCAATGAGCTTGTCTGCCTCCTCTGCGAGAGACGGGTCGGCATTCTTGGCCTTTACGAGATAGTCTACTGCAACCCAGTATGGAGCCCTCTTTTCAATCTCGTTTCCGGAGCATACCTGGGATCCCCAGATAGACCCGATGAGCATGTAGCACTTTCCGGCTATTGACGAATCGAGTTCGGCAGACTTCATAGCAGTTTCAAATGCTTTTGCATTGGAGTTGTTCTTATAGCAGAAAGTTGCGAGCTCGAAATAATACTGTGCATCCTGGGCGGCATCGGTATCCTCTGCAGCAATGGCCTCTTCCATATATTTCACCGAATTTTCCACATCATTCCTTCCGGCATACAGCTTATACAGGAAATAGGCGGATGACGATGAAGGATCAAGCTCGTGCATCTTGTTGGCTGCATTGAAGAAGAGATCGTTGTCTGTACATCCTTCAGTAGAGCCGAGGAGCTTTACAATATTGGTTACGAGGGCGAGGTCATCAGGTGTAGCCTCGAAACGTGGCTGGAACAGGGCGATAAGGTTGTCGCAGCTTGCCACCTCACTTGTAGCGAGAAGGTTTTCAATGTCTGTCCTGATCTTGTCATTTATCTCGTTGGAAGGCATCTTGTCCATATACGACATGGCAGTCCCGAAATCGTCAAGTACCTCTTCCGATGTAAGCACACCGCTGTCATAAAGGCTGCAGGCAGCGTTGAACAGGAACAGGAAGAACTGCGGCCTTGAATTCTCCTTGTTTTCAGAGATAATGGCTTTCAGGCCCTCGTATACGGCCTTAGGCTCATCCTGCATATAGTTGATCATGTCAAGACCCTTGTTGTTCATGGCTGTCTCGGCATATTTAGGGAAATACTGCGCCCTGAGGTCATGTATTGTCATGAGTGTATCGACAAGGGCGTCCTTATATACTGAATTGGCCTTGTTCTTTGATATGAGCTGCCTGATCAGGGTAGTACCGTCAATCAGCATGGTCTGATTTGCCGAAGGAGGGCAAAGCTTGAACGCCTTCCTCCAGTTAGGCAGGGCATCGTCGTAGTTCTTCTGTTTGTAGTACTCCTTGTAGTAAGAAAGGTATTTGATGCATTCAGCACTGTCCGCCCCATACTTTCCCTGTCCAAAGAGAGAAATGCTGCCGATAGACATCATCACGGCCGTCAAAAACAATAGAGTTAACTTTTTCATCTTCATATTCAATTTAGCGTTATTCATACTGTGTCTTCCTGAACCAGATGTCATGAAGGTTGAACCCTATCACGAACATCGCATAGCGTTCACGTATCATATTGTGTTTCAAAGATCCTTTCTGACCCATGTCTATACCTACGGTTATACCGTTGAAGAACCTCGGGATAGGAAGTGTGACACCGAAAGTGACACCCACCGAACTTACCTTGTTCCCGTCCAGCCTGTAGTAGGATTCGTCATAATACGCACCGGCCCTGTATGCTATCCTCTTGCGGTAATACCTGATATCATTCCTGTTAGGCACTATCTCGAAACCTGCCCTCACTGAATTGGTGGCGACACCTGAGAACTTCACATCCGAATCCACTGCAAATCCAGGGGTATTATCCATTCCCGACTTGTTCCAGCCTGACCTCAAATAGTTGACTTCCACGCTCCAGCGGTCTCCCTTCTTGAAAGAAACGCCCACACCGAGCTCGTCTGCAATACTTATACCGGAATTGTCGGAATAACTGTAGCTCAACGTATCGGATGCTGTTCCGAGCGTCTCGTAGTTCTCTGACTCGCCGCTTATGCCTGACCTGAAGCGGTATGTGGCTCCGAATATCATAGACATGTCCTCTCCGAGCCTCTGCTCATACTGCACCCCCAACTTCGCGGTCGTGGACCTGATAAGGAGGTTGCTCACACCCTGTGCACTGTTGTATGAAGCATCTGTGAAACTCTGGTTGAACTGCTTGTCGAGCGTACCGAAATAATATATCACCTGCGCCCCGACCGACAGCTTTTTCCAGAAAGTCGCGCCACCGCCGGCGAACAGCTGGTAGACGCTCCCGTTTCCTGATGCACTGTATGATATAACATTGGTATTTCCGATGATGTCAGGATCAGTGACTTTTGTCGAGAAGTTGTAACCGACATCACTGAACGGAGTCAGGCCGACAATGAAAGCCGATGACCTGTAGATAGGGAAGCTGATGATGAAGTCATACATATTGAATGTATTGTTTCCGGACCTCAAGCCCCCCTGCCTGTAGACGGTGTTCTTCTGGGAGAGACCTACATCAGCCATAAAGGAAAGTGAATCCCTGGCTGTGACAGAGGCTGGGTTAAGATAATTTATGAACCTTTTGTTCCTCGTCGCTATCCCGACCCCTCCCATGCTGCTGTTGAAAGCGGTACCCTCCTTGCGGATATCTCCGATACCGAAAATGGAATACGGAGTATACGACCCGTATGCACCATCCTGGGCATGCAGGAAAAGGGGGAATATAAACAAAAGACACACTAAAAGTGCCCTAACGGGTATTTTCAACATATTCATCAGCTATCAAAGCTAATCCCATCAATACTAAATTACAAACTACAAAGATGGAGTTTTTCATTCTTTTTGCAAAATAAATTGCATCACCGCCCGTAAAAACAACAATATTTTCCTTGAATCTGTCAATATAGCCCTGTATTTCAAACAGTAAACCTGTCATTATCCCGGATTCCACAGATGTCTGCAGCGATGTCCCGACTTCGGGTACGGTCTCCGGAGTGTCATACAACGGAAAGTTTTTCGAATACCTGCTCAGTGCCCTGAACCTCGTCCGGCAGCCAGGGGAGACATTGCCTCCGGCATATTTCCCGTCCTGCCCGATGAAATCCACAGACATCACCGTACCGAAGTCAAACAAGGTACAGCCCCTGCCTTTGAAAAGGTGTCTGGACGCTATTATGGATGCTGCCCTGTCTGGTGAAATATAAGGGAGAATCCCGTGGGCAAGGGCCTCCTCTGTACGGTTCCTGTCCATGACAACCAACCTTCCGCATTTCCTTCCCAGCGATGCCATATCGTTCGCAGATATGTCCTTCACGGTAGAGATGACCATCACATCCGGCCTCTCCTTCTCAATGAGTCCGGAAATGAAACCGGTGATCCTTTCACCCTGGTACCTGAATGTCTTCCCAAGGGTAGTCCCGTCAGACCATGCTGCCTTCAAGGCAGTGTTCCCTATGTCTATGACCAGATTAGGCATGATATTGATTCTTTTCAGTTTTTCTTGAGCCTGCACAATGCAGAATACGCTTTCTTCAAATCAGGTATGTTCCTTGAAAATATGCGGAGACGGTCATCGGACTGCTTGAGTTCGAATATGCCGCTGTTCGCATTTATATTGTCTATTACGCCTTCGAATTTCTTCGAATGGTAATACTGTGACATGGGGTTGGAAATGAAGAAGGCTATCATGACACCGTTCTTTATTATCACCTTCTCGAACCCGAGGTTCCCGGCAAGGTTCCTTATCCTCACTATATAGAAAAGCCTGTCAAGCTCGTCCGGTATCCTGCCGAACCTGTCCTCCAGCCTCGATTTCATGGTGTCAAGCACCTTTTCATCCTTTATGGAGTCAAGTTCCTTGTATATCCTTATCTTCTCTGCCGTCACATTTATATAGCTGTCCGGTATCAGTGCAGTCTGGTCGGTCTCTATGGTACAGTCGGACACTGCTGCCGAAGAGATGCCGTTCACAGGGCCGATGCCGGATTCCACACCGAGCTCCTCCATGGCCTCGGAGAGTATCTTCTGGTAGGTCTCGAGCCCCATATCGGATATGAATCCGCTCTGTTCGGCCCCGAGCAGGTTGCCGGCCCCCCTTATGTCGAGGTCCTGCATGGCTATGTTGAATCCGCTGCCAAGATCGGAGAAGGCCTCGATGGCCTTGAGCCTGCGCTTTGCATCATCGGTTATGGATACAAGCGGAGGCACTATGAGGTAGCAGAATGCCTTCTTGTTCGACCTCCCCACACGCCCGCGGAGCTGGTGCAGGTCGCTAAGGCCTATGTTCTGGGCCTGGTTGATGATTATAGTATTTGCGTTCGGGATGTCAAGCCCGTTCTCTATGATTGTAGTGCACAGGAGCATGTCATAGTCACCCGACATGAATTCAAGTATCTTGTTTTCAAGAGTCTTGGACTCCATCTGTCCGTGCGCCACGCATATCCTCATGTCAGGGACGAGCCTGTGCAGTATGTCATACACCGACTGGAGTTCCTCCACCCTGTTGTGTACAAAGAAAATCTGCCCGCCCCTGTCCAGTTCATAGTTAATTATATTCCTTATCTCATCTGAGTCGAAAAGCATTATCTCCGTCTGTACAGGTATCCTGTTGGGCGGGGGAGTGCTGATGATGGAGAGGTCCCTTGCCCCCAGAAGAGAGAACTGGAGTGTCCTCGGAATAGGTGTAGCGGTCAGGGTGAGAGTATCCACGGAAAGCTTCATCTGACGTAGCTTCTCCTTGGCCGTCACTCCGAATTTCTGCTCTTCATCTATGACGAGCAGGCCGAGGTCCTTGAATTCAAACCCTTTGCCGAGCAGCTTGTGGGTACCTATCACTATATCGAGGGTGCCGTTCTTCAGCCTAGCCTGTATATCCGAGATCTCCTTCGGGGTACGGAGCCTGCTTACAAAGTCAATGTTGCACGGGAAATCCTTGAGCCTGTTCCTGAATGTATTGTAGTGCTGGAGGGAAAGTATGGTGGTAGGCACGAGAACAGCCACCTGCTTGCTGTCAGCCACAGCCTTGAAAGCCGCCCTAACAGCCACCTCGGTCTTGCCGAACCCTACATCTCCGCACACGAGCCTGTCCATAGGGCAGTCATCCTCCATGTCCGCCTTGACGGCACGCACAGCCTTCTCCTGGTCCGGAGTGTCCTCATACATGAAAGACGATTCAAGCTCCTGCTGCATATAAGTATCTGGAGAGAATGCAAAACCCTTGGCACTCTTTCTCTTGGCATAAAGCTGTATGAGGTCCTTGGCTATGTCCTTGACCTTGGCCTTGGTACTGTTCTTCAGGTTCTGCCATGTCTTCGACCCGAGCTTGTTGATTTTCGGAGGCTCTCCTTCCTTCGACCTGTAACGCGATATCTTATGGAGAGAATGCACGGATACGAACACAACATCATTGTCCTTGTATGTGATCTTTACTACTTCATGTATCCGGCCCTTGTCATCTTTCATCCTCACAAGCCCGCCGAATATCCCTACACCATGATCTATATGTACCACATAATCACCTATATTGAAAGAAGTGAGGTCATTGATAGTAAGCTGTTCGCTTTTCTCTACCGTCCTCCTTATGGCAACCCTGTGGTACCTGTCGAATATCTCGTGGTCGGAATAGCAGCAGACCTTGTCGTCATTGTCGATGAACCCGTTGTGAATGTCCTTGCCAGGACAGAATTTCGGGATCAGCCCGTCATTCCGGGACAGTATCGACCTCAGCCTGTCGAGCTGGGATTCCTTGTCACCGAATATGAAGACTTTGTAGCCGGTCTCTATCCTGGTCCTTATGTCCTCGGTTAGCAGGTCGAAATTCTTGTTGAATGAAGGCTGTGGAGCTATGTTGAACCTGACAGGGTCGCAGTCCCGGACGGAAAGGGGCACTTCGAGGTACACCCTGCGGAATCCCTCTATGCCGCTGTAGAAGCCGGCGTCACTGTACATGTCGGACGAATCGAGCCAGAATACGGAATTCCCTGGGAGCAGGGAAGTAAGGAAGACACCTTCTCCTGACCCGCCGTCACCGGCGGCAAGGTCAGGATATATGTCCACGGAGGACACTTTTTCTTTTGAGAGCTGGGTATTGCAGTCGAATATGTTGATACCGTCTATCTCGTCACCGAAGAACGATATCCTGTACGGGTTGTTGAAGGAATAGGAGAATATGTCTATGATTCCTCCCCTTACGGCGAACTGGCCGGGGGAGGATACGAAATCCACCCTTTCGAATTTTTCTTCAAGAAGGACCCCTGTAATCTCATCATGGCTTATGGTCTGCCCCTCCCGCAGGCTGAGCACCGGCCCGGCTATCCGGTCCCCGGCGGGAATCTTCTCCTCAAGGGCAGCCGGGTATGTCACCACTACAAGGAGCCCGTCGCCGACGTACCGGGTTATCTCGCTGACTGCCGAGGTCCTCTGCACGCTGACGGTTGACTTGTAGTTGCTCCTCTGGAGGCTCTTGCCTGTGTCAGGCAGGAAGAACACCCTGTCCCCCTCTATGAATGTATAGAGGTCGGATACGCAATACTCGGCGGCCTCCCTGGTAGGCAGCACAATCACATGGAGCCCCTCTGAAGCCACGGATGAAAAGACGGACCACCTCGCGGAGAGGAACAGCCCGCTGCAGTATACAGGGCCGCATCCGGACAGTCTTGAAGCAAGTTCCCTTGCTGATTTCGTACTTATCAACATTTACCTATGTTTTCCTGTTGAAAAGGTGTTGAAAACCCTGTTGATACTTTATGAAAAGTTTATTTTGCAATGCCCATGAAAAATTGCAGGCCGGGTCAATAAACTATTTCAAAATATTTTTTTCATTTTTTTTCAAATGGATAAAATAAGGTTTATCAACCATCTTTCTTTAGACCAAATACCTGTATGACAGGACATAGCATAAAGTTTTCAACTTTTCAACATCAATATAAACAACAGCTTTAATAAAAAATAAACCTATATTTGTATATAATTTTCATTCCAGATGGCAAACGGCAGCTTCGACCCGCATGACGTCAGCGACGGCAAAGATAAAGAATTAGACGGAATAATAAGGCCGCAGGACCTTAAAGAATTCACAGGCCAGGACAAAATCATCTCGAACCTCAAGGTTTTCGTCAAGGCGGCGAAAATGAGGGGGGAGTCCCTTGACCATGTGCTGTTCCACGGCCCTCCGGGACTCGGCAAGACGACCCTTGCCCACATCATAGCGAACGAGCTCGGGGTGGGCATGAAAGTGACCTCGGGGCCGATACTCGACAAGCCTGGCGACCTGGCCGGGCTTCTCACATCCCTCGAGGAGGGAGATGTCCTTTTCATAGACGAGATACACCGGCTCTCTCCGGTGGTGGAGGAGTACCTGTATTCCGCCATGGAGGATTTCGTTATAGACATAATGATCGACAAGGGCCCGGGTGCAAGGTCGGTGAGGATATCGCTCAACCCTTTCACCCTCGTCGGGGCGACCACAAGGAGCGGGCTCCTCACATCACCACTGCGCGCGAGGTTCGGAATCACCTGCGCCCTTGAATACTATGACACCGCCGACCTCGAGCATATAGTGAAGAGGAGCGCATCAATTCTGAATATAGGTATAGATGATGATGCGGCATACGAGATAGCCCTCCGGAGCCGCGGCACTCCGCGTATAGCTAATTCCCTCCTCAGGAGGGTAAGGGACTTCGCCCAGGTGATGGGGAGCGGGAAGATAGACCTCAAGATAGCCAGGTATGCCCTCGATGCGCTGAATATAGACAAGAGGGGGCTCGACTCTGTGGACAACAAGATACTTCGTACCATCATAACCAAGTTCAACGGAGGCCCGGTAGGGGCCAATACGATAGCTACCGCTGTCGGGGAGGACCAGGGGACCCTCGAGGAGGTCTATGAGCCTTTCCTTATAAAGGAAGGCTTCATAATAAGGACTCCTCGAGGCCGGGAGGCCACAGAGCTTGCATACAGGCACCTTGGGTATGACAGGGGGATTCCGGAGGAGAACCTTCTTTTTTGACAGGCTTGTCTGCAATGATGCAGGCCATTATCCATATCAATATCAATGAAAAGATTTGTTATCCTTTCCCTGCTTCTTGTCCTGCTTCCTTCAGGAAGGGCGGAGGCATGCACTGCCGCCGTTATCTCCGGCAGGGCCACACCTGACGGCCGGCCACTTCTGTGGAAGCACAGGGATACCGGAGTGCTTGACAACGCCCTTGTGCATTTCCGCGGGGAGCGTTTCAGTTTCACGGGCCTTGTGAATGCCGGAGGCAATATCGCTCCAAGTGCCTCCCCGTCCGACAGGGAAGTCTGGATAGGGGCCAACACTGCCGGCTTCGCACTCATGAACACGGCGTCCTATAACATAAAGGACGATGATGTGCCGTCAAACATGATGGACAGGGAGGGAATCATCATCTTCAGGGCATTGGGTGTATGCAGGGACATATCTGATTTCGAGCATTTCCTTGATACGCTCTCCCGTCCGGCAGGGGTGGAGGCCAATTTCGGGGCTGTGGACGCGTACGGCGGGGCAGCCATGTATGAGGTGAACAACAGCACCTGCGTCAAATATGACATAAACGACCCTTCAGTCGCACCTGGCGGCTATATGGTGTTCACCAATTTTTCTTTTTCAGGCAGGGAAGAGGATTACAAGGGATACGAACGCTATCTTACTGCTTCGGCAATATTCCGTGAAGCTGATTCTTCCGGTACGGCGTTTACTCCGGATTTCATATTCAGCTCTCTATCCCGTTCTTTCAGGAACGATTTTGCCGGCGTGGATTTCGGAAGGGACATTGATTCCATTGTTGATGGAGGATACGGCAACGGCATTGTCCCCGACATGGATTTCATACCGAGGAGGAGCACATCGGCTTCTGTAGTGGTGCAGGGAGCGGCTTCCGGGGAGGACCCTCTGCATACCGTGCTCTGGACAGTGCTCGGCTATCCTCCGTGCGGAACTGCCGTACCTGTCCCTGTGTCGGAGGATGACATTGTGCCTGCCTATATGAAGCTCTCCCCGTCTTCCGGGCATTCCATTATGTGCGATACCGCACTCGGAATCAAGGAAAAGTACGTCTTCCGGTTCGGTGTCAGCAACGGGAAGGAATATCTTGACCTCATGCCTGTTGTGTCAGGAAGGCTTCCGGAGCGTTCCCTTGTCGGATGCTGCAGGGAATCAGACAGGAGGATAAGGGAGGCCTTCTCACTTTTATATGAAGGATATGCTGACGGGAACATGTCCGGAAAGGAATTCAGGGACAGATACATTGACATTTCACCATTATTCATGGAGATATATTTAGATGAGTTCAAATATTTTGCTCATTTGCTTAAAAATCACTAAACTTGCGCAGAAATTTCATTAAACATCATAAAATGGCCGAAAAATTAATTTCTAAGATTCCTGAGGGTCCTTTGTCTGAGAAATGGACAAAGCATAAGTCTCAGATCCGTGTTGTCAACCCTGGCAACAAGAGGAAACTCGAAATCATTGTCGTCGGAACCGGACTCGGAGGAGCGTCAGCAGCTGCTACGCTCGGTCAGCTCGGTTATAATGTAAAGGTTTTCTGCATCAGCGACTCGCCTCGTCGTGCGCATTCCATAGCGGCGCAGGGCGGTATCAATGCAGCAAAGAACTACCAGAATGACAATGACTCCGTCTACCGTCTTTTCTACGAGACCATCAAGGGTGGGGACTACCGCAGCCGTGAGGCGAATGTATACCGTCTTGCCGAAGTGAGCAATAACATCATCGACCAGTGTGTCGCTCAGGGCGTTCCTTTCGCAAGGGAGTACGGCGGACTTCTCGCCAACAGGTCTTTCGGCGGCGCGCAGGTCAGCCGTACATTCTATGCCAGGGGCCAGACCGGACAGCAGCTTCTTCTGGGTGCTTATGCAGCGATGAACCGTCAGATAGCGCTCGGTACCGTGAAGAGCTACCCGCGTCACGAGATGCTTGATGTGGTACTCATCAACGGAGAGGCAAAGGGAATCATCGCAAGGAATCTTGTTACAGGTGAAATTGAAAGATTCGGCGCACATGCTGTAGTGCTTGCTACAGGAGGATATGGAAATACATATTTCCTCTCCACCAACGCTATGAACAGCAACGGTTCCGCAGCATGGCAGTGCTACAAGAAAGGTGCTTTCTTCGCAAACCCTTGCTTTGCACAGATCCATCCTACATGTATCCCTGTACACGGCGACCAGCAGTCCAAGCTGACCCTTATGTCGGAGTCACTGCGCAACGACGGACGTATCTGGGTGCCTAAGAAGAAGGAGGATGTGGAGAAACTCCGCAAGAAACAGATAAAGCCTTCACAGATTGCAGAGGGGGACAGGGACTATTATCTCGAGCGCCGTTACCCTGCTTTCGGTAACCTCGTACCTCGTGACGTTGCCTCACGTGCTGCGAAGGAGAGGTGTGACGCCGGTTTCGGAGTGAATGAGACAGGCCTTGCCGTGTTCCTCGACTTTGCTACCGCGATAGAAAGGCTGGGTGTGGACAAAATCCGTGAAAGGTACGGTAACCTCTTCCAGATGTACCAGAAGATTACCGATACCGACCCTTACAAGGAGCCTATGATGATATATCCGGCTATCCACTATACAATGGGTGGTCTCTGGGTTGACTACAACCTCCAGACTACCATCCCTGGCCTTTATGCTATCGGAGAGGCCAACTTCAGCGACCACGGCGGAAACCGTCTCGGCGCATCGGCCCTGATGCAGGGACTTGCCGACGGATATTTCATCCTTCCGTATACGATAGGTGACTATCTTGCCACCCAGTTCAAGAACCCTAAAACGGATACCAACGCCCCTGAGTTCGAGGCTGCGGAGAAGGCTGTAAAGGCAAAGATCGACAAGCTCCTTTCTATAAAGGGAAAACATACTGTCGACGAGATCCACAAGAAACTCGGCCACATCATGTGGGAGTATGTCGGCATGGCACGAAACGAAGCCGGCCTGAAGAAGGCCATCGAGCTTATCCAGGCTCTCCGCAAGGAATTCTGGTCAGATGTATATGTTGCAGGTGACAAGGACAATTTCAACCAGGAGCTTGAGAAGGCCCTCCGTCTGGCTGATTTCCTTGAAATAGGCGAGCTTATGGCACGTGACGCCCTCCACCGCCGCGAGTCCTGCGGAGGACATTTCCGCGAGGAGATGCAGACCGAGGACGGCGAGACCAAGCGTGACGACGAGAACTTCATGTATGTCGGCGCATGGGAGTACAAGGGTGAAAACGTCGAGCCGGAGCTTCACAAAGAGCCTCTGGTATATGAGAATATCAAGATAGCTACCAGAAACTATAAAGACTAATTGAAATGGATTTAACTTTGAAGGTATGGCGCCAGAAAAACGCCAAGACAAAAGGACATTTTGAGACCTACCAGGTCAAGAATATATCTCCTGACAGCTCCTTTCTCGAGATGCTCGACATCCTTAACGAGCAGCTCATCCATGAAGGTATGGATCCGGTAGCTGTCGAGAGGGGGTGCCAGAGCAGCGGCCCTGTCTCTTTCGACCATGACTGCCGTGAGGGTATATGCGGTGCATGTTCGCTCTATATCAACGGAAGGGCACATGGACCTGATGACGAGGTGACCACCTGCCAGCTGCACATGCGCAAGTTCAAGGATGGTGACACCATCACTATCGAGCCGTGGAGAAGCAATGTATTCCCTGTTATCAAGGACCTCGTGGTAGACCGCAAGGCATTCGACAAGATCATGCAGGCCGGCGGCTTCATCTCGGTGAATACCGGTGGAGTCCCTGACGGAAATGTGATTCCTATCTCCCATGAGATTGCTGAAGAGAGCATGGACGGTGCAGCATGTATCGGCTGCGGTGCCTGTGTAGCTACCTGCAAGAACGGTTCTGCTATGCTTTTCGTTGCCGCACGTGTAAGCTCCCTCGCACTTCTTCCTCAGGGCAAGGTCGAGACTGCCAAGAGGGCCAAGGCGATGATTGCCAAGATGGACGAGCTCGGTTTCGGTGCCTGCACCAACACCCGTGCCTGCGAGATGGAATGTCCTAAGCATGTGACGATCTCCCATATCGCACGTCTTAACAGGGAGTTCCTCAAGGCGAAGTTCAAGGATTAATTTTTCATTTTTTTATATGGAAAAGCCGGCTTTCCATGCCGGCTTTTCTTTTATCCTATCAAGAAAAAAAACAGGAATCTTTTTATCTTTATGCTTGTATCCCTTGTTTTAAGGATAGTGATCGGGCTTCTTATTGGCTTCTTTTTCCCTCTTGACCTGCAATCTGGTATAAACTTTTGATTCAGCTTATTTTTTACCAGAGGAAATTGTCGAACGGATAACGGCCCGCATGTATTTCCGCGACCATCTTGTATAGGTCGGAGCGGAGTTTGTCTATACCTGTCCTGTTTTTGGCGGATATGAAGATACATGGGGTGTTCTCCTTGGCGATCCAGCTGTTCTTGAATTCCTCAAGGGTGTAATTTACTGGCTTTTTTGGCTCTAACGAGAACTCATCGTACTCCTCATACCTATAGGCGTCGATCTTGTTAAATACGACGAAAATAGGCTTGTTTATCGCGTTGATATCCCGCAGTGTCTCCTCGACTACCCTGATGTGCTCTTCGAAGTTCGGATGCGAGATGTCTACAACGTGCATGAGTATGTCTGCCTCCCTTACTTCGTCAAGTGTGCTTTTGAAAGCTTCAACGAGCTGTGTAGGCAGTTTCCTGATGAATCCAACCGTGTCGCTCAGCAGGAACGGGACATTCTCTATCACTACCTTGCGGACAGTAGTGTCGAGAGTGGCGAACAGCTTGTTCTCGGCAAATACGTCGCTTTTTGCAAGCAGATTCATAAGTGTGCTTTTCCCGACGTTTGTATACCCGACGAGTGAAATGCGCACCAGGGAACCCCTGTTCCCGCGCTGGGAGGCCATCTGTTTGTCTATCTTCTTCAGCTGCTCTTTCAGCCTGGCTATCCTGTCCTGGATGATACGTCTGTCGGTTTCTATCTGTGTCTCTCCCGGACCTCTCATTCCGATGCCTCCCTTCTGCCTTTCGAGGTGTGTCCACATCCTTGTGAGCCGTGGCAGGAGATACTGATACTGGGCTAGCTCTACCTGTGTTTTTGCATAGGCTGTCTTTGCCCTTTGTGCAAAGATGTCCAGAATAAGGTTTGTCCTGTCCAGTATTCGGCATGAAAGCTCCCTTTCCAGGTTTCTGAGCTGGGTAGGGGAGAGTTCATCATCGAATATGACAACATCGGTCTCATTCTCAGCTATGTAAGCCTTGATTTCTTCGAGTTTGCCGCTTCTTATATAAGTCCTTGAATCAGGCTTGTCCACTTTCTGGATAAACCTCTTTGTACCTTCGGCGCCTGCTGTTTCTGCAAGAAATTCAAGTTCGTCGAGGTATTCCAGGACCTGCCTTTCATCATCTCCCTGTTTGATTACCCCTACAAATACCGCCTTTTCTGTATATTTCTCTTTAATTTCAATCATACATTAATTGCTAAAATTCAAATAGTTTGCAAATATATTGACTGTTTTGGAATTATCTAACGTCGGTTCAACGAATTTGCATTAAGGCTGTTTCCTTTGCATTCAGTCATATTATTTACAATAAAAAAGGTCCAGCCAAATTTGGTCGGACCTTTTTATAGTCTCTGTTTCAAGTTTATCTCAACTGGAAGATAACTGGGAATGTGTAGGTTACCTTTACTGCACGGTCCCTCTGTTTTCCAGGAGTCCACTTCGGTGACATCGATACTACCCTGACGGCCTCCTTGTCAAGTGAAGGGTCCACACCACGGAGAACCTTGATGTTGCTTACAGTTCCGTCTGTATTTACAGTGAACTGGAGGGTAACACGGCCTGATACACCGTTTTCCTTTGCTATTTCCGGATACACGAGCCTTTCATTCACCCATTTGGAGAAAGCGTTGGCATCACCGCCCATGAATGAAGGTTTCTCCTCCACAAACTGGAAAGGAATAGCTTCCTCTTCTACGACTTCTTCCTCTACAGTCTCGACATAGTCCATAATCTCGACACCCATGCTGGCGTCATCTTCAAGATTCATGAACAGGTTGTCATCTACCTGGATTTCATCGTCCACGATGTCAATCTGGTCGGACAGGATAGGAATCTTCGGTGCTGCAGTTGGAGGTGGCGGCGGAGTTTCCTGGGTGATAGGGATCATTTCCTCTGCTTCCACTACTTCTGCGGTCTCTTCAAAGACAGAAACCTGCTTCTCGGCTGTACTCCAATCGAATGCGAAGTAGACGATACCGAGAGCTACTATCAGACCAATCTCTGTGAAAAGCAATTTCTTGTTTTCAAGATTGGCTTTAGGTGACTTTTTGATTTCCATATTATACGTGTTTATTTCCGGTTTAGCGGCGTAAAGTTAAAGAATTTATTTTTTATTTCATAATTTTTTCCGTTAAGTTTTATCTTTGCCGAAAATTTTTGCCATGATTCAGTACTATTACGAGGATACCGACTTCATATTCAAGGGCAAGACCCTTTGCAGCAGGTGGCTCAGGCTGGTTGCGGAGAGCGAGATAAAGAGGATAGGGGACATATCGGTCATATTCTGTTCTGACAATTATATCCTGGATGTCAACCAGAGGTATCTACAGCATGATTATTTTACCGATATAATCACTTTTGACTATTGTGAGGGCGACAGGCTATCCGGAGACCTGTTTATAAGTGTTGAGACTGTGAAGGAGAATTCCATAGAATACGGTACCGACTTCAGGGACGAGCTTAACAGGGTGATTGTGCATGGCCTGCTTCATCTTATAGGTTATGATGACCATACGGAGGAGGAGATTGCCGTGATGAGGAAGAAGGAGGACTATTATCTTTCGCTTAGGGAGCTGCTTTGATGAAGAAGGTTTATGATGTAATTGTAATAGGTGGGGGCCATGCCGGCTGCGAGGCTGCAATGGCTGCTGCCAATATGGGTTCTTCCGTTCTTCTTATTACAATGGATATGGGCAAGTTTGCCCAGATGTCCTGCAACCCTGCGGTAGGGGGGATTGCGAAAGGACAGATTGTGAGGGAGATTGATGCTCTCGGAGGATATACCGGAATAGTGACTGATGCTTCTACGCTACAGTTCCGGATGCTCAACCGCTCGAAAGGGCCTGCTATGTGGAGTCCACGTGCCCAATGCGACAAAATGCAGTTCTGTGCAAATTGGAGAAAAATCCTTGAAACTAATTGTAAATTAGATATTTACCAAGATACTGTAACGGATTTTGCCTTTTCTGGGTCGCGTATTTCGGGCTGTCGTACGACTACAGGGGCAAAATTCGATTCTCAGACGGTTATCCTGACTGCCGGAACCTTCCTTGACGGGAAACTTTTCATAGGAAGGAACCAGTTTGAGGGTGGCAGGATAGGGGAGCTTTCGTCACATGGCCTTACTTCCCGGCTGATGGAGATGGGTGTCAGGACGGCGAGGATGAAGACAGGGACACCTCCGAGGATTGACATTTCATCCGTTGATGTGAAAAGGCTTTTAAGGCAGGAAGGTGATACGGATCCTGACAAGTTTTCTTATCTTCCTTACCTTTCTACTGCGCAGAACGGGACTCCGCAGATGCCATGCTATATAGTTCATACCAATCAGCATGTGCATGACATCCTCAGGAGCGGTTTCAAGGATTCTCCTCTTTTTTCAGGGATGATAACTGGTATTGGTCCGAGATACTGTCCGAGTATAGAGGATAAATTGAGGACATTTGCCGACAAGGACTCCCACCAGCTTTTCCTCGAGCCTGAGGGCAGGTCTACGGATGAGTACTATCTCCAGGGATTTTCTTCTTCTCTTCCTTTGGATATACAGATAGACGCCCTTCATGCGATAGAGGGTCTGGAGGATGTGAAGATATTCCGTCCGGCATATGCTGTGGAATATGACTATTTCGATCCTGTGCAGCTAAAGCCTACCCTTGAACTCAAGAATATAGAGAACCTTTTCTTTGCAGGGCAGATAAACGGAACAACCGGATATGAGGAAGCTGCTGCGCAGGGGATAATTGCCGGCATAAATGCTCACCTTAAGGTACATGAGAAGGAGCCTTTCATATTGAAAAGGGACCAGGCTTACATTGGTGTCCTTATAGATGATCTTATTACTAAAGGTGTGGATGAGCCGTACCGGATGTTTACATCGAGGGCCGAGTACAGGATACTTCTCCGTCAGGACAATGCTGATTTGAGGCTTACACCTCTTTCTTATAATATAGGTCTTGCGGATAAATTCCGTTACGACTATACAATGAGGAAATATGAAACTGCTTCTGAGTATTCAGAATTCTTTGAAACATCCTCTGTCAAACCGGAAAGGGTGAACGATTATTTATTATCTGTGAACTCTGCTGTTGTTGATTCCCGAAAAAAATATTCTGACCTTATTTTAAGGCCTAATGTAAAAGTAAAGGATATTTTCGATATTGTTCCACGTGGAACAATATCGAAAAGTGGAATGGATTTCCATACCGGTATTTTTTCTGGAATGCTTTTCCCGGAAGACATTTTTGAAAAATTCGACTATATATCAGTTTTGAGAGATTTAAATTATGGGAAAGAAATAACTGAAAAAGCTGATTCTGCCTATACCGGGAAGACGGGGTCATATAAGAATGCTTTGTCTGTTTTGAGGTGGAATTGTGGCTATCCGCTTCCTGATTCTGTTTCCGGAAATACCTTACAGGAGGCCGTCAAGACCAAGGCTGTCAATGAAATTCTCGACTCTATTGAAATATCCATAAAATATAGAGGATATATAGAGCGTGAACAGAAGCTTGCAGACAAAATAATGAGACTTGAACATCTGTCAATACCGGACGGGTTTGACTTCGATAGGGTGGAGAGTCTTTCTATAGAATGTCGTCAGAAGTTGAAGAAGTATGCACCGAAAACCATAGCTCAGGCTTCCCGTATTTCCGGGGTGTCTCCTGCAGATATTTCAGTGTTGCTTGTTTATTTTGGAAGATAGTAAGGTGTTTAAGAACTGGTATTAATTTTATGGAATTTCCTGTCGGAAATCCTGTCTGTCCACCCCCAGTCACCTGCGGTGACAGCCCCGGTGGGGCATGCGGCTCCGCTTCGCTCCGCCGGCACCTCCTCTGCTTCGGTTCCTATGCGGGAACCTCGCTGACGCTCCGGTGCGGCCCTGAAGGGCCTTCCCATCTTAATCCCCAGTCACTTCGTGACAGCCCCTTGTTAAGGGGCGCCATCCCCATCTCTGCTCACTGTGAAACATCCACAGGATGATTTCACTCTCCGCTCGCGACCTCGCCGGGGGCCCTGTCGCAGGCCACGAGCCTGCTCCTTAATAGGTAATTCGATGTAATTTAATGAATTAAATTCATCGAATTCACGTTACATAAATTTATATTGGTGAAATTTTAAACAACTTCTTATTTGTATACAGAAAGAGTGTTCCACGTGGAACACTCTTTCTGTATACATTGTGTTTGGAAATTATTAAAGTTTCTTCAGTGCCATTTTTATTATCATCTCTAAAGAAGCATTCGGCTGTTCCTTCAGGACTGCAGAGACTGCCTTGTTTACATTCGCCTTGGTGAATCCGAGCAGGACCAGTGCCGTGGTGGCTTCCTGTACGATACTGCTGTCTACCTGGCTGAAGATTGCCGGGGTTTCGCTTCCTGCACCTTTTACTACTTTGTCCTTGAGTTCCAGGATAAGTCTCTGTGCGCTTTTCAGCCCTATTCCTTTTATGCTTTTGATCCTGTTTATATCTTCTGCTATTATTGCATTCCTTATTTCATCGGAAGTGAGGGAGGAAAGCATCATCCTTGCTGTTGCCGCCCCAATTCCGGATACTCCTATCAGCAGCCTGAAAAGTTCCCTTTCATCTTTTGTCCCGAACCCGTAGAACAGTTCTTCATCCTCCCTCAGGTAGTGGTGGATGTAGATGGTGACATCTTTCTTGTTTTCCAGCTGGGAGAATGTCTGCAGGGAGATTAGAATCCTGTATCCGATTCCGTAGCTTTCAACGATGGCATCGGTAGGGGTGAGCTCAATCAGTGTTCCTTTTATGTATTCAATCATGTCTTGTAGTATTTTTCTCTTTAATTGGGCCGTCTCCGGGATTTGTTTCGTCCGGTCTTCTGTCAGGTGCAAAAGTAAAAAAATCTTTGCTGTTCTCATATAGGCTACTGCTTGCAGGTGTAGATGATATTGATTCTTTTTCTAAATTTGCGGTTCTTAAAAAGCGTCTGAAATGACTGTTGAAAATTTAAGGGAATATTTTCCTGCACTCTCCCGTAAGGTTTACGGAAAAGAGCTCGTCTATCTTGACAATGCCGCCACTTCACAGCGTCCGCGCACCGTGATAGACGAATGGGAGAGAATCACCATACAGAGCAATGCCAATATTCACCGCGCTGTCCATCTGATGGCGGAAGAGGCTACGCAGGCATATGAACAGGCAAGGGAAGCTGCACGTGCGTATATCAATGCACGTGAAAGAGAAGAGATTGTTTTCACTTCCGGGGCCACTGCTGCAATAAACCTTGTGGCGTTCTCTTTCGGTGAGGCTTTCGTATCCGCCGGTGACGAAGTTGTGGTCACGGAATGCGAGCATCACTCGAACATAGTCCCTTGGCAGATGATGTGCCTGAGAAAAGGGGCGGTCCTTAAGGTCCTTCCTGTAGATGACAGGGGAGAGCTGAAAACGGATATGCTTGAAGGGCTTTGTACGGAGCGGACCAGAATAGTCGCTGTGACACATATTTCCAACGTGCTGGGGATAGTAAATCCGGTGAAACGGATAGCGGGCATATGCCACGCCAAAGGAATACCGGTCCTGGTGGACGGAGCTCAGGGGATAGTCCATTCCGCTGTGGATGTGCAGGATTTGGACTGTGATTTCTATGCATTTTCTGGACACAAGATATATGCTGCTCCGGGGACCGGAGTGCTGTACGGTAAACGCAGATGGCTTGATGCAATGCCTCCTTATATGGGAGGAGGGGAGATGGTAGGTACAGTGCGTTTTACCGGGACGACCTATGCCCCTCTCCCGCTCAAGTTCGAGGCGGGCACACAGAATTTTGCCGGAGCCGCAACTCTTTCTCCTGCCCTTGCAATGGCTGCGCAGATGATGGATGACAGTCAGATCGGGGAGAACCAGCGTGCGGTAAGGGACTATATGATGGATGTACTAGGTTCCGACAGCAGGATTACATTGTATGGTAATCCGGTGGACAGGGAAGAGAAGATACCGCTTTTCTCTTTCTCCGTTAAAGGCGCCCACCATGAGGACCTGGCCCTGATTCTTGACAAGATGGGTATAGCCGTTCGGTCCGGGCAGATGTGTGCTGAGCCGCTGATGGACAGGTTCGGGGTCTCAGGCATGCTCAGGGTGTCATTCGCCCCATACAATACTATGCAGGAGGCGGAATACTTCGTTAAATGTCTTGGCAGGGCTGTGGATATGCTCATATAAAGTCATACCGAGGTCCCCGCTGTATCGCAAACGGGAAACATATTATATCAAGTATATGGAAAAGAGTTTACAAGAGGTTGAAAATGAGGTAGTTGATGAATTTTCAATGTTCGATGAATGGCTTGACAAATATGAATATCTCATCGAACTCGGAAAGTCGCTTAAAGATTACCCGGAATCCTCTAAAACTGATGAGAATTTGATAAAAGGTTGTCAGTCAAGAGTTTGGCTTGATTATAAGGTAGAAGACGGTAAAATACTGTTCAATGCCGACAGTGACGCTATCATTACAAAGGGGATAATCTCCCTCCTGATCAGGATCTATTCCGGGAGGACCGCACCGGAGATATTGTCTTCCGATTTCTCTGTAGTAGACAGGATAGGACTGAAGGAGAACCTGTCCCCTACCAGGGCGAACGGCCTTGTCTCCATGATATCCAAGATAAGGGAGATAGCTGCGGAAATTGAAGGGGCGGACTGAAACCTGCGAAAGGATCCCCGGATAGAAGGACTGATTCCGGGAAGGAAAAGAATAATGAAAAAAGCAGTACAATTATGGCTTTGGAAAGAGATATAATAATGGCTCTCAGGCAGGTATATGACCCTGAGATACCGGTGAACATTTATGACCTGGGCCTGATATATGAGCTCAGGGTGGATGAGGGGCACAATGTTTATATACAGATGACGCTTACGGCGCCCAACTGCCCTATGGCCGATTTTGTAGTTGATGCCGTCAGGGCTGCCGTGGAGGATGTCCCTGGCGTGGTGAGCGCCAAAATAGAGCTCGTTTTCGAACCGGTCTGGGACAAGAGCAGGATGTCCGAAGAGGCGCTTGTGGAGCTCGGGCTTGACTGATGGAAGTGTATTTTTCTTTGGGTTCGAACCTTGGGGACAGGGAAGAGAATATCAAGACGGCTCTGTCGCTGATGGACAGGGAGTTCGGGAAGCAATATTCCGCATTGTCCTCTATATTGGAAACTGAGCCGTGGGGCTTTGATTCCGACGACCTTTTCCTGAACTGTGCGCTGATGTATGACCTCGATATTCCTTGCGATGAGATACTGGCGGTATGCAAGAAAGTGGAGATGCTGATGGGGAGGAGTGTCCATTGTCCCGAATATGATGAGAAAGGGGAGAGGATCTACCGGTCAAGGATTATTGATATTGACATATTGTTCTACGGGGAACATCGGATAGATACTGATAATCTGAAGGTTCCGCATCCACTTATGAAACAGAGGGAGTTTGTTATGGTCCCGCTCAGGGAGATTGCCGGAAGGAGGATTATGGATGTGTTCCCTGAAATTTTCGGAAACGGTGACGTGTACTGTCCTTAACAGGAGGCTGCCACCGGGATACCGGGGATTGGAGATATTGGATTAAACATCAGTTATTGCTATTTTTGCAGGCTGGATTTGGAAATGAATAAACAACATATCTTATGACACAGGATGAACTTTTCAAGACTCTGGTTGCGCACTGCAAGGAGTATGGTTTCATTTTCCCTTCAAGCGAGATCTATGACGGGCTCGCTGCCGTGTATGACTACGGACAGATGGGTGTGGAGCTGAAGAACAACATCAAGAGATACTGGTGGGAGGCCATGGTGAGGCTTCATGAAAATATAGTGGGTATCGACTCATGCATTTTCATGCACCCGAAGATATGGGAGGCTTCCGGACATGTGGGCGCCTTCAATGACCCTCTTATCGACAACAAGGATTCCAAGAAGCGCTACCGTGCCGATGTCCTTATCGAGGACTATATCGCCAAGCTCGAGGAGAAGGTAAAGAAAGAGGTGGAGAAGGCACGCAAGAAGTTCGGTGATGCCTTTGATGAGGCCAAGTTCATGGAGACCAACCCTAACGTCCTCCGCCACAAGGCAAAGATGGACGAGGTGCGCAAGAGGATGGCTGACGCCCTCAATGCCAATGACCTCGAGGCTCTCCGTCAGATCATCATAGACTGCGAGATCGTATGCCCTATATCGGGCACCAAGAACTGGACAGAGGTGCGCCAGTTCAACCTGATGTTCAGCACCCAGCTGGGCAACACTTCCGACGACACCAATGTGATATACCTCCGCCCTGAGACCGCGCAGGGAATATTCGTGAACTATCTGAACGTCCAGAAGACAGGCCGTATGAAGATACCTTTCGGAATAGCGCAGATAGGCAAGGCGTTCAGGAACGAGATTGTGGCACGCCAGTTCATCTTCAGGATGAGGGAGTTCGAGCAGATGGAGATGCAGTTCTTCATCAAGCCGGGAACCGAGCTCGACTGGTTCAAGACCTGGAAACAGAACCGCCTTGCATGGCATGAAGCACTCGGGATGGGAGATGAGAACTACCGTTTCCACGACCACGAGAAGCTTGCGCACTACGCCAATGCGGCCACTGACATCGAGTTCAACTTCCCGTTCGGCTTCAAGGAGCTCGAGGGTATACATTCCAGGACAGACTTCGACCTGGGCAACCACCAGAAGTTCTCAGGAAAGAAGATCCAGTATTTCGACCCGGAGAGCGGCGAGAGCTACACTCCTTACGTCATAGAGACTTCCATCGGTGTGGACAGGATGGTGCTTGCCGTGCTTTCGAACTCTTATCACGAGGAGCAGCTCGAGAACGGGGAGAGCAGGGTAGTGCTCAGTATTCCTGCGCCTCTTGCCCCTGTCAAGGTGGCCGTGCTGCCGCTTATCAAGAAGGACGGTCTTCCTGAGCTCGCGCAGACTATCATGGACGAGCTGAAGTTCGACTTCAACTGCCAGTATGACGAGAAGGACAGTATCGGGAAGAGGTACCGCCGCCAGGACGCCATCGGTACGCCGTTCTGCGTGACTGTGGACCACGACTCGCTGGTTGACCGCTGCGTGACCGTGCGCGACCGCGACACCATGCAGCAGGAAAGGGTGAAGATCGAGGACCTTCACAGCATCATCGGCTCCAAAGTGAATATGAGCAACCTGCTCAGGAAACTGAAATAATCCCAGGTATTTAACTGACCGGAGGTCAGATATAAAGTGAGGCTGGATTTTTCCGGCCTCACTTTATTTATTTTAACGTCAGTCCGATGAATTTATGTTTAACGAATATTATATTAAAAATCAATATTTTATCATCTATGAGCGAAATCCCTGTCATCCCGGGTGTCCTTTTGTCATCCCGAGCATCCTTTTTGTCATCCCGAGCGGAGCCGAGGGATCTGTTAATTCCTTCTACAGATTTCTCCACTCACTTTGTTCGGTCGAAATGACAGAGAAGGTCCCGTTCGGTCGAAATGACAATTCATGTCTGTCCACCCCCAGTCACCTGCGGTGACAGCCCCGGTGGGGCATGCGGCTCCGCTTCGCTGCGCCGGCATCTCCACTGCTTCGGTTTCATCCGGAAACCTCGCTGACGCTCCGGTGCGGCCCTGAAGGGCCTGCTCCAGAATAGAGTAGACCGCGGCTGATATGCGTGCGATGACTTCCGAAGCCTGCTGTTCAGTGCCTCTGAAATCCTTGACGAAGACAGCCAGCGTATAGTGAGTCCCGTCCGGAAGGCTGATGTATGCAACGTCATTGTGGGCTGCAAGCACCCCGTTTTCGCTGTAGCCGGATCCAGTCTTGTGTGCGATGCCCACCCCTTCCTTTCCTGCAAGTGGGGCGGCGATCCGGTCTTTCCCGGTAGTGCATTCGCGCAGAGCCTCCTTTATGAAATCCTGTTTCTCGCGGCTTACCAGGCTGTCGGTGAACAGCCTGTCCATCAGTTCTGCCGCACCAAGGGGCGAGGTGGTGTTGGAGTATGCCCTGGAATGGTCGGCCGCCATTTCCGACTCCGAATAGGCTATCCTGAAGCTTGAACGCGGTATGAGTGTGGCTATGAAGCTGTCAGTGCCTGGTACGCTGACCAGGCTGCTGAACATGAAGTTGCTTGCATTGTTGTCGCTCCAGATGAGGGAATATCGCATCAGGTCCTTGACTGTCAGCCTGATTACAGGCTCCAGATGCTCTTTCATCATGGGGCTCCATGTCTCAGGGTCGAGCGCGTCCCTCCTTATGGTCATCATGGTGTCAAGGGACTGCCCGCTGCGGTCGAAAGCATTACAGACGGCAAGTGCCTGATGGACCTTGAATACGCTCATCATGGGGTAGATATTCTCGTTGTTGACAGTGACCGTGTCGGTGCTTCCGATGATCACTGCCACGCCTGTCTCCCCCGGACAGCCTGAAACAATCCCGGAGATGGCTCCGGTGAGGGCTTCTTTATATGAAGGGGAGCCTGCGCTGTCCTTTTCCGGCCGGGACAGTGACATGGCCGCAACGCCAGCCGAAATCAAAGCGATGACTGTAACGGATATGCGGATTTTGCCTGCTTTTGCCATATTATTAACGTCAGTTCGACGAATTTATGTTTAACAATCTTATATAAAATCAATATTTTATCATTTATGACCGGAATCCCTGTCATCCCGGGTGTCCCTTCGTCATTCCGGGTGTCCTTTTGTCATCCCGAGCGGAGCCGAGGGATCTGTTAATTCCTTCTACAGATTTCTCCACTCACTTTGTTCGGTCGAAATGACAGAGAAGGTCCCGTTCGGTCGAAATGACAATTCATGTCTGTCTACCCCCAGTCACCTGCGGTGACAGCCCCGTCGGGGCATGCGGCTGCGCTGCTCTGTTTCCTTCCGGAAACCTCGCTGACGCTCCGATGCGGCCCTGTCGGGCCTTCCAATCTTACTTTTGTGTCCGGCCAATATACAAACTGTCCGCAACCTTTGCAAGATTATCCTTGCAAATCGGACTCTTGCCGTGGCCCAGGTCCCACCTTTGAAAAAAAATCCATACATTTGGGGGCGGAATTCCGGGAGTGCCGGCATATGGTGCCTGCAGCTTGTCCGGGAAGTATAAAGGAAAATTTTACTGTCATGAACAAAAGCGTTTTGACTATAGTCCGCCTTGTGTTTTTCTCGCTCATGCTTGTGGTCCTGGTGGTGCTGATGATACTCAATATCACTGAAAGGGGCATCGGGACCGGGATGGACAAGATACTGCTTGCCCTCTTTGTCCTGCTTATACTCTGGGCCGCTGCCAGGATATGGACTCTGATAAAGATGTTGAGGAACAGCTAGGTGTAAGGCCAGGAGGTGTGGATTCCTGTATGACGGATGGCGAGGCAGAGACTGCAGAAGACGGATTTCGAGGACCTGTTCCGTTACTGGTACAGGCCTTTGTGCGTATACGCCCTGCATTATACCGAAGACACAGACCTGGCGGAAGACATTGTGCAGGAGTGCTATATGTCCTTGTGGGAAAAGACTTCGGCAGCCTGTGATTCGGAGGGCGGGCAGGGAAGGTGCGCCATGCCAGAAAATCCGAGGTCATATCTATATTCTATGGTAAGGAACCGCTGTATCGACCATATCCGCAGCAGGAGGACAATCAGCGGGGAGGGGATTCCGCTGTCCGTCATCCGTGAGACGGAGATGTCCGCCGGAGGTGACGGCCTGGCCCAGCAGGGAGATGGGGCTGCCGGTTCCATGCCCGGATTCAGTTCCGGGCTTTTTGCTGAAGAGGCTCTTCAGGAGGATTCAGTCACTGAGGCCCGCCTGTGGACGGCGATAGATTCCCTGCCGAATAAATGCCGCGAGATTTTCCTTATGGCCAAGCGCGACGGGCTCAGATACGAGGAGATCGCCAGTGAGCTGGGCATTTCTGAAAACACTGTCCGCAACCAGGTCAGCAAGGCCCTGCGGATACTTAAGGAAGGGGTCCGCAAGGCTGTCTATTTCCTCCTCGGCCTGTAGCGCCGCAACTGTCTCCTCCCCGCCCATGTGCTTGTCTTATGTCTCTCCACTGCCGCCCAGACTGTCACACCTGCAGTGGCGATGTTTGTATATATACCTTATTTTCAGTGTTTTATATTAAATATTGAATTCCAGGTGTGCCTTTTTGGGACACACCTGCAGTGGCGAAACCGCATTTCATGCGCCTCTGAGGCATATTCTCTACTGCAGGTGTAACAAAGATTGTCACACCTGCAGTAGAGAAATTGTTATAATAATCTGAATAATAATTGATTATCAATATTGTTCAATTCCAGGTGTGCGTGATGACATGCCAAAGACCCTGTCAGCGACAGTATCAGGTGTCCCGTATTTGATCACAAGCTCCAGCCTTATTTCGTTTTTTTTCCTGGCGTCAAGGGAAAATATATCGTCTGTATTGAACCTGGCAAGGGAAATTTCCGCTGCTTTCTTCAGGGCTGATGCATCGCAGCACAGGTGTTCTTCCTCCATGTCAAGCCTGATCATACTGCGCCCTGAGATATCCTTGTCACGTTTCTGAATGAAATAGTTGAAGCTCCTTTCCGTCCTGAAAATACTTTCTACGATACTTGTGTCAATGAAAGAGTTGAAGGTGACCATGCCCTCCGGATTGATGCTCCATGTATCCGGAATCATGTCTTTGGTGCGGAGAATCTCCTTCTTTTCCCATTGCTTCAGACAGGATGTTTCTTTAGACATGCCTTTGAAAGATATGCATGAATGCTCTTTGGTGCCGCAGGCATTCTTCGTATCCCGGAAATGGATATTGACTGAACTCCAGGGATAGTAATACGGATTGTTGGTCTCGGAATGTCCTGCAGGGTTTTTATATACATAGCTTACCGCCTCTTTCAGGTAGTCGCTCCCTGTACAAGGGAATATGCTGTGAGGCCATCTCCTGAAGACTTTCTGTTCACCGTATTTTTCAGACAGCCACATCCCGTATGTCTTTTTGAATTTGACAATGGCTTTCCGGGCATCGGTCTCGTCTCCAGCTGCTATGTAATGCACATGGTTGCTCATCAGGCAGACTGCTGCAAGTGAACAGAGTCCGTTGAAGGAAAGAGCTGTCCTGTTGACCCCCTGGATGAAATCTTCCCTGTCCCTGAACAGAAGTCTGTCCGGGAAACCTTTGGTGCAGATATGGAATATTGTCTGATATTCTGCCGTCATAAAAAAATAGTGGTAAATACGCGCGCAAAGCTATGTATCATTATCCGTTTTCGGAACAGGCTGTCACACCTGCAGTGGCGATGTTTGTCAATTGATTGAAATCAAATAGAATACACAGGTCATAAAATGGATATTCCTACAAAGGGAATCAGGAAACCTGCCTGATTGTCTCGAAAAGGGCCTGTTGCCCGGGGTGAATCCGGTTATCTCCATGCCCCTTTGTGCGGCTTTTGCCCGGTCATTGAAAAATTTCCTGAAAAAACCCGGAATCGGGATAGTACTTTTCAGACGGTCTTCCGTCATAGGGTAAAAACTCAATATGAAAAAGAGGATAATTCTGGCTATGGTGTCATTCGTGTTGCTTTGCTCTCTGGCGGAAGCTCAGGGGAAGGCACAGTGGCCGGTATCTTACAGAAAGGGATACCGGGCAGATATACAGACAGGTGTAGTCCTGAATACGAACGGACCGAGTTATGTGATGACCACCTCGCACGGATACTCGTTCGGTAACGGGATTTTTATCGGCGCCGGTACGGGACTCTATGCGGATACATTCGCAATGGGGAAAAACGACGTGCAATACCAGATACCTGTGTTCGCCGAATTGAAATACAACCTTACTGCCGGTCCTGTGAGTCCGTTTGTCAGCGTCAAGGCAGGAGGCCTGTACGACTGCACCCTGAATTCACCAGGCTATATGGTGAGGCCTTCCGTCGGCGTGGACCTTTGGAGGGTTTCCATCAGTGTCGGCTGGGACAGGACAATGTACAAATATCTTGGCGGCATGACCGGGAAAAGCAATGTATATATCGGACTGTCGTGCAATTTTTAATATATGGAAGATACTGGAAGACATCTTGATTTCGTCCTGAAGCATTACCGAAATGGGGCTCTGGACACACGCATGGCGATCAGGCGGTTCAATGCCGCGAAATCCTCCCGGGCAGGCCGGAGGAGCCCTGCCAAGTCACCGACCGGCCCTGTTGCAGGTCGGAGGAAAGTAAGGACATTATGGCTGTCTGTCATTTCATCCGCAGCGGCAGTAGCGGCCGGAGTCATTGTCTATATGAACACCGGCAGCCGCGCCTGGACTGAAAACGCCACTGCCGGAGCCGTACAGGTGTGCATTCTGCCGGACAGCACGTCAGTGACCCTTGCGCCCGGATCCAGTGTCTGCTACAGAAAGGGCCGGGCCTTCCTCAGGCACCGCAAGGTGAAGCTGGAAGGGATGGCGTTTTTCCGCGTGACGAAGGACGCAGCGCATCCTTTTGTGGTCTCATCGGAGAATGCCTATGTGAAAGTCCTCGGCACTGAATTCCAGGTGGAGGAGATTCCTGGGACAGGGAACACCACCTGCACGGAAGTGTCTGTACGCAGCGGAAAAGTATTTTTCTCGAGAACTCCTGAATCGAAGGGCCTTGTCCTTGTACGGGATATGTCCGCAAGCCTCGGCCCCGGGGAAACAATACCTGTTCTTACAAACCATGCACCTAACCCCGAGGCCTGGGCTACAGGAGTTTTTGACTATGAAGACACCCCTCTTGATGTGGTGCTTGACGAATTGTCTGGATATTACGGTGTGGCACTCACCCTGGAGAAAGGAAGACCGGACAGGCATCTTACCGGAAGTTTCGATGCGGGGGATCTTGACGAGACGATATTCCTGATCGAGGATGCGCTTGACGTGGAGATAGGCAAGGGGCTGGAGTGAAATGGATGGCAGGAAGATCATAACGGCAGGGCTGATACCGGTCCTGGCAGTCATGTGCGGCATGCTGTGCGGAGCGTCGCACATGGAGTCCCCGCTTCCGCAGCCGCGGGCGGTAACCTTGCGCGACAAGGTCATGCAAGTGCGTGAAGCCTACGGAGTTAAGTTCGTATATGACTCCACGATAGACCTTGATCTCCCATACACCGGAGGCCCGGCAGGGGAAGGGGAGGACCTTGAAGAAGCCCTTGACAGGATATTCGGCGGCAGCGGCATAGAGTGGAGGCGCCGCCGCGGCCACATAGTCCTGGTTCTCGGCGAACCGCGGGAACTCCGTGACAGTATTGGCACCGTGGGTCCGGGAAATCAGGCCGTCGAGCGGCGCGACACCATTACGGAGTCAAGGATCTCCACGGACCGCTACAGACGGGAGGTTAACAGGACCCAGACTGGACTCGAGCATATCGACGGCAGAAAGTTCAACAGCGGCTTCGCCTTCCTCAGCAGCCCTGATGTCATAAAGACCCTTCAGAACCTTCCCGGCGTGGCCTCCGGGACGGAGCTCCTCTCCGGCCTGTATGTGCACGGCGGCACTGGTAATGACAACCTTTTCCTCCTGGACGGCGTGCCTCTCTACCAGGTGAGCCACATGGCCGGGCTGTTCTCGTCGTTCAACTCCGACGTGATCGAATCCGTGGATTTCTACAAGAGCGGTTTCCCCGCCCGCTACGGCGGACGGCTCTCCTCCGTGGTGGATGTGAAGACCAGGGACGGGGATTTCGAGAAGTACCGTGGAGTCTTCTCCATTGGACTGATAGACGGCAGGCTGCAGTTCGAGGGACCGATAGTCAAGGGAAAGACTTCTTTCAATGTGGCCATGCGCCGCACCTGGATGGACGCGTTCCTGTCGCCCGTACTCAAGATGGCCTTCAGGAAAGAGAGGGATACCAAGTACGATGCGAGTTATTCCTTCTATGACCTGAACGCCAGGCTTACGCACCGCTTCTCTCCGGACAGCAGGCTCTCTCTGAACTTCTACAACGGGCGTGACGGTTTCCGTCTCTCCCGGATGGGACTTGACGACACACACTCGGATGGGGAACGCACTCTCTACAACACGAATACAAGCCGCTACCGGTGGGGGAGCCTGACTGCTTCCCTGAACTGGCGCTACAGGATTTCCGGGAAGACGGATATGGACCTTGTAGCCTATTATACGCGCAGTCCGGGAATCACGGAATTCTCGTCGGATTCGTTTGCCGGGGAGGACGGTGAAACGGCCCTGGCCTCCTCCGAGAAGAACATATCCATGATAAACGATTTCGGTCTCAGGGCGGACTTCGGATGGAGGCCATCCGAAAAGCACTATGTGAGGTACGGGGCCGGATACCAGTTCCACAGGTACAGCCCTTCACGTGAATATCTCCGCACCTCCACCACGCAGGGCGAGCGGTCCGAACTATCCTCGTCCGGATCGCACATGCTGTATCACGGCCACGAGCCTTCGGTATATATCGAGGACGAGATCACCTTCTCTCCGAAGTTCAGCGCGAACATCGGGCTGAGATATGCCATGTTCATCGTCCCGGACAAGATATGGCACGGGGTGGAGCCGAGGGCCGCACTGAAATACACGGTCAGCCCGTCGGTTTCCCTGAAGGCATCGTACACGGAGATGAACCAGTTCAACCACAGCATATCCGCCCTGTATATAGACCTTCCTGCCGTGTCCTGGATGCCCTCCACCGGGAAGATAAGGCCGATGCACTCCCGCCAGACCGCGGCTGGTGTCTATCTGGAACTCCCCTATAATCTGCACCTCGACCTTGAAGGCTTCTACAAGACCATGGACAATATCATGGAATACAGCGGGCTGAACAGCATGTTCCCGCCCCTGGACCGTTGGGAGTCATCCTTCATATCGGGAAAGGGGAGGGCATACGGGGCCGAACTCGACTTCGGCTACAGGACCGCTTCTACCAGGGTGGACCTGTATTATACGCTTTCCTGGTCGCAGAGGTATTTCGGAAGCATATTCCCCGGGTGGTATCCGGACAGGAACGACAACAGGCACAAGATCACCGTTGTCGCCACCCACAGCCTGTCTGACCGCATAGACTTCTACATGGCATGGAACTACCACAGCGGAAACCGTGTCACCGTCCCGGACCAGGCGCTTAAGTTCAAGTCGCAGTGGAGCATGACAGAGTGGTACTATCCTGTGTACAGCAGGCCGAACAACGCAAGGCTCCCCGACTATCATCGCCTGGATTTCGGCATGAACATCCACAAGACCACCCGGAAAGGTAGGGAGAATGTATGGAATGTGAGCTTTTACAATGTCTATTGCCGCATGAACGCCGTTTTCGCTTCTATAAGCTCGGACCGCAACGGGAAATACTACGGCCGCGCGGTAGGGATCTTCCCTCTGGTGCCGTCGTTCAGCTATACATTGAAATTCTGACCGTAAGGTTTTTTATATGACAATACAGTGGAAAAGATATTAAAATTCAAGACTTTGTCTCTCGTTCTGGCGGCTCTGCCTCTGTCCGTTTCCTGCGAATATACATTCGACCTGAAAGGTCTCGGCACGGAGGGGAAGGTATATCTGACATGTGTCGCAGGGAGTTCGGATACCACGGTATTCGACATCGCCACGACATTGCCCATAAAGGATATTCCGGGTTCTCCTGTCCCGACGGACAATGCCCGGGCCTCCCTTTCCGTGAACGGGACCCCTGTGGAACTTTCCAGGAGCACGGATTCCTCGTCGGGAATTCCTGAAGGCAGTTTCTATATCCTGCGGAGGTTCTCTCCCGGCGATGTCCTGGATTTCAGCGCGTCCGTGGAAGGGCTTGACGCGGTTTCGGCCAGTACCGTAATCCCGGAGAAGTTTCCCGAGGTCGCGACCGAAGTGTCGCTCGATTCTGCTTACAACAGTTCCGGTAACCCTTACAAGACGGTCACTTTTACCGTCTCGTTCGATGATGACCCCGGAAGTGAAGACTATTACGGCATCTCAGTGAGGAGGCTGACATATTACGAGAAGCTTTTCGACCAGACACAGGAAACGTTTGACAACGAGGATTATGAAGGCTGGATGACCCTGGTCTATGATACTGCTGACGAGACGACTTCCCGTGATCCTGTCCTGACGACGTATTATTCCGGAGGGAACGGGATAGGTGACCAGTACGGCGGGGAGATGATACTGTTGGATGACGGCCCGTTCAACGGGAAACGGGCTTCACTTGAGGTGAGCGTGGTGTATGACCAGGACCAGCGCTATACGATGAAAACGGGCGTGCTCAACTGCAGGTACAAGTACAGGCTCGTCCTGTACCGCCTGTCACCGGAGTTCTACCGCAAGGTGAAGTCCGAATATATCATCAGCAACAATTCGTACATAAGCCAGGGCCTTGTCTCCCCCTCTTTCATCTACACCAACGTCAACGGCGGACTCGGCCTTTTCGGCTCCCTCTCCGTCTCCCGATCCCCCTGGCTCGGCAACCCCGGCGGCCTCGCCGATGCCGGGAGGTATGAATAGAGCCTGGTTGTGGACGCCGAAATTGGCGTTTTGGCTCCCAGTCCTCCGGAGAACAGGAAAGACAGCAACGCCAGGATTAATGCATTGCTGCCTTGATGGATATTGTTTCTTATTATTCTATTCCTTTGAAAACATAATCTGAATAAACTAATCCCTCCTTGTCGTATAACCTTGCAAAAGAAGCGAGCCTCTTGACGAAATCGTCGTAGTTCTTTCTGTCGTAGGCCCATCCGACTTCGCTCAATGCAGCCAGGCGCGGGAGGACCTTTTTCTGATGATACTGGAAGTCAGGTATGTATTCTGCCCATACGTTTGCCTGCACGCCGAGTATATTGTGCTGTTCTTCCGGTGTGAGCCTGTCATACGGGTCGAGCCTGTACGCCTGCCTTATGGAAAGGTAGCGTCTCGGGCCGATGGGTTCGTATTTATCCGGGTCGGATGTCTGGCTGTAATCAAGGTAGCAGTTCCATTTTGGTGTCATTATGACACGGTTTCCCTGCTGTGCCGCCTTTGTGCCGTTGAACTGGTCGCGCCATGCCATTATGATGGCTGTCTTTGATATTCCACCGTCCATTATTTCATCCCATCCTATTATTTCCCTGCCATGTGAGTGCATCCATTTTTCTATGCGCTGCATGAAATAGCTTTGGAGTTCTTTTTCATTTTCCAATCCTTCGTCTTTCATGCGTTTCTGGCATAACGGGCATTTTTCCCATCTGTCCTTCGGGCATTCGTCTCCTCCTATGTGGATGTATTTTGAAGGGAAAAGCTCAAGGACTTCCGTCAGCACGTTTTCGATGAACTCGAACGTACTTTCTTTTCCCGCGCAGAATACATCCTTGCTTATGCCCCACCGCGTCCAGACTTCGTATGGACCTCCTGTGCATCCAAGCCACGGATAAGCAGTGAGTGCGGCCACCCCGTGGCCCGGGAGCTCTATTTCAGGGATGACTTCTATGTATCTCTTCGCGGCATAATCCACTATTTCCCTTATCTGGTCCTGAGTGTAATAGCCTCCGTAAGGAATCCCGTCGTATTTCATTTCCCTGCTTTCGTCCATTTGTCCTACGAGCGTTTCTTTTCGTATTGAACCTATCGATGTAAGCAATGGGTATTGCTTTATCTCTATGCGCCAACCCTGGTCGTCGGTAAGATGCCAGTGGAATCGGTTTAGCTTGTGGAGGGCGAGTATGTCTATGAAACGCTTTACTTCGTCAACGCTGAAAAAATGCCTCGACACGTCCATCATTGCGCCTCTGTATGCCATATACGGTTTATCCGTTATCATGACGGCCGGGATTGCCCCGTCATTGTTTATTGCCAGCTGGAGCAATGACTGCAACCCGTAATAAACGCCGGCTTCGGAGCCACCTGTGACAGAGACTGATTTTTTTGAAACATTCAAAACGTATTCTTCGGCATCCATCGCAAGGTCTGTCTGTAATTTTATTGAACCTTTGGACGGAATGTCGGAAAATGACAGTTCCGTCCCGGTCAATTTTTCCATCTGCGAAACGAACAGCATTGCAGGGGCTTCCAAATCTTTTCCGGAACAAATCCGTGTCTTTCCGGAAATCACGAATCTTCCATTTCCCGGTGTGACGGATACAGGTTTGGGAACAATATCGAAATTCTGCCCGAAAGACTCTGCTCCGGACAACAACAGTATAGCGAAAATCAGTTTTCTGAACATAACCTGTGCGGTATTAGTAGTGTTTCAAAAAGTGTGTCCGGAGTAAGCCTTCAGACCTCTTAGTTTTGCAAATATATCAATTTATCTGTTACCTCATTGGAAGGCATGCCTGCCAATGAGGATTTTTTATTCGTCCGGGAACAGGTCCTTGTCAAGATCGATTCTGGGCACCTGTCTCTGGTATGACTTCTTGTCCATGGACGTAGGTACGGACGGGACGGTAACCGTTGCACTTGTTCCTTTGTGAATTCCATAAAGTCTACTCCTTTTTTAGTTTTTATTCCACGTGAGGCACGTATGCGTGATTATTCGCAGGCTTTTTTCTGGTTGAGTGACGCTGAAATGCTATATGGGTGATACAGGACTGCTTATAAGTACGCCTTTGACGAGCGTGGAATAGTAAGTGCCGACCTTTACCGGAAACTGATGTTTGACAAGCTGGAAGTGAACGATGGAATGTTAATGGAGAATATCGTGGCGAAAAAATTTTATGCCCCCAGTTCACGTTTTAACCACACCTCCATTACAGGATCGGGAATTACCACTTGCCGTTTTTCAATCTCGATAAGCTCTTTCTTGACCAGTGCGCGCTTTATGATGCTGACATTGGCCGATGAGCCGAGCTGATATTTCTGCAAAATCTCATGTGTGGTAAATTCACTGTGAATCCCGTCCAAAACGGCCCGCAGGAAATTCATCTGGTAGGTCGTAAGGCTCTCGGTCTGTTTCTCGAACAGCGGAGTGTTCTGGTCGACAATATCCTGGAAAGCCGCCTCGAAATCCTGTTCCGTTGCGACTTTGTCCGTATGGATCCATACCAGCCACGCCAACTGCTGCACATACGAAGAATGATTGTCTACCTTCTGACATATCTTTTCGGCCAACTCTTTTGAAATCCGTTTACCCGTAGCCTCGAAGCGTTTGCAGATGTAGTCAATCCAGTCCATCGTTCCTATCTTCTGTAAATAAATGGCGTCTCCAAACTTGTAGAACGGCAGGCTCTTTTTCTCGAACAGTTCATTCATCAGATGTTTCTTGCTGCCGAACAGACAATAAGACACCGATTTCTGCAATTGCCATACGGAACGCAGCCGCTTCTGGAATATCCTTGAGTCCTTGAACTCGGCTATCTGCTGGAACTCGTCAATACATACAACGATGTTGCAGCCTTTCTTCTGTGCGACCTTTTCGGGGAGCTGCAGGATTTCATCAATATCGTTGCTTTTGGGGTTCATTTCGAGAGATATGGAAAAGTCTGTCATCGGATCAGTTCCTATTGAAATCCTTGGACTTATACGAGATAAGAACAGTCTGGCATTTTCCAGCCATTCATCCCACTTTGAAGATGTCTGTTTGAGGATGGCGGCAGCAAAGGCATCGTAAAAATCCCTGTCGCTGCGACATGAGAAGATATCGAGATATACGATCTTCAGTGTATCGGACTGTGCCAGGCGACACACTTTTTGCACTAAAGAGGTCTTGCCCCATCGACGGGGTGAAATCAGTACCGTGTTCACACCATGCTGAAAATTTAATAACAGGCGTTCAGTTTCTTTCTCACGGTCGGTAAAATTATCACCCGATGTCGCAACGCCGAATATAAAAGGCTTGTTTTCCATAATCTTCATCTGTTATTCCGGCACAAAGATAAATAATATATTTATTACTAATAATATTATTACTAACAAAGTTGGTCATCGGACTGATGCCATATAAGGTAATTTTAACGTGAATTCGATGAATTTAAATCATAAATTACATCGAATTACCTATTAAGGAGCAGGCCCGACAGGGCCGCACCGGAGCGTCAGCGAGGTTTCCTGTATGGGAACCGAAGCAGAGGAGGTGCCGGCGTAGCGAAGCGGAGCCGCATGCCCCACCGGGGCTGTCACCGTAGGTGACTGGGGGTGAACAGACAGAATTTCTAGAAGAAATCTGTGGAGTATCCACAGGTAAACAGCAGGGCAGGCCTTGTACACCTGCAGTTGAGAGTTTTGTGGAAATAATTCAGTCCTGTACTTTCGTCAGTCCGAAACCGATTTTCATCCCGTCATACTGGCTGATGAGAGAAGACAGTGCCTTGAGTTTGGTGTCTCCGCTTGAGGAGGAGATTTTCCCGATGAACTCGATTATCCTGTCTGCGTTGAACAGCAGTTCCATGCTGTTTATCCCTACGGTCACTTGTGTCTTGATGGTGAAGCCTTTAAGCCGTTCGCTCTTCCCGTAGTCGAGTTCTATTGTGTCGGCTTCCGGGGAGAATCTGTATGTACCCGGGAACTTCATTTTGTTGAAGACGGTGGTGAAGGTGCTGTCCGTTTCGAACACATAGCTGAATGTCCCCTGTCTGAGACCTGCCTTCTGGAGGTATTCGTCAAGTTTGTCTTCCACCTGTCCGGCCGCAAGCTCCGACGCTGCGCTCATCAGCACGTTGTCGCTTGTGAATCTGACTGCGGCGCCTGTGTATTCCCATGTGCCGGTGATGTTCTCGGGAAGGACATCAAGCTTGTCCGCGACAGTCTCCACGGCCTTTTTGATATTGTCCTTGTTCAGGAGGTCTTTCAATGACTGTCCCTTGGCTCCGTATCCCGTAAGCAGCATGCATACGGAAAACAGGATCATGCATATTTTCTTCATTTCCGTTTTTTTTAATCAGTTAAAAATCCGCCTGCCGCCGTATGCCGTTCATTGCCATCCCTGGGCCTTCAGCGGGAGCTCCACCCCTTCCGGAGTGACAAGCACCGCGCCGACTTCAGGCCTGGCAAGGTGGCCGATGATGTCGAATGTCTGGAAGTCATGCCTGAAACGGTCGTGCTTGCCGATAGGTATTGTGAACAGGAGACGGCAGTCATCCCCGCCATTGAGGGCTGCGGATACAGGGTCGATGCCCATCTCCTTGCCCAGGTCGAACATCTTTCCCGGGAACGGCAGTTTATCCACGTATATCTTCGCTCCCAGTCCGCTGTCCCTGGAAAGTCTTTTGACGGCATCAGAAAGGCCACGTGTCACGAAATATCCGTATGAAGGGATTATCTCCGCCTCTTCCAGCTGGGATACGGTCCCTGGGTTGATTTCAGGCTTCAGGTAAGCACCTACAAGATGCCTGTATTCAGACAGGTCAGGCTGTGAGCTGTCGTCTTTTGTCTTTTCGAATTTCCTTTTCTCCCTTTCCAGCACCTGCATGCCCATGAAGGCGGCACCGAGATTGTCCGAAATGCATATCAGGTCCATGCTCTTTCCCTCCATCCGGCGTTTTACGGTCAGCATCCCGGTTTCCCCTGCCGCCGATACGGCTATGCACAGCCCGTTGCGGGAAGGGACAAGGTCCAGGGCGAGCTCCTTGTACCCGTGCTCTTTCGCCGCCGTTACGACACCTGACCACAGCTCTTTTATCTGCTTGAAGTCCAGCTTGGCCGAAACACCGAACGTCACGGAGAGTGTCATAGGGTGGGCCATCGCGGCGTAGAGCTCTCCGGTGGCGAGTATGACGCTTTTGTATCCTAAATGCTTGAGGGGGAAATATACCAGGTCGAAGTCTGTCCCTTCAAGAAGTATCTTTGATATATTCACGGAGGAGCTCTTGGCGGAAGCGGTGAATCTGCATACTTCGGACGGTCTGTATCCCGTGCCCTCGAAAAGCCTTTCAATGGCCGCCACACGGCCTATTTCTGAAAAATTATCGTCTGCCATATGTTATGGGAATGGTTAAATGCAACAATTTCCAAATATAGCAAAATTTGTTTTCATGCTAATTATTTATAATTTTGAAAGATTTTAATATTGCCTGTCAGGACAGGCGAATGCATTATTATTCAAATTTATTGTTATGGCATCAGTTACATTCCAGGGAACTCCCGTACAGCTGTGCGGAGACCTTCCCCATACAGGCGCCGCTGCCCCTGAGTTCGGTGGCGTGAAAGGTGACCTTTCCGTGGCGCATCTGTCTGATTTCAAGGGCAGGAAAGTGATATTGAATATTTTTCCGAGCCTCGATACGCCTGTATGCGCGGCATCTGTGCGCAGGTTCAACCAGGAGGCATCCTCACTTGAAAATACCGTGGTGCTCTGCATCTCCAAGGACCTCCCGTTTGCGCAGTCGCGCTTCTGTACAACTGAAGGGCTGGAGAATGTCATTCCGCTGTCAGTGTTCAGGTGCACATGCTTCAATGACAAATACGGCCTCCTTATGACTGAGGGCCCGCTCAAAGGGCTGCTCGCAAGGGCTGTCGTGGTGATAGATACGGAAGGGACCGTGGTCTACAGCCAGCTCGTCCCGGAGGTGACCGACGAACCTGACTACGGGAAAGCTGTCGAGGCGCTGAAGAGCCTGTAGTCCATATTTCCCCGGTATGCCTGGAGACAGACAGAACATATTCGTTTCCGTTTGGAATTTTTATGCGGACGGGTTCAGGAACATGACCTGGGGCCGGCCTCTCTGGGGACTTGTCATATTGAAAATAATAATCCTTTTTGCCGTCCTGAGGGTATTCTTCTTCCAGCCTGTCCTATCTGGCAAGACCGACCGGGAAAAGAGTGACTTTGTAGGGGACAGGCTCATAGAAAGGGTTGAAAGGACAATGCCCGACTGAAACGGCGGCGGGAGGTTCCCTTACGGGACTGTCTGTCATTTCGAGCGAAGGCTGAAAGCCGAAGCCGGGAAATCCGCCAGGAATGAAAAAAAAGATTTTAATACGTCGGACTGACGTTAGTGACTAAACTGACTGTATATGGTAGAAAATGCATTGATTGACTGGTCGAGGGCACAGTTCGCCCTCACAGCATGTTACCACTGGGTATTCGTCCCGCTGACGCTCGGGCTTTCGGTGATCGTGGCCATAATGGAGAGCATCTATGTGGCGAAGAAGGACGAATTCTGGAAGAAGACGGCAAAATTCTGGATGAAGCTCTTCGCCATCAATTTTGCAGTCGGGATAGCTACCGGGATTATCCTGGAGTTCGAGTTCGGGACCAACTGGAGCAATTATTCCTGGTTTGTCGGGGACATTTTCGGGGCGCCACTCGCGATAGAGGGCATCCTCGCATTTTTCATGGAGGCGACTTTCTTCGCCGTGATGTTCTTCGGATGGAATAAGGTAGGGAAGAAATTCCATCTCGCTTCCACGTGGCTGACATGTATAGGTGCATCGATTTCTGCCCTGTGGATTCTTGTGGCCAATGCATGGATGCAGCACCCTGCAGGCATGGAGTTCAACCCGGACACTGTCCGCAATGAGATGGTGGATTTCTGGGCTGTGGCTCTCAATCCGGTGGCAGTCAGCAAGTTCTTCCATTCAGTCCTTAGCGGCTGGATGACAGGGTCTATTTTCGTCATAGGTGTGAGCTGCTGGTACCTTCTGCGCAAGAGGGAGGTGCGTTTCGCCAAGGCGAGCATAAGGGTGGCTTCTGTCGTAGGTATCGTCGGCACTCTTGCCGTGATGCTGTCAGGAGACAGTTCCGCTGTCCATGTGGCCAAGTACCAGCCTATGAAGCTGGCTGCAGCCGAGGGGCTTGAGGATGGAGGGGAAAGGGCCCCGTTCTCCATAGTTCCCGGAATCGAAGTCCCGGGGATGCTTTCTATACTTGCGACACATGACATAAACGGGTATGTGCCCGGGATAAACGACATACTGGAAGGATATACCGATTCCGAGGGGAACAGGGTGCTTTCGGCTGACGAGAAGAAGGAGCGCGGCGACATCGCCCTGGCGGCTTTCAAGGCATACCGCGAGAACATGGAGACTGATCCGGAAGCGGCGGCCGGCGCCCGCAAGGTGCTTGAGGAGAATGTCGAGTATTTCGGCTACGGATATATAAAGGACAAGGAGGACCTGGTCCCTCCGGTATGGCTTGTCTACTGGCCTTTCAGGATAATGGTGGGGCTCGGATGCTTCCTCCTCCTGCTGATGATAGTGGTCCTGTGGGCCGAGCGGAAGGACAGGATAGTTTCCCTGACCTGGCTGCAGTGGGTGGCCCTGTGCTCCATACCGCTTGTGTATATCGCCGGGCAGGCAGGCTGGATAGTGGCCGAGGTCGGCCGCCAGCCGTGGGCCATACAGGACCTTCTGCCTGTGAATGCGGCTGTCTCGAGCCTGAGCGCGGGTGCGGTCAGGACCACTTTCTTCGTATTTGTGGCGGTGTTCACGCTGTTCCTTGCCATCGAGATTCGCATTCTGCTGAAGGCGGTCAGGAAGGGTCCGGCTGTGGATGAACCTGAAGTGTATAACAATTAACAGAGGGGGAATGAGTCATGTTCGAATATGAATTTCTGCAGCACTACTGGTGGTTCATAGTTTCACTCCTGGGCGGGCTTCTGGTTTTCCTGCTTTTCGTACAGGGAGGAAATGTCCTTATATTCTCGGCCGGGAGAAGCGAGGCCGAAAGGGGCCTGATAGTCAATTCCACAGGACGCAAATGGGAGCTCACGTTCACCACGCTGGTGACTTTCGGGGGAGCGTTCTTCGCTTCATTCCCGCTTTTCTACAGCACGAGTTTCGGAGGGGCGTACTGGCTCTGGGTGCTGATACTTATCAGTTTCGTTTTCCAGGCGGTGTCTTACGAATTCCAGACCAAGGCCGGAAATATCCTGGGGCGCAACACGTTCCGTGTATTCCTGGTCATAAACGGATTTCTCGGTCCGTTCCTTCTTGGAATGGCCGTGGCCACATTCTTCACAGGTTCTGATTTCATAGTCAATAAGGACGCCGCAGGTGACTCCCTCGCCCCTGTAATCAGCACATGGGGCAACGGCTGGCACGGGCTCGAGGCCTTTACAAACATATGGAACATCTGCCTGGGCCTTGCAGTGTTCTTCCTTGCCATGACCCTCGGCGCCCTGTATATGATAAACAATATCGAGGACGGGAACATTGTCCTCAAGCTGCGGCTGCGGCTCTGGCTTTCATCCTTCTGTTTCCTTATCCTGTTCGTGGCCTTCCTGCTGCACATCTGCATAGCTCCGGGGTTTGCCGTTGACCAGGACGGGACAGTGTTCATGGAAAAGGCCAAGTACCTGCACAATTTCCTGGAGATGCCCGCAGTCCTCGCGGTCTTCCTTGCCGGGGTGGTGCTTGTCCTCTGCGGCATAGTCAAGACGCTTTCCTCCAAGAAATTCCGCAAAGGGATATGGCTTGCAGGACCTGGTACTGTACTGGCCGTCCTCGGCCTGCTTTTAGTGGCCGGCTACAACGGAACGTCATATTATCCGTCCACAGCCGACCTGCAGAGTTCCCTGACGATCGCCAACAGCTGCTCGAGCCAGTTCACGCTCAAGACGATGACTATCGTGTCGTTCATCATCCCGTTCGTCGTGGCCTACATAGCCTACGCATGGAGGGCGATGGACCGCAAGTCCCTCACTGCCGATGAATTGAAAAACACTACAGATAAATATTAATTAGTAGAGATGAAGAAAATCACTTTTATACTGCTTGCAGCCCTGGCTGTACTTCCGCAGACAGTTTCCGGGAAAAAGGTCCCGGGTCCCGACACGTTGAGTGTCATGTCGTTCAACATAAGGATGGGTGAAGGGAAAGACGGCACCAATTCATGGCAGTACAGATGCCCTGCGACAATCTATATGCTCAGGGACAAGCAGCCTGATATTTTCGGTCTCCAGGAGGCCTATGACTATCAGGTGCTTTTCATCAAGGAGAACCTCAGGGAATACAACAATGTCGGCGTAGGCCGGGAGGACGGCAAGCACAAGGGGGAGCACATGTCCATCTTCTACAACAAGAAGAAGGTATCCCTTCTTAAGTGGGGTACTTTCTGGCTTTCGGACACTCCCGGGAAGCCTTCGAAAGGATGGGACGCCGCATGCATCAGGACTGCTACATGGGCGCTGATGAAGGACAAGAGGTCAGGGCGGAAATTCTACTATGTGAACACCCACCTGGACCATGTCGGCAAGGAGGCCCAGAAGAACGGTCTGGCGTTGATTGTCGAAAAGATCAAGGAAATGAATCCTGACAACCTGCCTATGGTCCTTACGGGGGACTTCAATGTGGTGAGCAGCGACCCGGTCCTTTCTGACCTGAACAGGATCATGAAAAACGCACGCGTGTCCGCCGAGAGGACCGACAATCTGAATTCCTTCAACGGCTGGGGAAAGAGCAGCTCGATCATCGACTATATCTATTATTCCGGTTTCGCGTCATGCCCGAAATTCGAGACAATCCAGAAGAAATACGGTGATTTCCCGTTCATCTCCGACCATTACCCTATCAAGGCGGTGCTGATTTTCTGATATGGCGTAACGATGCTGCTGACGACTTATAAATAGACTACGATCATGTCGAAATCCGGAAAAAGCAAGAAATGGCTCCTTGCGGGGCTGGCCGGGCTTGTGCTTGGCTTCTCTTTGATGATAGTGTTGAATTCCCTGTATGTCAAGAGCTCTTCGAACGAGTCCTGTATGATGTGCCATTCACATCCTGATTCGGATGCGAGCTGGAAGCAGTCAGTCCATTACAACAACGGCAGCGGTACGGCAACAGACTGTGCCGCCTGCCATCTGCCTCCTGAAGGTTCGCTGAAGCATTTTACCGCCAAGGCAAAGACAGGGATGAAGGATGTATGGTCATACCTGACAAAAGACACGGAAAAGATAGACTGGGACAGCAAGGGACAGCTGGAATATGCCGTCAATATAGTCTACAACGAGTCATGCGAGGCCTGCCACGTGAACCTTTTCCCTGAAGGGATAACGGATGAGGGTGTGACTGCACACCTCTATTATGAGGACAATGCAGAGAAGCTGGACCTTCAGTGCATCAGCTGCCATCTCGATGCCGGACATTACAATCCGGACTACCAGCATGCGCAGATGACAGGACTGCCGGTCACCACCAGTTCGGAAATATATACGGAGGCTGCCGAGGTGACCGTATTCGAGAATTACACCGAGAGGATTCCCGGTACATCAGCCTCGATTTCCATGGTCGCGGTACCTGGAGGGACATTCACAATGGGAAGCCCGGAGAATGAGCCGTTCCGCCGCAGTGACGAATCCCCACGGCGCCAGGTTACTGTCTCCCCGTTCTTCATGGGAGAGACGGAAGTCACATGGGACCAGTTCTGGGCCTTTTACGGAGAGACCATGTCCGAAGGGCGCATCCCTCCGGAAGTCGTTTATATGAACAATTCCAGGGAGGATGTGGACGCTGTCAGCGGCCCTACCCCTCCGTTCGGCTATCCTGACCAGGGGTGGGGGATGGGAGACCGTCCTGTCATAACGCTCACCCACTATTCTGCCGAGACGTTCTGCAAGTGGCTGTCGAAGAAGACCGGCAAGAAATACCGTCTGCCCACCGAGGCAGAATGGGAATATGCCGCCAGGGGCGGTACGGACACTCCATATTTCTTTGGCGGAAGCCCGAAGAAATATACGGACCGTGGACTGTGGAGAGGCATTTTCGGCGCGGACACATCTGTCATAAGCTCCTATGTGATATACGCGGAAAACAGCAGGAGCCGCACCGGGGAGCCATCGGATGTGAAGGCCAACCCGTTCGGCCTGAAGAACATGCTCGGGAACGTGATGGAGTATTGTTCGGACTGGTATGCAGAGGATGCCTATTCCCGCCTTCAGGACGGGGCAGTAGACCCTCAGGGCCCTGAATCCGGGACGGAACATGTCGTCAGGGGAGGTTTCTACAATGATGATGCGGCCGACCTCAGATGTGCCGCCAGGGGCCATACGGAACACGATGCATGGCTCAAGACAGACCCTCAGAACCCGAAGAGCATATGGTGGTATTCGGACATCAAGGGCATAGGGTTCAGAGTGGTATGCGAAGTTCCGGACGGAGTCCGGGCCGAGTAAAGTACGGAATGTAGGATATACGAATTTAACTAATCAGTAATAATTTCATTATGAGCGAAAAAAACATCAGCAGAAAAGATTTTCTGAAGTATTCTGCAGCCCTTGGAGTATCCAGCATAATGGGCGCTTCTCTTCTGTCATCATGCAGCGGCAAGAAAGGCGGGCTCGTCCCGTTGAGGCAGCCGGGAGAGTATTATGTCCCTGAGTTGCCTGACAAGGCTGTTCCCGGGAAGGAACTTAAGGCCGGGGTCATAGGATGCGGCGGACGCGGGTCCGGAGCGGTTGTCGACCTGCTTACCGCAGCTGACGGGATCAAGGTCACGGCACTGGGGGACACATTCAGCGACAGGCTTGAAGGCCTCAGGAAGAACCTCAAGGAGCAGCACGGGCAGGATGTGCCTCAGGAAAACTGTTTCATAGGGTTCGACGCATACAGGAAAGTCATTGATTCCGGGGTTGATATGGTCATTATCGCCACTCCTCCCGTATTCAGGCCGGAGCATTTCAAGTATGCCACTGAAAAAGGTGTGCATTCGTTCCTTGAGAAGCCTATAGCTGTAGATCCGAAGGGTTATCGTACCATCATGGCGACCGCGCGCCAGGCAAAGGCCAAAGGCCTGTGTGTAGTCACCGGTACACAGCGTCACCATGAACGCCCTTACGTGGAGGCTTTCCAGAAGATACAGGAAGGCTATATAGGCGAGATAACCGGAGGAAACGTGTATTGGAACCAAGGCATGCTCTGGTACCGCGAGCGCCAGGCAGGCTGGAGCGACATGGAGTGGATGATAAGGGACTGGGTGAACTGGAAATGGCTTTCCGGGGACCATATCGTCGAGCAGCATGTGCACAATATAGACGTGTTTCTGTGGATGTCAGGACTCAAGCCGGTGAAGGCTACGGCCTTCGGCTCCCGCCAGCGCCGTGTCACCGGTGACCAGTATGACAACTTCAGTGTGGATTTTGAGTTCGAGAACGGGATACATCTCCACAGCATGTGCCGCCAGATTAACGGCTGCAGCACAAATGTAGGCGAATATATCCAGGGTACCAAGGGCTCATGGAACAGCTATGGCCATGAGATAAAGGACCTTGCCGGCAATGTTGTATGGAAGTATGACAGCGAGGCGGCAAAGGCCGCATTCCAGCAGCACAACCCGTATGTCCTTGAGCATGTGGACTGGGTAAACCATATCCGCAAGGGTGAGGCCCATGACGAGGCTGAAGCCTGCGGCATTTCTACACTGGCCGGAATCATGGGCCGTGAAGCTGCATACACAGGAGCTACCGTCACATGGGATGAGATAAGCGCGTCGGCTCTGGACTATATGCCTGAAAAACTTGTCATGGGCAATATGGACATGTCAAAATATGTAGTCCCTGTTCCTGGGAACGGTAAATAGGAAGACGTATGGACAGGAGAAATTTTATAGGCAGGACAATTGCCGGGGCCGCCGCCGTGGCCCTTTCAGGACTGCCGCTCGGCGCAGTATCCCCGGGGTTGGCCGATAAAGGGAAGAAAGGAAATGGCCCTGCGGGCCTCAGACTCTCGTTCCAGGAAGGAATAGCTCCTGGAAACAGCCTTGCTGAGAAGCTGGACTATATGGAGAAGCTCGGTATAGCCGGTTTCGAACCGGGAGGGTCAGGCCTTGCCGGCCGTGTGAACGAGATCCAGCAGGCTCTCAGAGGCAGGGACATAAAGGTGTCTGCAATATGTGCCGGCTTCAGCGGATTCATCCTGGCCGAGGATCCGAAGGTAAAGGCGGAGTTCGATTCCACAATGCGTGAGATAGTAGCCGCGGCAGGGGAGCTCGGTTCTACGGGTGTGATAATGGTTCCTGCTTTCAACGGACAGAAACCGTGCAGGCCGCATACTCTTCAGACCCGCGAGTTTCTTGTGGAGCAGCTCCATGAACTTGGGGAATACGCCCTTAAATGCGGCACTACCGTCATACTCGAGCCGCTGAACCGCGGAGAGGCGTTCTATCTGCGCCAGGTGGCGGATGCTGCTGCAATATGCCGCGATTCCGGGAGCGCCGGAGTAAAATGCATGGGAGATTTCTGGCACATGCAGGAGGAGACATCCGACTATGCGGCTTTCATGGCCGCCGGTGCCGAATATCTGCAGCATGTCCATGTGGCCAGCCGCGGCAGACGGATCATGCCGGGAGAGGACGGTGAAGCCGACAACTATGTCAGCGGGATGCGTGCCCTCAAGGAAATAGGCTACGACAAGTATGTCAGTTTCGAATGCGGGACCCGTGGGGACAGGAATGTGACTGTGCCTGCTGCTGTCGCCCTTTTGCGGGAGCAGTGGGAGAAAGCATAGCTGGAGTGGCATATACGTGGAACTATAAAAAAGCTTTTCTGCGCTGTGCATTGCTTTTTGCTGCAGGCGCGGTATTGCAGATGGCCGCAGGGGGGATACCTGCGGCTTTCTTGCGTTATCCGTGGAGCCTGGTGGCCGCTGTGAATTATCTTTACCTTCTTGTCCTGGTTTATGCCATGAGTGACCGCTTCCGGTGGCTGCGCACTTTGTGGGACGGGAAGTCATGTATCACGTCGCTTGCTTCGGTGCTGGTCATGATCATTGTGTATGGCCTTGTGCGTCAGGACGGTTCGAAGGACGGCCTTGCAGGGGTGCTGGGTTTCACTTCAATGTCAGATTCGTGGATATTCAACTTGATGCTTGCCGCCCTCATGACTTCGCTCGGCATCCGGACGGTGGCGGAGCTGGGCCGTGCGGGCCAGATGGCCGGGATGCTCAGGACCGGGCGCATTACGGATTTCCTGCACAATGCCGCCAGGACCCTTGTCCATGTATCCGTATCCGTACTTCTTGTATCCGGCATCTTCGGCAGCGGGGACAAGGTGAAATGCAGGCTGACTGCACGTCTCGGGGAGCCGGTGGGGATGGCTGCGGATGCGGAAGGCAAAGCTGTGGTGCTCCCGTTTTCCGTTGTCCTCGAGAAATTCACCGTGGACGGGTATCCTCCGAAGCTTTTCGTCTTTGATTCGGAGGAGGATGCATTGTCAGAGGACTTCCTTTCCGTTGAGGAGGAGGGCGTGAAGGCCGATGTGGCCGGATGGTTCCTTTCGGCGGACAGGTATCTGGACATGGCGGGATGTATGCCAGGGGACACCGTGTACAGGGAACTTGAGCATGTCGGGGCTGTCCCTGCGGTCTATGTTACGGCCGAGAATCTGTCTACAGGGGAGCGGCATGCCGGGTGGGTGAGCTGCGGCAGCCGCATTTTCAGTTCGTCTTCGCTCGCCCTGGGAAGCGGCGCAGCGGTGGTGATGCCTCCTCCAGAGGCAAGGCAGTTCCTTTCACGTGTATCTGTTACTGATAAGGACGGGAACCGGGATGTGGCTGACATAAGGGTGAACCATCCTGCAAGGTACGGGGCCTGGCGCATATACCAGGCCGGCTATGACGTAACGCAGGGGAGGTGGAGCACGGTAAGCATGCTTGAGTGTGTGAAGGACCCGTGGTATTTTCTGGTGGATGCGGCGCTGTGGCTTATGCTCGTGTCCGGAGCCCTGATGTTCCTTTCGGGCGGGGTAAAGGGCACCCGGGGCAAGACAGAAGACCGTCCGGACAAAAATATGAAACCTTGAGTATATGGACTGGAGTCATTTCATATTCTACGGCGCGGCTGCGGCCATTTGCTGGATTGCCGGTGCCGTGGCGGCATACCGGAGTGAGGGAGTGCGTCCTGCTGCAGCCCTGTCCCTGTGCGGCAGTGCCATATTCCTTGTGTTCATTACGGGCCTGTGGATTTCCCTGGAGCGTCCTCCGATGCGCACAGTGGGGGAGACCAGGCTCTGGTATTCCTTTTTCGTGTCCATTGCAGGAATTGCTGTCTTCGCCAGGTGGCGCTACAGGTGGATACTCCTGTTCAGCAGTGTCATGTCCATTGTGTTTGTCTGTATAAACGTTCTCAAGCCTGAGATACATGACAAGACCCTGATGCCCGCCCTGCAGAGCGTATGGTTCATCCCGCATGTCTCGGTCTATATGATGGCCTATGCGCTTCTCGGCGCCGTGACCCTGTTTGCCGTTTACCTGTGGCTGAGGCCGTCGCACAGGATGCCCTCGGAGCGCGAGATGCAGATGTGCGACTCCCTGGTGAGAATCGGCTGGGCATTCCTGTCCGCCGGTATGGTTATGGGCGCCCTGTGGGCCAAGGAGGCATGGGGGGACTGGTGGACCTGGGATCCGAAGGAGACATGGGCTGCCGCCACGTGGCTGGGCTATCTTCTGTACCTTCATCTGCGTCCCGGACTGCGCAGGGACAGCAGCCTTGCCTTCGCCCTGCTGGTATTTTCTTTCCTGCTGCTCCAGATGTGCTGGTACGGGATAAACTACCTCCCTTCGGCACAGGGTGCCAGCGTGCATATATACTGATTTCCCGGGAGGCCCCGCCAGTTTGTCATTTGCTTATCACATTGTACTTGATATTCATGTCCTTCAGGTCATTGATGAACGGGGCTGAAATGGCTATCTGGAATTTCCTGGAGAGGAACTCTATGTTGTACCTGGTATTCGGGTCGTAAAGGAACATGGTCAGGGGGACGGTCCCCTTGTTCTTCTTTATGACTTTCCCGAGCCGCTCGCGGAAGTCGCTGTTGAGCATCGGGGTGGTAATCTGGATGGAGAATCCCTTGACGTATGTCTCGGTGACATTCCCAAGCAGCATTATCTTCTTTATTTTGAATCCGTAAGGCGGGTCCCCCATGGTCTTGCGGTCTTCCGGCTTGCGGAAATATTTCTCTCCTATCTCCCCGTCGATGAACACTGCGGTGTTCGGTTGCAGATAGTTCATGAAATTCTCGTGGTCCTTTCCGAACAGGGCGATTTCATAGCTTCCCTCCTTGTCTTCAATGACTGTCTTGGAGTATGGCTTTCCCGTTTTGGTGGAAAGTGTCTGGGACGAGGATATGTATCCTGCCACTGATATTTTCATCGTCTTCTTCGCTTCTTCACAGGAGTTTATGAGGTCATTTATTGAGGCCACGCTGCCTGTTGTGAAATTCTCTATCTCGAACGAATATTTGTCAAGAGGGTGCGAGGAGAGGTACATCCCCACGAGTTCCTTTTCACGCTTGAGTATCTCCATCTCGTTCTCTTCCACGCGCATTGCAGGCATTTCAGGCCTTATGGGCTTCGCTTCCTCCATTTCGCCGAAAAGGGAGTTGGAAGAGTCGACAGTGTCCTTCCTGTACTGGTCGGCATATCTTACAAGCGCATCCAGGAACGTGTCCCCGGACGGCCATGGCAGCATGTACTGCGACCTGGAATACCCGAAGCTGTCGAATGCCCCGGAATATATCAGCGACTCGAACGCTTTGCGGTTCACGATGCCGGCCATGCGTTCAGTGAATTCATAAATGTCGGTGAAAGGGCCGCCATTCTCGCGTTCGGCGATGATGGCCTTGACTATATTGTCCCCGAACCCTTTGATGCCGCCCAGGCCGAAACGCACGTTCCCTTCCTTGTTCACGGTGAATCCTGAGTCGCTCTCGTTCACGTCCGGGTTCAGCACCCTGATCCTGGACTTCCTGCAGTCGTCCATGATCTTCTTGATCTCGTCCATGTTGGAGAGGTTGCGGCTGAGGTTGGCCGCCTGGAATTCCGCAGGGTAATGCGCTTTAAGGTACCCTGTCTGGTAGCTTACCCAGGCGTAGCAGGTAGCGTGGGACTTGTTGAAGGCGTACTGTGCGAACTTTCGCCAGTCCCCCCAGATCTTTTCAAGAATTTCGACAGGGTGGCCATGCTCCTTGCCTCCGTTGATGAACTTGTCGTGGAGGGATTCGAGGACGTCCAGCTGCTTCTTTCCCATGGCTTTACGCAGCTTGTCGGCCTGGCCTTTGGTGAAGCCTGCGAGCTTCTGGGACAGCAGCATGACCTGCTCCTGGTATACCGTGACACCGTATGTGTCCTGCAGGAATTCCTCCATTTCCGGCAGGTCGTACTCTATTTTTTCAGTCCCCTGTTTCCTGGCTACGAATGACGGGATATAGTCCAGAGGGCCCGGGCGGTAGAGGGCGTTCATGGCAATGAGGTCCTCGAACCTTGTCGGCTGGAGCTTCTGGAGCCACTGTTTCATGCCCTCGGACTCGAACTGGAACACGCTTGTAGTGTCCCCGCGCCCGTACAGCCGGTATGTCTCCTCGTCATCTATCGGGATGGTCTCTATATCGATGTCGATTCCGTGGCGTTTCTTTATGTTTGCAAGGCACTCCTTTATGATGGAGAGGGTCCTCAGCCCCAGGAAGTCCATCTTCAGCATGCCCACGTCCTCGATGAAGCAGCCTTCGTACTGGGACACCCAGACATCCTCTCCGGTGGCCTTGTCCGAGGCCACGCTTATCGGGATGTAGTCGGTAAGGTCACCGCGCCCTATGATCATGGCGCAGGCGTGCACTCCCGTCTGTCTGATGCAGCCTTCGAGCTTGACGGCGTATTTGAGCACGTCCTTGACCTGCTCCGTGCCGTTTTCATATTCGTTCTTGAGTTCGGGCAGGTATTTCACGCAGTTGGAGAGTTTCGGCTTGAATTCCTTCTTGACCTTCTTCCCGTCCTCCACCACCTCGGCTTCAAACGGCTTGTCAGGAATCATCTTGGTGAGCCGGTTGGACTCGTCGATAGGCATGTTGCTCACGCGTGCGACATCCTTTATGGCGCTTTTCGCCGCCATGGTCCCGAACGTTATCACGTGGGACACATGGTCTTTCCCGTATGTGTCCTCCACATACCTGAATACCCGGTACCTTCCGTCATCGTCGAAGTCAATGTCTATATCCGGCATGGAGATACGGTCCGGGTTGAGGAAACGCTCGAACAGGAGCTGGTATTTGATCGGGTCTATATTGGTGATTCCCAGACAGTAGGCTACGGCGGATCCTGCCGCGGAGCCACGTCCCGGGCCTACTGATATGCCGTTTCTGCGCGCCGCTGCTATGAAGTCCTGCACGATGAGGAAGTAGTCCGGGAAGCCCATCCTGCAGATGGTCTTCAGCTCGAAGTCAAGACGTTCGCTCTGCTCTTCCGTCAGGGTGTCACCATACCTCCTGCGCGCCCCTTCGTAGCACAGATGGCACAAGAAGGCCACAGAATGTGTGAACGCCTCCCCCCGGTCATTCCCTTCCTTGTCGCAGCGCCCCACATCTATCACATCCTTGTATTTGTCAAGATACCTGTCTATATCCTTCAGGAACCCTTCGTCTATCCTGAACAACGGGAGGACATGTCCCCTGTCAATCTCATACCTCTCCACCTTTTCCAGGATCTCAAGCGTGTTCGCCAGGAACTCGGGATGGTCCGGGAAAAGCGCGGCCATCTCCTCCTCGCTCTTGAGATATTCCTGCTGTGTGTAGCGCATGCGGTCCGTATCGGTAAGGTATGCGTTGGTAGTGAGGCAGATAAGTCTGTCATGCGCCGGTCCGTCCTCTTTCCTTACGAAATGGGAGTCGTTCGTGGCCACAATCTTGACACCGGTCTTGCGTGACAGTTCAATGATGCCTTCAAGGGCGGTCATCTGTTTCTCGTACACTTCCTGGGACTGTCCCGGTATTTCCGTGCGGTGCAGCTGCACTTCGAGATAGTAGTCGTCTCCGAATACGTCCTTGTGCCATTCTATTGCCTTTTCCGCGGCAGCCATGTCCCCTGCAATGATGTTCCTCGGGATTTCCCCCGCTACGCATGCAGAGCAGCATATCAGGTCCTTCGAGTACTTCTGTATCACCTCATGGCTCACCCGCGGCTTGTAGTACATGCCTTCGATGTGCCCGGTGGATACTATCTTCATGAGGTTCTTGTACCCGTTGTAGTTCTTGGCAAGGAGGATCAGGTGGTAATAGCTCTTGTGGTCCTTGTCCTTCAGCCTGTGGTCATAGTGTGTCGTCACATAGACTTCGCAGCCTATTACAGGTTTTATGTCAGGATGTTTCTTCGCGAATTTGAAGAATTCCTTTACTCCGTACATGTTCCCGTGGTCGGTGATGGCGAGCCCGGGCATGCCGAGCTCTTCTGCCCTGTTGAAAAGGTCTTCGATAGAAGCCTGGCCGTCCAGGATGGAATATTGCGTATGTACGTGAAGGTGAACGAATGACATTTTGTAAAAGGATTTTTATGTGTTGCGGACTGGCAAAGATAATAAAACAGAGGGTGACCAGAAAATATTTTGGCTCACCCTCTCATGGACTTTTTAATATTGTCTTGGACTTGCTTTCCGGGCAGCTGCCCTGCAGTCCTTCAGGAATCCTTCATAATGCGTCTTAAAACGGCTTATTTCAGGCTGAATGCATATACGGTATGGTGAGTATATGTCTCGCCGGGCCTGAGCACTGATGAAGGGAAATTCTCGTGGTGCGGTGCGTCCGGGAAATTCTGCGTCTCAAGGGCGATTCCTGAACGTACATTGTGGACCTCCCCACGCTTGCCGGTCTCTTTCCCGTTCATTCCCTGTCCTGCGTAGAACTGCAGTCCCGGCTGGTCGGTGTATATCTTCATCACGATTCCGGTTTCAGGCTCGTAGACTTCCGCTGCGATGTGGGCCCCCTTGTGCGTGCCGTCGGAGGTCTTGTTCAGTACCCAGTTGTGGTCATAGCCCTTGCCGAGTCTCAGCGGTTCAAAGTCAGGGGTGTCCATCCTCGCTCCAATGGCCGTCGCCGTCCTGAAGTCCATCGGTGTGCCTTCCACAGGCGCTATCTCTCCGGTAGGGATGAGCTCGTCATCGGTCGGGGTGTATCCGTCGGCGTATATTGTCATCAGGTGCGAGTCGGTGGACTTGGCCGATGTGCCGTGGAGATTGTAGTAGACGTGGCTTGTAGGGTTGAGGATTGTAGGTGCGTCCGTTGTGGCGCTGTAGTCGATTACGACCTCATTCTCCTGGGTGAGGGTGTAGGTCACTGATATGGTGAGGTTGCCCGGATAGCCCTCCTCGCCGTCCGGGGAGAGGTAGGTCATTTTCACTGCAGAGTTCCCCGCCTTGTCGGTGAACTGCTCGGCGTCCCATATTTTAGTGGAGAATCCGCCTGCCCCGCCGTGCAGCTGGTTGTCATTCTCGTTGATTGTGAGCTGGTATTCCTTGCCGTCGAGGGAGAATTTCCCGTCCTTTATCCTGTTGCCGTAGCGTCCTACCACAGGGCCGGAGTATTTGTCCTTTGCGTTGAGGTAGGCGTCGATGCTGCCGTATCCCCATACCACATCCTTGAAGGTACCGTCGGCGGACGGAACCCACAGGGCTACAATCCTGGCCCCGTAGTTGGTCAGCTGGACGGTCATGCCGTTGCTGTTCTCCAGGGTGTAGATTCCGGTGCTCTTACCGTCGATTACTTTGCTGAACGCCTCGTCAGGAAGCAGTTCAATTCCGGTCCCTTTGTTTTCTGTACAGCCGGCGCAAGCCATGGCGATGAGCGCTGCAGCGGCAGTCCTGATCAGATTTCGTGTCATAATTAAGGTTTATTGATTAAGTTGTTAAATATTCTGTAAACTTACATTATTTCAGCATATTATGCAACAATGAAATTTCCTTCCATAAAAAATGGCCGGTCATGCAGACCAGCCATTTTCTATTGTTTCGCTGCGGGGACTATTTGTTCAGTTTTTTCTTTGCAGCTTTCCTTTTTTCATCCCACATTGTGACATCGTACATGATAGGTGTAGCGATGAACAGGGATGCATATGTTCCGATTGCGATACCGAGCACGAGTGCTACTGCGAGTCCCCTGATCACTTCACCTCCGAAGATTGCGATGGCGACCATCACAATGAGAGTCGTGAGGGAGGTGTTCATTGTACGGGACAGGGTGCTGTTGAGGGCCTGGTTCGCATTATCATAGAGCGGCATCTTCGGATGCAGTGTCTTGTACTCACGGATACGGTCGAAAATGACCACTGTATCGTTGATTGCATAACCGATGATTGTCAGTATAGCCGCGATGAATGTCTGGTCTATGTCGAGGCTGAACGGAAGTATACCCGAGAACAGTGAGAAGAATCCGATCACTATGATTGCCGTGTGGGCGAGACCCATGACACCGCCGAATCCCCAAGTCCATTTCTTGAAGCGGACTGCAATGTACGCGAAGATCACGAACAGGGCTATGATGACTGCAATGATGGCATCGCGCTTCATGTCGTTGGCGATAGTAGGGCCCACCTTGTCGGAACTGATGATACCGTTAGGGTTCTCAAGTGTTGAGGTGAATTCGCTCAGCGTAAGGTCTTCAGCGAAGAATCCCTTCAGGGCGTCATACAGAATCTGCTCTACCTCTGCATCCACCTCTGTGGATTCCTCTGCCACCTTGTACTGGGTGGTGATCTTCATCTGGCTTTCACCTCCGAACTGTTTGACCTCTACTGCAGAACCGAATTTCTGGCTCTGGTCGGCTGCATCGGCCTTGCTGAAGGCATCTATGGTCGCCTCCCTTACTTCCTCTGTCGAAACCGGCTGGTCGAACCTTACTACGAAAGTACGTCCTCCGGTGAAGTCAACACCGTATGTGAACCCTTTGGTGAACATCGACACGATGCAGATGACGATCACGATGCCGGAAATGGCGTATGTGTATTTCTTCTTTGCAAGGAAATTGACATGCGTGTTCTTGAGGAAGTTTCTCGTGTACTTGTTGTCGAAAGTGATGTTCTTGCCCTTTGCGAGCCTGTCTTCAAAGATCAGCCTTGATATGAAGATTGAAGTGAGGACAGACGTGATGATACCGATGATGAGGGTAGTGGCGAATCCCTGTACAGGGCCAGAACCGAAGATGAAGAGGACGATACCCGTAAGGATGGTGGTGATCTGTCCGTCTATGATTGCTGAATAGGCGTTTGAATAACCGTCGGCTACCGCCTTGCTCAGGCCCTTGCCGGAGCGGAGCTCCTCCTTGATTCGTTCATAGATGATGACATTCGCGTCGACCGCCATACCGAGGGTCAGGACGAGACCTGCTATACCAGGCAGCGTCAGTACAGCACCGAACGATACGAGGGTGCCCAGGAGAAGGAGCACGTTGCAGAGCAGTGCCGCATCGGCCACCAGACCGGCGCCATGGTAGAACAGCGCCATGTAAAGGAGCACCAGCACGAATGCAATCGCGAATGAAATGAGCCCTGCGTTGATGGACTCGGATCCCAGTGACGGGCCGACCACCTGCTCCTGGATAATGGTTGCAGGTGCAGGGAGCTTACCGGACTTCAGCACGTTGGCGAGGTCTTCCGCTTCCTCCAGGTCGAAGTTTCCTGTGATCTGGGAGCTTCCTCCTGTGATTTCCGTATTTACGACAGGGTATGAATAAACCATCCCGTCGAGGACGATGGCTATCTGCCTTCCGATATTGTCCTTGGTCATCCTTGCCCAGATGTTGGCTCCTTCCGCGTTCATGGTCATTGACACTTCAGGACTTCCGCCCTGTCCGCTGTACTGTACGCGTGCGTCAGTCACCACGCCTCCGTCAAGAGGGGCCTTGCCGTCACGTGAGGTGGCCTTGATGGCAACGAGCTCGTAAGTGTTGCCGCCAGGGATGAAGGATGACGGCTTGACAGACCAGTGCGCCTTGAACTCGGCAGGGAACAGGGCCTCGATCTGAGGCATGTTCAGCCACCTGTTGATCTTTGCCGTATCTGCGTAGTTGGCATATCCTATGCATGCCCCGCTGGCAAGGCGTCCGTTGTACATTGCCGGCTGGAGGGCGGCGAACAGAGGATTCTCCTTTCTGTACTGCTCTATCTGGGCTGCGTCGGCGGCCTGGCTCTGTATCTCCTGTGATATGAGTGAGTCTGCGCTTGAAACCTCGTTCTCCTCTGCTGCAGGTGCTTCTGCGGCTACTTCAGTGGAATCGCTGTCTGAAAGCAGCTGTGCAAGTGTGCTGTTGGCCTCCTGGAGGAAAGGGAAAATCTCGGAGTTGTCGTATGTCGCCCAGAACTCGAGGGAAGCCGTTCCCTGGAGGAGTTTCCTCACACGCTCCGGCTCTTTAACGCCCGGAAGCTCCACGAGGATCCTGCCGCTGTTCCCGAGCTTCTGGATGCTCGGCTGCGTTACGCCGAAACGGTCGATACGGTTCCTCAGGACATTGAAGGAGTTGGAGATGGCGCTTTCCGCCTCGCCGCGGATCACCTCGATCACCTGCTCATCGGAGAATTCAGGCTTGATCTTGTCCCTCATCTCATATGTACCGAAGATCTGTGCGAGCCTCTGGCCGTTGCCGACCTCTTTCCATGCCTCCGCGAACAGGGTGATGAAATCCCCGCTTGAAGTCACGGTGCGCTGGTCCGCAAGGGTGAGGGCCTGCTCGAATTCAGGAGACTGGTTATTGTCTGCCAGTGCCCTTACCAGGTCCTTCAGCTGCACCTGGAGCATGACGTTCATACCGCCTTTAAGGTCGAGGCCGAGATTGATTTCCTTTGATTTTACATCTTTGTAGGTGTAGCCGAAATATATCTTCTCGGAAGATATTGAGTCGAGATACCACCTGTTGCTTTCCTTCCTGACTGAATCGAGGGCGAAAGCCTTGTCCACTTCGGCTACTTTGCTGAATGCGGCTGAATTTTCATAGGCCAGCACAGCTTTCTCGGCATATTTTTCAGCCTTGTTCTCATGGAGTCTGGTCACAAGGGTGAAAGCAAGCTGCCAGAGACAAACCACGGCCAGGACTATGGCCACAAATCTGATTGCACCTTTACTTTGCATAGTTGTTTTTATTTTATTGATAATATTTTCCTTCCAATCAGGCCAGGGCACGGCCCTCCCTTTCGGCCCACCCGAAAAATAGGGCACAAATTTACTGTTTTTTTTCGTATTAACACACAATATGTAAAGTATTTCGTATTTTTGCCATAAATGCGAACATGAAATAATGAAAAACCAGATATATGTATTCTGTATCCTTTTTATAGGGATGCAGGTCCCCGTTTCAGGGCAGGTTGATCCGGCCTCAGGCGGCAGGGCCAGGAGTGAGGAGCTTGTCTCTGCGGCAGACTCCATGAGGCGGGAATACAGGTTCCAGGAAGCCCTGGAGCTGTACAGGGCTGCGGAGGAGGAAATCCTTGACGCTCCGCATGACAGCGCATCGGCCACCAGTGCGCGTGATTCGCTTCTGCTGGAGAAGATCCACTCCCGCAGGACAATGGCCGAGAACGGCCTCTCCATGAAGCAGTATGTCAGCGAGCCTGTAGTGGTCGCCCGCCATGTCTTTCCTAAAGAGGACTTCTATCTTTTCTATCCGATGCAGGACAGGAGCTGGAGGCCTGTCCCCAATCCTCTTGACAGTATCCCCGGGCATAAGTTTGTCAATGCCACGTATTTCCCGGAGGGCAGTACGGACATATACTTTTCAGCGGAAGACCAGAACGGGGTCCGCAACCTGTACCATTCCAGCCTGGAGGATTCGCTCTGGAGCGTCCCGGCCCTTCTTGACGAGAGCCTTACTTCGTCCGGTGACGAGATTTTCCCTGTGCTCTCGCCTGACGGGAAGACCATCTACTTCTCCTCTTACGGGCTGTACGGAGTGGGTGGATATGACCTCTACAAGACCGAAAGGGATCCTTCCACGGGTACATGGGGAGTTCCGGAGAACCTCGGCTTCCCGTATTCTTCCCCTTATGACGACCTTCTGTATTTCAATACTCCCGACGGCAGATACACCCTCTTTGCATCCAACCGCGGCTGTCCGCCTGACAGCGTGGCCGTATATGTCCTCGAGTATGACAGCATGCCGGTGCGCAGGCATATCGAGGACCCGGGGCAGATCCGCCGTATAGCGGAGCTGGCCCCTGTAGACGATCCTTCGAGGATGGATACCGGCACCGGGGCTCATGACGGAATCCAGGAAAACGTGGACATGAGCCGCTATATGGCCAAAATGAACGAGGTGAGGAGCCTCCGGGATTCTATTTCAATCTATGGCCAGGCCCTTGAAGAAAAGAGGCTGCAGCTCCAGCAGAGCACTGACAGGCGCGAGCAGGAGGAGCTCTCTGACGAGATCATTTCGAGGGAGACCAGGCTGCCTGCCCTGCAGGACTCCCTTGCGAAGGCATCGGAAAGCCTCCGCCAGATAGAGATGGAGTTCCTTTTCAACGGCGTGGTGATAGACCCGGACAAGCTTGTAGAGCAGGCTGACCGCGAAGTGGTGGGGGCCGCGACCAACTATGTGTTCTCCAAACGTTCCCTTGGTGACTCCCTTGATATACTGGTGAAGGAGCCGGAAGTCAAGTTCGACTATTCTTTCATGGTCCTTCCGGAAGGCCGTTTCGCCCTGGACAACACCATTCCGGACGGCATCGTATACCAGATACAGATGTTCCTCCTGTCGAAACCGGCCTCCGTCGCCCAGATCAAGGGGCTGAGCCCTGTCTTCGAGGAGAAGACCGCGACAGGGAAATACATATACAGGGTTGGCCTGTTCCGGACGTACAACGATGTCCTGTCAAACCTCAATACCGTAAAGAACCTGGGCTTCAGGACAGCCTTCATCGTAGCTTTTAAAGACGGGGAGCAGTATCCTGTGCAGAAGGCCAGGGCGCTTGAGACGAAAATTGGGAAGACGGGCCATTACCAGGTGCGAATCGTATCCCCTGATGAATCCCTTCCTGATTTGACCATCAAGGCTATACGCCAGACATGCGACAAGGATATCGCTAAAGTTTCCGAAGACGGGAAGACGGTCTTTCTGGTCGGGCCGCTGGACTCCGAAGAGCAGGCGGAGAAACTGAAGGCCGTGGTCGTGATTTCCGGGATCGGGGACGTGAGTGTAGTAAAACTTGACAACTAATACTTTTCTGCTATGGCTTTTACCATCATTTTGACGATTGTCGGGCTGGTCCTTCTCCTGTCCGAGATCTTCCTCATCCCCGGAGTCGGCGTCGCCGGTGTATTGGGTGTCCTTTCTCTCGGAGGGGCATGCTATTATGTATTCTATGAGTTCGGGGTTCTGGCAGGGGCGATATTCACTGCTGCAATACTGGTCGTCCTGATTGCCCTCATCATCTATACGATAAAGAGCAGGGCATGGAAAAAGCTTGCCCTTGACACAAGCATAGATTCGAAAGTGCAGAACATAGAGGAGGCCCCTCTTGCAGTCGGTGATTCCGGCAGGGCTGTGACCCGCCTCGCACCGATAGGGACCGCCAGGTTTGAAGGCAAGTCCTATGAAGTGAAATCCCTTGAAGGGATGATCGATGCCGGGACCGAAGTCGAGATCGTCATGTTCGAGGACAACAAGATATACGTAAAGCCCGCCTCTGCGGATTTCTGACCTGAAAGAATAATACCAATAAAACAATACAGATATGACAATGATCGTTATTTGGGTTGCGGTTGCAATCGTCGGCCTGATGATTTTCCTGTGGTTCTTCCCTGTGGCCCTGTGGTTCCAGGCACTGATCTCGGGAGTAAAGATTTCCCTTGTCCAGCTGGTGCTGATGCGCTGGAGGAAGGTCCCTCCGGGAACAATCGTGATGGCCATGGTCACCGGGACCAAGGCAGGACTGAAGCTCGATGCCAATGAACTCGAGGCACACTATCTGGCCAAAGGCCATGTGCCGAATGTCGTTAATGCCCTGATCTCTGCGGACAAGGCCAATATTTCACTTGACTTCAAGATGGCCGCAGCCATCGACCTTGCAGGCCGTGATGTCTTCGAGGCCGTACAGATGTCCGTCAACCCGAAAGTAATCAATACCCCTTCCGTGACGGCTGTCGCCAAAGACGGTATCCAGCTGATAACCAAGGCCAGGGTGACTGTCCGTGCCAATATCAAGCAGCTTGTCGGCGGTGCCGGCGAGGAGACTGTGCTTGCCAGGGTAGGAGAGGGTATAGTTTCAAGTATCGGTTCCGCCGAGAGCCACAAGGATGTGCTCGAGAACCCTGACTCTATCTCCAAGGTGGTGCTCAACAAGGGCCTTGACGCCGGGACAGCTTTCGAGATACTCTCTATCGATATTGCCGATATAGATATTGGAAAGAATATCGGTGCTGTGCTGCAGATGGACCAGGCTGAGGCTGACAAGAATATCGCCCAGGCAAGGGCCGAGGAGCGCCGTGCCATGGCTGTCGCCCTCGAACAGGAGATGAAGGCGAAGGCGCAGGAGGCCCGTGCGAAAGTCATCGAGGCCGAGACGCAGATACCTCTTGCCATGGCGGAGGCCTTCCGCAGCGGCAATCTCGGTGTAATGGACTATTACCGCATCAAAAACATCCAGGCGGACACAGAGATGCGTGAAAATATAGCCAAATAAATTTGGTGGAAAAAAAGAATTGAGTTACCTTTGTCATCCCGTTTTTCCGGGACATTCGTGCCGGCATTTCGGGAGCCATGAGAAAGGGTAACAGGTGAGATGGGTGAGTGGCTTAAACCAGCAGTTTGCTAAACTGCCGTACGGGATTACCGTACCGGGGGTTCGAATCCCCCTCTCACCGCAGAACAAGAGGTATAAGTAATTGATTTTCAGTTTCTTGTACCTCTTTTCTTTTGCTCAATAGCCTGATTGTCACCGGTATAATTGACAAAAATGTCAATTATACCCCCGTTATTTCTCTTTTGTATATGGGCGTTTCAGATATTTTTTCCCTATTTTTCTATAGTTTTTCCGGGGCTTTGTTGTCTAACAGGTAAAATTGATCCGGTCAAGAAATGGAAAAGAACGAGCAGGAATTCACCCGTGTGGTAGAAAAGTACAAGAGTACGGTGTACTCCGTGTGCTATATGTTTTCAAAGGACAGGGAGGAGCTTGACGACCTGTTCCAGGAGGTCCTCATGAAATTGTGGAAAGGCTACCGCTCTTTCCGCGGGGAAGCGGATTTGAAGACATGGATATACAGGGTGAGCCTGAACTGCTGCCTGAACCATCAGAAGAAAAGGCGCCGGGACGGGGAGCATATTCCGCTGAATGTCGATGTCGACCTGTATGAAGATATCAGCGACAGGGCCCTGCAGACACGCCGGCTGTATGACAGGATAAGCCGTCTGGGACTGATAGACCGTGCGCTGGTCCTGCTCTGGCTCGAAGGCATGACCTATGAGGAGATAGGTGCCGTTGTCGGGATATCGGTCAAGAACGTTTCTTTCCAGCTCTACCGGATCAAGGAAGAACTCAAGAAAATGACAATTTAAAACGAAGAGGTTATGCAAGACAGTAAAATACTTATGTCTGAAGAGCTTGAACAGATGCGCCTCCAGTATGAGGCACTCAAGGAAGACATTGAGAAACAGAAGATAATCAACACAGAGGTAATGGAGTCCATATTCCGGAAGAATGTCCGGGTACTCGACAGCGACAGGAAGCTCGGGGTGACTGTCGGCATCGCCGCCATACCGTTTGTCTTTGCCGTGTGCCTGCTACAGGGGCTGGACATGTGGGTGGCGTATGCGCTCAGTGCCGTATTCCTGGTCCAGGTAGTCTGGTATATCATACTGTACCGCAGGCTCGGGTCCGCCGTGACAGGTCAGGGGGACATATTGGATACGGCTCTCAGGTTGAGGGAATTCCGTAAGGGATATGTACTTATGAATACAGTACTGTGGGCCCTTGTGCTGGGCGTGTTCGTGGTGATGGGTATAGAGATATACAGTGCATGGAGCACGCCGCTGAAAGGTCTTGCGGCAGTCGGAATCCTGTGTATGATGGCGATAGCGGGAATCGGCGCCGAAGTCCTGTACGGCAGGAGGGTGCTGAAGGCGTGCGACGGGATAATACGCAGACTGGAGGACGGTCCCCGCGGGTGAAAAAAGGCGGCATCCTGAGCAGGGTGCCGCCTTTCGTATTATCTTAAGGGATTTTATTTCCCGTTCCATTTCAGGGCCTTGAACAGCTCTACCACCACCAGAGGCACGAGAGCCAGGCCGAGGATTGTCAGCCACTGTTCGCAGCCCAGGGGTGTGAACCTGAATGCGCCTGCGAAAGACGGTATAAGGAGCACTGCCGCGGAGAATGCGAGCGACATGAAAATCGCGAAAATCAGCGGCTTGTTCTGCAGCGGGTTGAACTTGAAGCGGGATTCCGTGTTCGAATGCAGGTTGCCTGCATGGACGAGCTTCGCAGCTATGAGAGAGGCGAATGCCATGGTCTGGCCCAGCGACTCGGCTGCTGCGGCGTCTCCTGAAAACATCTCCAGACCCATCTTTTTCCCAAGGATAAAGGCGACGAACGTGATGGCGCCCATCATTACTCCCTGGTAGCATATCCTCCATATCATCCCCTTGTCCATGAACTGCTTACCTGCTCCGCGTGGGCTCTTCTTCATGATGTCCTTTGCCGCAGGGTCCAGACTCAGGGCCAGGGCAGGGAAGGTCTCGCTCACAAGGTTTATCCACAGGATGTGGATAGGGAGAAGCGGAATGCCCATGTTAAGGATGGATGTGGCAAAGAGGAGCAGTACTTCACCGAGATTGGTGGAAAGAAGGAAAAGGATGGTCTTCAGGATGTTGTCATAGATCCTGCGGCCTTCGGAAACAGCCGAGACGATAGTGACGAAATTGTCGTCCGAGAGGATCATGTCGGATGCATCCTTGGCCACTTCCGTGCCTGTGATGCCCATAGACACCCCGATGTCGGCCTGTTTGAGGGCAGGGGCGTCATTCACCCCGTCCCCGGTCATGGCCACGATCTGCCCTTTCTTCTGCCATGCGGTGACAATCTTGACCTTCTGCTCAGGTGCAATGCGGGCGTAGACAGAATATTTCTCCACATTGGCGTTGAATTCTTCTTCGCTGAGTTTTTCAAGGTCGGTCCCGGTAATGGCGAGGTCTCCTTCACGGTAGATGCCTATCTTGGAGGCTATCGCAAGGGCTGTGGCCTTGTGGTCACCGGTGATCATCACGGTGCGGATTCCTGCTTCCCGGCATTCCTGGATGGCTCCGATGACTTCCTCGCGCTCCGGATCTATCATCCCTGTCATTCCCACGAAAATAAGGTCCTTCTCGACCTCTTCCATCTCGGATGAGACTTCTTCTGCAGGGCGGTAGGCCATAGCAAGCACCCTGAGGGCCGAGTCTGCCATCTTTGCGTTGCGGGACTGGAGGTCATCAATGTCTGCCCGGGTGATTTCGCGTACGCCCTCTGCTGTCTCGATTCTGGTGCAGACAGACAGCATCTCGTCAAGCCCTCCCTTGGTGTTTATCTGCAGAGAGCCGTCCTGCATCCTGTTGATGGTCGACATCCTTTTTCTCGAGGAGTCGAAGGCCACTTCCCCGACACGCGGACAGGCGGCGTCAAGCTCGCTTTTGTTCACTCCGTTCTTCGATCCCAGCTCGATCAGGGCTATTTCAGTCGGGTCTCCTACGTTTGTAGTGCCTCCTTCGCTGTTCTTTACTACCTTGGCATCGCAGCACAGTACAGAAATGGTCACCAGGCGGTCGTGATTCCCGCTTACGGCGTATTCCTCCACTACCGTCATCTGGTTCTTTGTGAGAGTGCCGGTCTTGTCGGAGCATATGACTGTCGTGCAGCCGAGCGTTTCCACGGAAGGGAGCTTGCGTATGATGGCGTTATGCCTTACCATACGGCGCACACCCATGGAAAGAATGATGGTCGAGATAGCCGGGAGCCCTTCCGGAATCGCCCCGACCGCCAGTGACACTGCCACCATGAGCATGCTTATCAGAGGCCTGCCGTGCAGGATGCCGATGATGAATATCACCACGCAGATGAGCACGGCGGCTGTCCCTATTACTTTGCCGAGCTTCTCAAGACGCACTTGCATAGGTGTCTGGGTGTCGGAATCCCCCTCGAGCATGCCTGCTATCTTTCCTATCTCGGTATTCATTCCTGTGCCTGTCGCGATACCTCTTCCGTGTCCGAATGTCACCACGCCGCTCGAGTATGCCATGTTGGTCCTGTCCCCGAGAGGAATGTCCTCGCTTTCAAGCGTATCCACAGTCTTTTCCACCGGGACTGACTCACCTGTCATCGAAGACTCCTGGATGCTCATGCTGTATGATTCCGTAAGCCTTATGTCAGCGGGCACTATGTCGCCTACTTCCAGCTCGACAAGGTCTCCCGGGACCACATCCTCGACATTGACCACCATTGCCTCACCGTCTCTGACCACCTTGGCCATAGGTGCTGCCATTTTTTTGAGTGATTCGAGGGATTTCTGTGCCTTGAGTTCCTGGTAGGCTCCTATGAATGCGTTGAGGAGAAGGATGCCCATTATAATATAGGTGTCCAGCAGCCCTTCGCCTGTCTTTACCCCCATTATCCCCGAGATGACGGCAGCTATGATCAGCAGAATGATCATGAAACTCTTGAACTGTGCTATGAACATGGCCAGGAAAGACCTGTTCTTTTTCTGGACGAGGGAATTTTTCCCGTATTTTTCGATTCGTTTCTGGATTTCTTCGGTTTTCAGACCCGAGACGGGATCGGTTTCCAGACCCTGTGCGACTTCTTCAATCGACTGGTTGTAGAAAGGTGTCATTTTACTTGATGATACTGAATGTGTTTATGTTTAAAAGATTGATAATTATTTCCTTCCTGTCAAGATGCCTATGAGCCTGTTTACTGATGCCACGGTTAAAAGCCAGATGAAGGCCTGTGAAAAGGCATCCGGTTTTTCTTCGTTCAGGAAATATATGAAAGCCAGCCAGAATGCGCAGCATGCTATGACAAATATCTGGACTCCGAGGGCAATCCGGCGCGTGATGGGCGTTGCTCCCAGCATCGCTTTAAGATTATAGGCGATTCCGAGCGGACCGGACATCATCACCATCCAGTATATGGTCTGTCCGGCCAGCGTCAGCCGGTCAGTATCGACAAACTGTGAATAATATGTCACGCCCAGTCCGAACAGGAACAGGACGGCGTAAATCGCCGTACTTATTATATAGGTGATTTTTGCTTTTTTCCGGTCCATAAACCTTATTGTCTCAACAAAGTGTCAAAGATAGTAAAATTCTTTCTTCGTCCGCAGAATCATGTACAATAAAAGTCAGGAGCAGGCGGAAACCGCTGCTCCTGACTTTTTCATATCTGAAACCGTAGGGAAAGGTATGGATTCCTTTCCCGGACCGGTTTATCTGTACTGTGCGAACTCGATGTCCTTTGCTGCCCTCTCGGCGAGCTTGTCATCCTTGCCTGCCTCTTTCAGGTTGGCCTTTACAGCGTCAGCGTTACCCTGGCGGGCTGCGATGACAGCTTTCAGGTAGGCAACCTCAGGAGAAGCGCATGTTGCGGAAGCGGATGCCTTGTCGAGCTGCCCTGCAAGGATGTATGCAAGAGTCTTGTTGTAGCAGCACTTTGAGTTTGCAAGCTTGGCGGCTGCGTCTGCATATTTGCCGTTGAGGATGTCGAGGACTGCAAGGTTCTCCTTGGATGTCGCGTTGCCTGATGCGTTGAAGCATTTAGCTGCCTCGGCATAGTTGCCTTCGCGAAGTGCTACAACTCCCATTGCGTTCTGGTAGTCAGCATCTTTCTCTGAAACCTTTGCAAGGGCTGCCTTTGCGTCAGCAAGCTTGTCTGAATTGAGGTAAGCCACAGCGAGGTTGTACTGTGCACGTGCGCTGTTGAATTTCTCGATAGCCTTCTTGTATACGGCCACCTTGGTGTCGTTGCTCTTTGCCACTGAAGCTGCGCGGAGCAGTGCCTCCTCGTCGAGGATGTCGATATTCTCCTCGATCAGGTTGAGGAGTTCTTCGTTGCTGTAGTTGGTGAATTCAACATTTGCGATGAACCTTGCGCGGCGGAGTTCAGGAAGGATCTCCTTTGCCAGGGTGGTGTAGACTGCAGACATGTTCTTGATCTCTTTCTCGCGGACTGCAGGGTCGCTGTACATGGAGAGGACGCGGATGATGAGGTCCTTGTCCTCGAGGTCAGACTGTGCAACGAGCTCCTTGAAGCCTTCCCAGTCCTGTCCGATGCTCTTTACGTTGACCGGAGCGTCTACCTCATGGCCTTTGGTAACCTTGCCGAATGCTGTCTCCGCGGTCTCTGAACGCTTGCCTGAAAGTTTTGCGTTGAGCTCCTCTCCTCCGTCAGGTGAAGCGTATGCAACGATGTCGGTGCTTACGATTTCCTTGCGCTCGTTTGCCTTGATTTCATCGATGGCTGCCTGGAAATCCTTGATGGACTCTGATTTGAGCTGGCTGCTGCGTACAACTGAACTGTTGATGGTATAGAGGATCTGGCCTTCTGCGGTCTGCTTGATGATCTCCTGGTAGTTGTCTGCCTTGTAGTCGACTGTGCCTGACTTGTTGACAAGCATATAGGTGGTGTTTGCGCCGTCGGCTACCTTCCTTGTAGGGAATTCGGCTGATTTGTTTTTGTATTTCACTACGCTGCGGAGCTCGAGATAGCTCTTTTCCATACCCGGCACGTAGTCGAAACTTACTTTCTCGGATACTGTAGAACCTTCTGAAGGAACTACCTTATAGTTGTCAACGACTTTCTCTCCCTGGTATACGAACGGTTCCATCTTGGCTTCCCCGCCTTCGTATACGAGTACCGGAGTCACCTCGAGAATAGCTTTAGGATGGAAATAGTCTGCCGGATAGGTCACCGTTACAGTGGCGTTGACCTTGCCTGCAACAACTTCGAGAACCGCAGGATCGCACTGCACTGATACGTTCTCTGCCATTTCAGCCATTTTCTCAGGGGAGCTGCAGGCTACTGCAGCAAGTCCGATGAGAGCGGCGGATAAAGATTTGAAACTTTTTTTCATTGCTGTATTAAATTAATTGGTTTACTTATTCGTTTTTGTTTTAGCCATAAAGGCATAATCAGCACAAATATAATCATTATTTTAATTTTTCCTCCAATATGATTCATATTTTAACACCTTTTCGTACCTTTGCCTATTATGACGACCCAGGAATTACAGAGCTTAAAGAACAAATACGACATAATAGGCGGTGATCCGGCCCTTAACCGGGCGCTGGAAATAGCCGTCGCCGTGGCTCCTACCGACCTCACCGTCCTCATTTCCGGGGAAAGCGGAGTGGGAAAGGAGAATATTCCGAAAATCATACACCAGTACAGCCGCCGGAGGACAGGGAAGTATTTCGCCATCAACTGCGGAGCCATTCCCGAGGGCACCATCGACTCCGAGCTTTTCGGGCATGAGAAGGGCTCTTTTACGGGGGCCAACGAGATGAGGAAGGGGTATTTCGAGGAGGCCGACGGCGGGACCCTGTTCCTGGACGAGATCGGCGAGCTTCCGATGGCCTCCCAGGCCAAGCTGCTGAGGGTGCTCCAGTCCGGAGAGTTCATCAGGGTGGGGTCGTCAAAGGTCCTGAAGACAGATGTCAGGGTGGTGGCGGCCACGAATGTGAATCTCATGTATGCTGTCTCGAAGGGGAAATTCAGGGAAGACCTTTACTACAGGCTGAACGCCGTTCCGGTACTTATGCCTGCCCTGCGGGAGAGGCAGGATGACATCTATCTTCTTTTCAGGAAGTTCACTTCGGATTTTTCCGAGAAATACGGTATGAACAAGGTCTCGCTTACGCCGGAGGCAATAGCCATGCTGAAGTCCTACAGGTGGCCGGGCAACATCCGCCAGCTCAAGAACGTGGCGGAGACTGTCACCGCGCTCGAGTCAGGCAGGCTCACCCCTGTGTCCGGAAAATGCGAGATCGGGGCGGAAACCCTGGCCCGGTATATACCGAAAGACGCTCCTAACATGCTTCCGGTGAAGTCCGCAATGAGCGAGGACAGCATCACCCCAGGCGAGAAGGAGGCTATAGTGAGGATGATCTACCAGCTCAGGCAGGAGGTCGATTATCTGAAGGAGATAGTGGCAGGGACCCATGCCCCGGTCCGTGTAAAGGCCCTTCCGCAGGACACTTCCAGGGATAATATGCCGGCGCCTGACCGTGACATCCCGCGTGACGGGTCCGTAATGGAGCAGCCGGACTGGCAGGAGCCTTTCGAGATCAGGAGTGCCGGCCACGAAGGCGAGCCTCCGCGCCATGTGGCCCAGCACAGGGACGCCGACCTTCAGAGGGAGGATCCGGACGAGCAGGACGGGAGCGACCTGTCGCTCCAGAGGGCGGGGACAGACCTCATCAGGAAGGCCCTTGAAAAATACCGCGGCAACAGGAAGCTGGCCGCTTCCGAACTGGGCATCTCGGAGAGGACCCTCTACCGGAAACTGAAATCAATGGAAGAAAACCAATAACAGCTTATGTTCAGAAAATATATTGTAAGAGTGTTGCTTCCGGCAGTATGTGCCCTGGCATGCCAGTCATGCGGTATCTATTCGTTTTCAGGGACGTCCATACAGCCGGACATCCAGACTTTCACCATAGAATATATGCAGTACAAGGCGCTGAGGGTGAATCCGACGCTGAGCAATGACCTGACCGAGGCCCTGACGGACCAGTTCAGGCGTTTCACCAAGCTGGAGCAGGTGGATATGGACGGTGATCTGGTGATAGCCGGGGAAATCACCGGATACGATGTGAAGGCAATGGCCATCACCGCCAACGAGACCGCCGCCCAGAACAGGCTGACCGTGAGCGTGAAGATATATTTCACCAACAACAAGTATCCTGATGAGGATTTTGACGAGGGCAAATCCTTCTCCGCTTACGCTGACTTCGACGCCACCCAGCTGCTCGATGCCGTGGAGTCCACTATCTGTGAGGAGATTGTGGACAAGCTGGTAGAGGATATTTTCAACGCCACAGTAGCAAACTGGTAGACCGGGCCTATGGAACGCCATATCGATCTGAAAAGACTTACCCTGGACGAACTTGCAGGGGTCATCAACCTTTACCCTTGGTTCGCCTCCGCCAGGAAGGAGCTGTGCAGGAGGATGACGGATATCGGAGGTGAAGGATGGGGGAGGGAGCAGTATGCCGATGCTGCCATGTATCTCCCTGACCCGGGGATAATATCAGGCATGTTCCGTTCCTCTGTTAAAGAGGACTGTACGGACAAGGATATATCGGAAGTCATAAGGCATTATATATCGTCCTCCCGGGACAATGCGTCCCCGCAGGAGCCGGCTTCCGCCTCTGCCGGAGCCCCTCCGGGACCCGTGAGGATGGCCGGAGGAGACTATTTCTCCCAGCAGGAGTATGACATGGTGAGGAAAGAGGGTGACCAGGTTTTCAGCAGGGCCGCTTTCCATGGCAGCACGCCGGAGTCTTCCGAAGCCTCTGTGCGGCAGGAAAATATGGATTTCTGTACCGAGACCCTTGCCCAGATTTATGCGGAGCAGGGCTATTACTCGCATGCGATTCATATTTATGAAAAACTAATTTTGGCATATCCAGAAAAAAATGCTTACTTTGCAGCCCTTATTGAAAAATTAAAAACGGAAGACTAAAGATATTGACGTATGAATGTACTTTTTACTATTCTTACAGTGCTTGTTATAATCGCCAGTGTGCTGGTGACTATCGTTGTTCTTCTCCAGAACAGCAAGGGCGGGGGACTGGCAAGCAATTTCGTTGCCGGCAACCAGACTTTCGGTGTCCGCAAGACAGCTGACATCCTCGAGAAGATCACATGGGGGCTGGTGGCATTCATCTTCGTGTTCTCCATATCGACCACATTCACCACTACAGGTTCAGGAAAGAACGAGGTTGATATTACGGAAAAGGTGGAGAATGCTGCGACAGAGCAGGTGCCTGAATTCCCTTCAGCTCCGCTTCAGCAGTCCGCTCCGGCACAGGAGGCCCCTGCAACTGAGTCCGCTCCGGCAGAGTAACAACTGGCTGTGAAAGAATAATTTAGCGTTATAAATATTTCCCTCCTCCCGGCTCGGACTGACAAAATGTCATGACTCGGGGCGATGGAATACAATTTGACCGATAGCCGTTTGTGTCCGAAAAAGGATGCAGACGGCTAAGATTGTATATACAGGTACCGGATACGGTCAGAGGCCGGGAAAACAATTATCCGCAAGCTTTTGGCAGCCCAGAAGCCCGGTCGGGGCCTAAACAGGGGTAATGATGCGGATAGAGATAATAAAAATGAAAAAAGGAGAAAATAAAATATGGAGAACAACAGTAGCAATAAACTTGAAAATCTGTCACGGTTTGCCGTGAACCTCAACGAGAAGGCGGCCCAGGGCAAGCTTGATCCTGTCATCGGCAGGGACGAGGAGATCCGTAGGGTCCTCCAGATCCTGAGCCGTAGGACAAAGAACAACCCTATCCTGGTCGGTGAGCCAGGTGTGGGAAAGACGGCCATTTCGGAGGGCATAGCCCAGAAAATAGTGGATGGCCAGGTCCCTGAGAACCTGAAGTCGAAGAAGATATACTCCCTTGACCTGGGTGCGCTTATCGCAGGTGCAAAGTACCAGGGCGAGTTCGAGGAGAGGCTGAAGGGTGTGGTCAAGGAAGTCGTTGACAGCGACGGGGAGATTATCCTGTTCATAGATGAGATACATACCCTTGTGGGTGCGGGGCGTTCTTCCGGGGCGATGGATGCTTCAAACATCCTGAAGCCGGCCCTGGCGAGAGGTGAACTGAGGACGATAGGGTCCACTACCCTGGACGAGTACCAGAAGTACTTCGAGACGGACAAGGCCCTGGAGAGAAGGTTCCAGATGGTCATGGTGGACGAGCCTACCCCGGCGGAGTCTATTTCCATCCTCAGGGGGCTGAAGGAAAGGTATGAGAACCACCATAAGGTACGTATCGAGGATGATGCGCTTATCGCTGCGGTGGAGCTTTCACACAGGTACATCACCAACAGGTTCCTGCCGGACAAGGCGATCGACCTGGTGGACGAGGCGGCCTCCAAGCTGCGTCTGGAGATGAATTCTGTGCCTGAGCCTATCGATGACCTGAACAGCAAGATCAGGCAGCTTGAAATAGAGAAGGCTGCGATCAAGCGTGAAGGAGTGTCCATGAAACTGGACAAGATCAACGATGACCTGAAAGACCTCAATGCGCAGCGTGAGGTCCTGATGAAAAAATGGGATGAGGAGAAGAATATCCTTTCAGGGCTGCAGCAGGCCCGCCAGCAGATCGAGGACTATAAGATACAGGCCCAGAACGCCGAACGTGCGGGAGATTACGGCAAGGTGGCCGAGATCCGTTACGGCAAGATGGCCGATGCCAAGAAGAAGATAGAAGAACTTACTTCAAGGCAGGCGGCAATAAAGGATCCCATCATCACTGAATCCGTAACGCCGGAGGACATAGCGGAAGTCGTAGCCAAGTGGACCGGCATCCCGGTAAAGAGGATGCTTGAAAGCGAGAGGGAGAAGCTCCTGAGGATGGAGTCCGAGCTCCACAAGAGGGTAGTCGGCCAGGACCAGGCGATAGCGGCTGTCTCAGACGCAGTGCGCAGAAGCCGTGCCGGCCTCCAGAACGAGAAGCGGCCTATCGGGTCTTTCCTGTTCATGGGTACTACCGGTGTGGGAAAGACAGAGCTTGCCAAGGCGCTTGCGGAGTTCCTGTTCAATGACGAGAATATGATGACCCGTATCGATATGAGCGAGTACCAGGAGCGTCATTCCGTGAGCAGGCTGGTCGGTGCGCCTCCGGGATATGTCGGCTATGACGAGGGCGGACAGCTTACCGAGGCTGTAAGGCGGAAACCTTATTCAGTCATCCTTCTGGATGAAATAGAGAAGGCGCATCCGGATGTGTTCAACATCCTGCTGCAGGTGCTTGATGACGGACGTCTTACGGACAACAAGGGCCGTACAGTGGACTTCAAGAACACCATCCTTATCATGACCTCCAACGTCGGTGCGGAGGTGATCCAGAGCTATATGGAGCGGCTTCCTGTGGTAGGCCGGCCGGATGCCGACCCGTCAGCGGAGAAGGCCGCGCTTGCAAAGCGTGCCGAGATGATGGACGAGTGCCGTAAGGATGTCATAGACATACTCAAGAAGACGGTGCGTCCGGAGTTCCTCAACAGGATAGACGAGATCATAATGTTCGAGCCTCTGTCACAGAAGGATATACGCGAGATCCTGCACCTGCAGATGGACGCCCTGAAGAAGAAGCTTTCCGAGAACGGTGTCACGGTGACATTCACGAAAGAGTTCGAAGACTATATGAGCACCAAGGGCTACGAGCCTGCATACGGCGCACGTCCTATAAAGAGGCTGATGCAGCGTGAACTTGTGAATATGCTTGCGAAGGCTATCCTTGACGGACAGGTCAAAAGGGATTCTGTCATCCGTGTGGATGTCAAAGACGGACAGATAGTGATCGGCCAGGAGAAATAATTCCTATTTAAATACGATACACCGGACTGATATGTTTCGGAAACCCTCCCACTTCGTGGGGCCCTCCCTGTGCGGGCGCAACGTTTCCTCACATTATCAGTCCGGTGTATTGTCGTATTTTACCTGTTTATAAGGCAGAATCTATAGCTGTCTCACTTTCAGGTCATCGAGCCACATCCTGCGGTTTCCAGTCGAATTTTCGGTGACTATTGAAATCCGGGTCTCCTGGGTGGCTTCGCTTACCGTCACGGTATGCGGGGTCATTTCATACCGGCCGTCAGCCTCCGCCCCCATTTCCGCAAGGGTCTTGTTGGTGAGGATGACACTGGTAGAGTTCACCTGCTGCCCGTCTGCCGTGGCAATGGTTCCCGGACCGGACAGTATCTCTACAGTGAATGTGATACCGTCATACTGGTCAGGGGATGTCTCCAGGCTTCCGGTAGTGCCGTTAGGCTCGCAGTATGGGCTGGCATTGAATGACACTTCCAGGGAACCGGAAGCAAGCCCGCTGAATGCCGGGAGGGTGAGTCTTCCGAGGGCATCTCCTTTCCCGAACTTTATCATTCCTCCGCAGAGGTATATGTTTCCTGTTGCGTTGTCCTTGTCATTCTTTGCAAGCTCGTCATGGTCCCATCCCGGCATATACAAGTCGTGGTAGAGTTTTTTGTTAGCATCGTCTTTACCGACACCATTGCCAAGATTATCCATGTTTTTGACAGGAGATGCAATGGCCCAACTGGTTGACTCTTTCCAGTTCTCGACATCAAATTCTCCGTCCTTGTCTTTAGGGTCGATTCCGAACGCCAGCATCGGCCCGTTCCCTCCCCAAGGGTGGCTGTCGAAGTCGTTCCAGAGGAGGTATCCGGATTTGTCCGGTTCAGAGGATGTGGTGAATGGCAGAGGGTCGCTCCACTCTGAGTCTGTCCATATCCCTTCATCCAATGAGATTCTCTGGATTGAAGCTGAATATTCCGTATTCGGATCCAGTCCTCCGAACAGGAACCGGGTACCGTGCAGAGTGTATTTCTTGCTGAACGACCATTCTGTGTATTCCCGGATGACAGTGCCGCTGCCGTCGGCGAGCCTTATGCTGAATTTGGTGTCAGCCTGCTGGCTCTCGTCGAACTTGAATGACACTACGGCCAGGCCATAGGACGTATGGTAGATCTCGACTGAAGGCTTGCTCAGAGGCACAGGGTCGAGTGTGGTGAATTCTACCGATGCCTCATCGGAGTCGAATTCGCTCTCGACGGAGCCGTCCCCGGTGAGGGCTTTGACTGTCGCGGTATATGTCTGTCCGGACTGCAGCCTCGTGAAGGTGTATTCCGTTTCGGAGACAACGGCTGTCTCAGCCTGGGTCCCGTCGGCTGTCTTCGCCGTTACCCTGTAATAGCTGCATCCGCTGACTGCGGACCAGGTAACCTTGGCCCCTGTCGCAGACATGTCGCTTGCCGTGAAGTTCTCAGGTGTGGCCAGTTTCTCTACTGCGTAGCCCAATGTTCCGGTCCGGATTACCGTCTCTTCGGAGTTGAATCCCTGCACAGGCTCGTAGAGGGCCTTGATGGTGAACAGGTAGTATCCCGGCTGCAGGTCGCTGAACGTATAGTCGGCATTCGGTGTGGTGTCGGTCTTCTTGAAGTCCGGTGCAGACTCCATGGCTATCGACACTTCGTAGCCCGTGGCCCCCTCTATGCCTTCCCATGCGAACGCGATCGAGTTTTCAGCCGGAGTGTAGGTGATCTTTTCAGGATCAGGGGCGGGGAGCTGCTCCGTGATCTCAATCTTGTCGGCTCCCATTACGGTGATGTTGTCTATGTTCATCCTGTAGCCGGTAAGCCCCATCTGTTCGGCTTCTATGCGTATCCTGGTCTTGTTGGTGGCGTCGTTCACCACGAAAGAGAGGGTCTTCCATTCCCTGTCTGAGGAAGATGTCTGTGCCGGCAGGACAGATGAGTCCACTACTCCTTCGACCACACTCCCGGCTCCTTCCGCGGATACGATGTATGTCCCGTTCTCGTTGTCGAAGCGGAGGAAGTCTATAGATACGACCACCTGCTCAGGCGCGGCCGAAAGCCCCGAGAGCTCAGGTGTCATGATCCATCCGCCGTTTGCCGTCACCCCGAGTTTCACATATCCCGGATGTTCGTATACCCGCTCTCCTTCCCAGTCGGAGACACCGCGGTTTACGCGGTATTCTTCTGTCATTGTCTTGAACACATCGTTGGTTCCGTCGGATCCGGCGGTTATGGTGCCGTTGGCGGGTTCGGTCCCGACGAATGTCTTGTCTGCTCCTTTGCTGCCGTTAGGTCCTATTCCGGCCTTGTTCTCCGGATAGTTCCCTCCCCAGATGAACAGGTCGAATCCCATGCTGAAGATTTCGTTCGACGAGCTGACACTTGCCGACAGGTCACCTTCGTAGACTTTCTCCCCGTCCATAGTGAGGGTCACGCTGCAGATCAGCTCCCCGAGTGCGGCAGGTGTGCCGGTGATAGGGATGGAAATGCTTCCGGACCCCTCCTGCTCGATGACGGTAGAGTATTCCTCTTCTATCTCAAGCCCCTCCGACGCCCCGCTGAGCAGTGATGTCACGGTGATTTCCTCTCCTCCGAAAGCCTTGTCCCAGGTGATGCTGAGTACAGCTCCGGACGTTGTCCCGGATTTCAGGGTCCCCGTTATGACCGGGTCTTCAATGGAGAAATGCCCGTCCGCCTGGGTCACGGTCACGGGATATTCGTTACCTCCGCTTATGAGGTACAGTACGCCGCTGCGCCTGTCTCCCGGGTTGCGCTGTGCGGTAAGTTCTACCCACTGGTATTCATCCCCGTTGCCGGAACCTTCGGACGGCGTGGCGGAGAACCAGTTCTCGACAGGATTGCCTGCCTCGTCGGCACATTCAATGCGGGTGCTCCATTGTCCGTTGTACCTTACGGAAATACGGTTGGAGGCGCCTTCATTGTAGGTCAGCTCGATGGCGTCGGTATCCCTTTTCAGGGGAACCTCCTGAGGGCCTTTCTCACATCCGGCGACAAGCAGTGCAAGCAATATTGACGTAACCTTAATACAGGTCTGTATCGCTTTCATGCAATAAAAGTTAATTTTTGTTAATAAATTGAAAATGATTACACCTATATAATATAGGATGTGTGCAGAATGAGAATTGCATGAGAAAAAGGAAGGAATCGAAAATATCTGCACCGTAAAATTAGACTAATTTTTCATTTTGTGCAAATAAATTTTGCGTTTAACAATCTTTTTACATTGTTTCAAGTGAAATTTTATATAAAAATATTTGCGAAATGAAAAACAAAGGATATATTTGCCTTTCGGAATGATGAATTTACAACATGAACAGGGGAGAAAATCGTAAAATATCTGCACTGTAACGATAATAACCCTAATTTATTGTTGAAAATGAATCAAAACCATAAATTGGCCGCGGCCACCCGGAGGGGCATCTCCCTGTGGGGCGTGCTGTTTCTGGCTATAATCTGTATGGCAGCCTTGCCGTTCCCGGCATTAGCTCAGGGGGGGGCAGGCATAACTGTTACGGGTACGGTCACAGATGAGGCCGGACAGCCCGTGATAGGGGCTGCAGTCTTCGTCCGCGGGTCTTCAGTCGGGACAACTGCCGACCTTGACGGAAAATATTCAATCAAAGTAGCACCGGACGCCACACTTACGGTAAGCTGTATAGGCTTCAGGACTCTCGACGTGCCGGTAAATTCCAGATCACAGATAGACGTGACGATGGCGTTGGACAACACCAGCCTGGAGGAAAGTGTCGTTGTCGGATACGGCGTCCAGAAACGCCGCGACATAGTGGGGGCGGTGGAAAGCATCACGATGGAGGACATGGATGAAAGGATGGGTACGTCGATGAACATCTCCAGGTCCCTGCAGGGAGCTATCCCAGGACTTACGCTCACATTCTCCGACGGCAAGCCTAACAGAGGGGCCACTGTCAACATAAGGGGAGCTTCCAATTCCATAGGCTCCGGCGGATCCGCACTCGTCCTCGTGGACGGGGTAGAGACGGATATGACGACAGTCAACCCGGAAGACATAGAGTCGATCACCGTCCTGAAGGACGCCTCCTCTACGGCTGTCTATGGCGCCCGCGGTACTTTCGGAGTCATTCTCCTTACCACCAAGACTCCTCAGAAGGGGCAGGCAAAGATAACATACAACGGTACGTTCTCCATCTACCAGCGTACATTCAAGCCGGAAATGGTCACGAACGGCTATGACTGGACGACTTCCTTCCTGGAGTCATATACCAATGTCAACGGCACGGACCCTGCCAACATCAACAATATCTTCAGGTTCAGCCGTACATGGTATGACGAGCTCAAGCGAAGGAACGAGGACCCGTCTTTCGAGAAATGGAGGGTCAACAACCTGGGCAATTACGAATATTTCGGCAATACCAGCTGGTATGACGCCTTCTATAAGGATTTCACCACCGGGCACCAGCACAATGTCACCGTCACCGGAGGAGGTGAGACCGCCACATACTACGTCTCAGGCCGTATCTTCGAGCAGGACGGTATCTACAAGGTGGGAGACGAGAAATACAGGCAGTTCAATGTAAAGGCCAAGGGCGTGGTCAACATCAGGCCTTGGTTCCGCGTCGAGAACTCCACTGACTTCATGTACCGTTATTCGCACCAGCCTACTGCACACACGGGCATCACTACCACTCCTATGAACATCACCCGTATGATCAACCACCAGGGCTTCCCTGTCACCATGATAACCAACCCGGACGGGACCTGGACCGAGACAGCCGTGTATACCGGTTATGCGGGCTTTGTCGAGGGCAATTCATGGAGGAAGGACAGGAAGTTCGACATGAACAACCGCACGTCCGTCAAGATAGACTTCATCAAGGATGTCCTTGTGGCCAATGCTGATGTGAGCTTCTATTTCAACCAGACCGACAGGAGGTCGGCAGTCAACTCGTATGAGTTCTATACCAGCCCTACAAGTTCCGGTGAACGTCCTTCAGGCTCGATTTACGAGGAACGTTCGTACCACAGGCAGAGAATAGCCTCCAACATCACCCTTACATATACCCCGAGGCTCGGCGAGAACAATTCCCTCACTGTCCTCGGAGGATGGAACATCGAGGACTACTTGTACAAGACCAACAGGATCAACCGCGAGGGCATCATGGTCCCTACGAACCCGAACTTTGACCTGCTCAACGGTGAGGCTATGGAGATAGCCGACAACGGCAGCTACGACTGGGGGCTTGTCGGCGCGTTCTTCAGGGTCAACTACGGGTATAAGAGCAAATATCTCGTTGAGGTGAGCGGCCGCTATGACGGCAACTCCAAGTTCCCTTCCAATTCCCGCTGGGGCTTCTTCCCTTCCGCATCCCTCGGATGGAGAATATCGGAGGAGAAGTTCATGGCCGGGGCGTCTTCATGGCTCGACAACCTAAAGCTCCGCCTTTCTGTGGGTACAGCGGGCAACGGTCTTATCAGCGATGCATACGCATACCTCTCCACCATGACCATATCGCAGTCATCACTGCTTGACGGCGGCGCGGTGTTCAACTATACCCAGGCCCCGACGCCTATACCTGACGGACTGACATGGGAGAAGGCCTCTACCTATGACATAGGTGTGGATTTCGAGGCCCTCAATGGCCGGTTCAACTTTACCGGCGACATCTACAGGAAGGAGACCACCGACATGTATGTGGTCGGCGAGGAGCTGCCTGCAGTATACGGCAACAGTGCTCCTAAGGGAAATTACGCGGATATGCGCACTGACGGATGGGAGCTGAGCGTTTCATGGCGCGACTCCTACAAGGTCGGAGGCAAGACTCTGAGCTACAATATCAAGGCTGCCGTATGGGACTATACCAGCAAGATCACACGCTATACCAGCAAGACCGGGACACTGCCTACCAACTACTCTACCAACTACTATGAGGGCATGACCCTCGGCGAAATCTGGGGCTACCGGTGCAACGGCCTGTTCCAGAGTGACGAGGAGGCACAGACCTGGGCGAACTATTCAAGGTTCGACAACAACTCTGTAGTATGGTCGGCAGGGGACCCGCGCTACGAGGACATCAACGGGGACGGCTATGTGAACAACGGCAGCAATACCATATATGACCACGGAGATCTGGTGAAGATAGGCAACAAGACGCCGAGATACCAGTACAGCCTCCAGGCGGGCATACGCTGGAACGGCATCGGACTCAGCATGATGTGGCAGGGTGTCGGAAAGCGTGACTGGTATCCGGCCAAGGAGTCCGGCTACTTCTGGGGACAGTACGGCCGTCCGTACAGCATCGCCCTGCCGTGGCATACGACGGACAGGTGGTCCGAGGACAACCCTGACGGCTACTGGCCTCGTCTTGTAGGTTATTCTGCCCAGGGGGCCAACAATATCCTTTCGCAGCCTAACTCACGCTATCTTCAGAGCGCGGCATACCTCAGGCTGAAGAACCTCACCATAGATTACGAATTCCCTAAGGCGCTTATAAGCAAGATCAAGCTCCAGAGCCTCAAGGTTTATGTGACCGGAGAGAACCTCCTTACCTTCACCCCGCTCAGGAAACATGCGAGGAACTACGACCCGGAAGGCATCTATGCCGGTGACGCGGACTTCGCTTCTTCAGCAGGTGCCGACAACTCGGGAGACGGCGACGGGTACCCTCAGATGAGGGCATTCACTTTCGGGTTGAGTATAACATTCTAATGTTCACATCAATGAAAAAGATATCATATATATTCTTGCTGCCTGTCCTGGCTTTGGCTTCATGCGACAGCTTCCTGGACAGGGACCCGATTTCCGAAATCGGGTCGGGGGCATATTTCACTGACGAGAATTCCCTGCTGACATATACCAACGGATTCCTTCAGAAGTACACCCCGTCCGCATCGAATCTCGGTTATGGAGACGGCTATTCCGATATTGTGGTCACGAAGCAGTCGACTGACTTCCTCACCAACGCATCCTGGACCCCGGACCTCCAGACGGGATGGTCCATAAGCAACTGGACGCCTGTCTACAATATCAACTATTTCCTCGTCCACATGCGTGAGGCCGAGGGGCTTTCGGAGGAGACATACAACCATTATGAAGGGACCGCAAGGTTCTGGAGGGCATGGCAGTATTTCGAGAAGGTCAAGACCTTCGGCGCCGTGCCGTGGTACGACACCCCTATCGACCCGGAGGACATGGTGGCCCTCTACAAGCCGAGGGACAGCCGCGAGTTCGTGATGGAGAAGGTCCTCGAGGACCTCGATTTCGCGTGCGAGCACTGCTACGACACCTCCCCGTGGATAAACAGCGCCAGGATAAACAGGTATATCGCCCTTGCGTACAAATCCAGGGTGTGCCTGTTTGAAGGCACTTACAGGAAATACCACAGCATAGACCCTTCCACCGGCGAGCCGTGGGTGGATAAAGATGCATCCGAGAAATTCCTCCGGGAATGTGTCGAGGCGTGCGAGGAACTCATGGAGGCAGGGGTCTACAGCCTGGTGAACAACCCGGCCAATGTTGCAACGCAGTACCGCAACCTGTTTACCCAGGAGGCCATAGACTATACAGAAATCATCTGGGCCAGGGAAATGAACGCGGGACTCACCACCACCCATGACCTCACATGGAAATACACGTCCGGAAGCTACGGCGAAAGATGGTCCCTCGACCAGGATTTCGTCAGGACATACCTCAACCTTGACGGCTCACGCCACACCGCGACGGGCGAGGAGTTCACCGATGAGATACAGAACAGGGACTACCGTCTGCAGCAGAGCATTATCACCCCGGGCTACCAGAAGCTCGCCGGAGGTGTGATGACACCTACCGCACCGGACTTCACAGTGACCCTCACAGGCTACCAGGTGATGAAGTTCAACCTCGATGACGAAACATACGAGTCAGCCTCAATCGCCAACAACTCCCTCCCTATAATCCGTTATGCGGAGATCCTCCTCAACTATGCGGAGGCGAAGGCGGAGCTGGGCGAGTTTGACGGTGACATCTGGGACAGGACCATCCGTCCGCTCAGGGAAAGGGCCGGGGTGAACGGTGACAGGCCTTCTACCCCGGATCCGTACCTGCAGACTTATTACGGCATCAGTGATACCGACATCCTGGAGATACGCAGGGAAAGGGCAATCGAACTTCTGCTCGAGGGCCGCAGATATGACGACCTGATGCGCTGGCATCTGGGAGAGCTGCTGAACAAGCAGTGGTACGGCATATATGTCCCTGCCCTGGATACACCGTATGACCTGAACGGTGACGGTATCAATGATGTATGCGTTACGAACGGTTCGGCCGGAAGCGAGACAGGCGTGACATATATCCTTTTGGGAGGCACGTCGCTCTATACCCTCGAAAACGGTACGAGCGGACGTCTCATGTACAACTACGGCAGGAATTTCGACGAGCAGCGCTATCTCAGGCCTATACCGCGCACTGCCTTGAACATAAACCCCGACCTCGGGCAGAATTACTACTGGAGATAAATCCATTGAAAAATATTGACAATATGAAATACAGATATTTATCATCAATTTTGTTTTTCCTGCCAGTTTTTCTGGGCTCATGCCAGAAAGACGACCTGCCGGAGATCAAGACCCCTATAGCCGAGACGACTGACCTATACGGGGTAGTGACAGACAGCGAGGGGAACTACATGCCCGGGGTTGTCGTGAGCGACGGGTATTCATGCGCCGTAACCGACGGCAACGGGGTCTGGCAGCTGACCGCCAACGAATTCTCCTACCAGGTCTATGTCTCTATCCCTGCCGACTGCAGGGTTACGGTCAAGGACGGGTATCCGGACTTCTGGAAGAAGATAGAGAACGGTGTCTCCCGGTATGACTTCACCCTGGAGAAGATGTCCGCACCTGAGGACGAGTTCGACCTGGTGTGCGTCGCCGACCCGCAGTGCCAGACTGCGTCCAACGTATCGAGATTCACTTCCGAGACCGCTGTCGACCTCCGCGCGTATGCCGCCGGGGCGGAAGTGCCGAAATACGGTGTCCTGCTCGGAGACATAGGCTGGAACACGGCCAACACCGACTACACCAACGCTGTCTTCCCGCTGATGAAGGTTGCCCTCAAGGAGGAGAATGTCGGGATGCCTATGTTCTTTGTAATCGGGAACCATGATAACAAGGTGATAGAGGTGTCAACGGACAATTACACCGTGGCGCACGACATAGCCGCCCAGCGCAATTTCGAGTATGCCTTCGGCCCTGTGAACTATTCCTTCAACAGGGGAGAGGCCCATATCGTAGTGATGGACAATATCGTATTCCCGAACCATGACGACTACTACCTCGGGTTCAGGGATGACCAGGTGGAATGGCTCAGGCAGGACCTCGAGTCCGTTTCAAAGGACAAGATGCTTATCCTGTGTGTCCATATCCCCATAAGGGCCAATGAAGGGAACAATGTCGACAAGGTGGTTGACCTTATCGAGCAATTTGCCGAAGTGCATGTCATGTCTGGCCATACCCACTATGCCGAGAACAACGAGTATGACGGCCATTACGAGCATGTGCACGGTGCCGCATGCGGGGCGTGGTGGAGGACTGTGATCAATGCGGACGGCACTCCTAACGGCTATTCCGTATACCGCGTGGACGGGGCCTCTTTCAGCAACTGGTACTACAAGTCTGTCGGTTTCGACAAGGACTACCAGATCAGGCTGTACCGCGGGAACCTCAAATATATGGACGGATATGCATCGCAGTACGAGTTCTATTACAAAGGTGATGGCGACATAATCGCCAATATCTGGAACGCCGACAGCGGGTGGACCGTAACAGTATTCGAAGATGGTACCGAGACCGGTAAAATGGAGCCTTACGGCTCCGGTGCGACAAGGCGCGACGCATGGGCTTCCGGCTATCTCCTCGGTGTCCTCGGGCTGAGCGGGACGAGCTATGACAAGTCCAATGTCAGCCATCTGTACCATTATACGCTCAAGAACCCGGACGCTTCATCCGTCAGGGTCGTGGCAACGGATTCTTTCGGCAATACCTACGAGCAGACAGAATTCACCCCTAATACCACTGCCGGCTTCCCTGAGGCCATCATGCCTGGAAGTGATACGGGAGAATAAGACATGATACCATGAAGAAATTGCTTGTTATAATTCTGTTTCTGGCATTGGGCTCCGTAACGGGGCTCAATGCCAGTGACTTTTCAGTCACACGTCTAAAGTGCGAGTATATGGACTCCCCTGTGGGCATAGGCACCCTGGAGCCGCATTTCTCGTGGCAGTCGGTGTCCATTGAACGTGGCTTCGTGCAGGGCGCGTATGAAATCATCGTTGGGGACGATATGCAGCAGGTGGCCTCCGGCCGGGGGAACATGTGGTCGGAGAAGTGCAAAAGCCGCAATTCGCTGCATGTCAGGTATGGCGGGAAGCCGTTAAGCTCCGGTACCGAATACTACTGGTCTGTGAGAATCTATGACGGCAAGGGGAAGCCTTCCCCGTGGGCCCCGGTCCGCAGCTTCTCGACCGGGCTTGTATCTGAAAAGGACTGGTCGGGGGCTAGGTGGATAGCGATGGAGGTCCAGCCGGACAGCCTTAGGATTGTCCCTGGCCAGGAGTACAACAAGCTCAAGATAGGCGACAGGGTCACCGCGACCAACGCCCTCCCTCAGTTCCGCAGGGAAGTCAGCGTATCAGGATCCCTTAAAAGGGCCGTGGCCTATGTTTCCGGTCTCGGCCAGTTCGAGTTTTTCGTGAACGGGGAAAAGGCCGGGGACCATTTCCTGGACCCTGCATGGAGCGACTACGACAGGATGGTATGCTATGCCAGCTTCGATGTCACGGACATGCTTTCCGAAGGCGACAACGCCCTCGGGGTGATGCTTGGTAACGGCATGTACAACGTTCCGAGGGAGCGCTACTACAAGCTCCTCATGTCCTACGGATACCCGATGATGATACTGAAACTGGACCTTGAGTATGAGGACGGCTCGCACGAATGTGTTGTCAGTGACGGCAGCTGGAAGTGTACAGCCAGCCCGGTGACCTACAGCAGCATTTTCGGGGGAGAGGACTACGACGCGACTAAAGAGAAGACAGGGTGGATGCTGCCCGGCTATGATGATTCGGAATGGAAGGACGTGCTCTTTACCTCCCAGAAGGGTAAGCTGACCGCCCCTGTGGCCGCCCCTGTCCGCGTAATGGAGGAGTTTCCTGTATATTCCGTCCGGAAGACTAAATACGGGGCATGGCTCTATGACCTCGGGCAGAACTTTTCAGGCATACCGGATATAACCGTCAGGGGAAGACGCAGCCAGGCCGTGAAGATGCACACCTGCGAGCTTTTTGACCCTGCCGTGGATTCGATAACGGTCCATGGGGGCTACCGTGGAGAGACGTGTTTCACCTATACCCTGAAAGGCAGCCCGGAGGGCGAAAGCTGGCATCCGCAGTTCACGTACCACGGTTTCAGGTACGTGCTTGTGAGCGGTGCAGTCCCTGCTGGGGAGCCGAACCCTGAAGGTCTGCCTGAGATAACACTCATGAAGGGCCTGCATATCAGGAACTCCACCCCGTCCGCCGGACGCTTCGAGTGCTCCAACCCGCTTCTCAACCGTACCGAGGAGCTCATCCGCTGGGGAATCAAGAGCAATATGGTAAGCTACCTTACCGACTGCCCGCACCGCGAGAAACTCCCGTGGCTAGAGCAGCTGCACCTGATGTTCGGCTCGCTGCAGTATTCGTATGACATGTACAGCCTGTACTGCAAGATGACGGCCGACATGGCCCTGGCCCAGACGGACGACGGGCTTGTCCCTGACATCGCCCCTGAATATGCCAGGTTCCTCGACGGGTTCTACGATTCTCCGGAATGGGGGAGCTCCATGGTGCTCGTCCCGTGGCTTGTGTATGAGTACTACGGGGACGATTCCCTGATAAGGAAATATTATGACAATATGGCCGGGTATGTGGCCTACCTCGGCAGCAAGTCCCGGGACCACATCCTTTCCCACGGCCTTGGCGACTGGTGCGACCTCGGACCGAAAAATCCTGGCCGTTCGCAGCTCACTTCGCTTGCCGCCACGGCCACACCGGTATATTATATGGATGCCGTGACAATGGCAAAGGCGGCTTCTCTGCTCGGTAAGGACAGTGATGCCAGGAGGTATGCCGCCCTTGCGGACTCGATCAGGGTATCGTACAACGGCAGATATTTCAACAGCGAAGGATGTTTCTACGACCGCAACAGCCAGACGGCCAATGCTATGGCCCTGTGCGCAGGCCTTGTCGCCCCGGAGGATTGTCAAGGTGTCCTGGACAATCTGGTCAAGGACATACGCAGCCGCGGGAACGCCCTGACAGGCGGTGATATAGGATACAACTATATCCTCCGCGCCCTGGAGGCCGGAGGCAGGTCGGACGTCATTTTCGACATGAACTCCAGATATGACGTGTACGGCTACGGATATATGCTGGCCAAAGGGGCCACGGCCCTGCCCGAGTCATGGCAGGCTCTTCCTATGAAGTCCCACAACCATTTCATGCTCGGGCATCTGATGGAGTGGTTCTACTCCCATCTCGGAGGGATAAGAAAGGCCGACGGGGCAGTGGCGTTCAGCAGGTTCATCATCCGGCCATGCCCTGTGGGGGATGTGACCGGCGCCGATGTGGATTTCGAGTCCCCTTACGGCAGGATAAGCAGCGAATGGGAGAGGTCCGGAGGCAGGTTCTTCCTCAATGTCGAAGTGCCTGCGAACACTCAGGCCGAGATTGTTGTCCCGGCGGAGAAGGGGTCCCTTGTCACTGAAGGAGGAATCCCGGTCGGGGAAGCCGAAGGCCTGGAGGACCTGGGGTATGAGGACGGCTGCAGGCACCTTTCCGCGGGGTCGGGCACCTACAGGTTTGAAGTGGAATTGTAACGGATTGACATAATTATAATAAATAGGATGAGTCAAATTTGGCTCATCCTATTTTTATCCGTACTCCTGACGGAACTGTTGTCCCCTGCTATTTCCCGACCTGGAATGTCTGTGACTTTACCGCTTTTCCGGAGGCGTCATAGATGTTGATGGATATTTTGTCCGGGGTGACTTCTGCGTCAAGGCGGGTGAGGTTGTCATTGCACAGGACAGGGAAGTCGTTGCCGAGGGTACCGGGAGCGTCATACCTGTAGCGGTGGATGTGGGCGCAGAGCATCAGGTCGATTCCGGCCCGGTTCAGCACCGGCACGAAATACCTGCTCACCATGGCGTTCCCGTGCCATCCGTTCTCCCCCGGAGGCATGTGGCAGAACACTATCCTTGAAGCGGCATTCCTGAATGCCTCGCTTTCAGTCACCTTTTCCAGCCATTCCGCCTCTTCCTTCACATAGTCTTCCGTAATCATTATGCCGAGGTTGCGTATGTCGCTGTCCGGCTTGTCCTCGCCTGAGTCGAGGACAATGAAGAAGAAGTCCCCGTAGCTGAACGTGTAGTATGTCTTCCCTGTCGGGGTCTGCATGTAGTCAAGGTACCTTATGGCGTCGTTCCCCCTGTACTCATGGTTCCCGCGCACCATATATACGGGTGTCTGGTCTGCGAACAGCTCGGAGGCGGACTTCATGTAATACTTCATTATGTCCTCCTCTGCCCTGACTTCGGAGGTCATGTCCCCGTTGAAGCATACGAAATCGTATTTGCCCCTCGCGTCCTTGAACAGCTCCCTGAATGTGGAGTCGTTCTCGTGTACATCGTTCACTACCGCGAACTTTACGCTGCTCCAGTCCTTTTTCAGGGTCGTCACGACAGGAGGGTTGTGCGTCAGGATGTCCTGTCCGTAGCCTTCCGTATAGACGATCCTTGTCCTGTGCTCCTGGGAAAGCACGCCTTTGTTCATGGCCCTGTACCTGTATGATGTACCCGGCTCCAGCCCGGAGACAGTGACCTTGTGCATTTTCCCTATGGGCTTGCGCCCCAGCCCGCGCTTGTCGTAGTACGCCTTCCGCTCCGTATTGTAGAAATGCGTCCCGTCGTCCGGGGCCACTTCTATCCATCCTACGGCATCCATGTTTGTCGTCCAGATGACTGTGAAGCTGGTGTCTGTGACGTCCTGCAGGTACGGGCCTCCCGAGATTTTCACCTGGGCCCGTACGGCAGACATTGTTAAAACAGTGCAAACGATAAAAATAAAAATCTTTTTCATGTAATTGTTTTTTTTGATAGCACAAATGTAAGGTTTTTGATGTGAAATAAAACAAAATGAAAAAATATTTTGCATAATAGAACTTTTGTCCCGAAACTAAATACTTTCGTTTCGCAAAAAATAATCGGAAATAAATTGCAAAACAACAGGAAATTCCTATATTTGCCCCATCAAAAAAAACACTTTAATAACCGAACTTTATAATGGCAAGATTTTTAGATCCGCCTGCCTCCAGGCCTCTGCTTCCGAAAGACAAGATAGACAAGGTTTACAGATCCATGAGATTGAGGGTTTTCATGGGTGCCTTTCTCGGCTATGCCGCATATTATCTGGTAAGGAAGAACCTTTCCCTTGCCGCTCCGGGCATGATTGAGGACGGCCTGGTGGACAAGGCCGGTGTAGGTATTGCCATGTCTGCCGTATCGATAGCGTATGCGTTCAGCAAATTCATCATGGGAAGCGTGTCGGACAGGTCCGATGCACGCAAGTTCCTGGTGGTGGGGCTCGTGCTTTCCGCCATTACGATGATGGCTGTGGGATTTATCCCGTTCGGGGTGAACCAGGCCGTGAACGTGGCCATAATTTTTGTCCTGATGCTCGTCATCGGGTGGCTCTCCGGTATGGGATGGCCTCCGTGCGGAAGGGTGATGGCCTACTGGTTCTCGCAGAACGAGCGCAGTTTCAAGATGTCCATCTGGAACACCTCGCATACTTTCGGTGGCGGCTCCCTCGGCCTGCTTGTCTCTCTCGGTATAGTGATTTTCGCCGGGATAGGGATAGAGCAGACATGGAGGGCGGCCTTCATTGTGCCTTCGGCTGTGGCTCTGGTTATCGCGGTGTTCTGCTGGTGGGCGATAAGGGACACCCCTCAGTCCTGCGGCCTGCCTTCGATAAACGACTACAGGAATGACTACTCCGGAGTTAAATCAGGGGAGAAGACCGTAGAGAAGGTCCCTTTCAGGACCCTGTTCGTGGACTACGTCTTCAAGAACAAGCTGCTATGGGTCATAGCTTTTGCCAACGCATTTGTTTACATGGTCCGTTACGGCGTGGGCGACTGGGCTCCCCTGTACCTCCAGGAGATGGACATAATGACACCGGAGCAGAGCAACCTCGCCTTCGCCCTGCACAACTATGCCGGTATCCCGGGCACCATCATCTGCGGATGGATCTCATCACGGTTCTTCAAGGGGAGATGCACCCCTCCTAACGTGATTTTCATGGGTCTTGTGCTCCTGGGGACACTTATATACTGGCAGGCTGGGAATATAGCCGGGTTCTTTGCCGGGGCGGCTTCCCCTGAGGCGGTGGCGTCCTTTACGCGCGGGCTGATTTATTTCGCCCTCATCCTTGTCGGGTTCTGCATTTACGGTCCGGTGGCCCTGATAGGTATACAGGCTCTCAACCTGGTGCCGAAGAACGCAGCGGGGACTGCCGCAGGCTTCGTCGGACTGTTCGGATACCTTTTCGGGGACGCGCTGCTTTCCAAGATGCTTATGGGGACAGTAGCCGAAAGCGCCGGGTGGCATGTGACATTCATGATGCTTGCCATCGCCAGCGTGGCGGCACTGCTGCTTTGCGCCGTCACATGGAACAGCGAGAAGAAGCTCGCCTGACAGCCTTTGCCCCCGATGCGGACGGATTCGGGCGGGCGTGGATGCAGTCCGCGGTCCTGACACATTTCAGGAGTCGTTGTACTTTCTGATTTTTTCCGGAAAAGTGCTATATTTGCGGACGCTATGATGTTGCTGGAAATATTCGGTTTTTTGCGTCTGTCTTTTGCCGACATTCTGGATATCCTGCTGGTGGCCCTTATCATCTACCAAGTGTTCCGCTGGATACGCGGGTCTTCTGTCATCAGCAGTATTTTCATGGCTATACTCGCCCTGTACCTCCTGCGTGTGATTGTGGCGGCGCTGGACATGAGGCTCATGTCCGCCATCATGGGGACAGTGCTGGATGTGGGTGTGATCGCGCTCATCGTCATCTTCCAGCCGGAGATAAGGAGGATACTGACCAAGATAGGCAGCACCTACCGTATAACTGCCAGGGGAAGGGACTTTTTCAACAAGATCATGGGGTCTTCCGACACCAAGCTCGACAGCGGTGCGGTGAAGGAGCTTACCGAGGCCTGCAGGAGCATGTCCCTGGACAAGACCGGGGCCCTCATAGTGATCCAGCACGAGACGGACCTGGACTATATAGTCGACACGGGTGACAGGATAGACGCCGAGATAAACAGGCGCCTTATAATGAACCTCTTTTTCAAGAACTCCCCTCTGCATGACGGGGCCGTGATCATCATCAACGGACGTATCGCCGCGGCGAGATGCACGCTCCCTATCACCGAAAAGACCGACATCCCGCCGAGCTTCGGGATGAGGCACAAGGCCGCCATCGGGATTTCAGAGGAGACCGACGCGGATGTGATAGTGGTGTCGGAGGAGACGGGGAGCATATCTTTCGTGAAGGGAGGACAGGTGAAGCGCATCGGCAACATCAACGAGCTGAAACTCTTACTTACAAATTCTTTCGCAGACCAGAAGACAGGCGAAGAGAGCAAGAATGCAGGATAGAAGTATGGCAGGAAAAGACACAAGGACAGAGCAGAAACTGGGGTTCGACAGGATAAGGAAGATGATTGCAGACCGGTGTTCTACCGAATATGCGGCAGGCAGGGTCGAGGGGGAGGATTTTTCCACGGACGCAAAGGAGATACGCCGGAGGCTTGTCCTGACTGACGAAATGCGCCTTATAATGATGTTCGAGGAGAGCTTCCCCGCATCGGGCTTTATCGACAGCATAGGCTTTCTCAAGCCTCTCGAATACCCGTCTTCCCATATAGACCTCATATCGCTCAGGAAACTGAAGACCATGCTCGAGACTCTGGGCAGGGTCCTTGATTTTTTCGACGAGTCCAAAGAGGGCGTCTACCCTAACCTCAAGAAGATGTCCGCCCCGATAGCTGGGTTCCCCGTGGTCCTGCAGCGCATCGACGGGATTCTCGACCGTTTCGGTGAAGTGAAGGATACGGCCTCCGACGCCCTGTACGGCATAAGGAAGTCTCTCCGTGAGAAGGAGGGCGCCATTTCCAGGCGCATAAACTCCATCCTGAAGAAGGCGCAGGAGGACGGTATAGTGGACAAGGACGCCGGGGTGTCCGTCCGGGACGGCAAAATGCTCATCCCCGTGTCCGCCTCCAACAAGAAGAAGATACAGGGTTTCATATATGACGAGTCAGCTTCGGGCAAGACGGCGTTCATCGAACCCGCGGAGGTGGTCGAGCTCGACAACCAGATAAAGGAGCTCAAATTCGCCGAAGGCCGTGAAATACTCAAGATACTCCTGGAGTTCAGCGATTTCCTCAGACCGTATATCCCGGACCTTCTGACCGCCGCCGAATATCTCGGCGAAATAGATTTCATCATGGCGAAAGCGCAGGTTGCGCTCGACATCATAGCCGGGATGCCCCTGATTTCCGATACCGGGGAGATGAACCTGCGCAAGGCGCGGCACCCGCTCCTGGAGAAGGCACTCAAAAAGGAGAAGAAGGAGATAGTCCCGCTTTCGGTCACACTCACGCCCCAGAAGCACATCCTACTCATATCCGGCCCTAATGCCGGAGGCAAGTCGGTATGCCTGAAGACGGTAGGCCTGCTGCAGTACATGTTCCAGTGGGGGATGCTCGTCCCGACATCGGAGACATCGGAGCTGCCTGTGTTCGACCGTATCATGGTGAGCATAGGAGATGACCAGTCCCTTGACAACGACTTGAGCACCTACAGCTCTTTCCTCGCTGACATGAAAGAAATGCTGGCCCTCGCCGGCAGCGGCACACTGGTCCTCATAGATGAATTCGGCTCGGGGACAGAGCCTGCTGCAGGAGGCGCCATAGCGGAGGCCCTGTTGAGTGAGATAGACCGGCGCGGTGTCTACGGGGTGATAACCACCCATTATACCAACCTCAAGATGTACGCTTCCGGGGACACCGGGGTCGTGAACGGGGCCATGATGTTCGACGTGAAGAACATAGCCCCTCTGTTCAAGCTGGAGATGGGCCTCCCGGGCAATTCCTTCGCTTTCGAGCTCGCCCGCAAGATGGGCCTTCCGGAAAACATAGTGAAGGATGCGGAGAACAGGGCCGGGGAGAGCTTCGTGGACATTGAGAGGAACCTGCGCAAGATAGCCCGCAACCGCAGGGCCCTTGACGAGAAGCTGGAGAGGATACGCAATACGGACAGGACACTTGAGAGCATCACCGACCGCTACCAGAAGGAGCTCCAGGAGATCAAGTCCATGAAGAAAGAGATTCTGGAGCAGGCGCAGAAGGAGGCGGCCGAGATCATCAGGGGGGCTAACAGGCAGGTCGAGAACACCATCCGCACCATCAGGGAGGCCGAGGCCGAGAAAGAAATCACCCAGGAGGCAAGGAAGGAGCTCCAGAACTTTGTCTCCGTGCTTGCCCGCAAGAAGGAGCAGGAGCAGAAGGAGAAGGACGACTACATCGAGAGGAAGATAAAGCAGCTTGACGCCCGCCGGGAGAGGGCGAGGCTGCGGAAAGAGAAGAAGGCCGACGAGAAGACACGCCAGGAAATGGAGCAGCAGCGGCAGGAGCAGGAGAGGCTCGAGGCATTCAGGAACGCCCCGCTGAAAGTGGGCGAAAAAGTGCGCCTCAAGGTAGGCGGCATGGTCGGCGAGGTGGTGAAGACCTCCACCAAGAACATAATTGTCAACATTGGCAATATCAGCACGAAAATCTCCCCGGACAAGGTGGAGAGGATCAGTTCCAACGAGTTCAAGCAGGTGATGAAGGAGACCCCGCGCCAGACTTCGTCCGTGAAATACGATTCGTCAATCTCCCAGAGGAAGCTGGATTTCAGTCCGGAGATAGACGTGCGCGGGGAAAGGCTCAACGACGCCCTTGACAAGGTGATAAAATATGTGGATGACGCCATCATGCTCGGAATGCCGAGCGTCAGGATAATCCACGGGAAGGGGACCGGCGTTCTCCGCGAGGAGATACAGAAGTTCCTCAGGACAATGCCGGGGGTGGCTTCCGTCTCTGACGAGCATATACAGTTCGGCGGGACCGGCGTCACTATTGTGACGTTCGACTGACCGCCGCCAGTGCGCACCGGAGCGCCGGCGGGGCTTCCGGTCATTAAAGTTAAGGTATTGAATATTAGTTTAATATAATTAAAAGTAATTCATCGAACTGACGTTAAAGTAAAATGTTGAATGTCAGTTAAGGCTGAACAGGAATTGGCATAATGACAAAAGAGGACATAAAAAAATACCTGACATGGAAGTGGGGTGCAATAGCGGCACTCTGCATAATATTCCTTGCTGTACTGCTCATAAGGATATTTTCCCCGGACGATGAGGCCGCGGCTTCCGGGGCGGAGCCGTCCGGGCCGCAGGAGGTCCTGTCCGGATTCTATTCTGCCCTGGTGTCTGGGAAGACTGCCGAGGCGGAGTCCTGGTGTGACACCATCGCCCCCGTAATGGAATATGTCGGGAACTTCACCGGCAGGACGCAGACCCTGTTCAGTGAGGCCGGGGACGCCCTTGCCATTGTACCGGACATGATAAGGGTGAGGGTTACGGGGACGAAGAAGTCCCGGGACGGCATGGAGGTTGCCTTCAGCCTCTGCCTTGAGTCGGCCGGCAAAGGGGATGGGGAGCCTGAGGAGAAGGAGATGTCAGCCACGATGAGGCAGGAGGGGGGACAGTGGAAGATTACGGACATAACTGCAGAGTAGGACGGGAAGGCGAGGACTTGTCATGCCGCTACCTTATCGGGAGGGGGCATGTGATCATCGACCGTAACTGGAGGGCCGGACATCTGGAGATTGACATAGTGAGCATGGCCTCCGATGGTATTCATTTTGTTGAGGTCAAGAGCCGCACGGTCCCTTTCGAGGCGCAGCCCCAGGAAAGCGTCACCCGCAGCAAGCAGAGAAAGCTGTATGCCGCCGCCCGCAGGTACCTTGCATGCAGGGATGGCATGCTGGCCGGGGAAATGGAATGCCATTTTGACATCATTTCCGTGATATTCCGCAGGGGCCGGGCCGACATAAGGCTTTTCCCGGACGCTTTCATCCCGGGGATATGAAACGGCGGGGGCAGTGCGGGAAAGCGGAGCCGGACAGGAGGCACCAGTATGGCGGATTCCGGTATTTAAGGTTGGAATATTTATTTTTAGGATAATATTATTGAATATAAATTCGTCTTTCTGACGTCAAAACCATCAAGACATGGACAATAACCGATATTGTGTAATAATGGCAGGAGGGAACGGCTCCCGTCTGTGGCCTGCCAGCACTACCGCATGCCCGAAACAGTTCATGGATATAGCCGATACGGGCAGGACATCCCTCAGGAATACATACGACAGGTTCCTTTCCGTCATCCCGCAGGACAATATCATAGTGGTCACGGTCCAGAAATACAGGGACCTGGTCATGAGGGACATCCCGGAGCTGAAACGGGAGAACCTGCTCCTCGAGCCTTACGCCCGTGATACGGGCCCGTGTATCGCGTATGCGGCATATACACTGTTCAGGAGGAACCCTGAGGCTACGATGGTGGTGACACCTGCAGACCATCTCATCTTCGATGAGGACAAGTTCCGGGAAGCCATTGACAAGGCGGTGGAGTTCGTTTCGGAAAACGATGTGCTGATGACCCTCGGGATCACCCCCACAAGGCCGGATCCGAACTTCGGGTACATCCAGGTGACAGGGGGCAACGCCGCGCTGCAGAAGGCCGGGGCCATCAAGGTCAAGACATTCACGGAAAAGCCGGATGTATCCCTCGCGAAGGTGTTCATAGACAGCGGGGAGTTCTTCTGGAATTCGGGAATCTTCGTATGGACGGCTGGGACTATAATAAAGGAGATGGAAAAGCACATGCCCGAGGTGACCAGGGTATTCGGCGGATGGGAGCACGCCATCGGCACTGCCATGGAGGATGATTTCATCGGCAGGGCCTATACGGACTGCATAAAGATATCCATCGATTACGGCGTGATGGAGAAGACGGACAAGGCGTGGCTCTATCCTGCCGGGTTCGGCTGGTCGGATGTGGGGACATGGGAGTCCCTGTACACCTGTATCGGGGAGAAGGACCGGAACGGGAACATATACAATACGGCAAAGATCCTCACCGAGGACAGCCGCGATGTCGTCGTGTATTCCGATACGTATGACAAGCTGGTGGCGGTGAAGGGGCTTGAAAACTATGTTGTCATAGATACGGGACGGGCCCTGCTCATCTGTCCGAAGGACGACAGGAAGCTGAAGGAGTTTACGGCGAGGCTGTCTATGCCGGGGTTTGAAAATTACAGATAACAGGTTTCTAAAACAAATCATATCATGGAACTCGAGAAACAGATACAGGCGGACATCATGGCCGCTATGAAAGCGCATGAGACCGTGCGTCTTGCTGCGCTTAGGGGGATCAAGGCTGCAATATTGCTTGCAAAGACGTCCGAGGGCGGCAGCGGGGAAATTACCGATGCCGAGATTGTTAAGATTATCCAAAAGCTTGTTAAACAGCGTAAGGAAAGTGCGGAGATATATTCCGGACAGAACCGTCCGGAGCTTGCCGAGAACGAGCTTGCCGAGGCTGCGGCAATGGAGGTCTATCTCCCGAAGCAGCTCAGTGAGAGCGAGGTGAGGGAAATCCTCAAAGGCATAATTGCCGAGACCGGAGCCTCCGGCCCTTCAGATATGGGCAAGGTCATGGGTACGGCTACCAAGAGACTTGCCGGACAGGCTGACGGCAAGATGATCAGCACTTTGGTAAAGGCCCTCCTGTCAGAAAACAAATAACACGGACACGATATGATAAGTATTGCCGAACGCCACAAGTTTATAAAGGAGCAGCTTGCAAAGAACGGTTTTGTAAGGGTGCAGGACCTTGCCGACCAGCTTGGTGTGACCGGGGCGACGATCCGGAAGGACCTGCGCATCCTGGAAAGCCAGAATGTCCTGTACAGGACCCACGGCAGCGCCTCTCCTGTCAAGCCGCACGTGATGGATATAAGCATCACGGAAAAGCAGACCCAGAACATCGCCCTGAAAAAGATGATTGCAGATGCAGCACAGAGGACCATTACTCCGGATGATGCGATAATTCTCGCCTCGGGCTCCACGGTCACCTCTTTCGCCGAGATCCTGCATCCGATAGGGAACATCAATGTGGTCACACCTTCATTGGGCATTGCCGTCCTGCTGAACGAAAAGGAGAACATAAAGGTGCTGGTCCTCGGCGGAGAGATGTACAAGAACTCCCTTTCTGTCCGTGGCTCATATGCCGAGATGGGGCTGGCCAACGTCAGCTGCTCCAAGCTGTTCATCGGATGTGACGGGATCGACTTCGAGTCTGGCATCACATGCGCCACCGTAGAGGAGGCAAGGCTTACCAATGCCATGATGAAAGTGGCGTCAAAGACAGTGGTCCTTGCCGATTCCTCCAAGTTCGGAAGGCGCGGATTCGGCAGGATAGGCAATATCGAGGATATAGACATCATCATCACCGACTCCGGCATTCCTTCCACTATGAAAGAGCAGATGGAAGAGGCCGGAGTGCAGATAATCATTGCGGGATAGGATGTAAATCGATGTCCGTCTTGTCCCCGGTAAGGCATCCATGCCTTTTGTCTATTCCACTCCCCAGTCTGTGGCAGGCTCGGGGCCCATCTCCAGGACAAGTTCCCCTCCCTTCAGGAGTTCCGAGGCCGGGAACTTGAATGATTCAAGAGGTTTCCCGTTGAGGACTGCGCTCTGGACGTAGATGTTGTTGCGGGATGCGTTCCGGGCCCTGATGGTGAATTTCTGTCCGCGCCCGTACCTTCCTCCGAGGTCGATTACCGCCTCTTCGAACAGCGGGCTGGCGATTTCGTAGACAGGTGTGGTGCTGCATCCCCCGTCAGTCTGGAACAGGCCGAGAGAAGCCATGACCGCCCATGCGCTCATCTGCCCCTGGTCTTCGTCGCCGAGATAGGCGTTGGCTGTCCCGCAGCCGTAGTAGCGCTCCAGGATGGAACGGCTCCATCTCTGGGTATGCCACGGGTATCCGGCCCAGTTGAAGAGGAAGGCGAAGTGCATGGACTGCTGGTTGCCCTGGACTATAGGGTGGTCCCAGTACTGGTCGTTAGGGGCGTTGTAGCGGAATGCCTCGTCTTGGTTGAAGCCCCACAGGAGCCTGTCGGTGAATCTCTTGTTGCCGATTTTTTCCACCAGAGCGGGGACATCCTGCGGAACGAAGAAGGTGAGCTGCCATGCGTTGCCCTCGACATAGTGCCGGTTGGCCCCGCTGCGGAACGGGTCGAAGTCCGGGAGCCACTGGCCCTTGCTGTCCTTCATCTGGCAGTAGCCGTCCTCGCTGATCACGTTCTGCCACCAGTAGCCGCGGTCGTTGAACACCCTGTACAGGCTGTCCTGGCCGAGGGATTTCGCCAGCTGTCCTACGGTCCAGTCATCGAAGGAGTATTCCATCGTGTTGGAGAAGCGGCCTTTGTCATAAGGGACGTAGCCGTACTGCATGTACGCTTCCAGGTCGCGGTTCCCTGCAAAACCTGTGAACACTTTCTGTGCGGGTGTTGTCTGCATCTTCACAGCGGCCTCCAGGGCTTTCTTTCCGTCGAAGTCGCGGATGCCCATCTGCCATGCGCCCACTATCTGCGGAATCTCGTGCTCTCCGACCATCACGGGAATGTAGTTGAGCCCTGCAGGGCCTTTCGCCAGCCATCCGTAGGCGTCGTACAGGGCCAGCTGGGAGCGGACCCATCTGCCGGACCATTCAGGGGTGACCAGGTTCCAGAACTGGTTGAGGTTCCAGAATGTGTTCCAGAAGGCGTCGCAGCCGAGCATCACATCGTTCTGCGGATCTGCCACGCGGTGGACTCTGCCGTCGGTGCCGCGCCATTGGCCATTGACGTCACTCCAGATGTTGCGGCTGCAGACGGACCGGTACATATTGTTGTAGAAACGCACTTTCTCCAGGCGGTCGGAAGTCTTGATTGCCAGACGGCTGAATATGCTGTTCCATGTGTCTTTCTGGTGCTGCACCACGGCCCCGAAGTCCCACCCGAAAGGTTCCGTGACTTCTTTGAGCAGGTTCTCGGATGCGTTCTCCACGCTCACCAGCGAGATGCCGGAGCGCACCTGCACAACAGGACACTCCGCAGGGTCGAATGTTGCGAAAAGCCCCGCCTCGCTGCACGGCCCGTTTTCCAGTCCGGCTGTGTCCAGGTTGACGGTGCCGTCGCACCAGCTCCCCAGACTTTTCATAGGGCGGTCGAATTCTATCACGAAATTCAGGAGGTAGTCCTGGTCGGCATCGTTGCTCCACACTCCCGGCGAGAGCTGGTGTACATACCCCTCGATACGGCGGTCGCCCGTTTTCTTTACCTTAACCTCCCTGATCTGTATCCCGTATTCTGTCTGCGGGTGCAGCTCGATGAGGATGCGCCCCTCTCCTCGGTCGGCAGGGAAAGTGAATCTCTCGAATCCGCAGCGGGTGGTGGCGGTGACCTCTGCCTTGATGCCGTAGTCCGTGAGGTCGGCGGCATAGTAGCCTATCCCTGCCAGCTCGGTGCGTTTATTTATGCGGGAGCGGTATCCCTCGTCCGGTTTCTGCTCGTCACCCACCCGGGTCTCCAGCTTTCCGTTTACCGCCATGATGCCCAGGCCTCCCAGGGTCCATTCATGGATGTGGCTGAAACATCCTATGTTCTCGAAAGACGGCTGGTAGCCTGCCTGCCAGCCCGCGTTCTGGTTGTCAGGGCTCATTTTCACCATGCTGAACGGCATCCAGGGGCCAGGCGCTATCATCCACCGCGAATGCGCCGTGCCGATCCTCGTGTCCACATAGTCCGCCAGGGTCCCGGTGCGCTCCGGAGTGCGGACTACATTGCCGGAAGCTATTTCCCTGCCGTCGCACAGGACGGAATAGCGGCTTTCCCTCTCCTTTTTCACGGCCGGCATAGGGACCTCGAACTGGTACCGCCCTTTCTCCACTTCGGATGAGAAGATCTCTTTCCCGTCCAGCTCCACGCTCAGTACCGGTTCCCCTGAAAGATGCTCCACGTCCACGATAAGAGGCTGGACATTCTTTTTCCCGGCCGGGATTTCGTAGTCTGCGGCCGCTATGTCCCGGATGAACACTTTTTCCGGTCTGCCGACGGCTGCGGGCGCATCCCCTTCCAGTGCTATCCGGTCAAACAGTATCCACGACCCCTCCAGCACGGAGATGCAGATCCGGTTGCCGCCTTTTTTCAGCACTCCTGGCTCCAGAGGGACCCTTATGCTGTAAGGGGTGGCCATGCTGTAGTCCCCTGTCAGGGACAATGTGTCCGTCACTGGCTCCGTCAGCCCCGGCTTCTTCTGCAAAGCCATGTCTGCTCCCGGCGCGGAAAGCTGGAATCCGGCATCCTGCGTATTAACCTCCACTTTCACCAGCGGGAGGAACCTCTTTGAGAAATCCGCGAGGTCTATGACCAGCGTATATCCTTCTGCAGCAGGTTCTTCCTCCAGGCCGAAAAGTATGTTCACCTGGTGGGTGCGCCATCCTGCAGTAGACCATGTCCCGCCCCATGTGTCGGCAGGTCCAGGAAGTGTGTACGGGAAGTCTCTGTCCGGAGAGGACCAGCCTACGAGGAAGAATTTGTCCTCGTATCCAAAGTCATTGGCAATGAAGTCCCTGAACCCGGCGGGGGCGAGCGCGAACCCGTCGGCTCTCCTGTCCGCCTCTCCGATGTTCCATACGGTATGGCCATTTGCCGCTGCGGCACAGCATGTTGCAGCCATGCATACGGCGGCAGCTAAAAAACGTTTCAGCATAATGAATAAAATGTCAATTGATTGGAATCAGAAGCTGTTTAGATTTTAAACGGCTTCCCAGTGTCATCAGGTACAAATATCAGAGAATATTCAGACATATCCAAATTATTTATGGCAGCCCGTGCTCCCGGCAAGATTCCCCGACTGACGCCCGGGACGACAGACGGGACGGTTTTTCCGGTTTCGGCCGGTGTCTCCGGAAATGACAGAGGGTTATTCGGGACGGGGTATGTAAGGACTGTCATAACAGCGCCGAATCCCGGCGGGTGCGAATAAGAAGAGGATGGGTCAATAATCTGGCCCATCCTCCGGTGTTGTAAGAAGCAGATAACAATGTTATTTCTTGGTGAGGTTGAAGTCGATATCCATCGCTTCGAATTTGTCAAATTTATCTCCTGCTACTGTTACCTCTGCCGCAGTCAGACTGAATACAAGATTTTTTGACTCTACTGTGTATTCTCCTGTTCCTTTTGCATTAATAGTAACTTCTACATTAAGGGCATTCTCTCCTTCCCCTGCAGTAATTTTCAATACTTCTGGTGCGAGTTCAAGAGAAATACCAGCCTTGTCTTCGTTTACAGTAGCGGTATAAGGTATCTTATAGTCAACCTGTCCTACAAGGTTTACGATAGCATCGGCATTACCTTCACCGACAATTGCCGCTACAAGGTCGCGGATAGGGAAGTCAGTGAATTCGATATCAGTAGCTGTCACTTTAGCTGCCTTTATTTCAGTGCCTGTCTGGCTACCTTCTTCGGTTCCGTTATCTTCAGATGGAGCTACTACAGGGATGGACATCGTACCTGTATAGTCCCCGATTACGGCAGTAGCGTCAACGTCTGTAGAACCATCTGTCCCGTTGTCATTCCCATTGTCCTTGTCGCATGATACGAATACGCTGCCGGCAGCAACGAACAGGGCGGCTGCAGCCCAATTTTTCAATACTGAAATTTTCATTTTTTTAAGGTTTTAAATAATACTTAAATTGTCTTTGTCGTCAAAAATAAAACTTCTTCATTCGACATTTCACAATTTATTAAACCCTGCAGCCGGGAAATATTGCACTGGAAAATTTCATTTTTTTTTTGAAAAAAAACGCCTCTCACATGTCTGAGATGGTGTAATCCCCTGCATTCTCTGTAATTACCTTCTGGAGTTCCGCCGTGGAAATTTCTTTCCCTCCGGTGAATTCCACCTCCGCTACAGGAGGGTCGAGGGTTACGGTAGCGCTGACTCCTTCGATGCTGTTCAGGGCTTTTTCTACATGCATGCGGCAATGTCCGCACATCATGCCTTCTACTTTGTACTTTTTCATAACTGACTTGTCTTTATCGTGTTTAACAATACTGTTGTCCATGTCCTGGGCTTTTGTAATATTTTTGTTTCCGAGTTTTCTGTATTTCAGCCTCAGGCTGTTGCTCACGACACTGACGCTGCTCAGGGCCATGGCGGCACCTCCGATCATCGGGTCGAGCAGGAAGCCGTTCAGAGGATAGAGGGCCCCGGCGGCGACCGGGACGGCGATAAGGTTGTAGATGAACGCCCAGAAGAGGTTCTCGCGGATGGTCCTTACCGTCATGGCAGAAAGCCTTATGGTCTGCGGGATTTTCTTCAGGTCGGAAGAGAGGACGGTGACCATGGCCGCGTCCATGGCGATGTCGCTTCCCTGTCCCATGGCTATGCTCAGGTCGGCCTGGGCGAGGGCCGCGCTGTCGTTGATCCCGTCACCTGCCATAGCGACCTTGTGGCCCCTGCCCTGGAGAGAGCGGATGAACCCGATTTTGTCCTCCGGGAGGACGCCGGAGCGGTAATGCTCTATGCCGCAGGCTGTTGCTACGGCTCTTGCGGAAACTTCATTGTCCCCTGTGAGCATATATACCCGGATGCCCATTTTACGGAGTTCGGCTACAGCTTCCGGCGATGTCGGCTTGATGGCGTCCTCTATGGCGAGCACCGCGATGGCCCCGGATGTGTCTGCAAACCATACTACGGTCCTGGCCGCGGATTCCCATTCCCCGGCCTGCCGCTCCATTTCCGGAGGAATCCGTACTCCGGCGGACTGCAGCATCTCACGGTTTCCTGCCATGAACGTCCGCCCGTCTGCAGTACCCCGGATTCCGCGTCCCGGTACGGCTTCGAATGAGGACGGCTTCCCGGAAGGCTCCCCGCCCTCTGCCGTGGCTGGGCATGAGGAGGCGGTTCTGTTTTCAAGGTATTCCACCACGGCCCCGGCAAGCGGATGCTCAGACTTTTTCTCGAGGGCAAGGAGGATACGACGGTATTCCTCCTGTTTCCCGGGTGCGGCCCACATGCATCCGGTCACACGCGGTTTCCCTTCGGTAAGTGTCCCGGTCTTGTCAAGGACTACGACGTCAATCTTCTTTGCAACCTCCAGGCTTTCAGCGTCTTTAATCAGGATTCCGTTTTCCGCCCCTTTGCCGGTCCCGACCATGATTGCAGTCGGTGTGGCCAGTCCGAGGGCGCACGGGCAGGCGATTATCAGCACTGTCACCATGGCCAGAAGCCCGTGCGTGAGCCCGTCCTGCGGGGCGAATACCGCCCATCCGATGAACGTTATCACGGAAATGGCCATGATGACCGGCACGAAAACCGAGGCTATCTTGTCGACCGTCTTCTGTACCGGGGCCTTTGTGCCCTGCGCATCCTGTACCATGTGTATGATCCGTGAGAGCACGGTGTCTGTCCCGACCTTTTCCGCGGCCATGCGGAAAGCCCCCTTCTGGTTCACTGTCCCGGCATAGACCCTGTCTCCGGGCTTCTTCGCTACCGGGACAGGCTCGCCGCTGAGCATGCTTTCGTCGATGAACGAATCCCCGGAGAAGACCGTCCCGTCTGCGGCGATTTTCTCTCCGGGCTTTACCGACAGGATGTCCCCGGGCCGGATCTGCGATATCCTTACGGTCTTTTCACCGTCCGGAGTGATGACGGATACTGTCTTCGGGCGGAGTCCGGCCAGGCGGCGTATTGCGCTTGAAGTGTCGCGTTTAGCCCTGTCTTCAAGCAGCCTGCCTATGAGTATGAATGAGATGATCATGGCGGAGGACTCGAAATAGACATGCGGGGTGATTCCACGGGAGAGCCAGAACTGCGGGAAAAGCATGTTGAACACGCTGAAAAGCCATGCTATCCCTGTGCTGCATGCCACGAGGGTATCCATGTTGGCGCTCCCGTGCCGCAGCTGTTTCCATGCGCTTGTGAAGAACCCGCGCCCGAGCCAGAACACCACCGGTGTCGAGAGGGCGAAAAGGATGTATTTCATCCACGGCACGTCCATGAACAGCATCCCCAGCACCATGAGCGGGATGGCAAGGACGATTGCCGCGACAGTTTTCCGTTTCAGTTCCCGGTAATGCTTTTCATGTATGCGTTCCGCCTCTTCGTAAAGGGCTTCCTCCCCGTCAGCTTCCGTGCAGCCGGTCTCCTCTGCACCGGCGGCAGCATCTCCTTCCGCCGGCCCGTATCCTTTCCCGGGCATGACCAGAAGGTCGTATCCTGCATCCCGGACCGCCTTCCGGAGATCTTCCGGGGAGCATTTCTGCGGGTCGAATACCACATGGGCCACCGCGGAGGCATAGTTCACATCCGCCTGTATTACACCTTCCTGCCTGTTGAGCGTCTTGTCTACCCGCGCGGCGCATGAGGCGCAGCTCATCCCCACCACGGGGAATGACATCTTGATATTCTTTTCCATGCCGGCAAAGATATGATTTCTCCCTGCCGTCTTTTTACACAATTATGGAAATTTCTTATATGACTGTCCGCATTAAACCACTTGCAGCCTGGCCGTTTTCTTATCTGTTCTGGAGGCGGGAGGCCTGCCCTACACCTTGTCCAGAGGAATCATGGGCTTGTGCTTCAGTGCCCTGAACTCCCGCGGGGAGAGCCCTGTCACGCTTTTGAACTGGGCGCTCAGATGTGCCGGGCTCGAATAGCCCATCATGTCAGCTATCTCGCTGATTGTCATCTCGTCATAGACAAGCAGCTCTTTCACGCGCTCGATTCTCTGCGCGATATAGTATTTCTCGATGCTCATGCCTTTCATTTCGGAGAAGAGTTTGCTCAGGGCGCTGTAGTCCGAATGGCATTTCCCGCTGAGATACTCCGACAGGCTGATTTTACCCGGGGCGTCCGGGCTGTAGTGGACCAGCTCGATCACAGCTGTCATTATCCTTTCCAGCATCCTTGACCGGCGGTCATCGATCATTTCGAACCCGTAATCCGCAAGGGCGTTCCTCAGGTCTTCCTTGCGCCCTGGATCCGGTTCCCTTGCCAGGAGCACGGTGCCCAGCTCGACTTTCAGCGGCTCTATGCCGGACTTCCGGAAAATCTGCCTCACCGCCATTATGCAGCGGTCGCAGACCATGTTCTTTATGTGGATTTCTGCGGTTCCCACATTGGAAATAACCAATTTTTCCCCCATAATCTGGCAAATTAGGACTTATATCAACATCAGGGATGCTTTTTATAGCATCCCTGCCATATAGAACGGCAAGTACAGCAGATCTTCTTCACCTTTCATCAGGTCCTTTGTGTAAAGCAGATAGCTTTGCCTGATTCTTGCGGAGAACTTACTTCTGAACGCATCGAGAGATGCGTGTGTTCTGTATCCGGATGATTTCACTTCCACCGGACAAATCTTTCCAGCTCTCGAAAGCAGGAAATCCACTTCATAATAATGCTTGGTGTCTTTCTCAAAAGTATAATAGAACAGATTGTTCCCCGAAGCAGCCAGCATCTGTGCGACAAGGTTTTCGTACACATATCCGAGATTGGCATCCAGCTTGTCTGAAAGCAATTTCCGGTATATTACATTTTCAGCAAAATCCCTGTCCCAGAATACCATTGTCACAAACAGCCCGGTATCAGATACATACAGCTTGTATTTCATGGTATCTTTTGTCAGGGACATCCCTACATTCGGATCGTTTGCATGATAGGATACAAGGACCGTTCTACTGTCCTCCAGACTGGCAAGCATTTCTTCTTCCCTTTTATCCTCGAGTTCACCCACGACTGCATTGGAGTAATATCTGGTCATATGCCTGCTCAGCTGCGCAGGGATGGCCATGAACAGCCGGCTCAATTTTCCTGTAGGGTCAAGCTTCAGAAAATCATCCGAATACAGTTGAATGATATTTCGCTTTACTATGTCGACTTTAGACAGATCATTTGAGTCAAGATACTCATTCACAGCCTGAGGCATTCCTCCCACCAGCATATAGAGGCGCAAATCCCTCTGCTTGCTCCTGTGGGCGGCCCCCAATGGGATTCTCCGTTCGTAGAATGTCCTGATAAGCGGGATGGAAACTGTATCTCCAAGAGCCCAGCGGAACTCTTCGAAATCCATCGGGAACATGTCGATACGCTCCTCCTCGCTCGGTATTGTTATGTCCTTGGTGTTTTGTCTGATACTTATGAGCGAACCTGTCTCAATGTAATCATAGCGGCCGTCTTGCACCAGATACTTGATAGCCTGACGGGCAAGCGGACACCTTTGCACTTCATCGAAAATGACAAGAGACTTGCGTTTCTCCAGTGATACATTATAGATGGTCTGCAGCTGGAGAAAAAGGAAGTCCAGATCCATCAGGTCGTCAAACAACGACTTGACCGCGTTTGAAGCCTTGTTGAAATCAATGACCAGATAGGAAGAATACTCGTTTCTGGCAAATTCTTCAACGATTGTCGATTTCCCTATACGCCTTGCCCCCTGGACCAGAAGGGCGCTCCTTCCTTCCGAACGCTGTTTCCACTCAAGCAATCTGTCATATATTTTCCTCTTGAAAACCCTTGTTCCCATTGTTCTTCAGACCTGATTTTCTGTAAAGGTATGAAGAATAAATTCTTCCCGCAAATCCCAATGGGCGAAATTCCGGATTTCCCCTGAATTTATTATGAGACATTTCCGGATTTCCCCTGAATTTATGGAGCAAGATTGTACCAGCTTAAAAAAGTGGACACGGAAAAAATTTTTCAGTTAAACAATTTTTCCAAAGTAGACAATAGCGATAT